>NZ_JBEXUR010000002.1:0-596836 GCF_040614415.1 Micromonospora sp. NPDC005979 | reverse complement strand
ACTCGCGCCGTAACTGATCGACGCCGCACCACCACCATCAGGCAACACCGCACGGGTCGGACCATCGTCCGTAAACGCACTGAAGACCGTGCCGTCCGCCGACACCTGCGACGTCACATCATCGGCGGGGTCGTAAGACACCCTCGAGCCGTCAGCGAACGACCAGGTGCTGCCACCACCGGCGGCGTAGACGATCGTCGCGACACCACCACCATGAGGCAGCACCACATGCGTCGGACCATCATCAGTGAACGCACTGAACACCGTGCCATCCGCCGCCACCTGCGACGTCACATCACCCGAACCGTCGTACGACACCCTCGAACCGTCGTCGAACGACCAGACACTGCCCTTCGCGCCGTAACTGATCGACGCCGCACCACCACCATCAGGCAACACCGCACGGGTCGGACCATCGTCCGTAAACGCACTGAAGACCGTGCCGTCCACCGACACCTGCGACGTCACATCATCGGCGGGGTCGTAAGACACCCTCGAGCCGTCAGCGAACGACCACGTGCTACCACGAGAGGTGTAACTGATCGTCACATCGCCGGAGCCCGGCACGGTGGCATGCGTCGGCCGGTTCTCGCCGTCGAACCGGCTGAAGACAGTGCCGCCGCTGGATGCCTGCGACGTGACATGACCCGAGCCGTCGTACGACACCTCCGAACCATCGTCGAACGACCAGACGCTCCCCTTCGCGCCGTAACCGATCGACGCCGCACCGCCATCAGCGAACACCACACGCGTCGGACCGTCATCGGTGAACGCGCTGAACACCGTGCCATCGGCCGACACCTGCGACGTCACATCACCAGAACCGTCGTACAACACCCGAGAGCCGTCGTCGAACGACCACGCGCTGCCACCATCGGCGTACGCGATCGACGCGACACCACCATCAGGCAACACCACATGCGTCGGACCATCATCGGTAAAAGCACTGAACACCGTGCCGTCCGGCAACTCCTGCGACGTGACGTGGCCGTCCTCGTCGTACGAGACAACCGACCCGTCGGAGAGCTTGTCGGTCAGCACTCGGCCTCCTGGTCGGGGCATCGGATGGCGGTCCGCACCGAGGCTAGGAGCGGCCATGGGAGCGTCCGAAATCCTCCGTTCGGGGACGTGCGGGAGATCTCTCGGTAAATCCGACCGTCCGTGAACCGCTGGCGTGGGTGACACGTTCTAGGAGCCGTTCACCCCGGTGTGCCCGGGTGAGGCCTGGAGGTACTCGTGTATTCAGTCGCGATCGTCGCTGCACAGCCCATCGCCCGCGCCGGCATCGAGAAGCTGACCTCGGACGACCCGGGGCTGCGGGTGGCGGCGGCAGTTGGCTCTCTGCGGGATCTGTACAACCGGGGCGGGTCGTACGACGTCGTCGCGCTCGACCTGCCGCAGATCACCGCGTCCACGCTGGACGACGTGGCCAAGCTGACGTCGATCGGGGCGCCGCTGGTGAGTTCGGTGTGGGAGGGTTGCCCGTCGCTGCTGGCGACGATCCGGGCGGGAGCACGCGGTTGCATCAGTCGGCAGGCGGAGCAGCGTGACGTTCGCGAGGCGATTCGCGTGACCGCTCAGCAGGGCTTCTACCTGTGCCCACGGATGATCAGCCAGTTCCAAATGGAGCTGAACAGCCGCACCGACGAGGACCGCAGCGGTCTCGCCCCACGGGAGGTGGAGACGCTGCGCTGGATCGCGTCGGGCTTCACCCACGCGCAGATCGCCACCCGGATGGGCCTGTCGCAGGCCACGGTCAACACCTACGCGAAGCGGATCCGCGCCAAGTTGAACGTGAGCAACAAGGCCGAACTGACCCGGATGGCGATCGAGATGGGCCACCTGTCCCGTACCCGTCGCAACCCCGCCGCCTGACCTCAGAACAGCGAGCGGCCGACGTTGACCAGGTGCTCGAACACACCCAGTACGCCCAGCGTCAGGGGCGCGATGGCGAGCCCGGTGACGACGCCGACGACCTCGGCGCGGCTGCGTTTGCGCGGCGCCTGCACCGTCGCCGCGTCGGTCTGACCGTCCGGCGGGGGAATCAGGTAGGCCATGGCCACACCGACACCGACGACGAGCAGGCCGGCGACGAGCAGCAGACCCGCGACGAGTACGTCGGCGGCGCCGGCCCGACTCACGCCGACGATCAACGCGAACAGCCCGACGAGACCCGCGCCGGCAGTCGCCAGCAGCTCACTGGTGACAGCGGCCTGCCGGGCGCGGGCGAGCAGGGCCACGCTGATGACGATCGCTGTGGCGACGGAGAACCCCTCCCCGGAGACCGCGAGTGGGGGCAGGGCGAGAGCCAGGGCGACGGTCGGTCCGGCCACGACGACGGCCAGGAAGCGGTTCGACTCCCGTACGAGCTGGGTGGTGGCCTCGGCTGCCGCGCTGCGCCCACGAGGCCGGCGTACTCCCCAGGACGTCAGCATCGCGGACGTGCGACGGCCGCCCGCGAGCATGGCCACGGCCACGGCGGCGACGAGGGCCATGGCCTGGTTACGCTCGGCCTCGAGGCCGAGGAGGAGCAGAGCGACGACGGCGGCCACGAACAACTGGATTTCGACGGCGGCGAGGACGACACCGGGTACGAGCGCCAGCCCCATCAGGGCGGCCAGGTTAGCGCCGGCGATGGCCCCGATCCAGCGGTAGTCCGCGCCGCCCAGGCCCCCGCCGACGAGTAGGCCGGCCACGGTCAGGCACGGGAGCGCGCCGAGCACGACGAGGTGGACGAACGTCTCGGGCATGGTGCTGGTCCTCTGTTGCAGCCCCCACGCGACCCCGAGCAGCGCCAGTGCGGCCAGGACCAGGACGACGACCGTGACCGACGGGGCACTCATTCCGCTTGCCCGACCGACGAGGACCGCGGCGGCGGCGAGCCAGGCGAGGCCGAAGGAGAGCACCACCGGGCCTCCACTCGGCCGGGTGCGGCGCTGCGCGGCCGACTCGTCGGCGACGACCTCGTCGATGTCCTTGACCACGGGCGCCTCGCCGGGCTCCCGGGTGACGTCGCGCAGGTACAGCACCTGGCCGTCGACCACGCCGAGGTCCTGGAGGCTGGCGTCGAGCGGGTACGCCTGCCCGTCGATGCCGGCCAGGGACCAGGCGGCCGGCATCATGTCCGGCTCGGCCTGCCCGCACAGCTCGGCCAACTGCGGCGCGTACTCCCCGATGGGTGCGGTGGACGGCACCGCGATGTCGACCCGGCGCAGGTCTCCCACGACGGTGATGCGGCTCTGCTCGTTCGCCATCAGAAACGCCTTTCGGGTACGGGTTGTCAGGCGCTCGTGGCGACCTGGATGAGCCGGCGGGGGCGGCCCCGCTCGACCAGGACGCCCCGGCCGGGTGGACGCTGGGCGGCCCGTTCGTCGCCGAGCACCACGCCTTCGCGGTGGTCGCCGGAGAGGATCAGTCCGCCGGTGCCCATGTCGCGGATGCGGGCGGCGAGCGGGTCGCCCATGGTGCGGGAGATGCCGGCGACCCGCCGGGCCAGCACGATGTGCAGGCCGACCTCGCGGGCCTGCGGTATGAACGCGGCAAGCGGGTTGAGCGGGCCGGACGCGCCGCTGAGCAGGTCGTAGTCGTCGGCGACGACGTACAGCTCGGTGCCCTCCCACCAGTCGCGGGCCTTGAGCTGGGCCTGGCTGATGCCCGGCGGGGGTACGCGCTCCTTGAGCTTTTCGACCACCTGCTGCACGTACACCTGGGCGGTGGTGGCGTCGCCCGCGTACGCGCCGAGGTAGTCCTCGGGTACGACGTCGAGCAGGGTGTGCCGGTAGTCGAAGAGGACCACCCGCATGTCGTACGGGGAGGAGCGCTCGGTGAGCCCGGTGAGCCACGTCCGGAGCAGGGTGGTCTTGCCGGACCCGGCATCGCCGTACACCAGGAAGTGGGGGTTGTCGCCCAGCAGGTCGAGGGTGACCGTGCCCAGGTCCTCCTCGGCCAGGCCGATCGGGACGGCGGCGCTGTCGGGGTCGGTGGCCAGCTCGCGGACCTCGACACGGTGGGGCAGCAGCTTGACCGGGGGCGCGACCCGGCCGGTCCATCCCGCGGTGATCTTTCCGATCGTGTCCTCCTGGGCCTCACGCAGACCCTCGACGGTGTCCTGCCCGTCGACGCGCGGCAGCACGATCTGGAAGTAGGCGCCGGGAGCGCTCAGCCCCCGGCCGGCCGTCCCGGACGGCACGCGGGCGGCCATCCGCCGGTTGACCTCGGATTCGGTGGGATCGTTGAGGCGCAGCTCGATGCGGGTGCCGATGCTGTCGCGCAGGGCCGGGCGGATGTCGTTCCACCGACCGCTGGTGAGCACGAGGTGCACGCCGGCACCGAGGCCGCGGGCGGCGATCTCGGTGACGATCTGTTCGGCGCCCTCGAACTCGGTCCGCAGGGCGCCCCAGTTGTCGATGAGCAGGAAGATGTCGGCCCCGCGTACCCCGGCGGGGAGGTCACCGGCGGCGCGGCGTTCCCGGAAGTCCGCGATCGAGTCGACGCCCAGCTCCCGCAGCAGGCGCTCCCGCTCGACGATCAGTGACCGCGTCTCGGCGAGGGTGCGGCTCACCAGTTCGAGGTCGGTGCGCCCGGCGACCGAACCGACGTGCGGTGCCGCAGCGAACGGATGCAGGGTGCCCCCGCCGAAGTCGATGCAGTAGAACTGCGCCTCGTCGGGGGTGTGGCTTAGCATCGTCGACATCATGATCGTGCGCAGCAGGGTGCTCCGGCCGGTGCGCGGGGCACCGACGACGGCGAGGTGACCGTGTGCCCCGCCGAAGTCCATGAGCAGGGTTTCGTGTTCCTGCTTGAGCGGCAGGTCGAGCAGGCCCAGCGCGACCGACAGTTGGCCGGTCAGCGGCCACATGCGGGCGCTGTACCCCCGGTCCGGCTGGTCGGCGGGACGGCCGACGAGGTGGTCGAGGGCGAGCGCGGGCGGGAGCGGCGGCAGCCAGACCTGGTGGGCGGGCGCGGTCAGCGAGCTGAGCCGCTCGACGATGATCTGCAACTCGGTGGGGCCGCTGGGGGCGGTGACCTGGTTCTCGTCGGGTTCCCGCTCGACGACCTCGGAGGCCGTACGGATTCCGAACCGTGTCAGCGGCGGGCCGCTCCGGCCGGCGGCCGCGTCCCGCTGCTCGGGGCTGACGAACGGCGAGGAGACGTGGGCCACCCGTAGCCGCTGGTAGATCGACTCGTCGACCTTCAGGTACGCGGAGCCCGGAATCGGCGGCAGCTTGTACGCGTCCGGCGTCCCGATCACCGTCCGCGACTCGGCCGCGCTGAAGGTGCGCAGGCAGATCCGGTACGACAGGTGCGAGTCGAGCCCGCGCAGTCGCCCCTCCTCCAGTCGCTGGGTGGCCAGCAGGAGGTGCATGCCGAGGGACCGGCCGACGCGGCCGATCTGGACGAACAGCTCGGTGAAGTCGGGTCGGCCGGCGAGCAGCTCACCGAACTCGTCCACGACGATGAGCAGGTAGGGCAAGGGCTCCAGTGGTCGACCCTGCGGGTCGGTGACACCACTGGCGCGGCGCATCTGGTACTCGCGGATGGTGTCCACGTTGCCCGCGTCGCGCAGCATGCGTTGACGACGCTGCTGCTCGCCCATGAGCGCGGCGAGCACCCGGTCGATCATCGCGGCGTCGTCGGCCAGGTTGGTGATCAGCCCGGCGACGTGTGGCAGTCCGACCAGCGGGGCGAACGCGGCACCGCCCTTGAAGTCGACGAGTACGAAGCTCAGCAGCTCCGGCGAGTGGGTCAGCGCCAGGCCCATGGTCAGGGTCCGCAGCAGCTCGCTCTTACCGGAGCCGGTCGCCCCCACGATGAGGCCGTGCGGTCCCGATCCGCCCTGTGCCGACTCCTTGATGTCGAGCACGACGGTCCGACCGTCGCCGTCGGTGCCGATCGGCGCCCGCAGCATCCGGGGGTCTCCCGGGGCGACCCACCGGCCGGTCAGGTCCGCGCTCATCGGGTCGGCGCCGAGCACCATCTCGGTGAGCGACCTGACCCGGGTCAGCACCTGTTCGCGCTCGTCGGACAGCCGGAGCGGCGCCAGCGCGCGGGCGATCAGTTCGGCGAACTCGGGGGTCACCGCGTCCGGCACACAGTCGACCGCGGGCGTGGTGATCAGCTCGGTGCGACCCTCGACGGCCAGGTGACCGTTGTCGTCGACGCGTACCCGCAGGTCGACGCGACCGGGCTCGTCGGCGTCCCGGTCCGCCAGAAAGATCAGCGTGAGTCCGGTCTCCGGCCCGGCCGCCAGCAGCAGCGCGTTCATCAGCTCGGAGCGTCCCCACTCGGAGACGGGTGCGAATCCGGTGAACGCCACGACGAGCCGGCGCTGCCGGGGCGCGCTGGCGCGTTCGACGGACAGTTGCGACCGGCGCGCGGTCTGGGCCTCGATCCGCTGGGCCAGCTCCTGGGTCAGGTACGGACCCAGCAACTCCGGGTCGGGCGCGACAAGCGACACGGTGCCCGCCTCACCACGGGCCTTCGGCTCGAACGTGTGCGGCAGCCACTTGGCCCAGTCCCACCGGGGGGAGCCGGACGTCTCGACCGCGATGGTGACATCGTCGGGAGCGTGCAGCACGGCCACCTGGCAGAGCAAAGCGCGCAGCAGTGGTTCGGTACGGGCGGCGCCGCCGACGAGGCTGATCACCCCGGCGTTGCCGACGTCGACGACCATCGGCTGCCGCTCCACCCGGCCCATCTGGTCGATGAGGGTGCGTGCGGCCTGCTGCGACTCCCAGTCGTAGTCGGCCAGCGGGTCCATCTTGGCGTCCATCTGCAACGGCGTGGCGAGCCGCACCGAGCCGCAACCGAGCCGCGTACGCAGGAAGTCGTCGTCCTGTTGTCGGCGTTCCCAGATCCGCTGCCGGGTGGTGGCGATCGACCAGAGTCGGGCCGGTTCGGGATTGCCGAACGCCGCCACCGTCCGTTGTGCGGCGGCCACCTGCCGGGCCCGGTCCCGCGACAGCTTGAGGTGGCCGCGGTAGCGCAGCCGCTGGCGTCTGGTGGTCTTACCGGCCACGCTGCGCTGCTGCATCCGCATGGCGACGACCGCGCCGACGGACGTGACGAAGAAGAGGACGCCGATGATGATCAGCGCGGGTCGCCCGAACGTGACCATGTACGCGGCCATGCCGACGCTGGACAGCAGCGGCAGGACGAGACTCCACGCCGTGTTCGACGGGTTCTCGGTGGGCGGCTCGGGCGGGGTGGGCAGGACGACGGTGTCGTTCGGCAGTTCGGGTTGCAGGACCCGCGCCGGACGGTGGAAGGCGAGCTTGGTCACCCGAGGTCACTCCCGGAAGTCGACGTCGATGCCGGCAAGGTCGTCCGCCTCCAGGGTGCTGAGGTGTTCGTCGGTCGGGTTGATCAGCTCGAACACCCGGGCCGCGTGCTGCTCGGTCAACTGCTGGAACACCTTGCGGGCGAACCGCCCGTTGCCGAACCCCTCACCCCGCCCGGTGGCCTCGAAGAAGGACCGCAGCGCCGACCGGGCGTCCGGTGACAGCCGGTAGTCGTGCTCTCCAGCCTGCGCCTCGACGATCTCGACCAGCTCGTCGGAGCTGTAGTCGTCGAACGTCAACGTCCGCGAGAACCGCGACGACAGACCTGGGTTGGCGGCGATGAAGTGCCGCATCTGGTCGGGGTAGCCGGCCACGATGACCACCACCTCGGCGCGGTGGTCCTCCATGAGCTTGACCAGCGTGGAGATGGCCTCCTGACCGAAGTCGGAACCCTGCCCCTCCGGCACCAACGCGTACGCCTCGTCGATGAAGAGCACGCCGCCGAACGCACGCCGGAACGCGGCCTCCGTCTTGGGCGCGGTGTGCCCGACGTACTCGCCGACCAGTTGGCCGCGGTCGACCTCGACGAGGTGGCCGCTGGCGAGCATGCCCATGGCGGCCAGCAGTTGGCCGTAGAGGCGGGCGACAGTGGTCTTCCCGGTGCCCGGATTGCCGGCGAAGATCAGGTGGCGGGACATCGGCGGCGGCGACAGTCCGGCCGCACGTCGCCGCTGGACCATCTGCATCAGCTTGACCATGGTCTTGACGTCCTTCTTGACGCCGGTGAGACCGACCAGGGCGGCGAGTTGGGCCAGCAGGTCGTCCAGGTCGGCCTCCGAGGCGACCGGAAGGGTCTTCCCGCCGGGCCTGCGCTGACCACCTGTCGTCAGCGCCGGCACGGCGAGGGCGGACCGCTCGGCCGGGATGGAACCCCAGGTGGCGCTGCCGACGTCGGTGCTCCAGCACTCCTGAAAGGTCGCCTGGGCGCCGTCGGCCTGGCTGACGTCCTCGTCGGCGTCGTGCACGTGGCAGCGCAGCAGCGTCGGGTCGGCGCCGCTGCCCACGTACACGGACGGGTAGGCGGTGTGCGACACCTCCGCGTCGACGACGAGTCCGTGCGCGTCCGGCCCGAAGTAGAGGCCGTTCTTCTTGCAGTGACTCAGGCGCAGGTCGCGGACGACGGGTGCCGCCGCCCCCCAGACGGCCAGCCCACTGCCGCCGACCTCGGTGATCTCGCAGCCCTCCAGCACCGCGCGGGACTCCTCGCCGAGGAACACGCCGGCCGCGCCGCAACCCTCCACCCTGGTCCGCATCAGGGTCGGGGCGCAGCCCGCGGCGACCTCGATGCCGGTCTGCACGGCCGCGCTGATCCGGCAGTCCTCCACCAGTGGACGGTGCGGGGTGTCGAGGTGTACGCCGATCGTGCCGCCGGTGACGGTCACGTCGCGCAGCACGGCGTCGGCCGCGCCGTCCACGTGCACCGCGTGGTGCTCGGCGCCCTCGACGACCCCGCCCCGCACCTGGAGCAGAACCCGCCCACCGGCCCGGACGCCGATCTCGGGCGTACCCGCCACCACGCAGTCGACGAGCGTCGCCTCGGTAGCGCCGACCAGGTGAATCGCGGTCAGAGCGCTGTCCCGGATCTCGCAGTCGCGCAGCAGCACCCGACCGCCGGACGCGTAGACGCCGTTCGCGCCCGAATCGGTGAGCGCGCCGGAGAAGCCGCGTACCTCGGCCTCGTCGCGGACCGCGAGGGCGGTCTGCCCGGTGTGGCCTACACGGACGCCGCGGAGCGCAACCCGGCTCTGCCCGGTCGCGAGGATCCCCGCCGACCCGGCCCGCTCCACGTCGGTGTCGTCGACGCGGACCTCGGGAGAGCCCTCGAAGAGCAGTCCCGCCGCCTCGGTGCGGCTGATCCGGCACCGCTGGAGGGTGACCCCACCGTTGCCGGGATCACCGACCTGGGCACCGGCCAGCATGCCGGGCTTGACCGCCGGCCACCAGGCCGCGTCGAAGGGCGCGCTGCCGGTCACCCGCACGCCGTCGGCCGCGACGTCCTGCACCACACAGTCGGTCAGCCGGGCCGTGGCTCCCTCGGTGATCAAGACGCCGGCGGCCCCGATCCGGCCCAGCTCACACCGATCGAGTACGGCCGTGGCGGTGCCCCCGACGACCAGTCCGGCCCCGGTGATCGAGTCGAGGTGGACGCCCACCAGTTCACCGCGCGCCGACCCGGCCAGCACGACGCCGTTGCCGTCCACCCCATCCACCCGCACGTCGACGGCGTTCAGCCGCGCGCCCTCGGCCGCCGTGACACCCGCGCCGGTGACGTCCCGCACCGCGCACTGCCGCAGCACCGCCGCCGCTCCACCGGACACCTCGACGGTCCCGCCGCTGACGACGGCCGCCTCCAGGGTCAGCGAGCCACCGGTCACGCTGACGGCGACCTGGCCGGGACGGGTGCCGGAAAAGGTGAGTCCGCGTATCGTCGCCGCTCCGCCGCGGACGACGAGCGCCGGTCCCTCGGTGCTCGTCAGCTCGGCGGTGCCCTCCTGCTCCTCGACGAGGATGGTGACCGGGCGGTCCAGGACGACCTGTTCGCGGTAGACGCCCGGGGCCACCACGATGACGGTGTCCTCCCGGGCGGCACGTACCGCCGCCCCGATGCTGCGGTGCCGGCCCCAACCCCTGGTGGACACGCGTTCCACCCGGCCCGTCGCCAGGATCGGCGCGAGGGTTTCGGTATCAGGTCTCACAGGCCACCTTCATCTGGGCGAGCGCGATCCGGCTGCCCTTGGCCCCGGCGCTGCCGGCCAGGTCGAGAGCGACCGCGATCTTGTTCTGGTGCACCGGGAACATGCCGGCCGGTGCCCAGGCGCCGGCGTGTGCCTTCTGGTCGAAGGTGAAGTTGGCGTACGGGGTTCCGCCCCGGCCGGACGTCATGGCGTACCGGACCTTGTTCGCGGGGTTGTAGTCGCCGCCGGGCACGTACACCGAGACGGCGCAGGTGTTCATGCCCTTCGGCGGCGCGAACCACCACGTGACCGACTCGACGCCGGCCTTCGTCTGCTTCGTCGCCGGAGGCGGCACCGTCGCGTACGTGCCGTGGCAGTTGTCGCCGTTCCACCCGCCGGTGCCGACGGTCCGCCACTGCGCCGTACGTCCGGCCGCCTCGAATCCGTGATCCGACGCGGCGACGCAGTCCCAGCCGGCCACCATGCTCCAGGTGGTGGGCGCGCCAGAGGCGAGCACCCCGTTGGGTGGGGCGGCCTGGGCCGGAGGTTTCTTCTCCAGCGGCTTGACCAGGCTCCAGAAGATGCCGACCACCAGCGCGCCCACGCACACCAGGGCGGACACGGTGACCAGCGTGGGCCAGCGCACGGTGAGTCGCTCGCTGGCCGGGCGGTCGCCGGCGTGCTCCACGTAGGCGCGGACGAACTCCTGACGCCAACCGATCGCGGCTGCCGGCCCCGAACCCTGCGGTTCGGGCATCACCACGGTGGGGGCGCGGGACGGCTCAGCCACGGTCACCTCCAAGATTCCCGTTCACCAGACGGGTGGGCGACCGCGCCGGTTCACGAGTTCCGGAGGAAATTGCGCGCGACCGAGGCGGCCGTGAACCGGGCGGCCCGGGGGTCCGTTCTGTGGAGGTCGTCGACGCGGACAGCGGGAGGTCGGATGCAGTTCGGCGTGTACAGCGTGGGTGACCTCACCCCGGACCCGGCACAGGGGCGGACGGTGAGCGAGCACGACCGGCTGCGGGCCGTCGCTGCCATCGCCGAGCACGCCGAGGCGGCCGGATTCGACGTGTTCGCCGTCGGCGAGCACCACACCGGCGGGTACGTGACCTCGTCGCCGGTGGCGCTGCTCGGATACGTGGCGGCCCGGACGTCGCGGCTGCTGCTGTCCACGGCCACCACCCTGATCACCACGAACGACCCCGTCCGGCTGGCCGAGGACTACGCGACGGTGCAGCACCTCTCCGGAGGGCGGCTCGACGTGATGCTCGGTCGGGGCGCCTCCCGCTCGGCCTATCCGTTGTTCGGCAAGGAGTTCGGCGACTCGCACGCGCTCGCGGCCGAGAACTACGCGCTGCTGCACCGGCTCTGGCGTACCGGGGACGCGCACTGGTCCGGTCGCTTCCGGACGCCGCTGCATGGCCACACCACACTGCCCCGGCCGCTCGACGGCACCCCTCCGTACGTGTGGCACGCGGCCGTCACCAGCGAGGAGACCGCCGAGGAGGCGGCCCGGTACGGCGACGGCTTCTTCGCCAACCACATCTTCTGGCCGACCGAGCACACCCGCCGGCTCGTCGCGTACTACCGGGAGCGGAGCGCCGTACACGGTCGGGGCCCGGCCGTGGTCGGACTCGGCGGTCAGGTCTTCGTCCGTCCCCGCTCGCAGGACGCGGTCGACGAGTTCCGCCCCTACTTCGACAGGTCACCCGTCTACGGCGGTGGCCCATCGCTGGAGGAGTACACCGCGTCGACCCCGCTCACCGTGGGCAGCCCGCAGCAGATCATCGACCGGGTGCTCGGCTTCCGCGAGTACGCCGGCGACTACCAGCGTCAGCTGTTCCTCATCGACCACGCCGGGCTGCCACTGCGGGTCGTCCGCGAGCAGCTCGACATCCTCGGTGAGCAGGTGCTGCCCGTCCTGCGCCGCGAGGCGCCCGATCCCACGAGGACGTAGTCACCGTCGTGGCGGGACGTCCGCGGTGACGATCGCGCCACCACCGGCCCGGGCCACGGAGAACGACGCCACGGTCGCGAGCGGCACCGCCAGGTGACCGCCGACGTTCTGCGTCGTGTCGTCGGCCTCCCAGCTCAGTACGCGCCACACGCGGCCATCCGACGTGGCCGCCATGAGGCGGTAGCCGGCACCCGTCTTCAGACCGTCGACGGCGGCCCGCACGTCCACACCGTCGCCCTGCCCGGTGGCCACCACGGACAGCGAGGCGCCCGTGGCCGAGTCGGCCGCCACGGCGGTGACGGTCACCGCGAGCGGCGGCGCGACCCGGTCGACGTGCTGCACCAGGGCCCCGATGGCCAGACCGGCCACGGCCAACGCGGTGGTGAGCAGCAGACCGGCCCGGACCATCGCACCGCGTCGACGCCGGGTCGGTACGGTGCGACGGTCCGCGTGTGCCTCCCCGCCGGGACGGCGGCGGTCACCGCGTACCCCCGTCGAGGTGGCTGCGACGGCCACGGCCTGCGGCTGCCCTGGCGTCCGCAGCGGGCCGGCTGTCGCCGGCCCCCGCTCCTTGCGACCGACCGGCCGGGTCGGACCCGGGTGTTCGGCGATGGGAACGATCGGCTCGGAGGCCAGCGGCTCGGACGACCGTGGGGTCGATCCGGGCACGGCCGGCACACCCGCGACCGGCGGCGGCGCGACACGGGACACCACCGCTGTCCGCGCCGGCACTTGCGGGACCGACGCCGGCGCTGGCACCGCCGGAGACGTGCTCTGGACGGCCGGGGCCGGCGGTGGCGGTGGCACGGCCACAGCCGGCGGTGGCGGTGGCGCGGCCGCAGCCGGCGCCGGGGCGGCTGGAGTTGGGGCTGACGCGGCCGGCCGGGACACGATCGGGGCTGGCGCGGTCGTGTCCGGGACGGCCGAGGGCGCGGCCGTGTCCAGGACGGCCGAGGGCGCGGCCGGGGCTGCCACCTGGGCGGCCTTGGACGACGCGGGTCCGGCCAGGTCCCGGAGTCGTCGCCGCAGACCGGGTGCCGGCTCCGGCTCGGGTTCGTGGGCGAGGAATTCGACGAATCGCGCCGGAGGCGGGCCGGTGCGGTTCAGGGCGCCGAAGTTGTCGAGCAGTTCTTCCCGATCCCCCTCCGGCAGCAGAGCCAGGACCGCGATCGTCTCGATCACGGCATCGGCCGCGCCCCGGCAGTCGGGGCAGTCGTCGAGGTGCGCCGTCACCAACGGCCCCTCGACCCGGTCGAGCATGTCGAGGTAGTACGGGGTGAGCAGTTCGGTGATGTGCCGGTCGCCGGTTGCGCCGCTCATCGGTCACCCGGCCGGGCGGACGGGTCCACGTCCTCGTCGCCGGACGCCGACTCGCTGAGCAGGGCCAGGGCCGCGACCGTCTCGACGATCTCGTCGGCGCGGGCCTGGCAGCACGCGCACACCTGGAGGTGGCGGTGGATCAGCTCACTCTGACCAGGATCGAGCGCGTCCAGGTAGTGGAGGGCGAGCTGCTCCTCCGCGATGTGGGCGCCCCGCACGCCGTCCGCTCCTCTTCTCCGCCCGGCCTTCCGTCTCAGGACCCGAGCAACCGCCACCTCTGGTCCTGCTGGGCCCTGGCCCGGTCCGCACCGTCGACCTCCAGGACCTTGCCAGAGTTCCCGTTGGTGATCCAGACGGCGCCGCCACCGGCGTCCACGGCCTTCCACTCGGTCGTCACGTAGCCGGGCCGCGGGAACGGGGTGCTCTTGCACAACTGGTCCTTGGCACTCACGGAGCGCCCGAAGGCACCCATCTCGGCGCGTCCGCGTCTGGTCGCCATGAGGCGGTGCCACACGCGCCGCAGCTTTGCACGCTTTTTCATGATCCACTCTTTGCGGATAGAACGTCCGGGAGGAGTCGGCACTCACCAGACGGCGCGGCGGCGGCGGCGGTTCACGGTCCGTCGGACATTAATCCGTTCGGGGGAGATCGGAACACGAAGCCTCGGGCGATCAGCTCCTCACGGAGCGCCTTGAGTCCGTAGAAACTGCGCGACTTCACCGTGCCGGGCGGTACGGCCAGCAGCTCGGCGACCTCGGCCACCGACCGCTCCTGGAAGTACACCTCGATGAGCGTGACGCGCAGCCGCTCCGGAAGCGCGTTGAGGGCCGCCCGCACCTCCCGCGCGTCGATCATCTGCTCGAAAGCGTCACCCGTGCCCGGGTAGGCGTCGATGAACTCGTCGGACCGTTCGTCCGGGCGAACGTTCGCGGCGCGGAGCTGGTCGATGAGGATGCGCTTCGCCACGGTGAGAAGCCAACCCCGGCTCCAGCGCCCGTCCGCGTTGCGCGCGCCCGGGTGCCGCCACGCCCGCAGCAGCACCTCCTGGACGATGTCCTGGGCGCGGTGGACGTCGCCGCGCGTGAGCCGGGTCAGGAAGCTGAGCAACACCGGCCCGTGGACCTGCTCCAGGTGCCGCAGCGCTTCCTCGTCGCTCTCATCGGTCACGGCCGCCGCCTGGTACGGGACTACCTGGGCGGCCTCGGGTTCGTCCGGGCCCCGAAGACCTGAGGACATGTGTGGCACCGGGCCACCATGTCAGCGATGACCGCACCTGTCATGACGTTGTGGCACACCGATGAACGTCCCCGAAAGGGGACGTCCATCCGACCCGACCGGGGACGTCCGACCCTGGATCAACCCCGCGCCGGGGTGGGCTCGGCGAACGAGTCCTCGTCCTGGGCACGGTCGTCGCGCAGCAGCCGCCGCACACGCAGGACCAGCATCACCACCGCGACCAGCGCCAGCAGGATCACGACCACCAGCAGGGTGGTACGACCGTCGGTCAACTGACCGCCGCCCGCAGGTAGGCCACCCACGTTGGCCTTGGTGACCTCCTCCGGCAGGCTCGTGGTCACCGAGGCCGCCAGGTCGATCAGGCCGTAGCCGTACCGGGCGTCGGGCACCTTGCCGCTGCCCATCTTCTGCGCGGTCGCCTCGATCCGGTGGGCCACCTGCTGCGCCGTCAGATCCGGGTAGGCGGCCCGTACCAACGCCGCGGCACCCGCCACGAACGCCACCGCGTACTGGGTGCCGGATCGGGCCGACGCACCGGTGCCGGTGATGCCGAGTTCGGTGATGTTGACACCGGGCGCCACCACGTCGATCCCGCCCACGCGGTAGTCCGCCGCCCACTGCCCGTCCATGCCGACGCCGCCGACCCGCAGCAGGCCCGGCGCCGTCTCGCCGTTGTGGGTCGTCGCCGAGGCGAGCGAGGAGCACGCCACCACGACGACATCCTTGCCCACCGCGCCGTCGATGGCCGCCAAGACGCCGGAGTCGTTCGTGTCCACGTGTGACCCGAGCGCGATCACCGTCGCGCCCGCCTCGGCCGCCGCGGTGATCGCCGACGCGCTGTCCTCGGCGCGGGCCTTGCCGGCGGCGTCGGTGATCCGAATCGGCATGACCGTGGCCTCGGGAGCGATGCCGCTCGACCCCCGGTCCTGGCTCACGACGAGTCCGGCCATTCCCGTGCCGGTTCCGAGGCAGTCGGTGTCGCCCCGACCCGACCCGGCGATGATGTCCATTCCCTCCGAGACGTGACTGGCCAACTGCGGCAGGCTGCCGTCGACGCCGGAGTCGACCACGGCGACCAGTTGACCGTTGCCCTTGCTGGTGGGCCACGCCTGGTCCGGTGCGAGTCGCAGGGTGGCCCAGTTCGACTTGGCGGACGACGTCGAGGCGGTCGCGCACTCGCCCGGCTTCGGTTTCGTACCCGGCTTGGGGGTCTGGCCGGGCTTCGTGGCGGGACCGGACGGCTTCGTACCGTTGCCGGGCTTCGTCGTGGCGGGGGACGGCGTCGACCTCGGCGCGGGTGACGGCACCGTCATGGGTGATCCGCTCCCGAGCACACCGTGCTGCACACCCGCGCCGACCGCGTCCCACGGCAGGATCAGTAGCCAACCCGGGTTGAGCTTCGCCGGGTCCGTCAGGGCCTGGCCGTCGGGCTGCTTCCGACCGGTGTTCAGGTTGAAGATCTCCGACGAACGGGAGCCGCTGCCCAGGAACCGCTCGGCGATCTCGGTGAGGTTCTCCGGCTTCCCGGCGTGTGACGTGGTCACCGTGTAGTACTTCACGTTCTCGGCAGCGGCCGACGCCGCCTGGGCGGTGAGGCCGAGCAGCGCCAGGACCATCGCGACGACCAGGCCGACGCGCCTGGCCGAGCGGGTGTTGCAGAGCATGGATTCACCTTCGTCGTCGCCACCGACTCTTCCGCGCGGCCGCCCGGCCCGCAGGCCGGTCGACCACGCCAGCCAGACGGGGCGCGCCATCCGTCGGTTCACGATGTCGGTGAATTTTCTCGGCGGGGGAACGAAAACGTGAACCGCTATCCGTGTCGGGCCGTTACCTCGTCGACCCGTACCACCGTGGCGCGAAGGTGTGTAGCAGTGACTCCGTTCAACCGAAGTCCTCGGCTTAACCGATGGCAGTTGTCCCGACTCGGCCGCCGGCACGCGGCGATCGCCGGGTTGAGCGTCCTTACCCTCATGGCCGGTGTTCTGCCGATGGCGGGTGACGGTCCCGCGGCGGTGGCCGCCGAGGCGGTCGCCGGCGCACCGGTGCCGCCCGCGCTGTCCGAGACGATCGTCGCGGCGTCCCTGTCGTGCCCGACGCTGAACCCATCCCGCCTGGCCGCACAGATCATGATGGCGTCGGGCTTCAACGTCGGTGACAGTCGCGGGGTCGCCGGCCTCGACGACGAGGACTGGAAGCTCTGGCGTCCGGCCCAGGACGCGAACCGGGCGGACAGCGAGGCCAACATCTACGCCCTGGCCCACCACACGTGCGACACCGTGGGCCGCTTGCGGGCCGCCGGGCTCACCGGCGACCTGTGGCCGCTGGCCATGGCGGCCGACAAGGCCGGGTTCGCGGCCGTCACCAAGGCCAAGGCCATCCCGAACGCCGCGCGGGTGCACGTCAACCGCCTGGAGGCGTACGCGCGCTGGTACGCCAACCAGCAGCCGTTCCGCATCGACGCGAGAGGTTCGCAGCCCTCGCCGTCAACGCCGATCCCCGTGCCGGGCGCGTACGTGGCCGCGATCCGCAAGGCCGGTTCGGTGTGCCCGGCCGTCACCCCGTCACTCGTGGCGGCGCAGCTCATGGCGGCCTCGAAGTTCGACGCCAACCTGCGCTCACCGGAGGGCCACCAGGGCATCGCCCAGTTCAGCCCGGAGCTGTGGAGCCAGTACCGCGCGACGGCGTCGGCCTCGGTGTGGAACCCGAACGACGCCATCCCGGCGCTCGGCATGGCCATGTGTGACCTGGGCGCACAACTGACCGACCTGAACGGCGCCGAACCGTACCGGCTCGCGCTCGCCGCCTTCCAGTGGGGCGACATGACGGTCCGCGCGGCCGGCGGGGTGCCCCGGGCCAACGTTCCCCAGCTCGCCGACGTGACGCCGCGCTACGTCACCGCGTACGAGAAGGACACCCGGCTGGGTGGCGCCCCGGCCAAGCCCGGCGCTTCGCCGACGCCCGCGGGCGTCAGCCCCAGCCCGACGCCGGCCGGCGGCAGTCCCGCCGCCGTGCCCCCGCCCGCCGGCGGCACCCCGGCGCAGGGCCCGTCCACCACCTCACCGAGCCCGGCCACCGACAAGCCGGCGGCCCCGCCGGCGACCATCTCGGGCCTGCGGGTGGGTCAGAAGTACAAATTGCTCAACGCCCACACGAACTCGGTTGCCGAGCTGCCGGACTGGGACACCAACAAGAGCGTCGGCGCCCACGTCCAGCTCTGGCTCAAGAGGGACCAGGCCGACCAGTACTGGAAGGTGACGGCGGCACCGGCCGCCGGCTACATCGTCTTCGTGAACGCCTTCAGCGGTCACGCGCTGGGCCTGGAATCCGGCGGGACGTGGGACGGCGCGAAGGTCCTCCAGGTGAAGCTGAATCCGGCCGACCCGTCGCAGCAGTGGTATCTGCAGGACGCTGGCGGTGGCAAGTGGTACGTCCGCAACCACGCGACCGGCAAGACGCTGGACATCCTCGGCGACGACCTGGGTCCGGTGTCGGACGGCACCTGGAACGGCAAGTGGGTCGAGCAGTGGAACATCGTCCCGGGTCAGCGCGACCAGTTGTGGAGTTTCATCCAGTGACGACGCGGTGCGGCCCCGGTTCCTTGCGGGAACCGGGGCCGCACCATATCCCGGCGACCACTACTTCCAGCGCGGGCCGTTGCGGACCAATCTGGCGCTGAGCAGGACGAGTCCGAGCAGGCCGACGAGCCATGCCGCCTCGACCACCAGGGGTCGTAGGCCCACCGCCTCGGGGAAGTACGACGTGGTCTGCAACAGCGCGATGACGCTCCCGTTCGGGTGGATGACGCTGATGGTCCGGTACGGCTGGGGGAGGAGAGTGGTCGCCACGGCACCGCCCGAGGCCGCGTTGCCGATCGCGATGAAGATCAGCCACGTCGGTACCACCGCCCACCGGCCGATCAGGATCACCATCAGCGTGCTGAACAGGCCGGTGACGGCGATCTGGGCGGCCAACGTACCCCAGAGGGCCGGGAGGGACGCCGGAAGCGCCCCGAGGACCGGACCCACGGTGACCGCCAGCGCGATCCCACCCACGACGGCGAGGCCGACGAGGATGGCGAGCCAGGTCCGCAGGGGCAGCCGGCCGACGTTGATGCGCAGTTGCAGGGCCGTCAGGAAGCCGAGCAGGGTCGCGGCGATCATCACGTAGAACGCGGCCAGGCCCGAGCGGTCGGTGTCGGGCAGCGGCCGGACGTCCGTCACGATCAGTTCCCGACCGCTCTGCTCGTTGAGCTGTAGAGCGGCGTTGCGCAGCATCTGGGCGAGTGTGTTGCCGGCGGCGCTGGCGACCAGCAGCCGCGAACCGCCGGGTTCCACCACCAGCGCCGCGTAGACCCGTTGTCGCTCGATGGCGCGCTGGGCCTCTCCGGCGTTCGGATAGCTCTGGTACCGCAGCGCGCCGCGCATGCGCGACCGCAGCTCCTGCGCGACCCCCGCGTCGGCAGTCGCGTCCCCGACGAGCGCCGTCGGGATGCGGTTCGGCGGCGGTCGGTCCAACGCCAGGGTGTACGAGGCCACGAAGGCCACGGCCAGCGCGATCCCGACCGCCACGACGGTCAGCACCGTACGGAGCTCACCGGGTTTGTGCCCCCCGTCGGCCGTGTTCTCCGTCAAGAAGATCCCCCTGGTTCGCTTCGCGGTAATGACGAGCATGCCCTTGTCTTGTCGCACCCGTGCCGCGAACAGGGTGATCACCTGCGAATCGAATGGGGAAAGGCGAAACCAAATGTCCACCGTACGGCTCGACGCAGGTGCCGATGATCTGAATTCGGTGCGCAGGACAGCGCGACCCATCGTTGACAAGGGATACTCTGCGGGCCCACGCCGATGGTCAATTGACCTCGCGAGCAAGGAGAACCCCACCTCACCATGCCTAGAAGACTGCTCTGTGCGCTGATGTCCGCCAGTCTCGCCGTTGCTACGGCGCTCGGCGTGACACAGCCGGCGCAGGCCGCCGATCCCTCCGTCGACGGTGGAGGCCGGGCGAGCGCCGGCATCGCCCCGGGCGCGCGCAGCGCCGCGATGGCCAAGAGCGCCGCCATCCCAGCGGGTTACACGGTCCGGGGAATCGACGTCTCCAGCCACGACCACAACCTCGGCCCGATCAACTGGCCGGCCGTCGCGGCAAGCGGCGTCAAGTTCGCCTACGTCAAGGCTACGGAAGGTCGGACGTACCTCAATCCGTATTTCGCCGAGGACTACGCGGCGGCCAAGGACGCCGGGCTTCTCGTCGGCGCGTACCACTTCACCCGGCCGGACAAGCGCGACCCGATCAACGAGGCCAACTTCTTCGTCGACAATGCCAAGTTCGCCAAGGACGGTCAGACCCTCGTGCCGATGGTCGACATCGAGTGGCCGTACTGGAGCGGGGCGCCCACCTGTTACGGGCTCACCCCGACCGAGATGTCGAGCTGGATCAAGTCCTTCACCGACCAGGTCAAGGCACGCATCGGCCGGCCCCCGATGATCTACACGAACACCAACTACTGGAATCCCTGCACCGGCAAGAACGCATCGTTCGGCGCCAACCCGTTGGACATCGCCGGCTACACCACGGCTCGGCCGCCGCTGCCGGCGGGTTGGACCACGGAGACCATCTGGCAGTACGCCGCCGGCAACCCGAGCCAGCCCGGCAACTACAGCCAGAACGTCTTCAACGGCACCTTCGCGGCTCTCACCAAGCTCACCAGCACGCCGGTGGCCGCGCCTCCCGTCGCGCTCCGCTCACGGGCCAACAAGCGCTACGTGGTGGCCGAGAGCGCCGGCGCCAAGCCGCTGATTGCCAGCCGCACCACCGTTGCCCGGTGGGAGCAGTTCGATGTGATCAGTGCCGGCGGCGGTTACGTCGCGCTCCGCTCACGGTCCAACGGTCGCTACGTGAGCGCGGAGAGCAAGGGGACCAAGCCGCTGATCGCCAACCGGACCAAGGTCAGCACGTGGGAGAAGTTCACCATCGTCAACAACTCGGATGGCACGATCAGCCTGCGCGCCGCGGCCAACGGCCGATACGTGGTGGCCGAGAGCAAGGGCACCAAGCCTCTCATCGCCAACCGGACGTCCATCAGTAGCTGGGAGAAGTTCGACCGGATCTCCCTCTGAGCGCCGCCGCCCGCCCGGTGCCCCCCTCGCGGGGGCGCCGGGCCGGCGGTTCCGGTGCTACCGCTGCCCGCCGTCCAGGTAACGCAGCACCGCGGTGACCCGGCGGTCGGCGCGGTCGTCCGGCGGCAGCTGGAGTTTGGCGAAGATGCTCCGGATGTGTTTGTGCACCGCCCCCTCGGTGACGAACAGCCGCTCGGCGATCGCGGTGTTGCCGAGCCCTTCGGCCATCAGTCCCAGCACCTCGCGCTCGCGGGGCGACAGCTCGCCCAGCGCCGTGTCGGTCCGCCGGTTGCGGGCGAGCAGTTGGGCCACCACCTCGGGGTCGATCACGCTGCCGCCGTCGGCGACCCGGCGCAGCGCGCTGAGGAACTCCTCGACCCGGCCCACCCGCTCCTTCAACAGGTAGCCGAGCCCGACGGCGCCCACCGAGAACAGTTCGGTGGCGAACGCCTGCTCCACGTACGCCGAGAGGACCAGCACCGCGAGGCCGGGCCGACGCCGCCGGGCCTCCACCGCGGCCACGATGCCCTCGTCCGTGTGGGTCGGCGGCATCCGTACGTCCACGATCGCCACGTCCGGCGCGTGCTCGTCGACGGCGACCAGGAACTCACCCGGCGTACCCGCCGTGGCCACCACGTCCAACTCCTCCGCCCGCAGCAGCAGCGCCAACCCCTCGCGCAGCAGCGGGTCGTCCTCCGCGATCACAATCCGCACGGCAACTCCACACGCATCCTCGTCGGTCCTCCCGGTGGGCTGGTCAGTGTCATCCGCCCGTCGTACGCCTCGACCCGCCGGCGGATGCCGGTGATCCCGGAGCCGGCTGCCTCGTCAGCGCCGCCGCGCCCGTCGTCCTCGACGCTCACCAGGAGCTGACCCTCCGCACGGCGCACGGCGACGTCCACCCGGCTCGCGCCGCTGTGCCGGACGACGTTTGTCAGCGCCTCGGCCACCACGAAGTACGCGGTGGCCTCGACCGATGCCGCGCAGCGGACCGCCACGTCGACGGTGAGCCGGCAGGGCACCGCGCAACTGGCGGCCAGGCCCGCCAGCGCGCCGGCGAGGCCCCGGTCGTCCAGCACGGGAGGCAGGATGCCCCGCACCACCGTACGGAGTTCGCCGAGCGCCTGTTCCGCCGCGTCCTGTGCCTGCCCGAGGATCTCGTCGGCGCGGTCGGGATCGCGCCGCACGGCCCGCCGCGCCGCCCCCAGCAGCACGTTGACCGCGACCAGCCGATTCTGCGTGCCGTCGTGCAGCGACCGCTCGATGCGGCGTAGTTCGAGCGCGTGGGCGTCCAGCGCGGCGGCCCGGGTGGCGGTCAACGCGGCCACCCGCAGCGACAGGTCGATCCCCGGCGGCGGAGGTAGCAGCAGCCGGCCCGGCCAGGCCTGGACCCGGGCCAGCGCCGGACCGAACCCGATCGCGGCGACCAGCAGACCCACCCCGAGCAGGCCTACCCCGAGCGCCTCGGTAAGCCCGTCGACGCGCCACCAGACGAATCCCGGGGCGCCGTCCTCGGGCGCGACCAGCCGGTACCACAGCGGGAAGGTGATGTCCTGGACAGCGTTGAGCGGCAGGGCGAGGCCGACCAGCCCCGACAGCAGTCCGATGACCGAGTGGAGCGTGATCCAGCCGACTTCCCGGCGGACGAACGGATCGCGTGCCGCCTCCCGCAGCCCCTCCTGCACCGGCCCAGGGGCGGGAATCGGCGTTCCCCAGCGGGACAGCCGGGCCCGCTCCCGATCGGCCACCGAACGCACCGCCCGCAGTGCGCCGGGCACCAATCCCCGGCCCAGTCCGGTCAGGCAGATCAGCGCCACGACCGCCGCCCACAGCAACGCGCCCAACGCGAGCAGGGCGGTGCCGAGCCCGCCTACGAGGTGTTCGAGGGCGTCGACGGAGGCCCGGAACCGGCCTCGCACGTATGCCATCGCCACCCACCTCCCGCGCCAACATAGGTCACGGTGGGCACCCTCGGCAGCGTCCGCGGCGGAAAGTACAGCCTGCTGTACCAGCGGTTGTCGAGCTGGGGGATCCGCCGTCGCGGGTTACCGCTTCGCCGCCCAGAAGACGTAGACCGCGCCGTACGGCACCGCCGTCGTGGCGCCGTCCGTGCAGGCGCCTGCCGGGGCCGCGCCGCCCGAGGTCAGGAGCCGACTGATGTACGCCACATTGCCGAGCATGCCGGCGCCGCTGTGGCTGTCCACCGTCAGCAGCAGCTCCGGAATCGTTCCCGCTCGCGGGCTCTCCGCCGTCTTCTTGGCGGTGATCAGGGAGTTGTCGCGCAGGGACTGCCAGCTCGGTCCCTTGAAGTGGTGGATCCGGCCGCCGGTCCCGACGAGCTGAGCCTCCGGCACGGAGGCTCCGGTGAACACCCCACCGGTGCAGGTGTAGGTCTGCGTCCCACTGGTGACAACGTACGCGCCGACCGGCCGGGATCCCGCCGGCGGCTTGATCGCTTTGGCGATACGCGGGATGTCGACCCGGCGGGCGTCGGCGCCCACGGCGGCCGGGGCCGCCACCTCGGCGGCGGACGCCTGATGGGTCACCGCGCCGGCCGCCGCGAGGACACCGGCCACACCGAGGACCAGTAGTCCCCGGAAACGGGATCGAGACGTCTTCTGCATGGGATTCCTCCGATTCGAGTGGGCGAATCCCCGCCCACGTGAATCCTTACGGGCGAAATCCGGACGGCGATCAAAACCGCGCCAGATCTGATCGACCGTTCACCCCGGAGGCGTACCCGAATCGGGGTTCAGCCGGCGGCGGCCGCCACTCGGCGGACGGACCCGGCGCGGGCCGCCCAGCGCCCGTCCTCGTGGCGTACCTCGATGGGGTGCGCGAAGGCCGCCGAGACCTGCGCGGTGTTGACCGTCTCGTCGGCCGGGCCGGCGGCGACCACGCTGCCGCCGCTGATCAACAGCGCGTGGGTGGTCGTCGCCGGAAGTTCCTCGAGGTGGTGGGTGACCATGATCGAGGCGAGGCCGGGGTGGGTCGCGCGGAGCAGGTCGATGGTCTCGAGCAACTGTTCGCGGGCCGCGACGTCGAGACCGGTCGAGGGCTCGTCCAGCAGCAACAGTCGCGGCTGACTGAGAAGTGCCCGGACGATCAGGGCACGACCCCGCTCGCCCTGGGACAGGGTGGGCCAGCGCTCGTCGGCCCGGTCGGCGAGCCCGAACATGCCCAACAGGGAGTCCGCCCGGTCACGGTCGTCCCGGGTCGGCTGCCAACGCGGCGGCAGGTCGATCGACCCGACGAGCCCGGTCAGCACGACCTCCCGGATCGTCAGGGGCGACCGCAGCGGATGCCGGGGGTTCACGTGACCGATCGCCCTACGCAACTGTTGCAGGTCGACGCGGCCCAGTCGCTGGCCGAGGATCCGCACGGTCCCCGAGGTCGGGTGGGTGAGCGCGCCGCAGAAGCCCAGCAGCGTGCTCTTGCCCGCGCCGTTCGGACCGAGCAGCGCCCAGTGCTCACCCTCGCGCACGGTGAGGTCGATGCCGTGCAGGATCTGCTTGCCGTCCCGCCGGAATGTCACGTCGCACAGCTCGACGACGGGAGACGGCGGGTGCGACTCGGCGGTCCTGGGGAGCATGGGCCTTCTCTCGGTACGGCGACGGTCGCCCTGCACGCTGCCACAGACCGGTGCGCAGGTCAGTGACCGGGACCACCGCCGAGCACTGACGCCCGGCAGCGGCCCTGGCCTGCGACGACGCCGCCAGTCATCAACACTGCAGAACGCCCTCGGAGAGCTGCCGGAGCTGGTCGGCATGGCCATCCATCGTCTGCACCAGGCCGGCGATGGCGTCCACCCACTGGCCCTTCTGCTCCGTCGTGAGTTTGCCCTTGTTGGCGTCGATGAAGCCCTGGGCGCTGTCGAACTCGTGCGCCTTGATCTGGCCCAGCACGTGGAGCACCGACTTGGTGATGTCGGTGACGCCGACATCACCGACCATCGCCGCCAGTCGTTCCGTCGTGACGCCGCCCTCGACAGGGCCAGGCTGGTCGAGCTTGCCGGCGGCGTCGAGGTGACCCACCGCGTTGAGCAGCACCTTGGGTCGCAGCTCCGGCTGCGCGCTCGCGTAGTCGAAGACGATGCCGGCCTGGCGGACCGCGCCGAACTCCAGTACCGGGGCGAAGACGCTCAACGCCGGCTGGTCCGGCACCCGCGCCTTCATCTGGTTGACCTGCTCCAGGCCCGCCTTCATCCGCTCCGGCGACCACTGCTGCGCCAACCGCTGGAAGACCTCCCGGCTCGCCTCAAGGTCGCGGGCCCAGATCAGCTCGCCGAGCGCGTCGTCGATGCGCCTGACCGCCTCGGTCGGTCGGGCCATCCTGGTCGCCGCGTCCAGCACACCAGCGGTGATCCCCGGCCAGACGTCGGCGGACGAACTCGCGGCGTCGACGCGTCCCTCCTCCTGCGGGGAGATCGCCTTCCACTGGTGCTGGTCCAACTGGATGCCGAGGCCGCTGGCCTTCGCCAGGGTCGGTTCCAGGACCGTCGCGCCGTACCGCCGGGCGACGTCGAGCAGGTCGCCGTGCGCCTTGCCACGGCTGACCACCACCGGGAGCTGGGCGCGCTGGGCGAACTGTTCGAGCAGGTAGTTGAGCGTGGCGACGTCGTCGGCGAGCGCCGACTTGTCGGGACGCGGCGCGTTCAGCACGATCACCGGATGGTCGGCATCGGCTTGCGAGGCCAGGTGGTCGACGAACCGCTGCGGTACGGCCCTGCCGTCGGAGGAGATGACGTGCACGACGCCGTGTGTCGTGACACCGGTGGGCGGGCGCAGCGACCAGGTCGGCGGCGCGAGCGCCTCGACGGGCTCGACGGCGTGCTCCTGGCCCGCCCCGGCGGCCATCGCCGGCACTCCGGTGTCGGAGGCCCCGCCCTCGCCGGGTTCGGGCAACGTGATGGTCGGGTACGAATCCGACACCTCGATCCCGCGCGAGAGCGGCAGGAACGCCACGGCCGCCAGGGTCTTCGGACGCCGCGCGAGCCCTTGGCGCTGTCCGTCCAGGAAGTTCACACCGTGCTTGTCCCGCACCACGAGGAACGAGTGGGCGGCGGGAACGTTCAGGCCACGGACCAACACGATGCCGCGCGAGCCCTCCGGCGCGTTCCGCATGACGTCGCGGATGGCTTCGAGGTCCCCCATCGAGTAGGCGCGGTACTCACCATCCGGAAGATCGAGCTGCTGCGTCTGCCAGTTGGCGAGGTGTATCGCCGGGAGCCCGGACCGGTCGGTGGGAACCTTCGGCACGTCCACACCGCTGGCCTGGTGCGCGACGCCAGTGGTGTACGACAGGTCGGTGGCGAAGGTCGCGACGATGCAGTTGTCGGTGAACGGGTCGCCGCTGACGAGCGAGTTCTCCGGGAGGTTCGGGTTGGTCCTCAGCAGGAACGGATAGGCGTCCAGGACCGTCTCCGCCGTCAGGTCGGACGGTGTCTCGACCTCGAACATCTCTGCGGTGCCGCCGCTCGTGTCCATGTCCGTCCAGTGGCCACCCGGCGGCGCGTAGTGGGTGGACGTGGACGGCCCGGCGTGTGCGTGCGGAGCCTGCGTCAGAGGCTGCGGATTCATGCGGTGGTCGTACATATAGCCGGTTCGCTCAGCGAACGCCTGCTCCATGCTGACGCCGTCCCGACCGAGGTCCATGTGGTCCTCGAGCACACTGGGGTCGACCAGACGGTTGTCGATGGCCCATTTGACCAGGTCAGAGCCGTCTGGCTGATACCAGACGTAGGTCGCGTCCGGGGGGGTCAGCGGGAAGTTGAAGTGCGTCGCACGCGTCACCGTGGCATCCTTCTGCCACGGATCGACGACGACCTGAAGATCGACCCGACCCGGAACGCCGATGACCACGAATACGTGGCCGGGCACCGTGACGTGAGCGATCTGGGTACCAACGGGGAGGTAGGCCCGGTACCTGTGCACCGCTTTGTTGGCGAGCGTGAATGAGACAGCCGCGTGTTCGTCGCAGTTCCCCGCCTTGACCGCCCGAGCGGCGGCTGCCCGTGCCGCAATGGCAGCGATCTGATTCCAGGCGGGTGCCAAGGCGGCTCGCGCGATCCTCAGTCGGCGGTCAACCTCGCCTCCCGACCTGGCGTAGTCCTCGGCTTGATTGGCCGCGCCATACGGCAGCGCCTCCCTCACCCTCCTGAAGATGCGCTGACCAGCGTCATCGAGGTTGCGCATTCTCTGCTCCAGCGCCGCCAGCTCAGCCTGCCGGGCCAGCTCAGCCTGCCGGGCCAGCTCAGCTTGCCGCGCCGCCTCCATTCGGGCCGCCAAGGCGACGTTGTGCTGCGTCACGGGCCTCTGACTGCGCTGCCCAGCGTTGTAGCCGGCGTACTGACCGCCGGCGTACTGACCACCGCCGTGCTGCCCAGCGTTGTAGCCGCCGTGCTGACCACTGCCGTGCTGACCGCCGCCGTGCTGCCACCCGCCGTACATGCCCGCCAGACCCTCGTGTCCCTGGTCCAGCGCCGGGTCCAGCGGACCGTCGAGCACGCCGTCGGTCGTGGCGACGAAGCGCAGGTGCGCCCCGTCGAACTCGGAGGGATCCACCTCGACGCCGCGCGTGCTGTCCCAGAAGGTCAGGCCGTTCCTGTTGCGCACCACGTTCAAGGCGTGGGACACCTCCGTCGGGCTGCCCACGAGGAGGATCCCCCGGCTGCCCTGTCGGGCGGACGTCATGAGGTTCGTGACGAACGCCAGGTCGGGCACCGTCGCCATCGGTCTGCCGGCGTAGTTCACCAGGTACTCGGCGGGCATCGCCTCCGACGGGGGCACCTGGAACGCCTCGCCCTCCCTCAGGGCGATGTCGAAACCGATGGCGCCCAGCACACAGAGCGTGGTGAAGTCCCCGCCGATCCCGCGCCAGGGATTGACCTGCTGCACCAGCGTACGGGGGTCGGCATCCGTCCCACGAGCGGTGGAGAGCACGTCCGCCAGGTGCTCGGTCGGTAACACGAGCACGGCGCCCGGATCCTCGTACAACTCGAAGGGCATCACCCGAGGACCGGCCAGCTCGAGCGATTCCGGTGAGCGGACGAGGACCGGCAGTCCGAGATGGTCGGCGCGAGCGGACACGGCGTCCAGACCGGCATCGAGCGCCAGCGGGACGTGCACCATCGACGCGATCACGTCCAACGGCTGGTTGCGCAGCGTGCCGGCGATGTGGGCGGCGTCGATCGCGGCCGGGTCGATGTGCACCTGGTGGAGGCCGGGGAGTGCCCTCGTGTCCTGCACGGCGTCCGGCACCGGACCGCCGTCGAGGCTGAGCCACTGGCCGGACGGGACCCAGGTGCTGGCGAACTCGATGCAGTCGGCTTCCACGATGTCCGGCATACGTGTCTCCTCGTTCGGCCCAACGGTCACCGCGGTCGGAGGTGCCGTTCCCGGCGCCGCCAGCGCAAGACTCTGGTGTGACGACCACCCAAACGGGCGGGCAGGGCCCGCGGTTCAGCTCAGATAAGGACATTCTGGTTTCGTCCCTGTTGCCTCCTGGTCGCCTCGGCCCCCGAGGTATCTCTCCGCTGGCTCGCTCGTTGGTAGCCGTGTGCCGCATGCCACCGGGTCCGAAGTTGAGGCGTCGTCGCGACAGCGTCGGCGGACGAGGACGACGGGAGCGGCGCAGCCATGACGGGGACGGACCCGACCGGGCCACGACGCAAGCCCAGTTCGTCGGCTCGGGCCACCCTGCTGGAGCTGTTCTTCGACGTCTTCTACGTGGCCGTGTTCGCGCAACTGTCTATGCAGTTGGCCGCCGATCCGACCTGGGGTGGGCTCGGCCAGCGACTCGTCCTGCTGTTGGCCGCCTGGTGGACCTGGTCGGTGACGGTGAACACCACCGAGTTCTACGATCCGCAGCTCCGGGCGGTCCAGGGGGTGGTCGTCGGCACGATGGTCGGGGTGTCCCTGATCGCGGTCGCCCTACCGGGGGCCTACGACGGGCGGGGCCTCCTGTTCGCTGCCGCGTACGTCGGCCTCCACCTGGCCCGGGGAATCATGCTGATCGTCGCGCTGCGTCCACGCCGGGCGCACGCTCGGGAGGAGCGCTTCCTCTTCTGGTTCGTCGTGTCCGGGGTGCTGTGGATCGCCGGCGGCCTCGCCGAGCCGGGTTGGCGTACCGGCCTCTGGATCGGCGCGCTCGCGATCGACTACCTGGCGGCGGCGCTGCGCTACCCGACGCCACTGCGCGGACGGATACCGCTGGAGCAGTACAGCCAGTTGAGCGTCCACTTCGGCGAGCGCTATCAGCAGATCGCGATCCTGGCGCTCGGCGAGCTGACCCTGATGACCACGTTGACGTTCGGCAGCACCCCGTACACCCCGGCCCGCGCCGTCGCGTTCGCCGCCGCGATCCTCACGGCGCTGCTGTTCTGGCAGATCTACGTGTTGCAGAGCAACAAGCTCGTCGACCGCTCGGCGCACTCGCGCCCACGCCACTCGGTGTACCTCGCGCCGTACGTCTACGCCCTGGTGGTGACCGGGGTCATCGCCACGTCGGCGGGGGTGGACCTCGTACTCCACGAGCCCCTGCGAACCACCCCGGCGAGCTGGGTGGTCCTCATCGCCGGTGGACCTGTCCTGTTCGTGATCGGGCGGATGAACTCCGAGTACGTCCTCCTGGGCCAGCTACCGAAGTCGCGCCTGGCCTGGCTGGCGCTGCTGGTGGGCGCGACGCCCGTGCTGATGCTGCTCGACCCCGTCCTCGTCACGGTCGCCGCGGCGGGCGTCCTGGTCGGCATCACGCTCAGCGACACCTGGCGGCTACGCGCCCGCGCCCTGGCGAGCTGAGGGCGCGGGCGCCGTCGAGGTAGACCAGATCGAGCCAATGAATCTACACTCGTCTCTGTTAGCGCTCACACTCGTCCCAGTGCTGAGGCAGAACGCCGTGCCGATCCGACGATCGGCGCGAGCCGGGCCACGCCCGGCAGCCGGCGGCTGCTCGGTCCGGCCGGCCCCCTTTTCGGATGTCGACTGCCCGGGCGGCCCTACCGATCGGCCAACGCCCTCGGCCAGCTCTACCAACCAAGGGGAGATCCATGCGAACGAGGGCACGATGGCTCGCGACACTCGCCGCGCTCGGTGTCGTGATCGCTCAGGTGGTGGCACCCACCAGTCCCGCCAGCGCAGAGTCCAACGGTGGGGTACGCGTGATGCCGCTCGGTGACTCCATCACCGAGGGCACGCAGGTGCCCGGCGGATACCGCATCGGGCTCTGGCAGCGGCTCGCCGCCGGCCGGTACACGGTGGACTTCGTCGGATCGCAGTTCAACGGGCCAGCCAGCCTGGGCGACCACGACCACCAGGGGCATCCCGGCTGGCGGATCGACCAGATCGACGCGAACATCGTCAACTGGCTCAACACCCAGCGGCCGGCGACCGTCCTGCTGCACATCGGCACCAACGACATCCTGCAGAACTACAACGTGAGCACCGCGCCGAACCGGCTCTCCACGCTGATCGACAAGATCACCACCACCGCGCCCACCGCCGAGGTCTTCGTGGCGCAGCTCATCCCGCTCTCCAACAGCAACCAGGAGAACGCCGCCCGCACCTTCAACGCGGCCATCCCCGGCATCGTGCAGAGCAAGGTCAACGCCGGTAAGCGCGTACACCTCGTCGACATGCACAGCGCCCTCACCACCGCCGACCTGATCGATGGCGTCCACCCCACCTCCGGCGGATACGACAAGATGGCCGCCCGCTGGTACAGCGCGTTGCAGTCGGTCCCCGGCAGCATCGGCAACCCGAGCAGCGGCGGCGGCCAGACCACCACCACCATCGTGGGCACGCTGTCCGGCCGGTGCGTCGACGTCCCCGGCTCCTCCACCACCAACGGCACCCAGGTGCAGTTGTGGGACTGCCACGGCGGCGCCAACCAGCAGTGGACCTACACGACCGGCAAGACCCTGACGGTGTACGGCAACAAGTGCCTCGACGCCGCCGGCTACGGCACCTCGCCGGGCACCCTGGTCACCATCTACGACTGCCACGGCGGAACGAACCAGCAGTGGAACGTCAACGCCAACGGCACCATCACCGGTGTGCAGTCCGGCCTTTGCCTGGACCCCTACAACCAGGGCACCGGCAACGGCACCAAGCTCGTCCTCTGGACGTGCACGGGCCAGACCAACCAGCAGTGGAGCCGTCGATGAAGCAGCCGACACGATGGCTGACGGCCGGACTCGCGGTGGTCCTCGGTCTGGCGCTGGCCACGACGACCCGGGACGCGGCGGTCGCGGACAGCCCGTACCAGCGCGGCCCGGACCCCACCCTGGCCAGCGTGGCCGCCACCCGAGGTCCGTTCGCCACGACGCAGGCGACCGTGCCGGCCGGAAACGGCTTCAACGGCGGGTACGTCTACTACCCCACCGACACCAGCCTGGGCACCTGGGGCGCGATCGCGATCGTTCCCGGTTACTCCGCCCTGTTCGCCAACGAGGAGGCCTGGATGGGCCCCTGGCTGGCGTCCTTCGGGTTCGTGGTGATCGGCATCGAGACCAACAGCCGTACCGACGGCGCCGACGCGAGGGCCACCCAACTGCTCGCCGCGCTGGACTACCTCACCCGGACGAGCCCGGTCCGCAACCGGGTCGACCCGAACCGGCTGGGCGTCATGGGCCACTCGGCGGGCGGCGCGGGCACCCTGCTCGCCTCGCTGCGGCGGCCCACCCTGAAGACGGCGGTCGGTCTCGCGCCCGGCACCCCCGGCAACAACCTGAACATGTCCAGCACGCAGGTGCCGACCATGCTCATCTCCGGCCAGAACGACGGGACGGTCACACCCTCGTACGTCCAGGGCATCTACAACAGCCTGCCGGCCACGGTGGAACACGCCTGGGCCGAGCTGGCCGGCAACGACCACCTCTCCTTCACCAGGTCGAACCCGACCGAGATGCGGCTCCTGATCCCCTGGCTGAAGACGTTCCTCGACAACGACACCCGCTACACCCAGTTCCTCTGCCCGCTGGCGGACAGCCGGGGCGTGTCGCGGTACAGCGCCACCTGCCCCCTGGTGCCGCCGGGTGAACCGACACCACCACCCACCACGGGTACGCCCACCACGCCACCACCCACGACGCCGCCTCCGACGACGCCGCCACCCACCACGCCGCCACCCACCACGCCGCCACCCTCCGACGCTGCCTGCACCGCGGCCTACCACACGGTCAACTCGTGGTCAGGTGGCTTCCAGGGTGAGGTCACGGTGACCGCGGGCACGACCGCCGTCAACGGGTGGACCGTCCGCTGGACCCTGGGCAACGGGCAGAGCATCAGCCAGGTCTGGAACGGCACGCTGAGCACCAGCGGCTCGACAGTGACCGTCCGCAACGCCACCTACAACGGCTCGCTCGCCCCGGGCGGCACGGCCACGTTCGGCTTCCTCGCCACCGGCACTCCGACCAACCCGTCGCCAACCTGCACCAGCCCGTGAACAGCCGCGCGGCGGTCGTCGGCAGGTCGGCTGACGACCGCCGCGCGGGTTCGACAAGTCACCGGGCGGCGCGTCCCACGTCCGGCGGGCCGCGCCCTTCTGCTCTCTAGCTGCTCTTACGGCGACTTCGGTACGCCTCGGTGAGCGGCAGCCCGCTGAACGCCTGCTCGGCGGCGGCGTCGAGCGCGCCCTGGTCGATGCCGCCCTTGGCCATGACGTCCATTCCCCGGTTGAGAGACAGGATCATGCAGGCGATGGCACAGCCGTTGGCCTCGGCGTCGATGTCGCCGTGGCGTTGCGCAGCCGCGACGCAGTCGGTCAGGATCCGCTGCTGCTCCGAGAAGACGCCGAGGATCACCTCGTGCGCCGCAGCGTCGTGGTCGGCCACCTCCAGGGCGAACTTGCCGGCCATACAGCCGAAGCGCTCGTCGTCGCGGAGCACGAAACCAGCACCCGACACGATCCAGGCGTGCAGTCGGTCGACCGCCGTCTCGTCCGGACCGTCGAGTTCCTCGTGTGTCTGCACCAGCGCCTGTCGGACGTACTCCCGGAGAGCCTTCATGAAGACGGCGTGTTTGTCGCCGAACGACGCGTAGAGGCTGCCTCGACCCACACCTGTGGCGCCTGAGATGTCGTCGAGGCTGGTGCCGGTGTAGCCGCCCGTCCGGAACACACGGACGGCGGCCTCGATGACGGTCTGCTCGTCGAAGTTGCGTGGTCGGGCCATACCGCCAGGATAACGCGTTCTTGTCCGTGTAGTACAGAACACACTCCGAGTTCTTGTCAGCTCGGTACAGAACCGAGATAGGTTTTTGTCAGACCAGTACAGAACCTGGCCATGACAGAGGAGCAACCATGAGCAAGACGCTCACCGGCAAGATCGCACTCGTCACCGGCGGAAGCGCCGGCATCGGCTTGGCAGCGGCAAAGCGGCTCGTCGACGAAGGCGCCTACGTCTACATCACCGGCCGCCGCGCCGAGGAACTGGACAAGGCCATGGCCGAGATCGGGCACGACGTCCGAGCCGTCACGGGCGACATCTCGAAGCTGGACGACCTTGATCGGCTCTACGCCACGATCCGCGATGAGCAGGGCCGACTCGACATCCTCGTCGCCAACGCGGGCACTGTCGAAATCCGGCCGACGGCCCAAGCCGACCCTGAACACTTCGACAAGATTTTCAACACCAACGCCCGGGGTACGTACTTCACGGTGCAGAAGGCACTGCCGCTCTTCGATCGGGCCGGCAGCATCGTCCTGGTCTCCTCCGGCATGAACGTGAAGGGATTCCCGGCCTATGGCGCGTACGCCGCCACCAAGGCCGCGATCCGATCCTTCGGCCGAACCTTCGCCGCGGAGCTCAAGGATCAGGGCATTCGGGTGAACGTGCTGAGCCCCGGCGTGATCGAGACGACGATCTTGGACGACCAGTTCTCGAATCCGACCGAGAGGCAGGCCGGAGTCGAGATGTTCAAGTCGATCATCCCGCTGGGTCGGCTCGGCCGACCCGAGGAGATGGCCGACGCCGTCTACTACCTGGCCTCCGACCAGAGCAGCTACGTCACCGGGTTCGACCTCGTCGCCGACGGCGGCGTCGTCGAACTCTGAACTGTCCTGCTCGCCGGCCTCAGCACCTGCGGCGACGGCCTGACCGACGGTAGGTAGGGGTCTGACGACCCTGGCAACGCGCGGGGGATGGCGGTTTCCGCCTCCTCCGCGCGTCATCCGTCGAGAGGGACCGGTTCGAGCGCGGGCAGGGGCAGCCAGAAAATGGGGATCATCAGGGCGTAGATGACCAGCCCGGCGGCGGGGGCGACCGTACCGACCGCCGCACCGAGAAAAGTCAGCACCGGTCCCGCCAGAAAGCGTCTGCCCACCAGCATTCCCGCGTGCGCACTGACTCGCGGATTCAACAACTTTGACGCACGCAGCGCGTACCACCAGAGGGCGTTGAAGAAGATCGCCCCCAGGCCGAAGGAGCCGCCGAAGAACAGCACGGCGAGCGGCTCGCCCGACCCGTTGCGAAAGGCCGCCGCGAGTACGGAGGCCGCGAACGGCACGAACGCCACGGTCATCAGCAGCACGGTGTTGAGCAGGAGCAGCCCTCGATCAGCGGCGACGACCTGGTCGAACATGACATGGTGGTTGGCCCAGATCGAAGCGATCAGGAAGAAGCTCAGCACGTACGCCAGGAACGAGGGCCACAGCTCGACCAGACCCCGACCGAGGTTGGCGGTGTCCTCGGGCGGGTGGATCTCCAGCACCAGAAGCGTGATGGAGATGGCGAAGACGCCATCACTGAAGAACACGGTCCGGCTCGGGTCCCGGAGAGCGCTGCCCTGCAGCGCAGCCTCATCCCCCGGTCGTGTCCGCCGCCGGAAGCGCCAACGCCTGGCCATCAGCCTGCCCAGCCGAACGGACAAAAAGCCATAGATGGGATCATAGTAGGGAAAGGCTCAACCGTTTCCCGTCAACCGCCGACGCCGGGTGGAGAGGGCTGCTCCGGGGGTTTACCCATGGCGCGTATCGCATCGGAGATGGCGATGCCGGCCAGGACGACGACGGCGGTGCCGGCCACGGCCAGTGGCGGGACGAGGGTCATCGTGGGCGAGACGGCGACCAGCAGGAAGACGCCGATCAGCCGCGAGCGGGACACCCGCGCGAACACCGCGTGTTCGACCAGGGCACGCCCGGCCAGGAACAGCACCGGTCCACCGAGGATGGCGACGATCCACGACGCGTCGGTGTGCCCGGACGGATGGGTGATCACGATTTCGTAGCCGACGGCGATGGCAACGGTCCCGACGACCATGAGCATGTGGGCGAGGAACGCCTCACGGATGAGGTGCGCCGGGTTACGCGCGGCGTCGAGCGCCCCGGGCAGCAACTGGCCCGCCCTGAAGAGGTACACCCGGAACAACAGCACGGTCGTGGCGAACGAGACGGCGAACGCCGCGGCGGCGCCGCCCTCTTGGAACGACGCGTCGCTGTAGGCCGATCCGGTGGTCAGGATCAGCTCACCGAGCGCGATGATGAAGAACTGCCGGTACCGCTCGGAGATGTACTCCGCCGACACGGGCCACTTGGGCCGGCTGGAGATGTTCCACGGGGCGGGGTAGAAGAGCAGCAGCGCCGTACCGTCGATGGCGAGCGCGAGCGCCCACAGCAGCGTCCGCGCCGCATCCGGCAGCAGCGCTCCGACGATCCACGGCACGGCGGACATCGAGAACCACAGGAGCACGCCCGCCGCCCGACTCTGGGCCTCCAGACCGCGCAACGCCGGCACGATGACGAGGCCACGGACGATGTGCACCGCCACGTACGAGCCGGCGAAGACCAGACCCCCGGCACCGAACGCCTCCGGCACCGCGACCGCCATCATCAGGGCGCCGAGCATGGCCGTGTAGACCACGAACTGGACCTGTGGCCGCTCGGAGTCGTAGAGATCGGTGACCCACGCCGTGACGAACCAGAGCGACATGAAGGCCATCAGCAACAGCAACGTCTCGCCGACTTCGGCGAGAACCATCCTTCGCTGGGTCAGGTCTTCGACGAGCCGGTGAGAGACCCGGTTGAGCGCGAAGACGAACACCAGGTCGAAGAAGAGTTCCAGGAGGCTCGGCCGCTGCGGCCGCTCCGCCTTGCGAAGCAGCGTTGCTGCGCCTGTCGACATCCCGCCGCCCGACTTTGCCCGGATTCTTCACCTTTTGAGAATTGATACCACCTTCGGTGGCCCACCGAGGCTGGTACGACGAGCCGCGCTCCTTTGGCGTCACTGCCCAGGCGTCCGGACCACGGAGACCGGGAACGTGCTTCAGTGTGCCGGGCTCACGAACCCGCGGTCCCCGTCAACATCGCCAGTAGGCGCTCGAGCGCTCTGCGGTCGCTGTCGGTCAGGCCTCGGAGAATCGCCGCCTCGTTCGCCAGGTGCTCCTCGATGAGCCGGTCGGTCAACGTCACCCCGGCCGGGGTCAGACCCACCACCCTGCCGCGCGCGTCGACCTCGGAGACCGAGCGCGACACGAGACCCCGGGCGATCAACCGGTCCACGCGCTTGGTCACCGCACCGGTGGTGACGAGCATCCGTTCACTCAACTGACCCGCCGTGAGCGCGTACGGCTCGCCCTCCCGGCGCAGCGCGGCGAGCATGTCGAACTCGCCGTTGCCGAGACCTGCGGCGGCGAACGGCGGCCGCAGGGCCGCGTCGAGCACCTCGGCCAGGTGCTGGATCCGACCGATGATCAACAGCGGGCTGGGGTCCAGGTCAGGTCGTTCACGACGCCACTGACCCACGATCTCGGCAACCCGGTCCTCGTTCACGCTTGCACTATATCTTCCACGGCAGATATAGTTCTCTTCCGTGGAAGATAAAGCTCCTGAAGTGCCCGCTCCCGCAGTCACGGCCTACGTCGACCCGTCCTGTCCGTTCGCCTGGATCACCTCGCGGTGGCTCATGGAGGTCGCCCGTCTGCGACCGATCGCCCTGCGGTTCGAGGTGATGAGCCTCGCCGTCGTCAACGAGCATCGCGACCTGGAGCCCTGGTACCGCGAGTTCAACGACCGGGCCTGGGGTCCGGCGCGGGTGTGCACGGCGGCCGGCACCCGACACGGGTCCGCCGCCCTCGCGCGTCTGTACCCCGCGCTCGGACGGCGGATCCACGACGAGGGCGACAAGGACTTCGACGCCGTCATCCCGGCGGCCCTGGCCGAGGTGGACCTTCCCGCCGACCTGGCCGACACCGCCGGCCGGAGCGACGTTGACGACCAGATGCGGGCGAGCACCGCCCGCGCGCAGCAGCTCGTGGGTGAGGACCTCGGCACCCCGACGATCGTGGTCGACGGCGTGGCCTTCTTCGGCCCCGTCCTCTCCTCGATCCCACGCGGAGAAGACGCCCTGCGCGTCTTCGACGGTGCCCGTCTGCTCGCCGGCTGTCCGGCTTTCTCCGAACTCAAACGCGCCCGGACCGACGCTCTGAGCTTCACGTAGACAACCGCTGCCCGACCGGCGTCCGGGGCGCCAGGTCGATCTGGGGCTGCCGACGAGCAGCCGTCACGACAAGGCTCAGTCGTAGAACACTACGAACGCGGACGCGGAGTCATTCGGGATCTCGTCTCCGCCACCCCGGAAATCCACTCCACTGTGCGCGGGGACGAACGTGATCCTGCCGCCGCCGCTGCCGGCGGCGAAGCCGTGCTCGAAGACACCGATCGTGTGATTACTGCCGTTCCACACGGAGGACGCTGAATCGTTCAGGTTTTTTCCGTTGGTGTACTGGTACCAGCGGAAATCGGCGAAGCTGGCGCCGGCATCGACGGTCCGGAACGCCATGGTCGAACCCGTCCAGCCGAAGTTCTCGTAGAAGCAGACCTCCACATACTTCTCGGCGCACCTGTACACCGCCTGCGCGGCCGTCGGGGCGACCGTCACCGAGGCCACGACGGCCGCGGCGGTAGCGAACGTGGCCGTGAGAGCTTTGCGCTTTTTCACGTCATCTCCAACAAGAAATAGCCGGCAGAACTGCGCCACGAACCTACCGGCCAGTTCTTTATTCCTTCTGAAGATCCCGTGCAGACGAGCTGCGGCGTGATCAGGCGGCAGCGCCCGCCTTGAGGCGGGCGGTGATGTCGACGACCCGGCGGGCCTGATGGCGGGCCGCCTGGAGGACCGCCTCGCCGGGCGGGCCGTCGCCGACCACGTGGGAGGTGCCGTAGGGGTTGCCGGCCTGGAACTGAACGGGGTCGGTGTAGCCGGGGGGCACGATGATGCCGCCCCAGTGGCAGAAGGTGTTCATCAACGCCAGGAGAGTCGACTCCTGGCCGCCGTGCGGCGTGTTGGATGAGGTGAAGGCCGAGTACACCTTGTCGGCGAGCTTGCCCCCGAACCACAGCGGGCCGGTGGTGTCGATGAATGCGCGTAGCTGGCTGGCCGGGCTGCCGAAGCGGGTCGGAGTGCCGAAGAGCACCGCGTCGGCCCAATCCACATCGTCGTGGCTGGCCTCGGCAATGTCCACGGTGTCCTTCAGGTGCTGGTCCCACTCCGGCCTGGCGCTGACCGCCGCCGCCGGGGCGGTTTCGGCGACCTTGCGCAGTCGCACGGTGGCGCCGGCCTTCTCGGCCCCTTCGACGGCAGCTCGCGCCAACGTGTGGATGGTGCCGGTGGAGCTGTAGTAGATGATCGCGAGGTGCACGGGTTCCACGGTCGATCTCCTCCCTCTGCGGTTCTGACCGGTACGACGAGACAGCGCGAGAAGATGTGAGGCGACCTGCGACCGCACAATTCGCGGCGACGGTTCGTCGTAAGGGGTGAGCCAGATCGTCTGAAGGAGCCGGTGAACTCATGGCCCACCCGTCCGAGCGGCTGCACGACCGGTCCGATCCGAACCTCAGCGCGATCATCAGGGAGCGGCGTCAGCTGACCAACCTGGCGTACCGGCTGCTGGGCTCCCTGGCCGACGCGGAGGACGTCGTGCAGGAGACCTACGCCCGCTGGTACGCCATGTCCCCCCGCCAGCAGGAGGACATCGACGCACCCGGTGGCTGGCTGACGACAGTTGCCAGCCGCATCTGCCTGGACCTGCTCCGCTCGGCGCGGGTCAGGCGCGAGCGTTACGTCGGCGAATGGATCCCGGAACCGCTGCCCGACCGGGCTGAATGGATCAGCGGCCAGTCGAACGGCGACGCCGATCCCGCCGACCGGGTCACCCTCGACGAGTCGGTCAGCATGGCCTTCCTCGTCGTCCTCGACGCGATGACCCCTGCCGAACGGGTCGCGTTCATCCTGCACGACGTCTTCGGCTACCCCTTCGCCGATGTGGCCGCGATCGTCGGCCGTACCCCCGGGGCATGCCGCCAGCTCGCGGCGTCGGCTCGGCGGCGCATCCGCGTCCCGCAGCCGGACGCGGGCGCTGGCGCGTCAGGCCGACGTAGCGATCTCGTCCGGGCCTTCAAACGCGCCTGGGAGGCCACCGACATCGAGGCGCTCATCGGCCTGCTCGGACCCGACGCCACGGCGACCGGCGACGGCGGAGGGCTCGTCACCGCCGCGCTCCACCCGGTCGAGGGAGCCGAGCAGGTTGCCCGCTTCTTCGTCGACCGGCCCACTGCGGCGGCCGGCGTGACGCTCCAGGAGTGCACGGTCAACGGCCAGCCCGGTCTCGTTGCTCTGCGGGACGGCAGCACCGTGTCGGTGATGGCGTTCGACGTCCGCGACGACCGCATCAACCACATCTGGGCCGTACTCAACCCCGACAAGCTCCGCTCCTGGGTCGCGAAGGCGTGAGTTTCCGGAGACCGCCAGGCTGGACGAAGAGTTCCCGCCGGGCTACCGCATCTCCCCGGGGGTCCAACTCGTACCCCTCGATCCAGGCCCACCCGTCGTACGTGATCCGGTCTTCGAGTACGCGGATGAGCCGGAAGTAGAACGGCCGGGAGAACTGGACGCTGGCCGCCGGCGTGAGGTGCAGGAGGTCACCACTCCTGAACGGGTGCACGACCCACCGCCCGTCGCCACGCCACGATCCGTGCCCGGGCTACCGCAGCCCTCGGGCACCAGCCGTCCGGGTGGCAACGGCGACACCTCTGCATGCGGTGGTAATCGATCACCGTCCAGGAAAGCTCGACCTCGAACGGCACCGCGCTCACTGTGCCCCCTCCCGCTTCGGGTGGGGTGGAGCAGGACAGGCGAACGGCCAGAGCTTCACGAGGAGCCTCCTACCTTGGCGAAGGTCTGACCTCAATCTAGTTCAACTTGTACAGTTCGTATAGCTGTTGCTGTAAGTACAAGACGTCTGATAGGTACCCAACGGCCCGCCCGTGCTAGGCGTCCATAAGGTGTCGATCATGGTTGACGAGATGAGTCCGGTAGCGCTCTACATCCAGCTCGCGGATCTCCTCGCCAAGAAGATCGAGTCCGGAAAGCTCAAGCCTCGTCAGCCGCTCCCCTCCGAGGCCCACCTCCAGCAGGAGTACGGCGTGGCTCGGGGCACGGTCCGAGCGGCTATCCGCCTGCTGCGGGAACGTGGTCTCGTCGTGACGCTTCCAGCGCGCGGGACGTTCGTCGCCGAGAAGCCGTAGCCCTTACCCCTCCCGGACTGCTGGCGGAGTTGGGGCAGCCCCAGACACACACGCCGACGCACTGACGGCACGTCTGGACGCCGGCGCTGCGTGTGCAGCTCGTGCTGGGAACGTGCGTTCCGCTACCCACCTCGGTAGCGCCCTCGCGCCGCTGGGCATGCGCCCACGCCGACCGCTACAGGTCGCGGCCAGTCCGGCCAGCCTTCCCGGACGGGGCCTGTCGGCAGTGCCGTCCGTCGGCTGATCCGCTATAGCCGTCCGGCAACTGTTATGCGAAACCTCAGCGCGCTGATCGCGGCAGAACAGCGCTTCATCGGCAGGTTGCGGCCACCACAGCCTAGCGCCTGCAACGACGTGAATCACTCGGTCGTACGGCCCTGTCGAACTGCGTGTTCTCCTTCTACGGTGGCTTCTCGCAGGTCTTGACGACCAATCCCGGAGGTCCCGCTGCACGTCAACGACGCGTTCCTCGCCCACTACCGAAAGCCCGCCCGGGCTCGGCTGCGCGGCCTGGCCCGCAACCCCACCATCCCCGCCGACCTGTTGCGGCGGCTCGTCGACGAGCAACTGAAGGAGGTGGATTTCGCCCTGACCTTCCGCAAGGAATGGACCGACGAACAGTTCGAGGTGTTGGCCGACCACCCCGACCGCAAGGTGCGCGAACTGCTGGCCCAAGCGCTGCACGTCACCCCCGAACAGCGGGCCAGGCTGGTTGAGGATCCAGAACCCGGCGTACTTCGCGCGCTCGCCGAAGGCCCCGACTGGTTCCTCGCGTGGACGTGGACGCCACAGCCGGCGTTGCCCACGTGGGCGTACGAGCGGCTGCTCGAACGGAACCCGGGGCTGGAACTGATCATGGCTGACTCGCGGTGGCTGCCGCAGGACCTCCGCGCCCGGCTATGGCCGGCCGTATCACCATCGGCGCCGGCCGACGAGCCGCCGCAGGACAGGCCGGAGGCCGAGGCGCAGGCCGGCGCCACCAACGAATGGACGCGCGCTGCCGCCGCCGCCGATCCCAAGCTGCCCGCCGACCTCGTCGCCCGGCTAGCGGTGGACCCGTCGCCCGCGGTCCGACTCGCCGTTTCGATGCGCCCCGAGCTCAGCGAGGAGCAACGCGCAGAGATCGACTACCACGTCGGACGCGACGACCGGATCCAGCCCGCCCGTTGGGCGATCGACACCCGCGACCCAGAGATCCAGCGCCGCTGCGTGCTCTCGGCCCACATCGGTCTACGCCGCAGCGTCGCCTGCAACCCCCACCTGGCCGCCGACCACATCGCCACGCTCGCCAACGACGACGACTTCGCCGTCCGGCTCCTGTTGTGCGAGCGCCACCCCGACGTCGCCCCCGAGACGGTGCTCAACACGTACCTCGAGGCGACGACGATGACCCGAGGCCGACTGCTGGGCCACCCCAGCTTCCAGCGCGTCGGGCTGGCCCGCCTGACAGACTCGCCGGACCCGCAGGCCCGAGCCCTGGTGGTCCTCGATCCCGAGGCAGCGCCGAAGCTCATCGAGCGGCTCAGCAACGACCCGCATCCGGTCGTACGGGAGTCGACGGCCGGTGACCCACGACTCTCACCCAGTCGCGTGCTCGAAATGTTCGACGACCCGGCAACGGCCGGAGCAGCCGCCGCCAACCCACACCTGCCGGTGCCGGTCATGCACGGTGTCCTCACCGACGCGGCCACGCTTGCCGACGAGGACGTCGAGGGCAAACCGGCCGTGCACCTGGGTCGGTGGTCACCCGACCAAGTGCCGGACGAGGACTGACGCGCTCGCTGTCCGCCACAGACACTGGCACCGCGGGCGGGTCGCGCAATATCAATCGGCATTTCGAGCAGTTGGGCGAGCGGGGACCTTCGGATTCAGGACGTGCTGGGTCACCTTGTGCCCGATGGGACTCGAACCCCTAGCCGTCTGAACCGTCGGCGTCCTCTGTGGGCAGTGCGCCCTGGTCTGAATGAGGTGCTTCAAGATCCTGCGCGACCACCGCCACGGCGCGAACACATTGGCCGACGCGGCTTTCGGCGTCGCCAGCCTTCTTGACATCATTCTCACCGGCTGACCACCAGCCCATTGCCAGGCGGCACCTTCCACCAGTCACGGGACGTCCCTGAGATTGCCGTGGCGGGAGCCAGCGGAGCGGGGGTGCTCGATCTCTGCTCATCGGCGCACCCCCGCGAGGGCGGGTCGGCCCGCTGGTCAGCCGGTCTGCGCCACGCCCCCGTCGACGAACAGCTCGATTCCGGTGATGGCGCTGGAGTCCTCGCTGGCGAGGAAGAGGGCTGCCTTGGCCACCTCCTCGGGCTGGACGAGCCGTCCGAGGGGGTTGTGCTCACCCATCTTGGTCACCAGTTCGTCCACCTTGTCAGCTCCGGAGGCTCCCTCGAAGGCGAGCCGCAGCGATGGGGTGTCGACCGCGCCGGGGCTGAGGAGGTTGATTCTCACGCCGGTGCCCCTGACCTCCTGGATCCAGCCTCGGAGGCTTCCCCGCAGCGCTGCTTTCGACCCGCAGTAGAGGCTCATGCCTTGCTGCGCCTGGATCGAGCCGGTGGAGCCGAGGAGGATGATTGAGCCGGTGGAGCTGAGGTGTGGCAGGGCCGCTTGGATGGTGAGCAGGACGCCCTTGACGTTGATGTCGAAGATCTTGTTGAACTGCCGCTCGGTAATGGTGCCCAGCACGGCGCTGTCGCCGACCCCGGCGTTGGCGACGACGACGTCGATTCGGCCGTGCCGCGTGGCGACGTCGCGCATGACGTCGTTCATGACGGCCGCGTCGGTGACGTCGGCCAGGACGCCGACACAGTGGGGGCCGAGTGCGGCGGCGGCCTCGTCGACGCCCTCCTGGTCGATGTCGGTGATGACGACGGTGGCGTCGTTGGCGATCAGCTCTTCGGCGATGGCGTGGCCCAGACCTCGCATGCCGCCAGTCACCACGGCGACCTTGTTCTGCATGTTTCCCATGGCGTGATTCCCTTCGGGGACGAGATCGCAGTGGTCGGCTGTCATGACGGAGGGCGGTGTCGCCTGAGGCAACTTTTGGAACGGCGCGGTCTTGCTCGCGCGCGGGTGGGTCCGCTCGTGATCGTCGTGGGCAGTGCCGTCGACCTGCGACTTCGCATACAATCGGAGAAGTTCTCCGCTTAAGACGATACGGAGAATCTCTCCGGTTAGCAAGGGGATCACGCATGAGAGCTGACGCACAGCGCAGTTACGACCGCATCCTGGCCGTGGCGGGCGACGTGTTCACCGAGCAGGGCACCAATGCCTCGATGAACGAGATCGCCAAGCGCGCCGGGGTCGGCCCGGGCACCCTCTATCGCCACTTCCGTGACCGCGATCATCTGCTGGACGTGCTGCTGGCCGACTGGATCGGACGCATCCAATCGGCCGCCGACGAGGTGATCCGCACCGACCTGACCCCTCGCGCGCTGCTCATCACCTGGTTCGAAGCTCTCATCGCGCACATCAGCGTGCACCGCGGTGGCGCGGCCCGGTTCACCACCGCCCTGGGCAACCCGGAATCAACCATGGCCAGCAAGTGGCAAGGACTCGTGACCGCCAACACGACGGTCCTGCACCACCTCGAGCGGCTGGAGGCGATTCAGCCCGGTGTCCGATCTCTACAGGTATGCCGGCTCGTCGGCGGCGTCGGTACGGTCGCCGACAACGGGGACCTCAGCTCCGATGACACCAAGGACCTGCTGAACATCATCGCCGACGCCTTACTGATCGAACGGAGCCAACCTCCGGTCGACGCAGGATAACCAGCCCCCCGACTCCCTGGACGGCGCCCCAACGGCCACCGTTCGAGGTAGCGGAAGCAGACGCTAGCCGTGACATCTCAGCCGAGCTGTTTGGTGCAAGGGGCATATGGCATCTGACAGGTAATCCGATGCTCTATGCCGCGTGGCCTTTTCAGGCGCTGATCTGCGACACCTCGGCGCGCTGATCGCGGCAGAAGGTGAATCGAATTTGCTTGCTCGTGCGCCGTGCGCAGCGGCACCACGCGCGCTTGACCGCAATGTATACATTGACCAGCGCCGGTTCGCTGTCGATGGATCGAGGCGCGATGAATTACCCGACGCCGCCACCGCTTCCCCCGCCACCACCGCCGCTTTCACCCCCACCGCCACCGCCACTGCCGCCGGGACCGGCACGGCCGCGACGGCTCCTGCTGCTGTTTGGTGGCCTGGCCCTGGCTTTCCTGCTGATCTGCACGATCGGCGCGCTTGTCGTGGTGCCCCGCTTCACCGGCAACCCAGGTGGCAAGGAGGAACGGGCCACTGAGGCGCAGGTGGCGGTGAATACCGCCGATCAGGAGTTGAGTCAGGCGGCTGAGCAGCTGCTCACCACGCCGGCGGTCCGCTACCAGGGGTCGTTCTCCGGACCGGACGGCGACCGCATCAGCATGGACGCACAGGTGACAAATGAAGGCACGGTGCGAGGCAAGCTGATCACTGACGGCCAGACCGCCGAGATCCTGGACCTTGGCGATCGTACGTTCCTCAAGGTCGGCGAGGCGTTCTGGCGTGCGGCCGGGATCACCGACGGGCGCGAGAAGAAGTTCGCCAACCGGTGGGTGCGGGTCGCCGGTGACCTCTTTGGATTCGACTTCGGTGACGTCTTGGCGCCGGCTCTGCTCGCCACCGGCATGGTGCCGAGCATCGACGATAACGGCTATCCGCAGCAGGAGGAGTCGCTCGGACTGGGCGTGGTCACCTCGGTGGATGGCGTCGAGGCACGATCGGTGGTCCTCAGCGGTGTCACGTACCTGATCAGTACGGCCGAACCGAAACGGCTGTTGGGTGTGAGCACCACCCCGGTGACCGAGTCGGGAAGCGGCTTTCAAACGATCGCCCACCGGGTGAGTGACGTCGAGTTGCGCGCCAAGCTGGAGGTTCTCACTGACGACCAGCGGCAGCTGCTGTTCGACGAGGTGAAACGTCAGATGGGCGTACTGGCGCAGTCCCTCGACAGCATCGTCCAGGTGTCGCTCAGCGGCGACGCGAGCCTCAGCCCCTGCACCACCAACGGCTGCACCGCGAACCTGAAGCTCCGCAGCAGGGTGACGTCGGCATCCAAGTACGTGACGATCGACAAGCAGGTCACCGTCGAGGTGAACATCATCATGACGTTGGACGGCAGGCCGGTGCAGACCTGCCCGGAAGTCCTGGTCATGAAGCCGAAGGACACCAAAACGGTCCGGTGCCGCGCGTCGTACTACATCCCGCCGGCCCGGAAACCCAAGACCCACCAGGTGTACGCCACGTACACGGCGGTCGCCCGGGCGGTCACCACGGCGGATGCCAAGAAGATGGCCGCCGACCTCGCCGACGAGATCAAACGCAACGGCACGTTGGGCGTCAAGCCGGCGGACAAGCCTCATGAGTACCTGCCGACCGGCGCGAACCCACCAGCCCTGAACGCCCGTCAGCAGCAGGCGAAGACCCGTGTCGAACAGCTCGCGAAGCAGGCTTGCAAAGACGTGCAGCGGTGGCCCGGGGAGTCCCCGCGGCACTGGGGCGACCGGGTGCACAAACGACTCGCGGAGCTCGTCGGTGCGGAACCGGCATCGGCCAACCTGTTCGCGGAGGTCGGCTACCGCAACGGTCTGCTCGCCAGGAGGTGGAAGAATCCGGTCACCGCACGAGAGGGCTGGGAGAAGGGCGCCAAGGCGCCGGATGTCGTGCTCGGCGTGGACGAACTGCGGCCGGAACTCATCCTCGACCTCAAGACCGGTGCCAAGGGGCTCGAAACCAAGTGGTACGGGGACCTACAGAACCAGCTCCCGGCAAGGTATCGGAACGTTCCGGCGATCACCGTTCGATGCTGAGAAGGGGATGATCACGTGGATGTCGGCAGGTGGGAGAAGGCCGTCGACGCGTACCTGCTGCCCGCTCTGGGTGACGGCTGGCGTGCCGTGGAGGGCCGGCTGGTGCGAGGGCCGGTCGGCTGGACCGCCCAGACGGCGCAACCCGTGCCGCCACTGCGCCCACGGCCCAATTTTCAGGTGGAGGTGATCGTCTGGTTGCTCGCAGTGCCGGGGGCCGACGGCCACACGTGCTCACGGCGGCTGGAGGGAGTGTTCCCGGAGCCGGACTCCCTGGCTGGCTACGAACCGGTGATGGCCGACATCCGGGACGTCGTACTCCGGCAGGGCATCCCGTTCCTGGACCGTTACGGAGATGTGGAGGGCTTGCTCGCCCACCGGCTGGAGTGGGAAGCCCAGGACGCGGAGCGTGGCCTGACCGACCCCGACGTACGTGCAGCCGAGGAACTCGCCTACCTGCATGTGATCCGCGGTGACTGGGACGCCGCGCTGAGCGCGGCGGCACTGGCTGAGGAGGCTGGCGAACTGAACCGTTCCCGCCCGCACCCGATCCCCTGGGAGGATGCGATCGTCGAACGCGTTCGTGCGGTGATCGCCCTCGGCCCGGACGGCGCCCGCGAGGCCCTCGCCCGCAACGCGGCCACAACGGCGGCCGCGTTGTCACTGCCGTAGACCCCAGAGTCGAGAACGGTCAGAGCCAAGAGGTCTCAGTCCCCGAGTACGTCGCGCTGCTGCGCCGCCTGGTGCTCAGCCTGGTCCCTGACCGCCGGCACTGGCGCCGGTGGTGAGCACCCGCCCCGCCCGCTCGGCGATGAGACGGTATCCCGCCTGCCTGGCCAGGGCAAGCGCCTGCTCGGCGTACGCCCGAGCAGCTCCGTGCCGGTCGAGCCGTGCCTGTGCCTCGGCCAGGCCGGCCAGCGCATCGGCCTGGCACCACAGGTAGCTGGTGCGCCGGGCCGTCTCCAGGGCGGCCCGGTGCTGCTCAATCGCGGCGTCCGGTTGGTCGTTGCGCAGGTACACCTGGCCGAGGCAGGTGCGAGTCCATGCTTGCGTACCCTCGTCACCGACCAGGCCGATCACCTGCACCGCGGCTTCGGCGTCGCGCAGCGCCTCGGCCGACGGGCCTGACGTGGTGCGGAGCAGGGCCTGCCCGGCCAGCGCCGCCGCCTCGCCGTAGCGGTACCCGAGCTGGCGGTTGGCCGCCAGCGCGTCGGTGTAGCAGCGAGCCGCAGCCGGATGGTCGCCGAGGTCCCGGTGGACGTTGCCCAGGTCCACCAGCAGTACCGCCGTGCTGTAGCGAGCCCCGGCGCGTTCGCTCTGGTCCAGAGCGGCGCTGAAGTGGTCGCGTGCCTCCTCCAGCCGACCGAGCTGCCAGTTGGCGAACCCGAGATTGGCCAGCGACATGGCGATGCCGTCAAGGTTGGACACCCGCTGGTAGTACGCCAGCGATCGTTGGCTGCACGAGACGGCCTCCGCCGGGTTGCCCAGGCGCTGGTGTACGGCGCTGAGGTTGTTGAGCGCCGCTGACTCGCCAGCCGGCCAGCCCTGGGCCAGGTCGCCGGCGAGCGCGTCGACCAGATGCTCCCGTGCTTCGGCATACCGACCGCTGTTGACGCAGGCCAGAGCCGCGCTCAGGCGCATCGCGGCCTGCGCGTGGCAGTCGCCAGCCGACTGGGCCGCGCGCAGCGCGGTGAGGGCTGTCGCGTGCCAGGCGGTCCGGTGGCCGCGATGGTGGAAGTACGCCCGAAGGGCGTCGGCCAACTGCCAGGCGTACGACTGCGGGCCGTGTGCCGCAGTGTCCTCGATCGCGGCCATCAGGTTGGGCCACTCGCAGTCCAGCCACGACAGCGCCGTCTCGGTGGTGGCCACCGCCTCGTCGGCGACCGCCACGCGGGGCAGCCGGAGGAAGTGGGGCATCAACTGCCGTCCGGCGGCGTCGGCGCGGCGCAGCAGAAAATCCAGCAGGGCCCGCTGCGCCTCATTGCGCCGGCCGGCAGGCTCCTCGACGGCCAGCCGGGCGGCGGCGAACCGGCGTAACAGGTCATGGAATCCGTACCTGTCATCCGGGTGTGGCTCGATCAGGTGCGCCGCGGCGAGCCCGCGTAGCTGCCGGCGCGCGTCCAGCGGGGCCAACCCGGACACCACGCTCACCGCCTCGGCGCTGAAGGTGCCGCCGATCATGACGCCGAGCAGACGGAACAGCCGGCGCTGCCGGTCGGGCAGCGCCTGGTAGGAGAGCGTCAACGCGCTCTGTACCACGCTGCTGTCCGCGCCGTCCAAAACCAGGTCGGACAGGGGATCACCGCGACGCAGATCGGCCACCACCGAGGCGATGCGCGGCTCCGGCGTCGCCGCCACCGCCGCCGCGGCCACCCGCAGCGCCAGCGGCAGGTAGCCGCACAGCCCGGCCAGGTCGGCAGCGGCCTGCGGCTCGGCCGCCACCGCGGCCGGCCCGAGCACGTGGCCCAGCAGCGCGAGGGCGTCGGAGGCGGGCAGCACGTCAAGCGCCAGGGGGTACGCCCCGGACTGCGCCACGAGGTCCCCGAGGCGTTGCCGGCTGGTGATCAGGACCGTTCCCGCTGACGGGATCAGGGGTATCACCTGCTCGGCGTCCCGGGCGTTGTCGAGCAGCAGCAGGATCCGCCGGTCAGCGAGGGTCGAGCGGTAGAGCGCAAGCTGCCCCTCCTGGTCCGGTGGGATGGCCCGGGGATCGTTACCGAGGTCGCGTAGCAGTTGCGTGAGCGCCTCGGCTGCGGTCAGCGGCCGCTGCCGGGGAGTGAAGCCGCGCAGATCCAGGTGGAGTTGCCCGTCCGGAAAGGCCGGCCGAGACCGGTGCGCCCAGTGCACGGCGAGGGCGGATTTGCCCACCCCGGCGGTGCCGGTGATGACCCAGATGTTTGTCGGCCCGGACGACACGGTCGCCTCGTCCAGCCGGGCCAACTGGTGTTCGCGGCCGACGAAGCCGCGCACGGCGTGGGGTAACGTCGCCGGGCGGGGCCGCTCCAGGGCCGGCGACGGGCCCGACATGACCGGCGATGGGTCGGCCCGCAGGATCGCCGTCTGCAGCCGGGCAAGCTCGGGCGAAGGGTCGAGGCCGAACTCCTCGGCGAGCCGGACGCGCAGTTGGCGGTAGCACTTCAGGGCGTCGCTGGCCCGGCCCTGTCGATGCAGCACCTGCATCAGTTGACCGACCAGGCGCTGCCGAAGCGGATGCGCCGCCACCAGCTCGATGAGTTCGCCGAGTAGCTCGCGCCCGTCGCCGAGGTGCAGCTGTGCGTCGACACGGTCCTCGACCGCGGCCCAGCGCGCCTCGTCGAGCCCGCTGCAGAGCCGTTCACGCAGGTCGGCCGGGGCGACGTCGACAAGCGCTTCCCCGCGCCACAGTGCGGTGGCCGCGTCGTACAGGCCCACGGCCTGCGCCTTGTCGGCCTTGCGGGCGCGAGCGGTCAGTGCCTGGAAATGATGGGCGTCCACGGTGATCGGGTCGACGGCGAGTGCGTAGCCCGAACCGCGGTGTTCGATCACTTCGTCGGCGCAGCCGGCCGCCCGAAACGCTGCCCGTAGTCGCGACACGAGAGCCTGCACGGTGTTGCGGGCCGCCCTCGGTGGCGTGCTGGACCAGATGAGGTCAATGAGCCGATCGAGCGGGACGACGCGGCCCGCTTCGAGGGCCAGGATGGCCAGCACGAGTCGCTGCTTGCGGGAGCCGAGATCCACCGACTGCCCGCGATAGCGGGCTTCGACCGGCCCCAACAGGCGGAAGTCGATGTCCATTGCGCCTCCCGGGAGATTATGACGGAGTCTCCTCTCGATGCCAGGCAAGGCATGTGCAGGGGCGGTGCAGACGGAACGGCCGGCTCGGCGAGGTTCGCCGCGCCGGCTCAGGCGTACGCAGAGGATCCCGGCCGCCGGTGGGCGGCCGGGATCCGGCTGTGTGATCGCGGTGTGGTGGGCCGCTCAGGTGATCAGCGGGCTGCCCGTCAGGTTCTTGGCCGGCTTCCAGGACTCACCGTCGTTGTCGATGTCCCACTGGATGGTGCCGTCAGCCGACCAGTCGTAGCTGGAGTCGTAGACGAACTTCATGTCGGTGTAGCACATGGCCCTGATGTCGCCCCAGGTTGAGTTGATCGCGCTGGTGATGTCACAGGTCCGCGAGGTGACAACGGTGTCGGTGCTGGAACCGTTGGGTCGACGTTCGAGCCGTACGGTGATCTTCACACCGTCGAACTTGTGCCCGCTTCCGTAGGCCGGAATGCAACACTCCTGCCAGCGGACGTCGAAGTATGCGTACAGCCCGCTGCCGTCGCGCACGATGCACGGGTCCGCGCCCAGCAGGAGGTCGGTCTTGTTGGGCAGGTCGACCTCCCACAGGTTGCCGACTTCGCCGTAGCACTTCGTTGTCGCGGCCTGGGCCGGTGTGGCGACCATGGCGATGCCTGCGGCTGCGGCCAGCACCACCACCGCGGCGGCACGGAACAGCTTCTTCATCTATCTCCCTCGGTGGATGGCTGAACCGGAGCGCCCGCGTGCCATCCCCCGCTGCGAGCACCCCGTCTGCAGACACCATTCCGCCTGGCCCATGCAGCGCCCTTGCACCGCTCTTGCAGGCCCACCGCCAGGTCACCCGGGGCGATCCAGCGACGCCCCACACGCCTTGTTAAGGCCGGCACGCCGGATATGACCAGCACGCGAACCGCGAGCCCTGTCCATCAATCAGCATCGACTAAATCGACCATCCTGACGCTCGTCTTCGCGCGAGCTGGATGGGACAGAGCCGGAGCCAGACACAAGGACACCAAGCAAAAAGCCTGACCTGCGTTTCCGCAGGTCAGGCTTTTTTGATCTTGTGCGCCCGAAGGGACTCGAACCCCTAACCTTCTGATCCGTAGTCAGATGCTCTATCCATTGAGCTACGGGCGCTCGTGCTCAGCCAGTGTACACACCCGGCTTTCGCGCGGAGACTCCGGGATTCGAACCCGGGAGGGGCTTTAAGACCCCAACCGCATTAGCAGTGCGGCGCCATAGACCAGACTAGGCGAAGTCTCCCTGGTGGCCCGCAGACCACCGCGCCCGAGGATACAGGTCGGCACCCACCGGGGGCAAAACGACTTCCGGGGTACGCCCACCGGGGCGGCCCGCCCCGGTATTTCACCGCTGTGCGGTGGCGTGATCGGGACTACGCTCCATCGATATGCAGGAGCAGCCGCCCAGCGAACCGACCCGCCAGGAGCCTGCTGAGCGCCCGCGCCGGCGCCCGGCGCGGGCCACGTTCACGCCGCCGCAGGCGACCGATCAGTCTGCCGAGACGGCCCCTGCGGCACCGGCGAGCCCGCGTCCCCGCCGGGCCAAAGCGGCGCCGGTGATCTTCCAGCCACCGGATCCGGACCGTCCCCTGCCGCGACAGACAGAGCCCGCCCCCGCCCACGCGGGAAGCAGTCCGGTCGAGCCGCCCGCCGCCGCCAGAGACGCGCCGCACCCCATCAAGGAACCCGCCGAAGACACGGCGCAGCCCACCAACGAACCCGCCGCAAACACGGCGCAGCCCACCAGGAAGCCCGCCAAGAAGGCAGCTCACCCCGCCCAGGACGAGACGCCTCCCGGCGCGGTGGGAGAACCGACGGGCCAGCCGCCGAGGGCACGGGCTCCCCGGCCCCGGAAGACCGCCACCAGCACGGCGGCCGTCGCACCGACACCACCTTCGCCAGCGCCGGCCATCCCGGATGCGACGCCCGTCACACCAGAGCCGACCGAGATCACGCCAACTCCTCGCAAGCGCGCCACGCCCACCCGCGCCACGACCCAGAGCAAGACGACCCCGAGCAAGACGACCCCGAGCAAGGCGACCCCGGGGAAGGCGACCTCGCGTTCGACGGCCCAGGACAACGCGACTCCGGCCCCAGTCGCGCCGCGAAAGTCCACCCCGCGCACGGCAGAGCCGCAGAAGGTCACCCCGACCAAAGCCGTCACGCCGGAGGCGAGCGCACCCGAAACCGCACCGACGCCCACCCCGGAAGCGGCTTCCGGGATCGCCCCCGAACCGGCCGCAGCGGCAGTTCCATCGGCTGACCCGGAGGCGGCTTCGACGCGTACCCCCGAATTGCCGGCGGTGGTCGCGCGCCTGCGTGACCACCCTGGCTTCGCGCCGGAGTTCCTGGCGATGGAGGCGGTGCGGACGCTCGGACCCGGCGCGGCCGAGTGGGCGCGGCGGCTGCGGGACCGCTACCCGGACGCTCCGGCGGACGGTCTGGCCCGGCTGGCGACCCGGCGGTACGTGCGGGCGGCGGGCGCGGGAGGGGCGGCGGCGGCGCTGGCCGGTCTGTTCGCGCCGCTGGCGGAGCTGGTGTCGGTGCTCTGGACCCAGGCGAATCTGGTGCTGCACCTGGCGGCGGCGTACGGCCACGACCCGGCGCATCCCGATCGGGCCGAGGAGCTGCTGGTGTTGACCCAGGTGCATCCGGACGCGGCGAGCGCGCGGGCCGCGCTGGTCGGCGCGCGGGAGGCCGGTGATCCGGTGGAGGGGACGTGGCCGAAGGCGGCGGAGGCCGCCTGGCGGCTCGCCGCGCCGCTCACCGCGCAGGCCGGCGGGTGGGTGGCGTTGCGGTTGGCGTCCCGACTGGTGCCGGGGGCGGCGGTGGTCGCCGCGACGCTTGGCGACGCGGCGGCGGCCGATCGGCTGGCGGCGCGGGCGGTGGCCGCCTACCGGCCGCACCGGCGCTGAGTGGTCACAACCAGTCGAACCACTCGCGGGGCAGCGACGCGTAGCCGACGAAGGCGACCACGTCGAGCACGGTGTGCGCGATGACCAGGGGCATCACCCGGCGGGTACGCAGGTAGAAGAGGCTGAACACGACGCCCATCACCGCGTTGCCGACGAAGGCGCCGAAGCCCTGGTAGAGGTGGTAGCTGCCGCGCAGCAGCGCGCTGGCCGCGATGATCGCGGCGAGCCGCCACTGGAGTTGGCGCAGCCGGGTGACCAGGTAGCCGACCACGATCACCTCCTCCAGCACGGCGTTCTGCACGGCGGCGAGGATCAGGATGGGCACCGCCCACCAGACGTGCGGTAGGGCCGCCGGCACCAGCGTCGCGTTGAGGCCGAGCTGCGCCGCCACCCAGAACAGGGCCAGACCGGGCAGGCCGATCAGCGCGGCCAGGCCGGCGCCCCGGGCCAGATCCTGGCCGGGCCGTCGCGCGTCCAGGCCGAGGGTCCGCGCCGGGTCGCCGGGGTCCCTGCTGAGCAGGTGTACGGCGAGCAGCACGGGAAGCAGCGCGAACACGATGCCGAGGAGCTGGTACGTCAGGTCCAGCCAGGGGCGGGCCGACGCGGAGGTGTTCAGTGCGGCGGTCTGCTTGGAGAGCGGGCCTTCGGCGGTCAGCTTCGCGATGATCGAGACCACCGCGTAGACGGCGGACTGGCCCAGGGACAGGCCCAGGACCAGCAACGTTTCGGTCCCCAGCAGCCGGCGGGACACCGGGCGGGTCAGCTCAACGGTCACCGCACCACTCTGCCCGACGGACCGGCCAGCGGGCAGGGCCGACCGGCCGGCATGAACCGATCGCACATTCTGTGCGACCGGTGGACACGCTCCGTGGAGATTCTATGGGTGCCCGATCCGCTGCCGTCTGGAGAAGGAGCACCGGTGGACGACGTCGCACGGTTGCTGAAGGAGAGCTGGACCCTGGTCGAGGAGGACCGGGAGCGGCTGACCGGGCACTTCTACGCTCGGGTGTTCCTGCTCGACCCCGCCCTGCGCCAGCTCTTCCCGGTGCAGATGACCGGCCAGGGTGACCGCCTGCTGGAGGCGATCATCACGGCGATCCACACCGTGGACGACCCGGAGAGCTTCGACGAGTTCCTTCGCGCGCTGGGCCGCGACCACCGCAAGTACCACGTCGACGACCGGCACTACGCCACGATGGGCGTCGCGCTGCTCGACGCGCTGCGCAGCACCGCCGGCGACGGCTGGAACCTGGAGTACGACCAGGCCTGGCGGGACGCGTACGCGGCCATCACCGCGAAGATGGTGGCCGGGGCGGCCGACGACGACAACCCGCCGTTCTGGCACGCCGAGGTGCTGACCCACGAGCGCCACGGCCCCGACATCGCCGTGCTGACCTGCCGGGCCCTGCAACATCCGCTGCCCTGGCGGGCGGGCCAGTACGTCAGCCTGGAGCTGCCCCGCTTCCACCCGAGGGTGTGGCGGAACTACTCGGTGGCGAACGCCCCGAACGACGACAACGTGCTGGAGTTCCACGTCCGGAGCCCCGGCGCGGGCTGGGTGTCCGGGGCGCTGGTCCGCCGGGTGCAGCCCGGGCACCTGCTGCGGCTGGCGGCGCCGATGGGGTCGATGACCCTGGACCGCTCCTCCGAGCGGGACATCCTCTGCGTGGCCGGTGGCGTCGGGCTCGCGCCGATCAAGGCGCTGGTGGAGGAGTTGGCCACCTACAACCGGACGCGGTGGGTGCACGTCTTCTACGGCGCCCGGCAGGCGACAGACCTGTACGGGCTGGCCGGGTTGCAGGATCTGGTGGCCGCACATCCGTGGTTGTCGGTCACCGCCGCGTGCAGCGACGACCCGGACTTCGACGGCGAGCAGGGTGACATCGCGGACGTGGTGGCCCGGTACGGCCCGTGGACCACGCACGACTGTTACGTCTCCGGGTCGGCGCAGATGGTCCGGTCGACCCTGCGGGTGCTCGCCGCCGACGAGGTGCCGCCGTCGACCGTCCGCTACGACACGTTCGGCGATCTCTAGACGTTCCTCCCCCCACACCGGGGCGCGTGCCCCTGCCCCCTGGGGCGCGCGCCCCGGTCCCCTCCGTGTCTCAGTAGCGCCAGGGTCGCCCGGTCTCCCGGTACTCCTCGACCGGCACCAGCGGCACACCCGGCGCCATCCGGTCCACGTAGAGACGACCATGAAGATGGTCGATCTCATGCGCGACGAGCCGGGCCATGCCGAACTCGAACGACGTGATGATCCGGCTGCCGTCCCACTGGGCGTGTTCGACGTCGAGCCGCAGCGGCCGGGGCACCAGACCGCGGTGGTCGAAGAACGAGAGGCACCCCTCGTACTGCTCGTCGGTCTCCGGGTCGGCGTCGACCACCCGCGGGTTGAGCAGGACGACCGGCTCCGCCGAGCGGTCGGGGGGTCGGACGACGGCGGCGGCACGGCCGATGGCGAGCTGCGGGGCGGCGACACCGACCCCCTTACTGAACGGGTGCAGCTCGTCGAGCCGGGCCAGCGCCATGATGAGGCGGTCCACGATCTCGCGGGCCGCCTGCTCCTCGCCGGGCAGGTCGAACTGTCGGACCGGCTGTCGGAGCAGGTCGTCGCCGCGCTGCACGATGCCGATCCCGCGCATGCGGTCGCTGGGTCGGACCCGGGTGGTGCCGGGGCCGGCGTCCGGCTCGGTGTCCGGCCGAGCCCGGAAGCGCCACTGCATCCGGTAGCGGGCGTTCAGCGGCGGGTCGTCGGTCTGCCAGTCGACGATCGCCCGGTCACCCTCGTCGCGCCGCTGCGGGGCCGTCCGCAGCGGGCCCTCCTCCGCCGAGAGCGAGGTCTCCACGCCCCAGACCTGCGGGTCGAACGCCGCCGGCAGATCCAGGTGTACGGCGAGGTGCCGGGTGGGCAGCCGGACGGCCCGCTGGAACCAGGGGCCCCACTTGTCGTGGCCGACGCTGTACGCGTACTCGATGCTGGTCCGGTCGCCGGGGTACAGCGGGAAGCGGCGCTCGCCGTTCTCGAAGAGCAGCCAGATCTCCTTGAAGGCGTCCCGGTCGTGCTTCGCCCGCCAGTGCATCGGCTCCGGGTCGCCGGTGCCGTCGTCGCGCCGGGCCTGTAGTTGCAGCTCGGCGAAGGTGAGCGGGTGTTCCCGGTGGTGCCGGTTGGAGCGACCGGGATCGTTCGGGTAGCGGTCCACCGCGACGCGGACGAGGTAGCGGGTTACCGGCTCGGTGCCGGCGTTGTACAGCTCGCGGTGGATGACGCACCGGTAGCCGTCAGCGGTGTGGGTGAGGGAGGCCAACTCCCGCTCCACCACAAGGCCGGTGCCGGGGGGCAGCCACTGGCCGGACAGCGAGGGTTCGCGCTGCGGTTGGCCGGAGCGGGCGTGCCGGAGGTCGTCGTACTCGCGGAAACGCTGCCAGATCGCGCCGCTGGCCTCCAGGACGGCCTCGGCGCGGCGGGCGAAGTCCTCGGTCGGCCGGTGTCGGCGCCCTTCGACGTGGCTCACGTAAGACGGGTCGAAACCCATCAGCACGGCCAGTTGTTTCTTGGAGAGGCCCCGCCCGGCGCGCTGACGGGCAAGCTCGGCCGCGAAGGACTCGGCAGCCCGTTCGAGGGGTGAGGTCGTCATCGGCTTCCTCGCGGCCGGGAGTATCAGTTTCACGTTCCGTGGCCGACCGCACACTCATCTGGCATGTTCCCGACACACCGCTTGACAGCTCAGGTCTCGCCCCCTGTGACGGCGGCCGGCGATGGCAACCCCCGCCGGGTGATCGGAGTCCTTATCCCCGTGAGAGTTGATCCGAGTTTCGACACCTTCGTCGAGCAGAGGTCGGCGGCGCTGCTGCGGCTCGCGTTCCTCCTCACCGGGGACCGGGGCCACGCGGAGGATCTGCTGCAGACGGCCCTGCTGCGCACGATGCGTCGCTGGTCGAAGGCCCGCGAGGCGCCTGAGCCGTACGTCCGGCAGGTCATGGTCAACCTGTCCCGGGACCGGATCAGGGATCTGCTGCGACGCCCGCGCGAGACGGCACTGCCGGACAACCCCGATGCCTTCCGCTCCACCGACTCCGGGTTCGACGGCGTCGGGGAGCGGCAGACGGTCGCCCGGGCGCTCGCCCAACTTCCCGTGCGGCAGCGACAGGTGATCGTGCTCCGGTACTTCGAAGACCTCTCCATCGAGCAGACGGCGGAGCTGATCGGCTGCTCGATCGGAACGGTCAAGTCGTACACCTCCCGTGCGCTGGCGCGGCTGCGCGAACTACTCGGCGACCTTCACGAAACCGAAGAGGCAAGGACCCTGCGATGACCGCTCTCGACGACGAACAGCTGGGCCGCCTGCTGGGCGACCGGCTCCACGAGGAGACGTACACCATGACCGCACCATCCAATCTCACCGAGACCCTGCACCACCGGAACCGGCGCCGTACCCGGGCACTGGGTCTGGCCGTCGCCGCGCCGGTGGTCGCCGCCGTGGCCGTGGGCGCCTCGCTGGCGTTCGCTCCCGGCGGCGTGGGAGGCGGCGGCGCCCCGAAGGAGGCGCCGGAGATGCTCACCGTCGGCTACGTCGCCGAGCAGACGGCCACCGCCCTGGGCCAACTACCGGGGTACGTCCAGCACGAGACCGCCAAACACCAGGGCCGGGACGGCAAGCAGGCGAGCCTGATCGAGCTCTGGGCCGACCGCACCACCAGCCGCGAACGGCAGGACAACAAGATCTACTACGGCGACGTCCGCTCGTACACCCTGGCGCTGGACGGCTCCACCGCCGTCGAGCTGAACCACGACAAGAAGAAGTGGTGGACCTACCAGATCGGCTCGCTCAAGCCCGCCGACACCAACCAGGTCCAGTACCTACCGCCGTCGCTCAACCCCAAGGACCTCAAGCGCGCCGTCGACAGCGGGAAGGTGACGCTCGTCGGGGAGGAGCGGTTGGACGGCCGGCAGACCGTGCACCTGCAGTGGCTGGGCGGCCCGGACAGCGCCATGGACGCTGCTGCCAAGACCGCCGAGGAGTCCATGCAGATCTGGGTCGACAAGAAGTCCTACCTGCCGGTTCGGGTGGTCAACAAGCTGTTCACCGGCACCACCACCAGTGACTACGAGTGGCTGCCGCGCAGCAAGGAGAACCTGGCCAAGGTGACCGTCTCACCTCCGGCCGACTACCGGAAGCTGCCGTGCACGCCGACGCCGGCCAAGGACTGCGGCTTGAACGATTAGGGCTTTTTCATAAGGGCCAGCTCTTGTGAAACACGCCCTCGAGTCGCGTTTACGAGGCCCCGGATCGCGGTACGCGGTCCGGGGCCTCTCGGCCTGCCCGAACAGGGCAGCCGCTGTCGCCCGGATTACAGAACACTCGGGTATGCCGGCGAGCATGGTTAGGCTAGCCTTAGCTCAGGACGGCATCTGACCGTCCGCCGGGGGAGGCTCCTCGGCCATGCGGACGGGGGACGGCTCAGGTGACTGCGGTGATGCCGAGGCGGGACGTGACCGCCACGCCGCTCGCCCCCGTCACCGCCGCGCTTCGGACCATGTTCGGCACCGACGACCTTCCCGGGCTCGCCCGAGGGCTGCTGGTCGACGACGAGCTGGGCTGGACGCCCGCCACGACCCTGGTCGACGGCACCCGACTGCCGGAGCTGCTGCGCGCGGCGAGTGTCCGCTGGGGCGGCACCCCGCACGCCTGCGCCGCTCTGGCTTGGAAGTCGTACAGCTACTGGACGGCGCTGCCGGTCGTACTCGGTTGGGCCTCGGCCCGCCGGGTTCCGCTGCTCCACCCGTCCGACGTGCTGATCCACTTCGAGGACCACCGGCCCCTGATCACGCTGGGTCTGCGCCGCGGCACCACCGTGGCGGTCCTGCCGAGCGACCCGCTGGCGCTGTCCGGCCTGCCGGAGGTACGCGTCGTCGCGGGTGAGGCGGAGTTGCTCGCCGAGCTGCGGGCCTCCCTGCTCGACGCCCACCTGGCCCCGCTGATCGCGGCGATCCAGGCAGAGGTGCGGGTGGGCACCCGGACGCTGCTCGGCTCGGTCGCCTCCGGCATCGCGCACGGCATCCTGCGTGGTGCCGACGCGCTGCCCGGCTCGACCGTGCAGAGCATCGACACCCTGCTCGGCGCGCTCGACCTGGCCGACCTGGTGGAGCTGGTTCCCGGCCCGGCCGGCGAGCCCAGCGTCCAGCGCCGCACCTGCTGCCTGGCCTTCACGCTGCCCAGCCCCAAGGTCTGCCAGGGCTGCTGCGTCCGCCAGGGCTGACCCGCTCTTCAGTCGGTCAGCGGTCGGACGTCCCACACCCACACGCCGCCCGTGAAGGTCGGCTGGACACCGGTCAACTCGGTCATCCCGCGGCGCAGTTCCATCTCGTGCTCGTGCGGTCCCAGGATCACCACGCCGGCCCGCCAGTAGCGCAGGTCGTCGACCGCCTTGACCCGACTCTGCGGGGTGATCGGCGGAACCGCGCCGGTACGGTGGATGGTGGCGAAGAAGCTGCTCGTGGGTCGCGGCGGCGCGGTGAACAGCGCGACCTTCGGCGGCTGGGCGCTCGGGCGGGTGTCCGGGCCGAGGAAGTAGCCCCGGGCCAGCGGCATGTCGTCCCGGGTGACGGCAGCCCAGCGCAGCGGCTCCGCGTAGGTGGTATCCGGCAGCGGCAGGGTCACCACACTGCGCCCACCAGCCACGTACGGCCGCCACGCCCCACTGGTCACGAAGGTGGGCACCGGATCCAGTTGGACCACCGGCAGCGGGGTGGGCAGGATCGGCAGCAGAGCCATCGTCAGCACGGTCGCGGTGGCGAAGCGGATCTGCGGCCGGGCGGCCGGTCGGGCGCGGGCCACCTCGCGGGCGCGCTCGGTGCCGTAGGCGAGCAACACCCCGATGATCGGAGTGATCGCCAGCGCCCACCGGGTCGGCACCACCGAGTGCAGGATCGGCAGGTTCTCCAGCGCCGCCCAGGGCCCCGGCACCCCGGTGCCGCGATTGTTGAAGCGGATCTCCCGGCCGAGCGAGAGCACCGCGAAGAGCAGCCCGAGCCCGGCCAGCGCGAGCACCACCGCCGAGCGCCGCAGCCACCAGACGAGGGCGATCACCAGTACGAGCAGCGACCAGCCGAAGAAGCTGTTCTCCTCGGTCGGGTTCTTGGCCAGGCCGGCGGCGGTGCGCGGGCTGCCGGCGAGGGATTCCCGGGAGTACGCCACGAACGAGGCCAGGTCACTGGAGTAGCCACGGATCAGGCTGGACAACCCGGAGTAGGCACCCGGGCCGAAGAACTGCACGTACAGCGGGTACGCGAGCAGCGCACCGGCGACCACGGCGGCGACGGCCAGGCCGGCGAGGAACCCTCGGGTCCGTGATCGCAGGGCGGGGCGAGCGAGGGCCAGCGCGCCGACGATCACGCCGAGCCCGATGGCGGTCATCAGCAGGATCTCCAGGTTGAGGAACGCCTGCCAGACGATCACCAACGCGAGCAGCACACCGTTACGCAGCCAGCGGCCGGGGTCGGCGAGCCGCAGCGTACGCCAGATGATCAGTGGGACGACGAACTGCGACACGATGTTCGGGTGCCCGTTGGCGTGCGACACCATGGCCGGCGCGAACGCGCAGAAGCCGGCGCCCAGCCAGGCCGGCCCCCGACTTCCGACCAGGACTCGGGAGAGCAGGAAGTACCAGGCCGTAGCGGTGGCGATCATTCCGAGGGTGAGAAAGAGCAGGAATGACGCACGTGGCCCGAACAACAGGGTTATCGGCGTCATTGGTAATGAAATGGATAATACGGACGTATTTGCCATTAGGTTGACGCCGTCCGGCACGTTCATCTGGTCCGAGTGGAACGGGTACGCGAATTGCGTGACGACCCGCGCACCGTGCGCCATCATCCATTCGAACTGCGACTGGTCCGAGCGGTTGTCCCGCACTCCGCTGCCCGGGTTCCACCAGAGACGCCCGGTGATCCAGAAGCCGAGCACGACGAAGCTCAGCACGGCGGCCAGATCGGCCCACTTCCCGTTGCGGCGCAACCGATCGCCGTCGCCGGGCTCCTCCACCCGCGAAGCGGTGGACGGACCGTCGCCGGGAGCGTCCGATTCGGGAGTAGTCATGACAATTCATAGGGTAGTCAGCGTATGACGGTGCCGTGACATGTTTCGAGGTACTGCCGTACTATGTGCCGGGTTCGCCGACCGCCGATCACGTGCCCACCCCCCGACCCGCAATTCGGCCAACAGCTCCCCCGATTCCTTCGCCATCCAAGCGGATGATTCACTCTGTCGGTCCAGGCACGGGTCGAGTTCATATCGTGAGGAATCGACGCATGGCAGAAATCACTGGGGACCAGCGCGTCCAGTCCGAGGTGCTTGAGGGCCTGGCGATGGCCGTCAACCACCGTCGCTGGTTCGTCGAACTGGCGGTGCCGTACCTCGGTGACGACCCGATCGAGATCGGCAGCGGCCTCGGCGACTACGCGTTGGAATGGTCGCAGCGGCTGCCCCGGTTCACGGCCACGGAGGCCGACCCCGACCGGCTCGTGCAGCTCAAGGAGCGGCTCGCCAGCCAGGCGGGCGTCGACGTCCGGCAGATGCTGCTGCCGCACAACGATCGGGGAAACTACAGCGCCGCGGTCTCGTACAACGTGCTGGAGCACATCGAGGACCACGTGGGCGCGCTGCGCAGCATGCGTGACCTGGTCCGGCCCGGCGGCGCGGTGATCATCATCGTGCCGGCGTTCCAGTTCGCCATGAGCCCGGCCGACATCGCCACCGGCCACGTCCGGCGCTACACCAAGAAGACGCTCGGTACGGCGATGACCGAGGCCGGCCTGACCGTGGAGAAGATCCACTACGCGAACGCGCTCGGGTTGATCGGCTACTTCATGGCCACCAAGGTCTTCCGGCTCATGCCGAAGGAGGGCCCCATGGTCAAGGTGTACGACACCCTGGTCCTCCCGGCGACGAAGGCCGCCGAACAGGTCGTCCGCCCCCCGTTCGGCCAGTCCGTCTTCGCGGTAGCCCGGGTCCCGGCCTGATTTTTTCGCCGATCTTGCACTTTCTGTTGCCGTTACGTCCCTTCTGCGGGGGTATGTCGGCGCAGAATGTGCAAGATCGGCGCGGCTAGGGGGTGGGGTTACTCCTTGGTCTGGTGGGTGGGGCGGATTACCGCCCGCGCCAGGGTGTGGAAGGTCAGGTTGAAGCCGACGTAGGCGGGGCTGGCGTCGGGGGTTAGGTCCAGGCGGTCTACGTCCAGGGCGTGCACCGCGAAGACGTACCGGTGGGGGCGGTCACCGGGCGGCGGCGCCGCGCCGCCGTAGCCCTGCTCGCCGTAGTCGTTGCGGACGGAGAACGCTCCGCCGAGATCGGTGCCCGCCGCACCCCCGGCACCGGCGGGGAGCTGCGTGACATCGGCCGGCACGTTCACCAGCACCCAGTGCCAGAAGCCGCTGCCGGTCGGCGCGTCCGGGTCGTAACAGGTGACGGTGAAGCTCTTGGTCTCGGCGGGGAAGTCCGACCAGGTGAGCTGCGGCGAGACGTTCTCACCGCCGGCGCTGCCGTGGGCGTGCCGGACGTCCATCGGCTCGCCGTTCTGCACGTCGTCACTGGTCAGGGTGAACGAGGGAACGGTCGGCAGCAGCTCGTACGGGTCCGGGGCGATCGGTCGTTCCAGGGTCATCGGTACGCGTCCTTCCGGAGTGGGCAGATACCAGCCTCTTCATACCCCTTTCCACGGCGTGGAACGACCGATTGGTCGGGGTGTGCCGGATCACGGGAGCGGGCTAGGGTGATGCCCCTGAAGCGTTCCACGGGGGGAATTTCTTGCTGAGCATCTGGCGGGACTTTCTGGTCGCCGTCGTCGGCGTCCTGCGCAAACCGGACGAGCGGGCGCTCGCCGAGGAGCGTCGACGCGCCGTCGAACGGCTCGCCGACACGACGATCCGCGAGGCCCGCCGGGACGAGCCCGAGGGAAACTAGTCGTCGCCGGTCAACGGGCCCAGGAAACGAAGCGCTCGTACAGCTCACCCGCCGGAATCGTCGGCAACTCCATCACAGCCACCGCGTGCAGGCCGCCCACGTACATGGACAGGCCGATCCGGTCCCGCCCGTAGGCCTCCGCCAAGCGGACTCGGGCCGGCGCACACGGCCAGGGCGTGTCCTGCGCACAGCTCCGGCAGCTCCACTCCGGGCGGCGCGGCACGTGGAAATCTGCTAGCCGGCCATCCAGGGCGGCGGCGGCCCGCTCGCCCTGTGCCACTCGGGCTCGTGCCGCTGCCTTGGCTGTGGTGGGCACCTCCCCGATCATCGGCCCGCACCGGCTTCCGGCCGATCGGCGGACTGCTCACGAGCCTGAGCCAGCAATCGCGCCCGCGCGGCTTCCTGCTCAGCCCGTTGGATCGCCGGACCGATGCCCGTCGGTGGTACGGCGAGCGACAGCCACCGGGATCTCCGGCGCAGCAAATTGAAGGGCCAGATCATCGCGGCGTCCTCCCACTTCAGGGCGTGGCGACCTGGCCGTTTGTCCCACTCGGATCGGACGACCGCTCGCAACACCTACTGCAATCGTGAGGACACGCTATGGAGTTGGAAGGGCCAGAGAGGGTACGCGATGTACCCAGCGACAGGACGTACCCCTAGAGCTCCGGCACCGCGATCCGGGTCTCCAACTGAACTGCTTCCGCGCGAATCGCCGCTGGCGCCTCCCGAGCCAGCCGCCCCGCCAACTCCTGAGCGGCTGGCGAGTATCGAACGGTCTCCGGAGACGTGGTCTCGGCGAGAGTCAGCAGATGAAGCGTCGCCTCCCGCGCCCCCTCAAGGTCGGCAGAGCGGGCAAGCTCAACGTAGTGTCGGCCGCGCCGCTCGGTGGACGGGATCGACGCCGGATCGAGCGAATGCGCACGCCTCTGGGCTTCGTCAGGATCTCCGAGGTCCACCGCGCACATCACGGCGTACACGTCGACCAACGGCCGCGAAACCCGGGTACGAAGGCCGACGAACTCCGCTGGTAGCGCCTGCTCGACCACCCGACGGGCGGCATCCAGATCCGACCACGCGCCCTGGTCACCGGTGCGGGCCCTCGTCAAGGCGGTACAGAGAAGCAGGTCCGCCAACATCTCCGCCCACTCAGTGCCCCCATCGGCGACCCGAGGTTCGATCAAGGCGCGAGCCTCCCGCAACCGCTCCAGCGCTTCGTCGCCGCGGCCGACCGCCCGCAACAGGTGTGCCGCGTACCAGGTCGACTGGGCGATGGCGAGAGGGTCGTCGGCATCGAGAGCCGCAGCCATGCCACGGTCGACGGTCAGCCAGCACAGCTCACGGTCACCGTGCCAGGCGAGGTATGCCTGGGCGAGGTGATGCGCCTGGGCGAGCAGAGCGAGGCTTGCGCGCCGATCGTCGCCGGTGTGCAGCCGGGCCGCCCGCTGGGTGGCATCGAGCAGACCAGGCAGGACGACACTGACCTCGGTGCGCTGATGCCGAGAAGTGTGCCAGGTCTGCCATGCAGCATCCACGGCACCTCGCAGATAGTCAGGGGAGTCTGGCGTACCGGAGAGGGTGATCTGCCAAGCGGTCAGTGCGCGACGAACGTCGCCGATGGCGGGATGACTGGGTCGTCCGTCCAGCGACAGAGTTACCTGCGGACCGAACAGGTCGCCGAGGTCACGCACCCCAAGGTGGGGAGCTAGCTGCTGGGCGGCCCGCAACGTCAGGCTTCGACGCCCGTTCTCCACGAACTTGACGGTGGTCGGAGAGAGCCCGGCAAGGCCCGCGAGCTGTTCGCGGGACAGGCCGGCGGCCCGACGAAGCCGCTCGACGCGCTGGCCGGGAGTGAGTTGCTGATCGGACATGGAGGCACCTCGCAGCATCGGGTACATCGCGCACCCCGACCGTACGCCGCAATGAGGTAGCCGTCGATGACCGGAGGATATGGGATTCGAACCCACGAAGACGTCGCTGCCATACCGGTTTTGAAGACGACGAAGGTCACCGCGCTGACCTGCTGTTATGCGAGCCAACGCCCGTCACGCGACACGAATACGTCATTGGGATAACCCGGGTCACTTGGTGTCGCTCTCTGATTCTGTCGTACGCGTGCGCTAGAACCAGCGAGGCTCTCGACTGGTCCATCGGAGGTGATCATCACCGCAAGCGGTGCCGCGTAGACAGGTCACTCAGCTCTCTCATGATCTTGCCGGCGGCCCAAGTCGCCACCGTGCCAAGAGCGAGACTGATGATCAGTGCCTTCGGATTCATACTTCCTTCAACTTGATTGTGGGCGCCGCCGCCACCATAGTCGCCAGCAGCGTCGCCAAGCGGTTGCGTTGATTAGTGGCGGGCCGCCATGCGTAGTTGCGGCGGCTTGCGCGAGCCCTCGCCCCGGCCGTCCCGTCTACCGTCCACACACCTGAGACGGCTGCTGCCCTCGCACGCTTTCGAGGTCTGCGACCAAGCATCTGCAGGCACCCTGTCGCGCCCAGCTGTGTCCACAGGCGTTCCCCTCTGTCGGTTGCCGGCAGACAACTTTCTGACCAAGTGTCGAAACTGGCTAGGTCATCGTGTATACCCGCAGTACATCGATTTGGAGGCCGGAGAGAAATGCTGACCGAGAGCTTGCTGGCGCTTGCATCAATTGGAGGCGCTGCTATCGCCGAAGCGATGGCCACCGACGCATGGACTGCGGTTAAGTCCGGGGTCTTGCGGGTTATGCGGCGAGACACGGCGACCATCACGTCCGAACTCGAGTATCGCCTAGACAGTTCGGCATCGACCCTAGACGGTCTTTCGGGTGCCGAACTCGAAAGCGCACGTGCAATACTGGCGATCGCGTGGAGAGCACGGTTGGAAGATTTTCTGGCGAGATATCCCGATTCGGCCAACGACCTGCAAGCGGCATTAGCGATAGCTGGGACACAAATTTCGGGCCCAGTTCAGCAGCATGTCGTCGGCTACGACAATAGCCGCCAGGCTGTTCAGGGGCATGGCGTGCAGAACGTGAACTTTAGCTAGCCCTGGGAGTAGCGAATGAGTAGCGACCAGGCGGCGGGCGTCCCACGAATAGTGCAACACATCTTGGCAGATGGATCAAGTAAAACTGCGACACTTGGCTCCGGCACGCAACACGTCTATCTCGGCAACCCGTCTGCGCTTGCTTCTCAACCCACTGCTGTATCGGTTGCGCCTCCCTTGGGACGGCGTGATCCAGCACGGCCACTACGTGGGCGGTCGCACGTCACGAAGCGACTTGCTGCGATGTTGAGTGAGGCAAACCAGAGCAAGAGGGTCCACGTCATTCATGGGCTCGGCGGAAGCGGAAAGACGGCTGTAGCACTGGAAGTTGCCGCCACTGCATCCTCACGCAACATCCACGTCTGGTGGATTAATGCCGGCGATTCTGCGCTGTTAGCTGCAGGGATGCACGCGGTCGCTCGTCAGGTGGGCGCTAGTGCCGAGGAACTCGGCCAAGGGAACGCACCGGACGTGCTCTGGAATCATCTTCAAAGATTTCCCCGAAATTGGTTACTGGTGGTTGACAATGCGGACAATCCCAGTTTACTTGGGGAAGCACCCGGCGCTCTGAGCGATGGCACTGGGTGGATAAGACCGACTGTCCCCCAGCAAGGACGAGTGTTGGTAACTTCTCGTGACGCCACGCCAGAATTGTGGGGGTCGTGGTGCGAGTTACATGTCATGGACATGCTTGCACCGGATGATGGCGCTCAGGTTCTCCTAGATCACACCGGCAACCGGGCTGGCAGTAGGGGCGAGGCTGCCGCCTTGGCCACCATACTGGGCGGCCTGCCGTTAGCTCTGAGGATAGCCGGCTCGTATTTGGCAGAGACCACTTCATCACCTTGGCCGGAAGCCGACGCCATTAAGTCCTTTTCGCAGTATAGCGCCAGCATCGTTGGGGATTTCCCCCCGCCCGGTGGGGAGCAGTTGATTGAAAGAGTCTGGCAGCTATCTATTAGCCTGCTGGAGAAGCGAGGGCTTCTCGACGCGGTTTCATTGTTGGAACTGTTATCCAATCTCGCCGACGCGCCGATTCCCTATCAAACGGTATTGGAGCCAGGACTGCTTGCTCGGTCAGCCACATTTCAAGGGCTAGATGGCCCTCAACTTTGGCGGATCTTGCAGGCGCTGAACAATTTGGCGATGATAGATCTCGTTTTGCCGTCAGCCGCAGATACCTCAAGTGACGAAGTCCTCACCCTAAGAGTTCATCCACTGGTCCGTCATGCAGCACGTCGAGCTGCGGCGAGTGGAAACCGCTCGACATACGTATCTCTCCTTGTGATCAGGATCGGAAAATTGACGTCCGAGGCCAGCCCAACCCTTCAAGAAGGGTGGCCCCGTTGGCAGTACCTCACGCCGCATATACTTCATCTATTCCATATCCTCGATGACTTCGCTGGCGTGCCTGATGAGCTGACTGCCCTTGCTGGATCGGCCGCGCTTGCTGCTACCCGTTACCTTGAAGAGCGGGGTCTGCATCTACAGGCAGAGGTGGAACTGAGATCAATAATAGCGGCTCAACAACGTCGGCTCGGCGACGAGAGCAGTGCTGTCCTGGAGGGCCGCCACAGGCTGGCCCATATACTTTCCCAACGCGGAAACCTCGAAGAAGCGCGGATCGAGCACGTTTCTGTTCTTGAGACGACGCGAAGGGTAAGAGGCGAAGACGCTCCCTACACTCTCAATCTTCGCAATTGCCTAGGATCGCTCTTAGACTTGCAAGGCAAGTATGAAGAAGCTGAGGCTGAGCAGCGGCTTGCCCTGGAAACCGCACGGCGGGCGCTGGGTGAAGACCATGTCCAGACTTTGAACATTCGACATAACCTTGGTCACACCCTTCGAAGCCGTGGAAAGCCAGCCGAGGCCGCAAGGGAACATCTTGTGGTGATCGAAGCCCAAGCGCGCACGATGGGGCCGCATCACAGGAAAACGCTCAAGACTCGTGAGTGTTATGCTCTGATCCTTGAGGATCTAGGCGAGTATGATGCCGTAGAGAATGAGTTGAAAGAGTTGACTCTTATTCGTGAGGAGCGATTTGGAAACGAAGATCTAGAGACCATCGGTGTTCGCACGAGCTATGCCGGGTTCCTCAAGAGTCGGGGTAGGTACGAAGCCGCGAAACAAGAGTACGGCAAGGTCATTGCCTCCCGACGTTCAGTCCTAGGCGAAAATCATCGGCTTACGCTGTCGGCTCGGCATCACTTGGCCGATGTGCTTACGTCGAGTGGCGAACTCGAAGAAGCGGAAACCGAACATCGGTCTGTTTTAGAGGCGGAGCGACGGGTCCTGGGCGACGATCATCCCGGAACGCTCCAGACCCGATATTGCCTGTCGGGCCTTCTGCAACAAAGGGGCGAGTACGAAGCTGCCGCAGCCGAGTATCGTGTTGTTCTTGATGGGCGGCGCCGCGTTCTTGGGGAACGTCACCCAAATACGGTAGAAGCACTGCATGGATTGGCTCACGTTCTTGAGCACACAAAAGAGCATGATGAGGCGCAAGCGGCGCACCAAGAGGTCCTTAGATTTGCAGCAGAAGTGGTTGGTGAAGATCATCCGAGGACGCTGCGGATGCGTTCTTGCCTCGCAAACTTTCTCCTCGGGCGGCGGAACTACAACGCAGCTAGGCTTGAATTCGAAAAGGTTCTAAGTGGTTACCTGCGTGTTCTTGGAGTGGAACACCCCCACACCGTTGCTGTGCAACAAATCCTGGAGAAGATCGCGGACGTCGATGACTAGGCAAGGCCATTAACCTGCTCGACGTCAACCGATGAGGAGCAGGCCCCGCTAATGAGAGCGCTTGCGATCTCGGCCGTACTCTTTATTACGCATCAACTGCGGCACGCCGCCGTGTCGCTCTGGCTCAACGCGGGGGTGCCGGCCACCCAGGTCGCGCAGTGGGCCGGGCACAGCGTGCATGTGCTGTTGATGGTCTACGCCTCGTGCATCGACGCGCAGGACGAAGCCGCGCGGAAGCGGATCGAGGGCGTGTTGGGCGCCGATCCGGAATCGAGCGAGGCCGAGGAAGGGCCGGCAACCGCCGACGCGTAGACGACACAACCAGTGAGACACGGCAGTCCCGAGCGAGACGAAGTGAGACTTACTCGTGGGCTCTAGACACGCCCCCTGACCGGCGTTCGCGCTGGTCAGGGGTGCGTTTTGCTGTGCGAAATGAGCGGAGGGTGTGGGATTCGAACCCACGAAGACATCGCTGCCTTACCGGTTTTCAAGACCAGCGCCATCGGCCACTAGGCGAACCCTCCCGGACCGCCACCCGTGGGTGCGCGGCCGTGAACAGTCTGCCACGGCACCCGGTGGCCGGCTCGCCGTCCCTCCCCGAAAAGCGCCGGCCAGGCGGCAGGCCCAGCGTCCACTGTGGCGCTGATCGACTCGACTTCCCCGAAACCGGGGCATCCCGACGCGCGCGATGCCCCGACTTCACGGAAGTCGACCTGATCAAGCCCGCAGACCGCCCGAGTTTGGGGAAGTCGAGTTGATCAAGTCCGGCGGACCGCCGCGCCGGGAGGGGTGCGCCTGCGGCGCGGGGCGCGGCGGGTGAGACTGGGACCATGCGAGCCATCACCGTTCCGCAGCCCGGTGGACCCGACGCGCTGGTCTGGGCCGAGGTCCCCGATCCCGAGCCCGGCCCCGGCGAGGTGATCGTCCGGGTGCGGGCCAGCGCGGTCAACCGCGCCGACCTGCTGCAACGGCAGGGGCACTATCCGCCGCCGCCGGGTGCGCCCGCGTACCTCGGTCTGGAGTGTTCCGGGGTAATCGACACGGTCGGACCGGAGGTGACCGGGTGGGCGGTCGGCCAGGAGGTCTGCGCGCTGCTGGCCGGTGGCGGGTACGCCGAGCGTGTGGCGGTGCCCGCCGGTCAGCTGCTGCCGGTGCCGGCCGGCGTGGACCTGGTCGACGCCGCGGCGCTGCCGGAGGTGGCCTGCACGGTCTGGTCGAACGTGGTGGGCGTCGGTCGGCTCGAAACGGGTGACACGCTGCTGGTGCACGGCGGGGGCAGTGGGATCGGTACGTTCGCGATCCAGCTCGGGGCGGCGCTCGGCGCCACGGTCCTGGCGACTGCCCGGACGACGAAGCATCCCCGGCTGCGCGAGCTGGGCGCGGCGCACACGATCGACTACCGGGAGCAGGATTTCGTCGAGGAGGTCGACAAGGCCACCGACGGCCGCGGCGCGGACGTCATCCTCGACATTCTGGGCGGGTCCTACCTGGGGCGGAACGTCGCCGCGCTGGCGACCGGCGGCCGGCTCGTGGTGATCGGGATGCAGGGTGGCCGCAAGGCCGAGCTGGATCTCGGCGCGTTGCTGACCAAGCGGGCCAGCGTGTCGGCGACCGCGCTGCGCTCCCGGCCGCTGGCCGAGAAGGCGGCGATCGTGCGGGGCGTACGCGATGAGGTGTGGCCGTTGGTCGCGGCCGGCAAGGTACGGCCGGTGGTGGACCGGCGGCTGCCGATGGCCGAGGCGGCCGAGGCGCACCGGCTGGTCGAGTCGAGCGACCACGTCGGGAAGGTGCTACTGACCGTCGGGTGAGGCGGGCGGCAGCATGAGGCGGGCGCCGGGGCCCTGTGCGGCGAGGGTGTCGCCCGGGTTGTAGAGCATGCAGCGTTGCATCGACAGGCAGCCGCAGCCGATGCAGCCGTCGAGGTCGTCGCGGAGCTTGGTGAGCAGCCGGATCTTCTCGTCCAGCCGGCCGCGCCAGCTCGCGGAGAGGCGCTCCCAGTCCTGCGGGCTGGGGGTGCGGCTGCCGGGCAGCGATTCCAGCGCGTCGCGGATCTCGTCGAGCGAGACGCCGACCTGCTGGGAGATCCGGATGAAGGCGACCCGCCGCAGCTCGGCGCGGGCGTAGCGGCGCTGGTTGCCGCCGGTGCGGTCGGCGCGGATCAGGCCGAGGCGCTCGTAGTAGCGCAGCGCGGACGGTGCCACGCCGGAGCGGACGGACAGCTCACCGATCGTCAACGCGTCCTGCATCACCGCATCCTTGAGTTGAAGTCGACTTCAACTCAAGGATACCGGCGATCAGCGCGCGGACGTGACCGCCGGACGGCGACGGGCGCGCTCGCGACCGAGGATCCAGATCGCCTCGACGCCGTCCTTCCAGGTGATCTTCTTGCCCTCTTCGCGGCCCCGGGCCCGGTAGCTGATCGGCACCTCGTACGGGCGGATCCGGCGGCGCAGCAGCTTGCCGGTCACCTCGGCCTCCATGCCGAAGCCCCGCGAGCGCACCTCCAGCGACCGGTACAGCTCCACCGGCATCAGCTTGAAGCAGGTCTCCAGGTCACCGATGTACGAGTTGAAGAGGACGTTCGCCGCCATCGTGACGCCCTTGTTGCCCATCACGTACCAGAAGCTGTAGGCGCTGTGGCTGCCGAACGTGCGGTTGCCGTAGACGACCGTGGCCCGCCCGTCGAGCACCGGGGCGAGCAGCTTCGGGATGTCCTGCGGGTCGTACTCCAGATCGGCGTCCAGGATGACCATGTATTCGCCCTCGGCGCTGTCCACCGCCGTCTTGATGGCCGCGCCCTTGCCCGCGTTGCGCTGGTGAGTGATCACCCGCAGGCGCGCGTCGTCGGCCCGGCCGAGGACCTCGCCGGTGCCGTCGCGGCTGCCGTCGTCGACCACGACCAGCTCGATCTCGCAGGGGTAGTCCACCGCCAATGCCTGCTTGAGGGCATCCGCGATGCGTTCTTCCTCGTTGTAGACCGGCATGAGGATCGAGAGCTTCACGGGAATCTCCACGGTGGCGACAACACGTCGGGCATAGCCTAGCCTGGCTGGTCAGCCCAACGGTGGCCGCCACCGCCGGACAGCCGGCGTGGCGGTATCAGCCCGATGGTGTTTACTTCCCGCCATGTCGGCTGCCGGCTCCCTGCTCGCGGTGTTCCCCGCCGCCTCGGTGCTCCTGCTCACGATCGCGGCGAAGCCGCGCGAGGGTGGTGCGGTGGCCCCGTCCCGGCTCGCCGCGGTGCGCGCCGCGCTGCTCACCGGGGCGTACGCGGTGCTCGTCGTCGAGGTGCTCGGCGCGCTGCACGCGCTGACCCGGCCGGCGTTCGTCGTCGCCTGGCTGCTCTTCCTCGTCGCCGCCGGGACGGCGGTGGCTCTGCGCCGGCGTCGCGACACCCCGGCCACACCGGCGGCGGCCGCGACGCCGCAGCCGGTGGCGGTGGGCGCGGCGGTGCCCGCCGGCGCCACCCCGGACACACCCGCCCCGGCCGTCGACCACGGCCCGGTGGGCGGGCGGGCGGCCGCACCGGTCCAGCCGAATGGAGTACGCGCCAGACTGCTCGCCCGGGCCACCGAGAGCTGGCGTACGGCAAGTCGAAGCGAACGGCTGCTCGCGGGCGGCATCGGCGGCCTGGTGCTGCTGGAGCTGCTGATCGCGCTCTTGGCCGAGCCGAACAACTTCGACTCGCAGACGTACCACCTGCCGAAGGTCGAGCACTGGGTGGCCCAGGGCGACCTCGACTTCTGGCCCACCGCCATCCACCGGCAGGTGACCATTCCGCCCGGCGCGGAGTACCTACTACTGCACCTGCGCCTGCTCACCGGCGGCGACGCGCTGCACAACCTGGTGCAGTGGGCCGCCGGGGTGCTCTGCCTCCTGGTGGCCGCGCGGATCACCGCGCAGCTCGGCGGCGGCCGGCGAGCCCAGTTGATCACCACGTTCGTGCTGGCCAGCACCCCGATGGTCGCGCTACAGGCGACCAGCACGCAGACCGACCTGGTCTGCGCGGCGTGGGTGGCGTGCGCGGCGACCCTCGCGCTGGACGGTCTGCGCCGCCGCACCGGGTGGGGAACCGTACTCGGCCTGGGGGCGGCCACCGGGTTGACGGCGGTGACCAAGACCAGTGGCCTGATCGCGGTGGGCCCGCTGCTGGTGCTCTGGGGTCTGGCCCAGCTCCGGCTGGCCCTGGCGGCTCGGCCATCAGCCGCCGAACCGGCGGGTCGGGCGGCGAGCGTCGGGGCGTCGGCCGGGCGGGCGCGGCCGGTGTTCCGGGTCGTCACCGGTTCGGCGCTGATCATGGCGGTGGCCGCGCTGGTGGTCGGCCCGTTCCTGGCCCGGGTGACGGCCGAGTTCGGGCACCCGTTGGGCCCGCCCCGGCTGCGTGAGTCGATCCCGATGGAGCGGCACGACCCGGCGTCGATCCTGGTCAACGCGCTGCGCATCGGGCACACGGCCTTCGACACCCCGGTCGCGCCGCTGCGCACCGCCGGTGCGGACGCGATCATCGTTGGCGCGGAGGCGATCGGCGTCGACCCTCAGGACCGGGCGATCACCTTCGGCCGGGAGGTGTTCCCGGTGCCGGCCTGGTACCCGGACGAGGACCGGGTGGCGTTCCCGATCGCCGGGTCGGTGGCGCTGCTCGGCGCGCTGGTCGCGCTCGTCCGCCCGCGCCGGATCGATCCCGCGCAGGCCGGGCCGCTGCGGGCGTACGCCGTGGTGGTGCTCGCCGCCGTGCTGCTGCACACCTCGATGATCAAGTGGCAGCCGTGGGGCAACCGACTGATCCTCTACGCCCTGGTGCTCGCCGTCCCGCTCGCCGGCCTCTGGCTCGACGCGCTCCTGCGCCGCCACGCCGACCGGACGCCGGAGCCCGCCGACCCGGGTCGGCGGCGACGCTCGGTGGCCGCCGTGGCGGTCGTCGTGCTCGCCACCTCGGCGCTGGCCGGAGTGCTCGCGCTGTCGTACGGCTTTCCGCGCCGGCTCGTCGGCTCGGGCTCGGTCTTCACGACCTCGGACTGGGACACCCGGTTCCTGCGCCGGCCCGAGTGGGCCGACGAGTTCCGCTGGGCCGCGGCGGCGGTCCGCGAGAGCGGCGCGCACCGGATCGGTCTGGTCGAGCGGAACGACGACTGGGAGTACCCGTGGTGGCTGCTGCTGCGCCAGCCGGACGGCAGCTCGCCGGATCTGGTCTCGTTGCAGTCGGTCCTGCCGGAGCGACCGCCGGCCGACCCGGCCTCGGTGGACGCGATCGTCTGCACCGGCAGCCAACCGACCTGCGCCGAGCTGGTCCCGGCCGGGTGGCGCTTGGAGTTCCGCGACTACGTCGGTTACGCCCTGCCCCCGGGTCGCTGAGACGACGGCAGGCGAGAGCCCCGCACGTACGACGTGCGGGGCCCTCGCTTTCCGTTACTTGGCGCGCGGGATGAGGACGAGCCGGGCGACGCCCTTGTCCCCTTCCTTGGTGCCGGCGACGCCGACCGTCGTGCCGACCTTCACCTCGCTGGGCTGCACCGTCGACCGCTTCTCGACGACGCGCAGGTCCTCGCCGAAGGTCCACGTCATCGTGAAACCGTCGGTGGACTTGACGGTCATCGAGTCGCCGTCGACGGCGGTCACCGCGCCACGCTGGACGGCGACGGTCTGCGTACCGTTCTCCTTGGTCTGCACCACCGCCTCGCCGTGCAGGGTGTTCTTCCGCAGCAGCACGCGGGCCTGGTGGCGCTTGCGCAACTCCTCGCCGCGCTTCTGCTTACCCTTCTCGGCCGCCGTGGGGGAGGGTGCGGGCGTCGCCGGGGCGGCGACGGTCTGCACGTCCAGGTCGGCGGCGTCGAAGCCCATCGCGGTGAGCGCCTGGCCCTCCACACCCATCGCGGCGGCGACCTCGACCGCCGCGTCCCGCGCGGGCTGGCTGGCCACCTCGGCCGCGCCGCATCCGCTGACGCCGAACGCCACCGCTGCGAACAGTGCCGTGGTGCCGGTGACGAATCCCCAACGTGGCATGACTCTCCCTCTCGTCCGTGGAGCCTTCAGCCTTCCCCGCAAGGACGAGCGGACCGTCAGGCCGATGTTCGGGTCCGGTAAGGATCACCGGGCAGCCGGACCATGAAGGCCGCGCCCCCCTCGGGGGCGTGCCCCGCGACGATCTCCCCGCCGAGCCGGCGCACCAGCCCGGCGGCGAGCGCCAGCCCGAGCCCACTGCCCACCTTGCGCACCCCCCGGTACCGCTCGTGCAGCGCTCCCCGCTCGAATGCCACCGCCAGGTCGTCGTCGGTGAAGCCGGGCCCGCCGTCGCGGACCTCCAGCACACCGCCGTCCGCCGGGTCCGCGCCGACCGGCCGGACCGCGAGCACCACGGGCGCACCCGGGGGTACGACCCGCAGCGCGTTCTCCAACAACCCGTCCAGCACCTGCCGGATCCGACCCGGATCGGTGTACGCGGACACCGGACCGCCGGGCGTCTCCAGGTGGAACGGCACACCGACCGCGGCACACCGGCCGGACCAGGTGGGCTCCGCGTCGGCGGCCAGTCGGGTCAGGTCGACGGGTACCGGTTCCAGCGGGAAGTCGGCGGCCTCCAACCGGGCCAGCGCCAGCAGGTCGCCGATCAGCCGGTCGAGGTGCTGGGCCTCGGCCAGCATGGTCCGGCCGGTGTCGGCGCTGCCGTCCGCGTCGATGACCCCGTCGGCCAGCGCCTCGGCGTACCCCCGGATCGCGGTCAGCGGGGTGCGCAGCTCGTGCGAGACGGACAGCAGGAACTCGCGCTGCCGGCCCTCGCTGGTGGTCAGTGCGGCGGCCAGGCCGTTCAACGCCTCGGCCAGGTCGGCAACCTCGTCCGGAGGCTCGACCGGCACCCGTACCGCGCGGTCCCCGGCGCGCAACCGGGCGGCGGCGGTGGCCGCGACGCGGATCGGTCGGGCCAGCCGGCGGGCCAACAGGAGACCGGCCACCACACCGGCGGCCAGCCCGGCGAGCAGCGGCAGCCACAGGCTGAGCAGCACCTGCGCCCACAGCCCGTCCGCCGTGGCGCGGGAAAGCACCACCCCGTTGCCGCCGGGCAGCGCCCGGCCCTCCACCAGGGCGCGGTGACCGTTGACCGACCGGCGGGCCGACACGTTGCGGCCCTGCCCGATCCGCTGCACCACGCGCGGCGGCAGCCCCGACCGGTCGACGGTCCCGCGCCGGATCAGGTACGCGTCGATGCCCTGGTCACGAAGTTGCTGGATGAGCTTCTCCTCGTCGGCGGCGCGTCCCCGGTCCAGCCGGGTCCGCAGCACCTCGGCGGCGAGTCGCGCCTGGGCGGCGAGGGCCTCCTGATCACGTCGCTCCGCGCCCCGGATCGCCAACGGCACGGCGACGATCGCCGTGACGAGCACCGACACCAGTGCCACCGCGCAGGTGACCAGCACCGCGCGGGCGGTCAGGGTCCGGCCGAACCGGCGACGCCGGGAGGCGGCCGACTGGCGGTCACCGACCACCGGCAGCGCCATGGTCGGCGACTCGACGCGTACCGGCTGCTCAGGCATCGACCGCGTACCCCACGCCGCGGTGGGTGCGGATGACGCTGGCCGGGCCGAGCTTCGCGCGTACCTGCGCGACGTGCACGTCCACCGTGCGGGTGCCGGCGTGCGCGGCGTATCCCCAGACCCCGGCCAGCAACTCCTCGCGGGTGAAGACCCGCCCCGGCCGGGCCATGAGGTGGGCCAGCAGGTCGAACTCGGTCGAGGTGAGCTGCACCGGGACACCCCCGGCGGTGACCGTCCGGCGGGCCGGGTCGAGGGTCACCGGGCCGACGACGCGCTGTCGTTCCGCGCCCTCGGGGCCACCGGCGGTGCGGCGCAGCACGGCGCGTACCCGGGCGACCAGCTCGCGCGGGCTGAACGGTTTCGTCACGTAGTCGTCGGCACCCAGTTCCAGCCCGACGATCCGGTCGACCTCGTCGTCGCGAGCGGTGAGGAAGATGACCGGCGTCCAGTCGCCGGCCTCGCGCAGCCGTCGGCAGATCTCGGTGCCGGGAAGGCCGGGCAGGGCGATGTCCAGGACGCAGGCCACCGGGCGCAGCCGGCGGGCCGCGTTCAGCCCGGCCTCACCGTCGCGTTCGAGGTGGACGCCGAACCCGTCGCGGCTTAGGTAGAGCCGTACCAGGTCGGCGATGGCCGGCTCGTCCTCGACCACGAGGACGAGTCCGCGGTGCGGCGTTTCCAGAGTCACCGGCCCATGATTCCCGACCCGGTGGCTCGGCGCGATCGGTACGTGTTCGAGTTCGGTAAAGGCGGGCGTCGTACGGCGTCAGCGTGCGACGGCGGGACGGAACACGCTGGGCCGTACGGGGGCGGGCGTGTCGCCGATGGTGGCGAGAACCCGCTCGCGGGGTGCCCGCAGACGGGTCCGAAAGGCGTGGTTGAGCAGCGCGTCGAGCTGCCACACCTGCTTCGGGTGGTTGGTGCGGATGAGGAACCGCTCGCGGATCCCGTCGATCGCGGTGGCGGCCAGCTCGACCGAGTGCAACCGCGGGTCGGGGCTCCACGTGACGTTGCTCAGCTCGCGCAGTTCGGTGTTGAGGTGCAGGCGCAGTCGGTGCAGGAGTCGGGTCTGCTGGGTCACCACCAGTCGGCGGTGCGTGAGCAGCAGCAGGTAGTCGCCGGTGACCGGACGGTCGGGGCGGCTGCAACGGGTGACGAGGATGGTCGCGTCACCGGAGCCGACGCAGCGACGGAACACGGGCATGTGCCGGCTCACGGTCTGCACGGCGAGGCCGGCCTCGGTGGCGGCCGGGAGGAACGTTCGGGAGAAGACGTCCATGACGTGCCCAACGACCTCCCCGGCGGGGTGACGTGGGTCACGGCGAATTTTTGGAAGTTCCACGCCGTCCCGTCGCACTGCCTGTCCGATTTCCGACGTGGACGGATGCCGGTCAGCTTTCGGGCTGAAGCGGGGTGGCGGCGAACAGCTCGGCGAGCCACCCGGGCACCGCCTCGGCGTACTCCGCGCGCGCCGGGTCGGTCGTGTCGAGGGCCCGCCGCCAGGAGAGCGAACGGCTCACCGCGCCCAGGTTCATCGCCAGGTCGGCGGCCTCGACGAGGGTGCCGCGGTCGTAGCGGTCGGTCCACGCCTCCAGGTAGGCGTCGCGCAGCCGGGCCAGACTGACGTCGTCGGCGGACAGCGCGGTGGCGTACCGGATGGAGCGCAGGGTCACCAGCAGCGTGCCGAACGGGTGCGCCACCGAGGCGTCGCCCCAGTCGAAGTAGCGGTACCCGGCCGGCCCGGCGAAGACGTTGCCGTCGTGCAGGTCGTCGTGCTGCACGGTCGCCTCGATGCCGATGTCCGCGAGCCGACGGCACCGCCGCGCGTACGCCGGAACCTCCGCCCGCAGCCGCTCGTACGTCTCGACGGTCAGTCCGCCCTCCGCACCGACGCGCAGCGACTCGGAATCGTCGAGCAGGTCGGCGAGCAGCCCGGCCAGCACCTCCGGACGGTGGTCCGGCACGCCGAGGGCGACCAGTTCGTCGGCGCGCGACGCGGTGGCGAGTTGCAGCGCCGCGTACCCCGGCAGGGCCCGCTCCCAGTGCGTCAGGTCGGGGTCGCGGCCCAGCACGTCGCGCAGCGTCTCCCCGCCGTCGGGAAGCAGCGACCAGCCCCGCTCCCGGTCCACCCCGATCGGAGCCAGCACCCGCTCGGGCGTCAGCGCGGCCAGCGTCGCGATCAGGACCGCCTCGTGCGTGGTGCCGGAGTTGTTGGCCTTGAACCAGACCGGCCCGTCGTCGGTCGGCACCCGCCAGACCAGCGACCACGGCCGGACCCGGGGCTCGACCGGCCCACTGACCCGTCGGCCGGTGCCCGCGAGTCGCTCGTCGACCCAGGATCGGGCCTGCTCCTGCCACTGCACACTGGACCAGTCGGGAGCGCGCTCGTCGGCGATCGTCGTCACGTCGGGAACCCTAGGCGGCGTGCCCGACCCCGGCGAGAGCATTTCCGGGACGGATCAGACCAGCTCGACGATCGTGGCGTTGGCCATGCCGCCGCCCTCGCACATGGTCTGCAGGCCGTAGCGGATTCCGTTGTCCCGCATGTGCGCCAACATCGTCGTCATGATCCGGGCGCCGGAGCCACCGAGCGGATGCCCGAGGGCGATCGCGCCGCCACGCGGGTTCAGCCGCTCCGGATCGGCCTCGGTCTCCGCCAACCAGGCGAGCGGTACGGGGGCGAACGCCTCGTTCACCTCGTACACCCCGATCTCCTCGATGCCCAGCCCGGCGCGGCGCAGCGCCTTCGCGGTGGCCGGGATGGGCGCGGTGAGCATGGTGACCGGGTCGTCGGCGGCGACCACCGCGGTGTGGATGCGGGCCAGCGGGCGCAGGCCGTGCCGACTGGCCCAGTCGGACGTGGTCACCGCGAGCGCGGCGGCGCCGTCGGAGATCTGTGACGCGGACCCGGCGGTGACCACACCGTCGGCGCGGAACGGGGTGGGCAGCTCGGCGAGCCGGTCCAGCGAGGTGTCCCGGCGGATGCCCTCGTCGGCCGCGACCGTGCCACCGTCGTCGAGGGGCACTGCGGCGATCTCCGGGTCGAACGCCCCGGCGTCCTGCGCGGCGGCGGCCTTCTCGTGGCTGGCCAGGGCGAACTCGTCGAGCTGGGTACGGGAGAAGCGCCAGCGCCGGGCGATCAGCTCGGCCCCGACGCCCTGGTTGAAGGGGAGCGGCGCGTCGTCGGCGAAGCCCTCCACCCCCCGGTAGCGGGCGCGGAGCTGGTCGCTGAACGGCAGGCCGTCCGCCACGCTGGAACCCATCGGCACCCGGGTCATCGACTCCACCCCACCGGCGACCACCAGATCGGCCTGGCCGGAGAGCACCGTCGCGGCGGCGAAGTGCAGCGCCTGCTGGCTGGAACCGCACTGCCGGTCCAGCGTGGTGCCGGGCACCGCCTCCGGCCAGCCGGCGGCGAGGACGGCGTTGCGGGCGATGTTCCACGACTGCTCGCCGACCTGGGACACGCAGCCCCAGAAGACGTCGTCGACCTGCGCCGGGTCCAGGCCGGTGCGCTCGGCGAGGGCGCGCAGCACGTGCGCCGACAGGTCGACCGGGTGGACACCGGCGAGACCGCCCTTGCGCCGCCCGACCGGGGTGCGTACCGCGCCGACGATGACCGCGTCACTCATGTTTACTCCCCGGTAACTTGGGCTGTCCCGATCCTACGTCGTCGGTGGACCGGCCGTCCGCCCCCGGGCATGCTGGTCGGATGGATGAGATCTCCACGGTGCGGCAGTGGCGGGTGCCGTCGACCCTGCCGGCGGCGAAGCTCGCCGGTGCCGTTCTGCTGGTCGCCCTCGGTCTGCTGTTCGCCGACGGTGACCCGGTGCGGCTGGTCCTGGCTGGTGTGGCCGCCGCCGCGCTGGCCGTCTGGGCGGTACGCGACCTGGTGGCGCCGGTCCGGCTGGCGGTCGACCCGGCGGGACTCACCGTCATCCACGGCTTCGCCGGCCGGCGGCTGCTGCCCTGGTCGACGGTCGAGGCGATCAGCGTGGACCGCCGGCAACGGCTGGGGTTGACCGGCGAGATCCTGGAGATCGACGCGGGCGAGTCGCTGCACCTGTTCGGCAGGTACGACCTGGGAGCCACCCCGGAGGAGGTGGCCGTGGCGCTGCGGGCCGCCCGCCTGGTCAGTTGAGCAGTTGCACGGTTCGGAAGACCGCCAGGGCGAGCAGGATCAGCAGGATGATCGCGCCGCCGACGACCTGCACCAGCGTGCGCCGCTCCCGTGGCGCGTACGCGAGCACCGCCGCCATCGCCCCGCCAACCGCGAGGCCACCGAGGTGCCCGGGGATCGAGATGCCCGGCACGGCGAAGGTGAAGACGAGGTTGATGACGAGGATCGGCACGATCGCCGAGGTGTTCAGGCCGAGACGGCGCATGATCACGAAGATCGCGGCGAAGAGCCCGAAGGTGGCCGTCGACGCGCCGACCGTCGGGGGCTGGTTGGGAGCACTGACCAGGAAGACGGCGACATTGCCCCCGAGCCCCGCGATCAGGTAGAGGGCGAGGAAACGCGCTCGCCCGAGCGCGCCCTCCAACTCCCGCCCGAGCACCCACAGTGCCCACATGTTCAGCAGCAGGTGGATCACGCCGTAGTGCAGGAACATGGCGGTGACCAGGCGGTACCACTCACCGGCCGCGACACCGTGCACCGGGCCGAAGGCAACGTACGAGGCGTAGCCGAGCACGCCACCCCAACGGGTCAGCGGCGTCTCGTCGCCGGCCAGCCCGCCGAAGCCGGACCCGCCCACCAGCGCCGTCCCGGACCGGGCGGAGGCGATGGAGAGCAGGAAGAACAACACGTTCAGGGCGATGAGCGCCTTGGTGACGTAGCCGTGCCGGCCGGCGGCACCGCCACCGAAGGCGGTACGCGCCGGCCGGACACTACGACGACCCTCGTTGACGCACTCCGGGCACTGGTGCCCGACGGACGCCTCCCGCATGCACTCCGGACAGATCGGCCGGTCGCAGCGGGTACACCGGACGTAGGTCTCCCGACCGGGGTGCCGGTAGCAGACCGGGGTGGTCGGCGGGGACTCGCTCACCGGCTCGAACCTCCGTCCGCCACCGCGCGACGCACCGACGCCGGCCGCCGCGATGCTCCGGAGCGCTCAATCATGCGAGCAAAGGTACCTCGCCGTGTCGTCAGGAAGCGGATCGCTCGATCTCGACCCGCTCGATGACGACGTCCTGCAGCGGACGGTCGCTCGGGCCGGTCGGGGTGTTCGCGATCGAGTCGACGACCTTCACCGACTCCTCGTCGGCGACCTGGCCGAAGATGGTGTGCCGGTTGTTGAGGTGCGGCGTCGGGGACACGGTGATGAAGAACTGCGAACCGTTGGTGCCCGGTCCGGCGTTCGCCATCGCCAGCAGGTAGGGACGGTCGAACCGCAGCTCCGGGTGGAACTCGTCGGCGAACTTGTAGCCCGGCCCGCCCCGACCGGTGCCGGTCGGGTCGCCCATCTGGACCATGAAACCGCTGATCACACGGTGCGAAATGGTGCCGTCGTAGTACGGCCCGTTGCCCGGCTGACCGGTGCGCGGGTCGGTGTACTCCCGGTTGCCCTCAGCCAGGTCGACGAAGTTGCGGACGGTCTTCGGCGCGTGGTTCGGGAAGAGCTCCAGCCGGATCGGGCCAGCGTTGGTGTGCAGGGTGGCGTAGACAGCCTCGGCCACGGGTACTCCTCACTTGTTGGTCAGTTCCATGCGGATCCTCCCATGTGCCCGATCTGGCATCGCGGAGGCATCCGAAGGTGGAGGATGACGAAGGAACAACTCCCAGGAGGTAGGACCGTGTTTGGAATCGGGCGGCGTAAGTCCCAGGGCCAGCTCGCGAAGGCAGAGCTGAACCAGAGCATCAGCCACCTGATGCAGGCAGCCAACCACGCCGCCAAGGGCGCCGGCGCGTCCGTCGGCCCGCGGGTCCAGGCGGCCCGGGGCTATGTCGGGCCGGCCGCGGTGAAGGTGCGCGACCGCGCGTCGACCGGTTGGGGGACGACACTCACCACGCTGGCACCGCTGGCCGCGGCGGCTCGTGACGGCGCCGTGCAGGCAGGGCCGCTGACCAGGAAGGCCAAGTCGAAGACCATGCGGATCACGGGGAAGAAGAAGCAGCCGCGCCGTCGCGGTTCGAAGATGACCGGCCTGCTGGCCGCGGGCGCCGTCGTCGGCCTGGTCGGTGCGGTGGCCCTGCGCCGCCGCCGCGAGCAGCAGGAGTGGGCCGAGTACGACCCGACCCACACCCTGGAGCCGATGCGCAACGAGGTCGACTCGATCGAGGTTCGTACCCCGGCCGCGACCAAGGGCTCCGACGGGTCCGCCATCTCCGGAATGACCGGTGCCGGCAGCTCGGCGGTGGCCGGCGGCGACAGCGCCAGCACCACCGCCACGGCCAAGCCGACCGGTGTGCGTCCGACCGACAAGGTTCCGTCGGTGGCCGAGGGCGCCAAGGACGTTTCGGGACGCCCGGCCGACGACCTCACCAAGGCGCTGGGCAAGGACACCGCCCGCACCAACGGCCGCCGCTGACCCCGGACAGCAGCGCGACGAGCGCCGGCGACGCGGGCTTTCCCCCGCGCACCGGCGCTCCGTGCTGTCGGCGTCCGCCGGGCGGGCCGGTCAGAGCCAGCCGTTGCGGCGGAACCAGCGGTAGAGGGCCAGCGAGACGCCGAGCATGAGGGCCAGCGCCACCGGATAGCCGTACGTCATCTTCAGCTCGGGCATGTTCTCGAAGTTCATGCCCTCGACGCCGGCGATGGAGGTCCAGACCGCGGCGATGGCCGCCCACGCGGCGATCTTGCGCATGTCGTTGTTCTGGTCGACGGACACCTGGGCCAGCCGCGCCTGGAGGATCGAGTTCAGCAGGTCGTCGTACGAGTTCACCTGCTCGACCGTGCGGCTCAGGTGGTCCTGCACGTCCCGGAAGTACTTGCGGATCTCCTTGGGTACGTCCCGGTTGACCTGCGAGGTCAGGTTCATCAGCGGCCGCTGCAAGGGGATCACCGCCCGCTTGAACTCCACCAGCTCCCGCTTCATCTGGTAGATCCGCTGGATGCGCCCGTGGCTGTTACGGTCGAAGACCTCGGCCTCCAACTGGTCCAGGTCGTCCTCGAGCTGCTCGGCCACCTCGAGGTAGAGGTCGACCACCCGGTCGGTCACCCCGTACGCCACCGCCCACGGGCCTTGGAGCAGCAGCTCCTGCTTGGTCTCCAGGTCGGCCCGGACCGGGGAGAGCCGGCAGGCGTCACCGTGCCGGACACTGATCAAAAAGTTCGGGCCGATGAAGAGCATCACCTGACCGGTCTCGACCACCTCGGAGGTCTCGGTCAGCTCGGTGTGCTCGCAGTAGCGGGCGGTGCGCAGCACCAGGAAACTGACGTCGCCGAAGCGCTCCAGCTTGGGCCGCTGCTCGGCCTTCACGGCGTCCTCGACGGCCAGCTCGTGCAGGCCGTACGTCTCCGCGATGGCGCTCATCTCGGCCAGCTCGGGCTGGTGCAGCCCGATCCAGACGAAGCCGTGCTCCTCGCGACGTGCGGCCTCCAGCGCCTCGGCGTACGACCAGTCACCGGGCTGCCGCTTGCCGTCGATGTACAGCGCGCAGTCGACCACTCCGCTGCGCCCGGCGCCGCTGGGCGCAGGGGCGGGTGGTGAACCGTCGGCGTTGAGCATCCGGGTCATCGCCCGGACCGGGGACGGCCAGGCTCGGGGTCGCAGCACCCGAGATGTGTTCAGCGGCGCCGTCCGGCCCCGCTCTGCCCGATCCGTCATCGCGACACCTCCCCGCGCTCGCCTGCGGCTTGCAGGCTACGCCGATGGTGGCCATCGGCAGGTGTGACGGCGGTCGCGGGTGCGGCGCCGGGCGGGCCGGGCCGCATCGGGGGGTGAAGGGACGACACGGCCCACCCGGCGCCCGTGGGGGCGGGGGTTACGCTCGCAGCATTGTGGGCCGCCGGCCGCCCGCTGGGGAGACCCGGGACGGCCGGCATCGTCTTTTTGTCGGAAACCCGACAGATTTTCAGCTTCGGCTGGCCTCGACGGCCTCGGCGAGCCGGCGGACGCCCTCGTCGATCCGGTCCGCCGTCACGGCCGAGAAGGCCAGCCGCAGGGCGTGCCGCCCACCGTCGAGGACGAAGTCGCTGCCCTTGACCACGGCGACGCCACGCTCGGCCGCCGCCGGGGCGAGCCGGTCCACCAGCACGTCCTCGGGGAACTCCACCCACAGGAAGTAGCCGCCGTCGGGCTCGACGAACCGCGCCTGCGGCAGGTGCCGGCGCAGCGACTCGGCCAGCACCTGGGCCCGCTCGCCGAGCGCCGCCCGGACGGTCTCGATCGAGCGGTCGATGTCGCCGGAGACGCAGAACTGGTGCACGATCGCCTGCGACACCATGCCGGGCGAGATGTAGAGGCTCGTCGCGTTCTTGGCGATATCGGCGATCAGATCCGCCGGACCGACCAGGTAGCCGACGCGTACGCCCGGGCAGACCGTCTTCGTGAAGCTCGACGCGTGCACGACGACGTTGCGGGTGTCCATCGACAGCATCGACGGCAGGGCCTCGCCCCGGAAGCGGATGTCCGCGTACGGGTCGTCCTCGAAGATCGTGAAGTGGTACTCAGCGGCCAGGTCGAGCAGCTCACGGCGCTTCTCCAGCGACAGCGTCACGCCGGCCGGGTTCTGGTAGTTCGGGATGACGTGCGCCAGCCGGGGGCGCACTCCGGACTCCAGCAGCTTGCGCAGCTCGGCGGTGTCCAGACCGTCCGGCTGGACCGTGACCCCGTGCAGCTCGCTGCCCATCCGCTGAAGGTTGAGCAGCGTGCGGTCGTACGTGGGGCGCTCGACGACCACCGCGTCGCCGGGGCGGATCAGGTGGTCGAAGAGGAACGCGTCGGCCTGCAGCGACCCGTTGGTGACCAGCACCTGGTCGGCCGCGACGCCGTGCTTCTCGGCGATCCACTTGCGCAGCGGCACGTAGCCGACGGAGGTGCCGTACGCCGTGACCCCCGCGGGATCGGCGTCGAAGGCGCGTACGGCGGCGGCCTTGAGCCCCTCGACATCGACGATGTCCAGCGAGGGGGCCCCACGGGCAAAGGAGATCAGCTGCTCGGCGGTCATGGATATTGAGCGTACGGGCGGCGGCGGGGGACGCGCCGACGGCACGGCGATGTCCGCATCCTGAGCCACCGGGACGGGTGACCCGGCCGGGCCGGACGGCGACAGATCAGACCGGAAGTGCGAGCGAGTCGTGCTGCGCCGCCCGGGAGAGGCCGTCAAACTGCACGCCGAGCGCGTCGAGGAGCTGGCTCCAGTCGAAGTAGGAGCGCCACGCGACGATCCGACCCCGGCGTGCCCGGACCACGTCGGCGACCTCCCAACTCACCGAGCGGCCGGTCGGAGCGACCGTGCCGTACGGCGAGTGCAACGTGCCGGTGTGGGTGCCACAGAGGCGCAGCTCCACGGCCGCGCCGCTGGACGTGCGCACCGCGCCCACCGGGTCGACCAGCAGGTCCGGAAAGGCCCCCGTCCAGGTACGCAGCAGCGCCGGCAGCTCGATCGGTCGGACCGTGACACCCGGCATGGAGTAGAACGCCTCCGGGGCGTACAGGTCCGGCAGTCGGGCCACGTCCCGTCGCAGGAGCATCGCGTACTGCTGCTCGACCAGGCGCTCCGCGTCACGCATCGGGCCCTCCCTCACGGGCCACGGCATCTCCGCGCCCGCGAGGGATCCTTACCCTTCGATCCGACCCGGCACACCTGCGCGGTTCAGGTCGTGGCGGCCACCTCGCTCCGGGCCCAGACGCGCATGATGTCCCGCACCGAGATCACCCCGGCCACCTCCCCGCCGTCGAGCACCACGAGGTGCCGGAAGCCACCCCGGGCCATCGCGGCGGCCGCCTCGGCGACCGTCCACTCCGGCGCCGCGTAGACGACGTCCCAGGTGAGGTGGGCGCCGGTGCGCTCGGTGTCGCAGTCGAGACCCGCACCGATGGCCTTCAACACGTCGCGTTCGGTCATGATGCCGACCCCCTCGGACTCGGGATCGATCACGACCGCCGACCCGACACCGCGGGCCGACATCATCCGGGCCGCCTGACGGAGCGTGTGCTCCGGACCGACGACGAGGACCTGGCTGGACATTGCTTCCCGTACCTGCATCACGCATCACCCCTTTGGGACCGTGGCATTCGGTACGGACATGGTCGTCCGTGGATGTTTCCAGGACAAGACCGGACATCGTCGGGATGCGGCGGCGCTCGCTACTGTCGACGCGTGTCCACCGAGTCCCTGCGCTGCGCCGGCGCGTTGATCGTCGACCGCGACGGCCGCCACGTCGGTTACGACGGTCTGATCCGGCGGATCGCGGAGGAGGGCTTCGCGCTCCTGCGGTCGATCGGCCGGTGAACAGCGTCGCGCTGCCGCCGCACCGGATCGCCGGGCTGCTCGCCCCAGCCGTGGACCGAGTCTTCCGCGCCGGCATGTCTGCCGGATACGACTGGGGTGGGGCCGAGCTGTCCCAGCGCTACGGAGGGCCGGCAGCAAGCGGTTTCCTCGTCGACCTGCGTACCCGGCTGGCCGCGCCCGGTGGCGCCGTCGACGGGGCGGGGTTCGCGGCGATCACCAGGTACCGGGATCCGATCGCCTGCCGACGAGCCGTGGACAAGCAGGTGGCCCACGGGATGATCTACCGGAGCCCGGACGGCGCCCTCTCCGCCACCGAGCGCGGTGCCGCCTTCCTCGGCGAGCTGTACCAGGTGCACGCCGAGGTCACCGAAGAGCTGTGGTCCGGGCACGACGAGCGGGTCGCCCGACTGGTCGCCGTGCTCGGACGGCTGGTGGCGTACGCCCTCGTGCTGGCCGACGAGGAGAGGACCCGGAGCGGTTCCGCCTTCGCCGCGCTCGCGCCCCCGCACGAGCCGGACGGCACCCCGCCCGGTGTGCTGCTGCTCAACCGGCTCGGCGCGCTGCGCCACCACCGGGCGGACGCGCACGCCGCCGCCTGGACCGCCGCCGGGCACACCGCGTCCAGCGTCACCGCCCTGCCGCCCGGCCCCGAGCGGCTCGCCATCGAGCTGGAGACCGACCGCCGGGCCGCCGGGCCGTACGCAGTGCTCGCCGCCGAGGAGCGGCTGACCATGCTGGCCGACCTCGCGGCGCTGCCCGGCTGACCGGTTGGCCGGAGTCGCCGGGCCTCCCAGGGCTATCCTCCACCGGTGACGGCAGCAGGACGAGGGAGGATGTCGCGATGATCGGAATGGTGCTCGCGGCCGGGGCGGGGCGCCGGCTGCGCCCGTACACCGACACGCTGCCGAAGGCGCTGGTGCCGGTGGACGGCGAGATCACGATCCTGGACATCGCGCTGGGCAACCTCGCCGAGGTCGGGCTCACCGACATCGTGATCGTGGTCGGCTACGCGGCGGACGCGGTCGTCTCCCGTCAGGCGGAGCTGGAGAAGAAGTACGGGGTCACGCTCACCCTGGTCCACAACGACAAGGCCGAGGAGTGGAACAACGCGTACTCCCTCTGGCTGGCCCGGGAGCACTTCGCGCGCGGGGTCCTGCTGGTCAACGGCGACACCGTGCACCCGGTGAGCGTGGAGAAGACCCTGCTGGCCGAGCGCGGTCCGGGCATCCTGCTCGCGGTGGACACCCTCAAGCCGCTGGCCGAGGAGGAGATGAAGACCACCTTCGACGCCGCCGGCCAGCTCACCCAAATCACCAAGATCATGGATCCGGGTGAGGCGTACGGGGAGTACATCGGCGCGACGCTGATCGAGCCGCAGGTCGCCGACGCCCTCGCCGACGCGCTGGAGGCGACCTGGCGGCGGGACCCGAACCTCTACTACGAGGACGGCTACCAGGAGTTCGCCGACCGTGGTGGCGAGGTCCGGGCCGCGCCGATCGGTGACGTCCCGTGGGTCGAGGTCGACAACCACGCCGACCTGGCCCGCGCGCGGGAGATCGCGTGCCGCTACTAGCCCGGAGCATCCTCACCCCGCTGCACATCGACGTGCGACGCGGGGCGGTCGCCGACCTGGCCGCGATCCTGGCCGACGGGCGGATCTCCTCCGGCGGCGACGTCGCCGTGGTGCTCGGCCCGGGCCAGGGCGCCCAGATCGCCGAGCTGATCCAACCGTCGCTGCGCTCGGCGGACGTCTTCACCGTCTCCGGCGGGACCCTCGAGGCCGCCGACGACCTGGGCGGCAAGCTCCGCGCCCGCTCGTACGACGCGGTCGTCGGCATCGGCGGTGGCAAGACGATAGACGTCGCCAAGTACGCCGCGACCCGCCGAGGGCTGCCGATGGTGTCGGTGGCGACCAGCCTCGCCAACGACGGGATCGGCTCCCCGGTGGCCAGCCTCATCACGGACGGGATCAAGGGCTCCTACGGGGTGCACATCCCGATCGCGGTGATCGTCGACCTGGACTTCGTGGAGAGCGGCCCGGACCGGCACAACCGGGCCGGCATCGGCGACGTGATCAGCAACATCAGCGCGCTGGCCGACTGGGAGCTGTCCCGGCAGGTACGCGGTGAGCCGGTCGACGGGCTGGCCGCATCGCTCTCCCGGGCGGGCGCCGAGGCGGTGCTCAACCACCCCGGCGACATGAGTGACGACGCCTTCGTCACCGTGCTGGCCGAGGCGTTGATCTCCAGCGGCCTGGCGATGGCCGTCGACGGCACCAGCCGTCCGTGCAGCGGCGGCTGCCACGAGATCATGCACGCGGTCGACTCGCTCTACCCCGGCACCGCCTCGCACGGCGAGCTGGCCGGGCTGGGCGCGCTGTTCTGCACCTGGCTGCGCGGTGACCAACGCCGCTTCGCGGAGATGTCCGCCTGCCTGACCCGGCACGGCCTGCCCCGGCTCCCCGCCGAGGTGGCGCTCACCGACGACCAGTTCGTCGAGGCGGTGCAGTTCGCGCCGCGTACCCGCCCGGACCGGTACACCATCCTCGAGCACCTGGCCCTGTCGCCTACCGAGACGCGGGAGCGGCTGGCAGACTACGCCGGTGCAATCCGCGACCAGCTTGGCTGACCCCCGTCCCACCGTCGCCGACTTCCACCGGGTCAACCGGGGCGGCGGCCTGTTCAGCGAGTCGATCAGCCAGTGGCTCGGCGCGGTGTTCGCGCTGGTCGCGCAACGCCTCGGGCTGCGCCCGACCGCGCTGACCCTCACCAACCTGGTGCTCGGGCTGGCCACCTCGATCTCCGTGGTCGCGCTCGCCGGACCGGTCGCCGACGGGGACGTACCGGCCTGGGCAGTCGGCCTGATCGCGCTCGTCGGCTGGCAGGTCGCGTACTCCCTGGACTGCGCCGACGGACAGCTCGCCCGCGTCACCGGCCAGGGCAGCGCGGCCGGGGCCCGGATCGACGTGCTCTGCGACGTGGCCGCGCAGATCGCCCTGGTGGCCGCGCTGGCGGCCACCGCCGTCGCGCAGGAGCCGTCCACCCCGACCTGGCTGGTGGCCACCTTCGCGGGTACCTGGATGGTCAACCTGGTCACCTCGGTTATGCAGGCCGGCCCGAACGCCGCCAGCATGGTCACCTCGACCTCGCTGCCCGTACGCCTCGTGAAACTGGTCCGCGACTACGGCGCGGTCGTCTTCGTGGCCGCCCTGGTCCTCGCCGTAGCCCCCGCCCTCGTCCTCTGGGTGCTTGTCGCGTTCACCGTCGTCAACGGCGGCTTCCTGCTGGCCAGCATCGCCTTCTCCGCCCGCGCCTCGCTGCGCTGACCCCCGCCGCCCGCGCCACTCCCCGACCGGGTGCCAAGGGTGTTCGAGTCCTCCTTTGCTCTGCTTCAACCCAGGAAACACCCGGCGTCCGATATCCGGACACCGGGTGTTTCCTCCGGTGAAGCAGAGCAAAGGGAGCGAACGGTAGGTGGCCTCCTCCCGCGCTACGGCGCTGCCGCGCCACGGCGCTCCAGCGCTCCCGGGTGACGGCGCTCCCGCGCTCCCGCATCACGGTGTGACGGCGTGGGCCATCCCCGCGTAGATGTCGATGAGTTGCTTGGTGACGACGTCTGGGTGGAAGGTGCGCTCGTAGCGGGCGCGGGCCGCCAGGGTCAGCCCGGACGCGCCCGCCCGGGCGACCGGCAGGGCGGCGGCCAGCGCGGCCGGCTCCGGGGCGACGACCCAACCAGCCTCGCCCAGATCGATCCCGGCGGGCATCGCCGGTCCGCCGTCCCCGGCGACCGCGGAGGCGACCTCGGCCGGACCGGTGCCGGCGGGCTCGTGCGGGGCGTCGGCCCCGACCAGGTACGGAATGCCGCCCAGCGCCGTGCCGAGCACCGGCCGGCCACTCGCCAGCGCCTCGATGATCACGGTCGGCAGCACGTCGTGCCACATCGAGGCGGCGATCACCACGGCGCTGGCCTCGACCGCGGCCCGGACCCCGGCGCGGTCGAGCTGACCGAGGTAGACCACGTCGGGTCGTTCGGCGGCGGCCGCCTCCACCAGCGCGCGCAGTTCGCCGTCGCCCGCGATCCGCAGCGTGCCCAGGGTGCCCACCGGATGCCGTCGCCACGCGTCCAGCAGCAGGTCGACGCCCTTTTCGGGGGAGAGCCGGGCCATGTAGAGGAACCCGTCACCGAGCGGCGCCGGCCGCCCCGGGTCGGGCACGGCGTTCGGCTTGACCACGATCCGATCGTCCGGGATGCCGTAGTCGCGCAGGTGGTCGGCGATCGCCGAGGTGAGCGCGATGAAACGGTCCACCGACCGCCAGGTGCCCCGGTGCACCGCCAGGGTGGTCGCCATCAGCGCGCTCTGCGCCGCCGAGTCGCGGTAGCACCGGTGCCTGATCGCCGGCACGCCCAGCGCCCGGCCCTTGCAGTCCTGGCAGATCACCCCGTCGCGGAAGTAGATCCCCGAGGAGCAGACCTGCCGGTAGTTGTGCACCGTCTGCACCACCGGCACGCCGTGCCGGTGCGCGGTCCGCACCACCCAGGGCGAGATCAGGGGGTACGGGTTGTGCAGGTGCAGGACGTCCGGCCGGTGCTCGGTGAGCAGCCGGCTCAGGTCCTGCTGCGCGCGGGGCGCCCAGATCGGTGAGATCGGCAGCAGCGCCTTGGCGGCCTTCGACATCGAGGGGATCTCGTCCGAACTGCGGATGAAGGGCAGCACCTCGACACCGGCGGCGGTGAGCTGAGCGATCTCCACGTCGACGATGGTGTTCTCGCCAGAGGGCTGAGCTTCCCGGTACCGGTTGTGCGCCACCACGATTCTCACGGGAAAGAAGGCTACCGTTGGCTGGTGCCCGAACTACCGGAGGTTGAAGCGCTCGCGGGTTACCTGCGGCAGCGCGCGGTGGGGCGGCGTGTCGACCGGCTGGAGATCGCCGCGATCAGCGCCCTGAAGACGTACGACCCGGCGCCCACCGCCGTCGCCGGCAAGGCGGTGGTCGACGCCCGTCGGCACGGCAAGTTCCTCGACGTGGTGATCGAGGGTGACCTGCATCTCGTGGTTCACCTGGCCCGGGCGGGCTGGCTGCACTACCGGGAGGCGTTCCCGGCCACCACCCCGTTGCGCCCGGGCAAGGGCCCGATCGCCGTACGGGTCCGGCTCGACGACGGCTCCGGCTTCGACCTCACCGAGGCCGGTACGCAGAAGAAGCTCGCCGCCTACCTGGTCACCGATCCGGCGACGGTGCCCGGGGTGGCCAAGCTGGGGCCGGACGCGCTCGCCGCCGACCTGCCCACCTTCGCCGAGCGGCTGCGCAGCCGACGCGGGCAGGTCAAGGGGGTGCTGACCGACCAGTCGGTGCTGTCCGGGGTGGGTAACGCGTACTCCGACGAGATCCTGCACGCCGCGAAGCTGTCCCCGTTCGCGATCACCGATCGGCTCACGGACGCCCAGCTCGCCACCCTGCACGCGGCGACGCGGCAGGTACTCGGCGACGCCGTCGAGCGGTCCCTCGGTCAGCGTGCCGCCGAGCTCAAGGGCGAGAAGCGATCCGGGCTGAAGGTACACGCCCGTACCGGCCTGCCCTGCCCGGTCTGTGGCGACACCGTCCGGGAAGTCTCGTTCGCCGACTCGAGCCTGCAGTACTGCGCCACTTGTCAGACCGGCGGCAAGCCGCTGGCTGACCGACGGTTGTCCCGTCTCGTACGGTGAGTAATCCCACGAGGCGACTACAGAGCGGAATCGACCCGAGTGAGCCGAACCTCCGGTCCACCGTTCTCGCCACAGGCGCATCCATCGGTATAGTGGCCCGGTCCCCGGCTTCTGAAATGGTGCGGAGCCGGCCAGAATCCCGCCGACACCATCGGTCGCCAATCTCCTGCGGGGCGGCGACCGGCCGGAGCCCGCGTGGGAGACTGGGACGGTGGGCGACCCGGGCCCTCACGGCGAGTGAGCGGCACGTGTCATGCGGGAGGACATGGGTGAGGTGACGGCAAGCCTCCAGCGCCCGGTATCCAACGAAGGCCGGAGCAGACTCGTGCGGCACGTCGACAGCTTCGAGATCCAGCCGCCGACGCCGCCGTCACACAACGGCGTCCCTCGGTCGGCGTGGGCCAGGGCGCGACGACGTGTCTCCCGTTGGCACCGCCCCTACACCGCGATCCTGCTGCTGCTCGACTTCGGCGCGGCGGCGTTCGCCAGTTGGATCGCGATCCAACTCTTCGACCAGGCCGCCTCGGGTTTCTCCGGCACCAACCAGGACCCGACCTGGTTCCACACCATCTCCTACCTGCTGCTCCCGCTGGGCTGGGTGGTCATCCTCTGGAGCAACCGAGCGTACGACCGGCGGTATCTGGGGCTCGGCCCGGACGAGTTCAAGCGGGTGATCCGGGCCGCCGTCACCGTCGCGGCCAGCGTCTCCTTCCTCGCCTTCGCCACCAAGACCGCGCTGTCGCGGTGGACGGTGGGCACGGCGCTGCTCGGGGCGCTGCTGCTGATCCTGTGGGGCCGTTTCGTGGCCCGCTGGGCGCTGCACTACATCCGTCGGCGGGCCGGCCAGGCCGCGCACCGGATGGTGCTGGTCGGCACCCTCCCGGAGTGCCTGGAGGTCTACGCGGCGGTCACCCGTAGCCCGGCCGCCGGCCTGATGCCGGTCGCCATCCACATCACCGACGGCTACGCGGCGGCCCGTGGGGTGCCGACGCCGGTGCCGGTGCACTCGGGCCGGGACGTCCTGGCCCTGGTCCGCGAGGTCGGCGGGGACACCATCGCCGTTTGCGGGTCGGCCAGCGCCGAGCCGGGCGAGCTGCGCCGACTGGCCTGGCAGCTCGAAGGCTCCGGAGTCGATCTCGTGGTCGCCCCGCAGTTGACCGACATCGCCGGCCCGCGTGTGCACATCCGGCCGATCGAGGGTCTGCCGCTGCTGCACGTCGAGGAGCCGACGCTCTCCGGGCCGGCGCTGCTGGCCAAGAACCTGATGGACCGCGTCGCCGCCGGCCTCGGCCTGCTGCTGCTGATCCCGCTCTTCCTCTCGATCGCGGTGGCGATCCGAATCTCCGACCGCGGGCCGGTCTTCTTCCGCCAACCCCGGGTGGGTCACGAGGGACGCACGTTCCGGGTGTGGAAGTTCCGGACGATGTACGTCGACGCCGAGGACCGGCTGGCTAGCCTCACCGACCAGAACGAGACCGACGGCATGCTGTTCAAGATGAAGCAGGACCCCCGGGTCTTCCCGGTGGGTCGCTTCCTGCGGGCCTCGTCGCTGGACGAGCTGCCGCAGTTGATCAACGTGCTCTGGGGTGAGATGTCGCTGGTCGGGCCGCGTCCGCTGCCCGCCGACGACGGCGACTTCCTGGGCGACGTGCGACGCCGGCTGCTGGTGCGCCCCGGCATGACCGGGCTGTGGCAGGTCTCCGGCCGCTCCGACCTGTCGTGGGACGAGGCCGTCCGACTCGACCTCTACTACGTCGACAACTGGTCGCTGGCGTACGACCTCAGCATCCTGTGGCGGACCGTCGGGGTGGTGCTCGCCCGCAAGGGCGCCTACTAGCGCGGGCGGCGGCGAGCCGTCAGGATCGCTGCGTGGGTGGCAACCTCTCCGCCGTCGTCGGCGTCGTCTCGCTGGTCACCGCGCTGACCGCGGCTCTGCTGGCGGTGCTGCGACTACGCGCCCGGCGCGGCATCGCCACCGCCACCCAGCGGGCCACCTACGAGGTCCTGCACACCGCCGGGCTGGCCGCCGAACCGCTCCGGGCCGGGCTGAGCGCGGCCGGCGCGGCGAAGGCCGTACGCCATCTGCGGGCCCTGGTGGGCGCGGTCGGGCTGGCGCTCACGGACGCCGACGAGGTGCTCGCCCTCGACGGACGCGGCACGCACCACGGCGAGCAGCTGCTGGCGGCGGCGCAGCGGTCGATCAGCTCCGGGCGGTCGACGGTGCTCGGGGAGTCCGACCTGCGCTGCGACCGGGTGGACTGCCCGATCCGCGGTGCGGTGGTCGCGCCCCTGCACGGCGCCGACGCCCGGGTGGTCGGGGCGTTGGTGGCGATCGCCGACAGCGCGCCGGCGCCGGGGCTGGTGCAGGCCACCCTGGAGACCGCGCACTGGGCCGGCAACCAGCTCGCCCTGGCCGAGCTGGACTCGTCCCGGGAGCGGCTGGCGCGGGCCGAGATCCGGGCGCTGCGGGCGCAGATCAGCCCGCACTTCATCTACAACGCGCTCACCGCGATCGGCTCGTTCGTGCGCACCGATCCGGAGCGGGCCCGGGAGCTGATCCTGGAGTTCGCCGAGTTCACCAGGTACTCGTTCCGGGCGCACGGGGAGTTCACCACTCTCGCGGAGGAGCTGCGGTCGATCGACCGTTATCTGACGATCGAGCGGGCCCGGTTCGGCGACCGGTTGCAGGTGCGGTTGCAGATCGCCCCGGAGGTGCTGCCGGTGACGCTGCCGTTCCTCTGCCTCCAGCCGTTGGTGGAGAACGCGGTTCGCCACGGGTTGTCCCGCAAGCCGGGCACGGGCATGGTGAGCATCGAAGCCCGGGACGCGGGGGCCGAATGCCACATCACGGTGGAGGACGACGGAGTGGGAATGGATCCGACCACGCTGACCGCCGGCATCGCCGAGCTGGCCCGCGGCACCGGCGACCCAGCTGACGACACCGGCCAGCACGTCGGCCTCTCGAACGTCGACGAGCGGCTGCGCTCCGTCTTCGGTGACCGTTTCGGTCTGGTCGTCGAGACCGGGCTGGGCTCGGGCACGCGGGTGAGCGTGCGGGTGCCGAAGTTCCACCCGGGCGTACGGGCCGGTTCGTGAGCGAGCGCAGCGAGCGAATGCGGGCAGCCCGGTGAACGCCTCCGGTTTTTTGCGGGTGTTGGCGGTGGACGACGAGCCGCCCGCGCTCGACGAGTTGGCGTACCACCTGCGGGCCGACCCCCGGGTGGCCCGGCTGCACACGGCCGGGGACGCCACGGAGGCGCTGCGGCTGTTGCGCGACGGCGACGTGGACGTGGTCTTCCTGGACATCCGGATGCCCGGCCTGGACGGCATGGAGCTGGCCCGGGTGCTGCGCCGGTTCGCCCGGCCACCGGCGATCGTCTTCGTCACCGCGTACGACGACGGCGCGGTTGACGCCTTCGACCTGGGCGCCACGGACTACGTCCGCAAACCGGTACGCGCCGAGCGGCTGGCCGAGTCGCTGCGGCGGGTAATCGGGTCGCGGGTGGTGCCGTCGCACCCGGCGGCGCTGGCCCGGGCCGAGGAGGATCCGACCATCCCGATCGAGCTGGCCGGGACGACCCGCATGCTGCCCCGTTCGGCGGTGCGGTGGGTGGAGGCGCAGGGCGACTACGCGCGGCTGCACACCGCCGAGGGGTCGCACCTGGTGCGGGTTTCGCTCGCCACGCTCGCCGAGCGCTGGGCGGACGCGGGTTTCGTGCGGGTGCACCGGTCGTACCTGGTGCAGTTGAAGTTGATCGCGGAACTGCGTCTGGTGAACTCCGGCTACGTGGTCGTAGTCGACTCCACCGAGCTGCCGGTGAGCCGGCGGCACACCCGCGAGCTGAAGGACAAGCTGGTCAGGGCGGCGAAGCAGGATTGGAGTCGCTGAACCAGGAATGCCGACAACCATCCCGTACGTTGTACGCTAGGCCGTACGACAACCGGGAGGGCCGCCGTGACCGAAACCCCGTTCGACGCCGAGACCGAGTTCGACAGCCAGATCGACCGCCTGGTGGAGTTGGGTTACCCGACCCTCGCCGGGATGACCGAGAGCGCCTTCCGCGACCTGGTCGCGCCCCTTCGATCCCGAGCGGTCGACGGTGCCGCGGGCCTGCCCCGGCCCACCGACGCCCGGGTGCCCTTCCTGCTCGTCGTCACGCGCGACCTGATCGGCGTGGAGCCCCGACTCGCACTCACCACCCTGGCCGGCAAGCACAAGCCCGGCTTCCTCGACCGGCACTACGCCGAGGACGACCTGCCGCGCTTCGACCCCATCAAGGAGCTGGAGGTGCCCCCCGGGCCGGCGTACCTCCTCTTCGACGTCGACCGTGGTGAGGAGTTCCGCAACCTCGCCCCGGCGGCGGCCATGGAGGGCATGACCGCCCAGGATCGGCTTCCGCTCACCATCGACGAGGGGCTCGCCTTCATCACGCTCTACCCCGAGGCGCTGGCCAGCAACAGGTGCTTCTCGCTGGTCGGCTCGCGGTGCGGCGACAAGCGGGTGCCGGCGCTGTGGATCAGCCAGGGTGCCCCGAAGCTCGGCTGGTGCTGGTACGGCAACCCGCACACCTGGCTCGGCTCCGCCTCGGCCCGCCCCGAGCGCGTCGGCCTGGACTGACCCGCAAACGGTTGGTCGTCCACAACGAACCTCGGACGTTCGGGGAGGCCGGCCGGCATTACCACCGAGTTATCCACAGGGCTGACGGGTTCTCCACAGGTTGTTCACAACGCCACCCACTGATCTCCACGGTGGCTCCCTACAGTCAGACCCCATGAAGGAACGCCGCGTCCTGGTCGTCGAGGACGAACGCACCATCGCCGAGTCGGTCGCCGCCCGGCTCCGCGCCGAGGGTTTCGCCGTGGAGATCGCCACGGACGGCCCCAGCGCGGTCGAGCGGTTCCGGACCGGACAGCCGGACCTCGTCGTCCTCGACGTGATGCTGCCCGGGTTCGACGGACTGGAGGTGTGCCGGCGTATCCAGGCGGTCCGGCCGGTTCCGGTGCTGATGCTCACCGCCCGCGACGACGAGACCGATCTGCTGGTCGGGCTCGCCGTCGGCGCGGACGACTACCTCACCAAGCCGTTCTCGATGCGGGAGCTGGCCGCCCGGGTCCACGTGCTGCTGCGTCGCATGGAACGGGCCGCGACCCCGGCACCACCCGCCATCCGCCTCGGCGACATCGAGATCAACGAAGCCGAACGGCGGGTCCGCCGGGCCGGCGCGGACGTGCACCTCACGCCCACCGAGTTCGACCTCCTGCTGCACCTCGCCGGGCGACCCCGGACGGTGCTTCCCCGGGAACGACTGCTCGCCGACGTGTGGGGCTGGGCCGACGGCACCGGCACCCGCACGGTGGACAGCCACGTGAAGGCGTTGCGCCGCAAACTCGGCGCCGACCTGATCCGGACCGTCCACGGCGTCGGGTACGCCCTGGAGGTCCCCGCGTGACCGGCCGGCTGGTGGACTGGCTGGACCGGGTGCTTCCCCGCCCCCTCGACCCGGTCCGCTCGATCAAGATGAAGCTCGGCGTCCTGCTGGTCGCCTCCTGGGCGGTGGCCATCGGCTACTTCTGGTACGGCATCGGCTGGCTTCCACCGGGCACGGCGATCACCTCCATCTGCATCGCGCTGGTCACCTCGCAGGTGCTCGCCCACGGGATGACCTCGCCGCTACGCGAGATGACGGCCGCCGCCGGGGTGATGGCCCGCGGCGACTACACCCGTCGGGTACGCGCCACCTCCCGCGACGAGGTGGGCGAGCTGGCCCAGGCGTTCAACAAGATGGCCGAGGACCTGCACGCGGCGGACCAGCGGCGGCGTGAACTGATCGCCAACGTCTCCCACGAGCTGCGGACGCCGATCACCGCGTTGCAGGGCGTACTGGAGAACATGGTGGACGGGGTGGCCGAGCCGGAGCCGGCGGCACTGCGCGCGGCGTTGTCCCAGACCGAACGGCTGGGGCATCTCGTCGCCGACCTGCTCGACCTGTCCCGTCTCGACGCCGGGGTGGTGCCACTGCGCCGGGTCACGATCGACGTGGGGGACTTCCTCGACGAGGCGGTGGAGCACGCCACCGCCAGCGCGGCCGGCGCGGGGCTGGACGTGGACTTCCGGCTGCACGAGTTGACGACGCCGTTGACCGTGCACGCCGACCCGTGGCGGTTGCACCAGGTGTTCGCCAACCTGCTCGACAACGCGGCGCGACACAGCCCACCGGACGGCACCGTGCGGGTGAGCGCCGAGGAACACGCCGGCGAACTCCACTTCGAGGTCAGCGACGAGGGGCAGGGCATCCCGACGGCCGAGCGGTCCCGGGTGTTCGAACGATTCACGCGCGGCGACCGCGCCGCCGGGGGTGGAACCGGCCTCGGCCTCGCCATCGCCCGCTGGGTCGTCGAACTCCACGGCGGCCGGATCGCGGTCCTCGACCCGGTCAGCGCCGCCAAGGGCGCCCGTCCAGGCTGCCGCATCCAGGTCACCATCCCGAACAACGGCCCACACCGAGGAGAGGTCGCATGACCACCCCTGGCAGCACTCCGCCGCCGACCAGCGGCCCGGCGACGCCGGTCGCCGAAGCACCGGCACCGCCGACAGCCAACCCGTCGGCACCGCCGACCGGAGGCCCAGCGGCACCGCCGACCGGAGGCCCAGCGGCACCCCGGGCCGGAGGCCCAGCCGCACCGCCGACCGGCCCCGCCGGACGGCCGCTTCCGGCCTGGCCCCAGCCGATGGCGGCTGTACCCCGGCCACCGTCGCTGATCGAGCGGCGCTGGCCAGGGCCATCGGGTGCCGCGCGCCCGCTCGTCCTGGCGGCCCTCACGGCGGCTGCCGTCCTCGGCGCGTCGACGATCACGATGGTTCGTCCCGGACTCGGCTGGCTGGTGGCCGTGCTGGCCGGCACCGCCGCGCTGGCCGTCGCCGCCCGTCCCGATGCCACGGGGGCATCGGGGCGGGCGGCGCAGGTCGTCTGGGCCGCCGCGACCGTCGCGTTGGTGGGCGTGGGTACCCTCCGGGCGGCCGGCTGGCTCTTCGCGCTCTGCCTGCTCGCCGCCGTGGTGACCGGGACGCTCGCGGTGACCGGCGGGCGGAGCCCGCTCGGGATGCTGCTGGCCGCGACCCTGCCGCCGGCCGCGACGGTACGGGCGCTCCCCTGGGCGGTACGCGGGCTGCGCGACACCCGACCGGCCGGCTCGGGGATCGCCGTCGGACGGGTCCTGACCAGCGTGGCGATCTCCGCCGGTCTCCTGACGCTGTTCGGGCTGCTCTTCTCGTCCGCCGACGCGGTCTTCGCCGACCTGGTCAGCGGCTTGTTGCCCGACGTCTCGGTTCCCGGCACGATCGGGTGGACGTTCCGTCTGCTGCTGATCGGCGGCGGTCTGCTGGGTGCCGCGTACCTGGTCAGTCGACCGCCCAACCTCGACGGTCTGCGGCCTGGGCCGGCGCGGCCGGCACACCGGCTGGAGTGGACGCTTCCGCTGGTGCTGCTCGACGCGCTGTTCGCGGCGTTCGTACTGGTCCAGTTGACGGTGCTGTTCGGTGGCTCGGGGCACGTGCTGCGCACGGCAGGGCTTACCTACGCGCAGTACGCGCGCGGCGGCTTCTGGCAACTGCTCGCCGTCACCGGGCTCACCCTGCTGGTGATCGCCGTCGCCGCCCGTCGGGCACCGAAGGCCACGCGGACCGACCGGCTGCTCGTCCGCGCGCTGCTCGGGGCGCTCACCGCGCTCAGCCTGGTGATCGTCGCCTCGGCGCTCTACCGGATGCAGGTCTACGCCGACGCGTACGGCGCCACCCGTCTGCGGCTCGTCGTGGCGACCGTCGAACTGTGGCTCGGGCTGCTGTTCGTGCTGGTGGGCGTGGCAGTGGTACGGCTGCGGGCCACCTGGCTGCCCCGACTGGTGATCGGCACGGCGGTGCTGGCGCTGCTCGGGTTGGCCCTGGTCAACCCCGATCGGCTGATCGCCGACCGGAACGTCGACCGGTACCTGCAGACCGGCCGGTTGGACGTCGACTACGTGTCCGGCCTGTCGGCGGACGCCGTACCCGCCCTGGCCCGGCTGCCCGAGCCGATGCGGATCTGCGCTCTGTCCCGGCTCGCCGTCGAACTGCCATGGGACGGTGTCTGGGCGACGAACCTCGGACGGGAGCGCGCCCGCCCCGAGCTGGACCGGATCCCGGTGATCGGCCCGGCGTCGCACTGCCTCGTCCCGCGGGGCTGGTGAGCGCCGACGCTTGACAATCCGGCGAGGCGGGCAAGACTGCCGGGGTGGCCAAGCAACTCCCTGACGTGGGGTCGGGCGGTGCGGTTCCGCCGCCCCGGCGGGCCCGGATCGTGTTGGCCGACATCACCCGGCGCGACACGCGCTCCGAGCGGACCCGCGCCGAGCTGGCCCAGCAGACCCAGGTCGGCGAGGCGCTGGTCCGTGGCCTGGTCCGGGCCCAGCTCGCGCTGGCGTTGCGGTTGTCGTTGGTGGTCGTCATCGGGCTGGGCGGGTTGCCCTGGCTGTTCGCCATCGCGCCGTCGCTCGGCCGGACCACCGTGGCCGGCGTCAACCTGCCCTGGCTGCTGCTCGGGGTGGCGTCGTTCCCGTTCCTGATCGCGGTGGGCTGGGCGTACGTACGGCTGGCCGAGCGCAACGAGCAGGACTTCACCGACCTGGTGCAGCGGCCGGAGCACTGACGTGGGCAACGACTACGTGGTTCCGGCCATCGTCGCGGTCACCCTGGTCACCGTCGGCATCGGCTTCTACGGGCTGCGGCTGGCCCGGACCACGTCAGATTTCCTGGTCGCCTCGCGGGCCATCAGCCCGACCTGGAACGCCGCCGCCATCGGTGGGGAGTACCTGTCGGCCGCGAGCTTCCTCGGCATCGCCGGTCTGGTCCTCAAGTACGGCGTGGACGTGCTCTGGTACCCGGTCGGCTTCGCCGCCGGCTACCTGGCCCTCCTGCTGTTCGTGGCCGCGCCGCTGCGCCGCTCCGGCGCGTTCACGCTGCCCGACTTCTGCGAACTACGGCTCGGGTCACGCCGCCTGCGCATCCTCGCCACCGCCTTCGTGATCTTCATCGGGTGGCTCTACCTGGTGCCGCAGTTGCAGGGCGCCGGGCTCACGCTGGCCACGGTGGCCGGCTCCCCGTACCCGGTGGGTGCTCTCCTGGTCGCGGCCGTGGTCACCGCGAACGTGGCGCTCGGCGGGATGCGGGCCATCACCTTCGTCCAGGCGTTCCAGTACTGGCTCAAGTTGACCGCTCTCGCCGTACCCGTGATCTTCCTGGCGTTGCAGTGGCAGGCCGATGCCCGCCCGGCGGTGACACCGCCGGACGGGCCGACGTTCCGGGCCGCGACCACCGTCGTGGTCGAGCACCGCGCGACCCTCACCCTGGCCGACGGTGAGATTCGGGAGGTACGCCCCGGCGACGAACTGACCTTCGCGGCCGGCGACCCGGTGCCGCAGGTGTCCGGAGTGGCCACTGACGCGGCGGACTGGTTGCTGCCCAGCGCCGCCGGCGCCGACGACCGGGGCCTGTTCGGCACGTACTCGCTGATCCTGGCCACCTTCCTGGGCACGATGGGTCTCCCGCACGTGCTGGTCCGCTTCTACACCAACCCCGACGGCGCGGCGGCACGCCGGACGACGCTCGTGGTGCTGGCCCTGGTCGGCGTCTTCTACCTGCTACCCACCCTGTACGGGGTGCTGGGCCGGATCTACACCCCGCAACTGCTCGTCAGCGGACAGACCGATGCGGTGGTGGTCCTGCTGCCCGGCGCGGTCCTCGGTGACGGGCTCACCGGGCGGCTGCTCGCCGCGCTGGTCTCGGCGGGAGCGTTCGCCGCCTTCCTGTCCACCTCGTCGGGCCTGCTGACCAGCGTCGCCGGGGTGATCTCGACGGACGTACTCGGCCGCGGCTCGGTACGCGGCTTCCGCTGGGCGACCGTCATCGCCGGGGGCGTACCGGCGGTGCTGGCCCTGCACGTCTCCGGCCTGGACGTCTCACAGGTGGTCGGGTTGGCCTTCGCCGTCGCCGCGTCGAGCTTCTGCCCGCTGCTGGTGCTCGGCATCTGGTGGCGCGGTCTGACCGACCTGGGCGCGGCCGCCGGTGTGCTGGCCGGCGGCGGGGCGGCGATCGGCGCGGTGCTGGTGACCGTGCTCGGCCCACCGCTGTCCGGCTGGCCCGCCACCCTCACCGCGCAGCCGGCCGCGTGGACGGTGCCGCTGGCCTTCACCGTGATGGTCGCGGTGTCGATGGCGACCCGCCGCCGAGCACCGGCCGACGTAGCCGCCACCATGCTCCGCCTCCACACCCCCGAAGCCCTGCGCCTGTAGCCCCCCCTCCCCCCGCCCCCGCGATCTTGCACTTTCTGTCGCGGCATCACGGGCATTCTTCGCATTCGGACAACCGAAAGCGCAAGATCGGTGCGGGCGATTACTACACTGCGAATCGTGACGAGCCCCTCGGATTTGAGCAGGTCCATTTCGGAGCTGCTGTCGACGCTCGACCGCGATCACACCGGAGGCGGTCCAGCAGCGCCCAGCGAAGCTGCGCCGCCCCTCCAGGGAGTCGGTGAGGCTGCCGACGGGCTGGTACGCGTGGTAGCCGTCCCGGGTGGACAGATCGAGTCGGTGTGGATCGACCCGAAGCTGATGCGTTCGGCATCGGAGAGCCTGGCCGAGGAGATCCGCACGGCCACCAACGCGGCCCTGACGGACCTGCGGGCAGCGCTGGCCGACGCGACCGCCACGCCGGACACGGCGGCCATGCTGGAACAGCTGCGTGAGCTGCAACGTGGTGCCGTACCGCAGTTGCAGGGTCTCATCGACACCCTCGGCAGCGTTCAGGACCGGCTCTCCTCCGGTGGAAGGCCCTGACGTGGCCCGCATGGTGGACCCGGAGGGCCTGCGCGGGGCGGGCACCGACCTACAGGACATCTCCGATCGCTTCCTCACCGAACTGCGCACCTTCCTGGCCGACCTGCAAGGGTTCGGCGCGCCCTGGGGCAACGACGACATCGGCAGCCTGATCGGCGCCGCCTGCGAGGAGGTGACCGCGTACGCCGCGGAGTGCTTCGAGTCGGCGATCGAGGAGCTTGGCGTCGTCGGCGTGGACCTCAACCGGATGGCACACCTCGTCGAGGAGGACGAGCGGGCCATCACGGCCCACCTGAGCGGGCTCGGCCAGGAACTCGGGTGAGGTGACGTGGGACTGCAACTGCCGGGTGAGCTGACCACCTTCCTCAGCATGATCGGGTACGACTGGCCGCAGGCAGACGAGACCGCGCTGGTCGAAATGGGCCAACGGTGGCTCGCCTTCAGCGGCACCCTGCACACCCTGACGACAGAGGCGGGACAGGCGGCCCAGCCGGTCGGCGCCGGCAACGCGGGCGCCGACATCGACGCCTTCCAGGCGTACTGGACCGAGCAGGACGGGCCGGTGCAGGTGCTACAGGATGGCGCGCTCGCCGCCACCCTGGCCGGCACCGGCCTGATCATCATCGGCGCGATCGTCCTCGCCCTGAAGATTCAGGTCATCGTGCAGCTGGTGATCCTGTCGGTGGAGATCGCCCAGGCGGTGGCGACGGCGGTGGCCACGTTCGGCGCCTCGCTGGCGGAGATCCCCATCTTCCAGATGATCACCCGCGAGATCGTCGGCCTGCTGATCGACCAGGTGATCGGCGCGCTCCTCGATGGGTAAGCGCGGGCGGGGCAAGTTCATCCGGTCCGCCCTCTCCCACCTGCGCAAACAGCGGGCGCGGGCGCGGCGCGGTCAACGGACGGGCGGCATGACGCCGGAACGGCTGCGACACACCCTGCTCGGGGAACGCGACGGCAGATCTTCGGGATGGCACCACCGACCGGGCGGCATCGACCCACCGGGCGCAAAGCTGATCAAGGTGACGAAACGGGACAGCCGAACTGGCGTCTACAACGGCAAGGTCGCCATGCAGAACCGACGCAATGGTGAGTGGCAGGAGAAGCGCGGCGGTAGCACCTTCTTCCCCGACCACTGGACACCGCAGGACGTCGACAACGCGATCACCCGTGGATTCAACTCGCCGGACGTCGTCAAGGATCCGCAGACTGGACGGTGGTCAGGCACGTTCAACGGTGTCCATCTGAAAGGCTTCTACGATCCAGAGACCGACACTCTCAGCCACGGCTACCCCACTCTGCCTGGAGGCACTCCTTGAGCACTATCGAGTTCCGCTGGTCCAAGGAGCGCATCGCCGAGTACCAGTCGACAGACCAGCGGCTCGCCTGCCTGGGGATGTGGTTGACCGACGACATCCAGAGCGTCCACGAACTCTGCCTCGACCTGTTGGCCGATCTTGAGGACATCGCCGCCGGGCGCAAGGAGAGCGAGAGCTGGGAGGGGAACGCCTGGGCCGCCGAGCTGAGCGCGGAAGGCGTCGACCTGCAAAATCTGTGGCGGGAGGTCCTGCACGCCCACTATCCGCTGGCGGAGACCCGGCGGGTCGTGGCGCAGTACTGGCGACTACTCGCCGAGGACCCGGACCGCACGCGAGCGGTCGTCGAGTGGGAGAGCGAGAACGGGCGGACGCACCCGTACCCGGGGCTGTGACGGTATTCAGTCGGTGGCTCTGGGGTGGCCCGTGCCAGCGTGTTTGACCCAGCAGATGCGGGTGTCATGGTCGGGGAGATACCAGATCCGACCACCGGCGGTCACCTCGTACTGCCACTGTGGCAGCGCCTTTCCGTTGTGACTGGCGGTGGCGAGCGAGCCCTTGAGAGGGTGCTGCCTACTGGTCGGCGGAGGCGGGCAGGGGTCGGACTCGATGGCGTCAAAGGCTGCCCGGGTATTGGCGGCGGCCTGACGGCACAGCTCCTCCCAGCCCTTGGCCGCGTCGTTGGTGGCGAATCGCAGGGCGTAATCGCCAGGGCGGGGTGGCGGCGCTGCCCGATCGCCGCGCTTGGCGCTCACTCGGCGGTCGGGCGGGGCACCGCCCCGAAGTCGTCGAAGCTGGGCGCGGCAAGGACGCGGTGCAGATCGGGGTCGGCGTGGATCTCGGCGCTGTGCCGCCACTCGCTGAGCAACTGCGACAGGGCTGCGGTGTTCCCGACCGCCGCAGCCGCCTCCGCCGTCTCGACGAACTCAATGGCCATCTGCTCGCGATCTTCAGGCGGCAGGAAGCGCACCCACGGCAGCACGGTCGGCAGTGCCTCACGGACCAAGGTGGGATCCCGGCGCACCACGCTGGCCAGCAACCGGGCGGTCAGATCCACGACCTCACCCTCGGCTGCGGCCCGGTCGGCCGACATCAGGACAAGATCGGCTGCGTCCCGGCGGCGCAGACGCACGGCGCGAGCGCGAGTGAGTCGCTCAGTCGTCTCGGCCGGCTGCCGCAGCAGCTCCGAGAACGGCACGGACTCCATGGGCATTGACACGACATCAACACTACTTCAGAAGTTGATGGATTGCGCGTCTATGCCTTGTACGCCGGAACAGGGACTACGTCTTGGGAATGATCGTGGATCGGCCTGTCTCCGGACGGCGGATCTGGCGGTCGGCGGATAACGTCGGGCCATGACTGGTGAGCATCCCGCGCTCGTGCTGCGTGGTCTGGCTAAACGATTCGACGGCACGGTCGCGGTCGCCGGTGTCGACCTGGACGTACCGGCCGGGTCCTTCTACGGGCTGCTCGGCCCGAACGGAGCCGGCAAGACCACCACCCTGTCGATGGCGGTCGGCCTGCTGCGGCCGGATGCCGGCTCGGCGTGGGTGCTCGGCCAGGACGTGTGGCGCGACCCGGTCACGGCCAAGCAGTTGCTCGGCGTGATGCCCGACGGTGTCCGGCTGTTCGACCGGCTCAGCGGCGCGGAACTCCTGGCGTACCACGGGCTGCTGCGGGGGATGGACCCGGCGGTGGTCGACCAGCGGGCTGCGGAGCTGCTGGACGTCCTGGCGCTCGGCGACGCCGGCCGGACGCTGGTGGTCGACTACTCGGCGGGCATGAAGAAGAAGATCGGCCTGGCCTGCGCGTTGCTGCACGCGCCCCGGGTACTGGTGCTGGACGAGCCGTTCGAGGCGGTCGACCCGGTGTCGGCGGCGCTGATCCGCGACATCCTCACCCGGTACGCGGCCGGCGGCGGCACGGTGGTCTTCTCCAGTCACGTGATGGAGGTCGTCGAGCGGCTGTGCTCGCACGTGGCGATCCTGGCCCAGGGCACCATCAAGCGGGTCGGCACGATCGCGGACGTGCGGGGCGACCGGTCGCTGGAACAGGTCTTCGTCGAGGTGGTCGGCGGGCGTACCGCGACCGGTGACGAGTTGTCATGGCTGTCTCGGTGAACCCGGCCACCGCGGCCACCGCGCCCGCCGCTACGGCGCGACGGGTCTCCGCGCGGCACTTCGTACGGCTCAAGCTGCGGGTGATGGGCAACAACTTCCGGGGCCAGGGCTGGCGGATCGCGATGTTCGTCGGCGGGGCGCTGGTCGGCCTCTGGTTCGCGGCCAGCGGCTTCTTCCTGTTCGCTGCGCCGGGCATGACGGGCAACGGCCGGTACGCGGTGCTGGTCGCGGCGGCCGGCGGTGGCCTGCTGGTGCTCGGTTGGCTACTACTGCCGCTGGTCTTCTTCGGGGTGGACGAAACACTCGACCCGGCCCGGTTCGCGCTGCTGCCGCTGCCGCGCCGCACTCTTGTCGTCGGCCTGTTCGCCGCCGCGCTGGTCAGCGTGCCGGTACTGGCGGCGTCGATCGCCTCGCTGGGGCTGGTCCTGACCGCCTGGGCGCTGGGCGGTTGGTCCGCCGGTGTCGTGGCCGTGCTCGGCGTACTCACCGGGTTGTTGCTCTGTGTGGCCGCGAGCCGCGCGGTGACCAGCGCCTTCGCCAGCATGCTGCGGTCCCGTCGGGTACGCGACCTGGCCGCCGTGCTGCTGGCGGTGGTCGCCGCGCTACTCGGCCCGTTGCAGGTGTTCGGCCTGGCGGCGCTGCGCCAGACGGACTGGACCCGACTGACCGGAGCCGCGTCGGTGCTCGGGTGGACGCCGTTCGGGGCGCCGTGGACCGCCGGCATCGACGTGGCGCAGGGACGGGTGTGGGCCGCCCCGCTCAAGCTGCTGATCACGCTGGCGGCGATCGGCGCGCTGCTGGCCTGGTGGTCGCGGTCGCTGGAGTCGGCGATGGTGGGCTCGGCGACCGCCGGCCGGGCACCGGCGCGACGCGGCGTCGACGGCGGCGCGGTCGCCCAACTCTTCCCCCGGGCCGCCACCTGGGCGCGGCGGGACCGGTTCGGCGCGCTCGTCGCCCGGGAGGCCCGCTACTGGTGGCGGGACGCCCGCCGTCGAGCCAACCTGATCACCATCGCGGTGGTCGGCATCTTCGTGCCCGTCCTGGTCAACGTCACGGGCGGAGACTTCGCGGCGCAGGACGGAGGGTTCACGGCGGCGGTCGGCGACAGCTCACCGGTCGTCGTCACCATCTCGCTGCTCTTCGTCGGGGTACTCGCCTCGGTCACCCTGGCCAACCAGTTCGGCTTCGACGGCAGCGCGTACGCCGCGAACGTCGTGGCTGGCATTCCCGGTCGGGTCGAGCTGCGCGCGCGGATGACCGCGTTCTCGCTGTACGTCCTGCCGCTGCTGGTGCTCGTCTCGGTGGTCCTGTCGGCACTGCTCAGCCGACCGGGGTGGATCGGGCTGATGGTGGGCGGCCTGGTCGGCACCTACGGCGCCGGGCTGGCGGTGAGCAGTTTCGTGTCGGTGCTCGGGGCGTACTCGCTGCCGGAGACGAGCAACCCGTTCGGGATGAACAGCGGCGCCGGCATGGCGAAGGGGTTGCTCACCCTGGTCGCCATGATCACCACGGCGGTCATCGGCGTGCCGATGGTGGTGGCCGCCGCGCTGCTCGGCGACGCCTGGCTCTGGCTGGCCCTCCCGCTCGGCACGGCGTACGGGCTGGGTGCGGCGCTGCTCGGCGCGTACCTGGCCGGTGACGTGCTGGACCGGCGTCAGCCGGAACTGCTGGCCACCGTCACGCCACGCCGCTAGGCGGCCGGGCCGCGAGCTGCGTGGGCGGCGAGGAATCCGGTCCAGGCCGACGGGCTGAACGTGAGCACCGGGCCGGACCGATCCTTGCTGTCCCGCACCAGCACGACACCCGGCAGATTGTCCGCCACCTCGACGCAGTTGCCGCCGGAGTCGGTCGACCGGGTGGAGGTGCGCCAGTGCGGTTCGATCATCGTCACGGTGTCACCTTCAGCTTCCGAATCAGGTCCATCGACGCGCCTGTGGACAGTGCTTCGCCGAGCAGACTATCCCATTTGCGATCAATCAATCGGAGCGTCTGCGGTTCGTCCATGACGTGTCCGCGAGCGGCATTCTCCAGGTAGAGCACCCCATCTCCGTCGGGCAGATCGGCGAATACGAAGCCGCCACCGAACCCGACATGCTCACCGACGCTCAATGGAATGACGTGCAATCGCACGAACGGGAGGTCCGCCACCTCAAGCAGCCGACCGAGTTGGGCATTGAGCACGGCGTGACCGCCCACAGGGCGATGGAGACCCATTTCATCCACCACGAAGACGCAGTGTGGCGGCGCCTCCCGGGCAAATAGCCGTTGACGTTCCAAGCGAACCGCGACAAGTTCGTCGACCACGGCTGGTGGTTGCAAACCACCTGCCGAGATGACGGCACGGGCATACTCCTCGGTCTGCAACAGGCCGGGCACGAGACATGCCTCGAAGGCACGGAGACGTGTCGCCCGCTGCTCGTAGCCCCGCCAAGGAACGAACCAGGATGGGCCGTGTTCCTGGTCCGCAGCCTTGAGGAGTTCGGCGAGGAGGCCGCCGGTGGCCAGGGCCTCGTCGGCGGCCACCGCGAATTCCATCGTCGGTCGGCGGCGGCCGGTCTCGATCGCGGCCACCGTGGAGGGACTCCACCTGATCAGGGTCGCCAGCGCCTCCTGGGACACGTCGGCACCGGCGCGGGCGGCCTTCAACGCCCGTACCCACATCTCGATGTTCATCCTTACCTCTCCGGTAAGTACGTGACTGCGCTGTGTAGTAAGCCCTGGAATCCTCCCGTGTCCACGCCGCGCCGTCCAGGGTGGAGAGCACGCGGCCCGGCCGGTGGAGGCGATGACCCGGCGGTTGGTCCTGCGTCGGGCCGCCCCGGTCATCCCCCGAGCGGGGCGGCCCTCGTTCACCGGGAGGGATCGCTCATGATCGGGTCAGTCCTCGATGGGCAGGGGACGCGGTGGTCGTACTCGATGAGGAACGTGGCGGCGACGGCCGTGCCGGGCGCGATCGAGCCGGCACGCGGCGGTGCGGCGCGTCTCGCGCGGGGACCTGTCACCCAAACGACCGTGATGCCTGTCAGTCATCTTGATGACTCACCGGCATCACGCTCACCGAAGTGTTGCCTCCCGCCAGCCGCCGGCGGTGCGGAGTGAGTCGGCCGCACCTGCCGATGCGACCGCTGTGGCGGTGTCGGGGCTGCGGCGCGCACTGGCCCTGCCAACCCGCGCGGCTGGCGCTGCTGGCCGAGTACCGGGGCGACCGAACGGCGCTGCTGTTCTACCTGGGGACGCTGATGGCGGAGGCGGGCGATCAGCTCGCCCGGGTGAACGGGCGACCCGCCGACCTGCACGCACGCTTCCTGGGCTGGGTACGCGGACGGGGCGGCACAATGTTTCACGTGAATCATGAGCCGGGTGCCGAGATCCACCACACCGATCCGTTCGCGGTGCCGACCGGGCAACGGTCGCCCGCCCGTCGGCTGCGGGGTCGGCTCGCCGCGCCGGTCACCCTCTGGACGGCACCCGGCCCGGCGGGTCTGACGGTGTCGTCGACACTGGTCGCGGAGGGGGAGCCGGACCGACTGCTCGGGCTGATCGACCCGGAGTCCGACCTCTGGGCGGCCGTCGAGGAGGCGGGCCGGTTCGCCGTCGCGCCGCTCGGCCCGTCACACCGGCAGCTCGCCGACCGCTTCGCCGGCCTCTTTCCCGCCCCGGGAGGACTCTTCGCCACCGGCGGGTGGACCGACACGCCCTACGGGCCGGTGCCGTCCGACGCCGGCGGCTGGGCGGGGTGCCGGCTGGACACTGCCCGGGAGTACGGCTGGGGCCTGCTGGTGGAGGCCACCATCGAGGCCGTCGACCTGGTCGAGGACACCACGCCGCTGCTGCACTACCGGGGGCGGTACCACGAGCTGCCGGGCTGACCAGGGGCCCGGGAGCGCGACCGGTCACCGGGGTGACGTGCGTCACTCGGCGCACCCAGCCAACCGCTCGGCGCACTCGGCGACCGGCGTCGATCTCGACCTTCCCCGTCGGGGAGCGTGCCTCCTACGGTGCGCGCAACTACCCCCGACGCCTGTGAAGGTGGTGATCCACAGATGTCCACGGACACACCCGCGCCGACCGCTTCCCAGCCGGACAAGTACCTGGCCGTACAACAGTCAGACGAGTTCGCCGGGTTGCGGCGCGCGTTGCGCGGCTTCGTCTTCCCGATGACCGTCGCGTTCTTCCTGTGGTACGCGCTCTACGTCATTCTCTCCGCGTACGCCCGGGACTTCATGGGCACGAAGCTGTTCGGCAGCAACATCAACGTTGCCCTGGTCTTCGGCCTGCTCCAGTTCGTCTCGACGTTCCTGATCGCCTGGCTCTACTCCCGGTACGCCGACCGGAAGATCGACCCGGTCGCCGACCGCATCCGTGCCGAGATCGGGGAGGTGACCCATGACGACGGTCCACGCGGCTGACCTGCTCCTCGCGGCCGAGGCTGGTAACCACACGGCCCGCAACCTGACCATCACGCTGTTCCTGGTGTTCGTGGCGGTGACCCTGGGCATCACCATCTGGGCCAGCCGGCAGACCAAGACGGCCACCGACTTCTACGCCGGCGGCCGGTCCTTCTCCGGATTCCAGAACGGCATGGCGATCGGTGGCGACTACATGTCCGCCGCCTCGTTCCTCGGCATCGCCGGCATCATCGCGCTCTACGGCTACGACGGCTTCCTCTACTCGATCGGCTTCCTGGTCGCCTGGCTGGTGGCCCTCCTGCTGGTCGCGGAGCTGCTGCGCAACTCCGGCCGGTACACGATGGCCGACGTACTGGCGTTCCGGATGCGGCAGCGGCCGGTGCGTACGGCGGCCGCCGTCTCCACCATCACCGTCTCGATCTTCTATCTGCTCGCCCAGATGGTCGGCGCCGGCGCGCTCGTCGCGCTGCTGCTCGGCATCAAGCCCGGGACGACCTTCCTCGGCATGGATGCCGCCACGGCCAAGGTGGCGACCATCATCATGGTCGGCGCCCTGATGATCATCTACGTGACCGTGGGTGGCATGAAGGGCACCACGTACGTGCAGATCGTCAAGGCGTTCCTGCTGATGAGCGGCGCGCTGCTGATGACCGTGCTGGTCCTCGCCAAGTTCCACTTCAACCTGTCGGAGCTGCTCGGCGCCGCCGCCGCGGCCTCCGGCAAGGGCGACAAACTCCTGGAACCGGGCCTGCGGTACGGGGTGGAGGTCGCCGGCAACTCCACGCAGACGTTCTACAACAAGATGGACCTGCTCTCGCTCGGCATCGCCCTGGTGCTCGGCACGGCCGGTCTGCCGCACATCCTGATCCGCTTCTACACCGTGCCGACCGCCAAGGCGGCCCGTAAGAGCGTGCTCTGGGCCATCGGCATCATCGGCACCTTCTACCTGCTCACCCTGGCCCTCGGCTTCGGCGCGGCGGCGATGGTGGGTGGTCCGGCGATCATCGCGCAGGACAAGGCCGGCAACACGGCCGCACCCCAGCTGGCCGAGGCGCTCGGCCTGGAGTTCTTCGGCGGTGAACTGGGTGGCGCGGCCCTGCTGGCGATCATCGCGGCGGTCGCCTTCGCCACCATCCTGGCCGTGGTCGCCGGGTTGACCCTGGCCTCCTCGTCCAGCCTGGCCCACGACTTCTACGCGAACGTCCTGAAGAAGGGCGAGACGTCCGAGCGCCAGGAGGTACGGGTCGCCCGGATCTCCGCCCTGGTGATCGGCGCGATCTCGATCCTGCTGTCGATCTACGCGCAGAACCTCAACGTGGCGTTCCTCGTGGCGCTGGCCTTCGCGGTCGCCGCCTCGGGCAACCTGCCGGCAATCCTCTACAGCCTGTTCTGGAAGCGGTTCAACACCTCCGGAGCGGTGTGGGCGATCTACGGCGGTCTGATCTCGGCCGTGGTGCTGGTGTTCTTCTCCCCGGTCGTGTCGGGCGCGGCGACGTCGATGTTCCCGGACCACGACTGGCAGTGGTTCCCGCTGTCCAACCCGGGCATCCTGTCCATCCCGTTCGGGTTCCTCTGCGGGTTCGTCGGCACGCTCATCTCGAAGGAGCACGACGAGGACAAGTACGCCGAGCTGGAGGTCCGCTCCCTCACCGGCGCGGGTGCCCACTGACGCGCTAGCTGTTAGGAAGGGCCCCCTGCTAACGCCAGGCGTTAGCAGGGGGCCCTTCCTTCGGTCGGTAGGCTGACCGGTATGAAGGTTGCTGAGCGCTTCGGGTCTGGTCACCGCGTTCTCGTCACCGGCGGCGCCGGTTTCGTTCCGTCGCACCTGGTCGACTCGCTGATCGCCCGTGGCTGCACGGTGGTGGCCCTGGACAACTTCGTCACGGGTTCCAAGGAGAACGTCGCCCACCTGCTGGACCGGCCAACCTTCACCCTGGTCGAGGCGGACATCTCCGACGGTCTGCCGACGCACCACCCGGCGCTGACCGAGCGCTTCGACGCGATCCTGCACATGGCCTCGCCGGCCAGCCCCACCGACTTCGCCCAGCTTCCGGTGGAGATCCTCCGGGTCGGCTCGGTGGGCACCCTGCACCTGCTGGACCGCGCGGTCGCCGACGGCGCCCGGTTCCTGATGGCCTCCACCAGCGAGGCGTACGGGGACCCGAAGGAGCACCCGCAGCGCGAGACCTACTGGGGCAACGTCAACCCCATCGGCGTCCGCAGCGTCTACGACGAGGCGAAGCGCTTCTCCGAGGCGGCCACCATGGCGTACCACCGGTACCGGGGGCTGGACGCCGCGATCGTGCGGATCTTCAACACGTACGGCCCGCGGATGCGCCCGGACGACGGTCGCGCCATCCCGACCTTCATCTCCCAGGCGCTGCGCGACGAGCCGATCACCGTGCACGGCACCGGCAACCAGACCCGGTCGATCTGCTTCGTCGAGGATCTGGTGCGGGGCATCCTGCTGCTGCTCGACTCGACCGAGACCGGCCCGGTCAACTGCGGTACCGAGCACGAGATGTCCATGCGGCAACTCGCCGAGTTGATCGTGTCGCTCTCCGACAGCAGCTCGGAGGTGACGTACATCACGCGCAGCGCGGACGACCCGGAGATGCGCCGGCCCGACCTGACCCTCGCCCGTGAACTGCTCGGATACGAGCCGGCCGTGACGCCCGAAGACGGCCTGCGACGCACGATCGAGTACTTCCGGGCGCGGCTAGGGTAACCGGCTCGCGGCGGACCGCCGATCGCTGAGTGTCACCTGAGGGCGGTAGTGGCTCCCGCTACGTACCCTGATTTGCATGTCAGCGACCTCTGCCGGCGTTCCCCAGCCGTACCTGCACCGCAGCGCCGGGCGCGCCTCGGTGCCCGGCCCCGACCGGGGCGCCTCCGGACGCGCGCGTCCGGCCGAGGCGCGCTTCTACCCGTCGTACGACGATCGGCAGGTCGGCCCCGGCGGCCCGGCGGGACCGGGCGGGCCGGGTGGCGTCGGCGGGTCGGGACGGCGTGGTCCCCGCCCACGCTGGGGGCGGATCGGCCTGGTGGCGGGCATCGCGGTGCTGGTGTTGGCGCTGCTCGGCGGCCTCGGCGCGTGGCTCTACGCGCGCAACCTCAACAACGACCTGGCCCGCACCGATCCCTTCGCGGAGATCACCGGTGGCCGGCCGGCGAAGCCGGTCGACGGCGCGTTGAACATCCTGCTGGTCGGCAGCGACTCGCGGGACCCGGACGCGCCCGTCGACACCAAGAGCCAGTGGCGGGCCGACACCATCATCGTGATGCACATCCCGGCCGACCATAAGGAGGCGTACCTGGTCTCCATCCCGCGCGACCTGTACGTGCCCATCCCGGAGAGCGCGGGCGCGGACTGCGGCTCCGGCCAGCGCGCGAAGATCAACGCGGCGTTCGCCTTCGGTGGCCTGCCGCTGGCGGTCCGTACCGTCGAATGCTTCAGCGACGTCCGGATCGACCACGTCATGGCGATCGACTTCGGCGGGTTCAAGGAGGTCACCGACGCCCTCGGCGGGGTGGACCTGAAGGTGGAGCGGACGATCACCTCGATCCACAAGCCGTACCGGACGTTCACCAAGGGCACCAACCACATGGACGGCGCGGAGGCGCTGGACTGGATCCGGCAGCGCAAGCAGTTCCCGGACGGCGACTTCGCCCGGATGCGGCACCAGCAGGACTTCCTGCGTGCGCTGATGGACAAGGCGGCCAGCACCGGAACCCTGGCGAACCCGAAGAAGCTCAATGACTTCCTCAAGTCGGTGACCGCGGCGGTGACCGTCGACCAGGGCTTCTCGTTGACCGATATGGCAGTGCAGTTCCGGAGCCTGCGCGGCGAGAACCTCACGTTCCTGACCAGCCCGAACTCGGGCAGCGACACGATCAACGGCGAGTCGGTGGTGGTCTCGGACCGGGAGAAGGCGCTGGCGATGTACAAGGCCATGTCGGCGGACACGATGGCGGACTGGGTGAAGGCCAATCCGCCGAAGAACTCCGACGGCGGCTGAGCGCGGGGGCTGCGGCGGTCAACCCAACGTGAGGCGCACTCACCGTTTCGGTGATCGAGTGCGACCGATCGCCCGGTTGACGGGACCTGTCGTCCCAATTGAGTCCAGATGAACTCGCAAAGTCGAATTGATGTACGTACAGTGGGGCCGCCCCCTCCTGATCACGAGCTGGAGCACGAATGCCGGTTCAGGCCAGCCGTCGCCCTTCGTCCACCGGATCCGCCGCGCCGAGCGGCCGGATCGCCGCGTCCATACCGGTGCAGCCCGGCCCGTCGGGCGGTGGCCCGGGCGGTCGCCCGCCGGGTGGTGGCGACAGCCGGACGGGCGGCAAGGGGCCGGCGAAGAAGCGGCCCCGGCGCAAGGACCCGCTCTGGGCCCGCCTCACCGTCATCTTCGGTGCGGTGCTGATGCTCAGCAGCGGGGTGGCCATCGTCGGCACGAAGGTGCTGGTCGGTCAGGCCACCGGCGACATCGCCCAGCGCAACCTGCTCGGCGACGCCGGCAAGACCGACGCCGAGGGTGGCGCGAGCCTGGACGGGCCGATCGACATGCTGCTGCTCGGCGTGGACGCCCGGGAACGCTGGGCCGCCGACGACGTCCGGTCGGACAGCATCATCATCCTGCACATCCCGGCCTCGCACGACCAGGCGTACCTGATCTCGATCCCCCGCGACACCGAGGCGCAGATCCCCCCGTTCAAGAAGAGCGGCTTCCCCGGTGGCACCGACAAGATCAACGCTGCCTTCCAGGCCGGCGCCCGCGGCGGCGGCGGCTGGGAGGGTGGCGCCCAGTTGATGGCCCAGACGATCAAGCGCCTCACCGGCGTCAGCTTCGACGGCGCGGCGATCATCAACTTCGGTGGCTTCAAGAACGTCATCGACACGCTGGGCACGGTCAAGATCTGTGTCAGCCACGAGGTCAAGTCGCACCACATGTCGTTCGTCGACGGCAAGCCGATGTGGAACGCGGACGCCAAGAAGACAGGCAAGTCGATGACCCCGGTGGTGCACAAGAAAGGCTGCCAGGAGATGGAGGGCTGGGCCGCCCTCGACTACGCCCGGCAGCGGTACGGCCTCCCCGGCGGCGACTACGACCGGCAGCAGAACCAGCAGCAGCTGATCAAGGCGATGGCGCGCAAGGCCACCGACGGCGGCATGCTGACCAACCCGGCCAAGCTGAACTCGTTGATCAAGGCGGCCGGCAAGGCGTTCGTCCTGGACACCGGCGGCGTGCCGATCGAGAACTTCATCTTCACCATGCGCGGCGTGACCGCGAACGAGCTGACCATGTTGAAGACCAACAACGGCAGCTTCAACGGCAACGGCAACAACCGTGAGGCGTTGAGCGCGGAGACGATGGAGATGTTCGAGGCGGTCAAGCAGGACAAGCTCGCCGAGTTCGTCTTCACCCACCCCGAGGTGATCTCCGGCCGGAAGTGACGGCCGGGCGTGGCCAAGTCGCGGAAAGCCCGGCGACCGTCCCGTCACTCACCGTAGCCTGACGTGAGCAAGGTTCACGTATCGGCTGCGGGGAGGCGGTCACGTCCAGGTGGGGACGGAACGCGGCCGGCCGGGCACACCCGGCCGGGTCGCGCCGCGCTCGCTGGCCACGCCTCCTGCTCGGCGTCGGACTGGCCCTCGTCCTGCTGGCCGGGCTCGCGGTGGCGGGCCTGAAGACACTGACCCACCGGTACGACCGTACGGTCACCAAGGAGCAGTTGCTCGACGCCGACGCCCGCAGCGACCGGACCGACCTGGACGGGTCGCTCAACTACCTCCTGATCGGCACCGACAAACGTGCCGGCAGCAGCGAGCCGGACCAGCGCTCCGACACCATCCTCATCGTGCACGTACCCGCCGGGCGGCGCGCGGCGTACCTGGTCTCGATCCCGCGTGACCTGCTGGTCGCCATCCCGCCGGCGAACGGCTTCGGCGGCGGCCCCGACAAGATCAACGCCGCGTACGAGCACGGTGGCGGCGGATCGGCCGGCGCCCGACTGCTCTCCACCACCCTGAACCGGCTCACCGGCATCCGGTTCGACGGCGCCGCCCTGATCGACTTCTCCGGCTTCCGGAAAGTGATCGACCTCCTCGGCGGCGTGCAGATGTGCGTCGACACCGAGGTGCGCTCGATCCACACCAACCGGCTCTTCCGGACCGGCTGCCAGCGGATGGACGGGGCACAGGCGCTGGACTACGTACGGCAGCGCTACGACCTGCCCGGGGGCGACTACGACCGGCAGCGCCACCAGCAGCAACTCCTGCGGGCTCTGCTGGACAGCGCCGGCGACGCCGACCTGCGCAACAATCCCGTGAAGCTGGACCAGGTGCTCCGGGCGGTCGGCGGCTCGTTGACCGTCGACACCAACGGCGTACCCCTTGAGGATCTACTCCTCGCGCTCCGCGCGCTGCCGCCCGACGGAATGCGCGGCGTCCAGGTGCCCTCGTCCCCGCAGACCATCGACCAGGTCTCGTACGTGGTGCTCGACAACGGTGGCAACGGGCTGTTCGAGGCGGTCCGGGGCACCCGCGTACCGGACTGGGCGCAGGCCAACCCGCGCTGGGTGACCCGGTTGTGACCGTGGCGACGGCCGGGTCGGTGCCGATCCGGCCCCCGAGGATCTAGTGTTGCTTCCTGTGTTCGGACCCCAGGTTCCCACCGTGCCCGTGACCGAGATCGCTGACGACACCTACCTGCTCGATGTGCGGGAGGCCGACGAATGGGCGGCCGGCCACGCCCCCACCGCTCACCACCTGCCGATGATGGAGCTGCCCGCGCGGCTGGCCGAGGTGCCGACCGACCGGGACGTGGCCGTCATCTGCCGCTCCGGTGGACGATCCGCCCAGGTCGTCGCCTACCTGATCAACAACGGTTGGGGGCAGGTACGCAACGCCGACGGCGGGATGCGCCAGTGGGCAGCGGTCGGCCGGCCAGTGGTCGACGCGAACGGGCAGCCCGGCCAGGTCATCTGAGGCGGGCGGAATGGGCGGGCCACTGGTCTTCGCGCACCGCGGCGCCTCGTACGACCTTCCGGAGCACACCCTCGCCGCGTACCTGCGCGCCCTCGACGAAGGCGCCGACGGGCTGGAGTGCGACGTCCGGCTGACCCGGGACGGTCATCTGGTCTGCGTACACGACCGGCGGCTGGACCGTACGAGCAACGGTCGCGGGCTGGTCAGCGCACGGACTCTCGCCGAGTTGGACGCGCTGGACTTCGGCTCGTGGCATCCGGCCGGCGCGCCGAGCGGTGACCTTCCGCCGGACGAGTCGCACACCCGGCTGTTGACCCTGGCCCGGCTGCTCGACGCGGTGCTCGCCGCCGGGCGGCCCGTCCGGCTGCTCGTCGAGACGAAGCATCCGTCCCGCTTCGGCTCGCTGGTGGAGCGGCGGCTGGTCGACCTGCTGCGGCAGTACGGGCTGGTCGACCCGGCACCGGACGACCCGGTCCAGGTGACCGTCATGTCGTTCTCCCCGCTGGCCGTACGCCGGATCCGGGAGTTGGCTCCGGCGCTGCCCACGGTGCTGCTGCTGGAGGTGCTTCCACCCTGGCTGCGGCTGGGCCGGCTGCCGTTCGGCGCCCGCATCGCCGGCCCGGGCATCGGCCTGCTCCGGGCCCGCCCCCACCTGCTGCCCGCGCTGCGCGCCGCCGGCAACCAGGTGTACGTCTGGACGGTCAACGAGCCGGCCGACGTGGAGATGGTGCTGGCCGAGGAGGTGGACGGGATCATCACGGACCGACCGGCGCACGTCCTTGCTCGGCGGGACCGCTGAACGGGCCTGTCGAGGCGAGCGGGCCGACGCCTGTGCGACAACCGGGGGTGCCGAAAGCCGGGCCGGCGGGGCAGACTCGGCACATGCCGGAGCGTATCGATTTTCCCGCTCTTCTCGCCGGCCACACCGTCGTGATCGAGATGATCAATGCGGGGGACGCGGGCCTGCCGGTCCTCACCCAACTCCTCCGGATGACCCAACCGGCGCTGCGCGCGAGCGGGATGGCGTTCGTCGAGTTCGGTCCGACGGGCGGTCGGGTGATCGCGGCCACCGGCGCGGCGGAGTGGGCGCTGGGCCGCCCGCTCGCGGCGGACGACCCGGACACGGTCCGCCTGCTCTCCGGACCCCGGGTGAGCCAGGTCCGGGTGACCGATCTGAGCGGCAAGCTCGCCGCCGAACTGGCCGGCAGCGGCCTGCACCGGATGGTGGTGTCCCGGGCCGAGATCGGCGGTCACACCGTCGGCAGCCTGCACGCCCTCTATCCGGGCGACGACGAGCCGGGCGCCGAACAGCAGGGGGCCATCGAGTATCTGGCCTCGTGCGTGGCGCACATGTACGGCGACCAGAGCGGACTGCCGGTGCACGGCGACGGGCCGGTGGTGGCGGCGCTCGCCGACGGGCTGGCGGTGGTCGACCGGGACGGGCACGTCCGGCTGTGGAACCCGGCCGCCGTCCAGGTCACCGGACGTACGACGGACCAGGCCCTGAACCGGCCGTTGCCGTTCCCGCTGCCGCCCGCCGGCCAGGTCCGCGACCACCGGCTGCCGGACGGGCGTTGGCTGCGCATCACCTCCGGCGACCTGCCCGGCCCGGGCGCGCTGCGGGTGGTCACCTTCCGCGACATCACCGACCAGCAGCGCCGCGATCACGACCGGGAGCTGTTCGTCGCGGTGACCAGCCACGAGCTACGCACGCCGGTCACCGTCATCAAGGGGTACGCGGACACCCTCACCGACCACTGGGAGTCGCTGACCGACGGCGACCGGCGGCAGGCCGCCCGGGTGATCGGGCAGCGCGCCAACGAACTGGCCCGGCTGGTCGACCGGCTGCTCTCCTCGGCGGCGGAGACGGGGCCCGCGGACGAGCCGCCCACCCCGTTCGACCTCGGTGCGGCGCTGCGCGCGGCGGTCGTGGACCTGCCGGCGGAGCTGCGACACCGGCTGACGCTCCGCCTGCCCGTCGACCTGCCCAAGGCGCTCGGCCACCGTCCCAGCCTGGCCACCGTCCTGACCGAGCTGGTGACCAACGCGGGCAAGTACTCGCCACCGGGCTCCCCCATCGAGATCACGGCCGGGGTCGACGGTCAGTTGGTCGCGTTCCGGGTGAGCGACCGCGGCATCAGCATCCGGCCGGAGCACGTGGAACGGGCGTTCGACCGGTTCTGGCAGGGCGAGTCCGGTGACCGGCGCGGCTACCCCGGAGCGGGGCTCGGCCTCTATCTCGTCCGCCGGATCGTTGAACAGCAGAATGGATGGGTATCCCTACGTCCGAGGACCGACGGCGGTACGGTCGCAGAGGTGCGGCTACCGCGCGGTTGACCTGCGGGGCGCGACGTGGAGGCGACGGTGGCGACGGCGGCGAGGGATCGGGCGTGGTGCGTGGTGGTTCCCCACCACCCCGCCGGCGCACGACTGGCCCGGCATCGGCTCGCCGACGACCTGGCGGACGTCGTGCCCCCGGCGCTCCTCGCGGATCTGATCGCGGTGCTCGCCGAACTGGTGGGCAACTCGGTCCGGCACGCCCACCCGCTGCCCGGCGGCGTGGTCCGGGTGGCCTGGCGGCTGCGACCGTCCGCCGACGGCCCACGGATCCAGTTGCGGGTGACCGACGGCGGCGCGGCCACCGGCCCACGGATCCGCACCGCCGGCCTCGACGCGGCGGACGGGCGCGGCCTGCACATCGTGGCCGGACTGGCGACCCGCTGGGGCGTCGAGCGGGACGGCATGGGCCAGCGCGTCTGGGCGGAGTTCGACCCCACTCCCCGGCTGGTCGCGGCGAAGTAGGGCCTGTTCCATAAGGGCGGTCGAACCGAGGCAGAGGCCGGGCAGTTCTTCTGACACAGGCCCTGGCCCCGGTGGCGGGTCCGGGCCACGGCACGAGGCCGAGGGCTCTAGGCTGTGACGCCGTGAGCAAGCGTCGAAAGAGCCAGCGAGCAGCCACCGACACCACTCCCCGTCGGGAGAAGGTGCGGGACGTCTTCGTGCCGCGTCCCTTCGAGGGCCTGGTCGACGAGCCCGAGTGGATCGCGCTGCGCGAGCTGGTGCCCGCCGCGTCCGCCCCGCTGCGACTGGCGCCCGCCCTGGTCGAGGAGTTCGGCGACCGGTCGGCGACCCTGGCCACGGTGCTGCCGATGGCGGCGCCGGCGGTGAGCAAGCCGGACGGCCAGGTGCTCATCGGTCTGCAGCGTCACCAGCAGTCCGGCGATGTCTCCCGGGACCTGGCCGAAGCGCTCCTCAGCGCGCTGCGCACCGAGCCGGGCGGCCAGGTGTCCGTGCCGCCGCTGCCCGGCCCCGGGCCGCGACTTCAGGACATCCTCGTGGACGGCCCGCTGGAGATCAGCATGCACGACGGGTTCGAGTTCTGGCTCGATCCCGGCGCGACCGACGACCCGGGCGTCCAGGCGTCCCTGGAGCGGGCGAACGCCGCCATCTACCCGACCGTCCGGATGACCTCCGCGAAGGCCGCGTACTGGTGCCAGGTCCCCGAGAAGGCGCACGTGCGCTGGGTGCTGCCCGACGACGAGGACGCCGCCCTCGACGCGCTGGCCCGGCTCGGCGCGGCCGGCACGCTGACGCTCGGCGAGCAGACCAAGTTCGCCGGGATGTTCCGCGCCCACGGCCGGCTCGTACCCGTCTGGGACCTCCCCGAGGACACTCCGGCGATCGAGTGGGAGGACCCGGTGGCGCAGTTCGCCAAGCGGTACGCGGAGGCTCTCGCCAACACCGAGGCGTTGGACGCCGCCGGCCGGCGCGCCCGCCAGGGGCTGCTCGGCCGCCAGCTCACCCTGCGCTGAGGCGTTAGGAAGGGGCCCTTGCTAGGCACTAGGCGTTAGCAGGGGCCCCTTCCTTCAAAGGGGCGCGGACGATCGGGCAGGACATGCAGCGCGGGCCTCCCCGGCCGGAGCCCAACTCCGAACCGGCGATCGGGATGATCTCGATGCCGGCCCGCTCCAACTGCGCGTTGGTCTCCGTGTTGCGCTCATAACCGACGCACAGCCGGGGCGCGAGGGCGAGGGTGTTGTTGCCGTCGTCCCACTGCTCCCGTTCCGCGGTCACCGGGTCCAGGCCGGTGTCGATGACCCGGAGCTGGTCCAGGTCCATCGCGTCGGCGGCGGCTCGCAGGAAGGGCGCCGGGCCGTCCACCCGTGGGTCCTCGCCGTCCGCGCCGGCGATGACGGTGTACGCCGAGAGCGTGCTGGCGATGTTCGGATACATCAGGACGGCGTCGACGTCGACCATCGTGCAGACGGTGTCCAGGTGCATCGTGGCGCGCTTCTGGGCGATCGGCACCACCAGGATGGTGTGGGCCAGGCCGGCGGCGAAGACCTGCCGGCCGAGGCGTTCGGCGCCCGCCGGGGTGGTCCGCTCACCGACCCCGACGGCCAGCACGCCGGGTGCGAGCAGCAGCACGTCCCCGCCCTCCAGGTGTTCCAGGTCGGGGCGGTAGACGAACTCGGTGCCGGCGAACCGGGGGTGGTGCCGGTAGATGGCGTCGGTCAGGGTGGTCTCCCGCCGGCGGGCCGGCATGGCGAGGCTGGTGACACCGACCCGGTCGCCGATCCACAGCGACGAGTCCCGGGTGAAGAGCAGGTTGGGCAGCGGGTCGATGACGAAGTCGTGCCGGTCCATCAGGGTGTAGACGAGACCGCCCGGCCGCTCCGAGCTGATCCGCAGCTCCTCGTGGGCCAGCCCGGCGGTCAGCACGTCGGCCAGCGCGGCCGGGTCCAGGTAGGCGAGGTGGTCGGCGACCCGGGCGCGGAGCGTGTCGCCGAGGCGGCGCGAGCGCAGCACCTGCTCGGTCAGTTCGGCGCGGGCGTCCTCGACGGCAAGCGTCTCGGCCAGCAGGGTGGCCAGGTACAGCACCTCGACCCCGCGCTCGCGCAGCGCGGCCGCGAAGGCGTCGTGCTCCTCCTGGGCGCGGCCGACCCAGGGGATCGCGTCGAACAGGAGCGAGTCGTTGTTGCGCGGGGTGAGCCGGGCCAGTTCCGGGCCGGGCCGGTGCAGCAGGACGGTGCCGAGCCGGCCGACTTCACTGTCGACGTAGTGGGTCACTCCCGCAGCGTAGGGCAGGGTTTGGCGGCATCCGAGAAAAGAACTGTGGATGAATATGGCATTCATCCACAGTCACTCCGGCGTTCCGGCTTGCCGAACACCCACAGTGGCAACGTAGGGTAGTGAGGACATAACTTCGAGGGACCTTTTGCCGGAGGTCGCGATGACTGTCTTTCCCGCACGACGAGCCGTACCAACCGCACGGGCACTGCCGCCCATCGCGGTGCCCCACCCCCGCGTCGAGGCGCCGGGGGCTCTCGAACCGGTCCGCCCCACACCGCTCGAGTGGGCCCGACGCCGCCGTGCCGAGCGGGGCGCCCGTCGGCTGGAGGCGGCCGGCGCGCGGGCACTCGGTCAACTCGACCACCTCGGGCCTTCCTGGCACGTCATCGAGTGGCCCCGCACCGACGTGGCGGACGTCCTGCTCGACCGCGCTCAGGACGACCGCGCCGGTTTCCTCGCCATCGGGCCGAGCGGTCTGTTCGCGGTGACCATCGCCGACCACGGCCGGGCCCGGGTGCTCGTCGCCGGGGACGTCGTACAGATCAACGGGAAGCGGCCCCCGTACGTGACCGAGGCCCGCCGGGACGCCAAGCGGGCCAGCAAGGCCCTCTCCGACGCGGTGGGGCTGACCATCCCGGTGACGCCCGTGCTGACCTTCGTGGGTTCCGGCGTGATCAGCGTCTACGGCCTGCCGAAGGACTGTCTGATGGCCACCCACCGGGAGCTGGACCGGCTCCTCGTGGCCGGTGGCAACCGGATCAGCCCGACCACGGCCGAGAAGCTGGCACGGGTGGCACAGCACCCGAGCACCTGGCTGAACGGCACGTACCGTCCATCGGCCGACTACCGGTGGTACGAGGAGGGCCGAACGGCCGCTGACAAGGCGGCCCACCGCCGGTAACGTCACCGGCGACGCCACGCGGCCCCGGTCCCCCACCTACCCACCGGCTCCCGCGCCGTCGCCGGCCGCCCGGAGTTCTCCGCTGCGGCGCGGTGACCCGGCTCGCTCGGTGAATCCGTCGTCGACCGGCTAGCGTGGACAGTCCGTCGTTGTACATAGGAGGCGCGGTGGCCCACGTCGAACTCTCGCTCTCAGAAGTGTTCGTGCCCTCGGCCCGAGCCTCGACAGAGTCTGAGTTCGACAATGTCGGCCAGTGGTCCTCGACAGTCGGGCGGGCGGACGAGCCCTGCCTGCTGATCGACGCCGACACCCGTGTGATGGCCATCTCCACCGCCGGCTGCGCGTTGCTCTGCCTGGGCGAGCCCGCCGGCCTGATCGGGCGTCCACTGCTCGACGGCGGCCTTCGCCTGCTCGACTTCACCGCGAACCGCGGCGAGCTGACCGAGGCCGAGATCGACAAGATTCCGCCCCTGCTGGCGCTCTCCTCCGGCCGGCTCGCCCGGGGCCTGCTGCGGGTGCAGGCCGCCTCCGGCGGCGGGCCTGACGCGACGGTCGACGCGATCTCCACGCCGGTGCTCTCCGACGGCGTCGTCGCGGGCTCGCTCACCTTCTTCTCCGAGGTCTGACCTGCGGCGCGATGTGGTGTTCGCCGCACGCGGCGATGCCCGGGCGGGCTCGGTTCCACGCCGTAGGGTGCCCTCATGCTCGATATCACTCTGCTGCCGGGGGAGTACGCCGTGTGCCGGCTGGGTGGCGGCACCGCCCTGCCGGAAGGGTTGTCGAGCGGGCTGGGTCGCGCCGACGTGGTCACGGTGAGCTGGACCGCCGACGGGATTTCGGTGATCTGCCCGGCCGATCGGTTGCCCGACGAGGCCGTGGCGGAGACCACCTGGCGCTGCCTCCGCGTCGCCGGTCCGGCGGGCGTGGACGGCACCGGCACACTCGCGGCGCTCGTGGACCCACTCGCCGCGGCCCGCGTCAGCGTGGTCACCTTCTCCACCTTCGACACCGACTACGTGCTGCTGCCGGCCGTCCGACTGACCGAGGGCACGACCGCGTTGGTGCGCGCCGGACACCGCGTCCTCGGCTGAGCTTCACCCGGCCGACCGCTCGCCCTACGATGGGCTCGGCCACCCCGGCCGCGACGTATCCCGATGTCCCGAGGACCGGCCCGTGCCGTTCAGCCCACCCCGCCGCCCGTCCGCCCCCACCGCGCCCGCGTGGGCGGCGCTGCTGGCGCTTCTCACCATCGGAGCGCTGACCGGCTGCGGAGCACCTCCGGAACTGCGTGACCCGGCCGGCGTGCCCACCGGAGCCAGCAGCCCCAGGCCGTCGGGCCCGACCGGCGTCGCGACGGGTACACCCTCGACCGCGCCGACCGCACCGCCACCCGCCACCGGCGCGGCCACCCCGGAGCCGGGCCTGGTGGCGACGGCCTGCCGGAACGGGCCGACCGGGCAGCGGGTGGTGCAGTTGCTGCGCGGACCGGCCTCGGTGCTCCCGGACAACGTCCGGGTCCGGGTCCGCACCGGCCCGTTGTGCGCCGGGGACTGGCAGTACACCGTGCTGGAGGTGACCGGGCACGAGGAGCTTCAGGTCGTCACCCAGGGCGGGCCGACGGCTCTGCAACTGGTCACGGCCGGCACCGACGTGTGCACCATCGAGGTCCGGGCCACCGGGCCGGCCGGAATCCGTACGCTCGCCTGCGATCCATCTCCAGCGGTCGGACCGGGTGCGTAGTCTGGGCGGCATGCCCGGAACACCGCCTACGCGCTACGTCTACCTCGGCCCCGAGGGCACCTTCGCCGAGCAGGCCCTGCGCACCATCCCAGCAGCCGAGCACGGCTCCCGTACGCCGGCTCGCAGCGTCGGGGAGGCGCTCGACAGTATCCGGGCCGGAGAGGCCGACGCGGCGCTCGTACCGCTGGAGAACTCGATCGGCGGGGCGGTCGGCGTCACCCTCGACGAGATCGTCGAGGGTGAGCCGCTGGTGATCACCCGCGAGGTGGTCCTGCCGGTGGAGTTCGTGCTCGCCGCCCGTACGGGCACCGCGCTGTCGGCGGTCCGCTCCATCGCGGCACACCCGCAGGCGTCCACCCAGTGCCGGGGCTGGCTGCGGGACCACCTGCCCGATGCGACGGTCGTCGATGTCCTCTCCAACGGCGCGGCCGCCGCCGGCGCCGGGTCCGGCGAGTACGACGCGGCGATCTGCGCGCCCATCGGGGCGGCCCGGCACCGGCTCGCGCTGCTCGCCGACAAGATCGCCGACCACCCCGACGCGGTGACCCGGTTCGTGCTGGTCTCCCGTCCCGGGCCACCTCCACCGCCGAGTGGCGATGACCTCACCTCGCTGGCCGTCTACATCGCTCACGACCGGGTGGGCGCGCTGCTGTCGGTGCTGGTCGAGCTGGCCGTACGCGGGGTGAACCTGACCCGGATCGAGTCCCGCCCGACCGGTGAGGCGCTGGGCCGGTACGTCTTCTTCCTCGACTGCACCGGGCACGTGGCCGACGTACGCCTGGGTGAGGCGTTGCAGGGGCTACGCCGGGTGTGCGCGGAGGTCCGCTTCCTCGGGTCCTATCCCCGCCACCGTTGGGTCGAGGCCGGCGAGCGGCGGGTGCCCGCGCCGGCCGGCCTGTCCGACGTCGACTACGCCGACGCGGCGGCCTGGCTGGCCCGGCTACGCACCGGCGAGATGAGCTGACCGGGCCGAACGCCGGGGCCCTGGGGGTGGGGTGCTCCGGAGCGCGCCCCACCCGGATCGGCGCTCAGCTCAGCAGGCCGCCGAGCAGGCCACCCTCCTGCTGCTGCTGACCGCTGCCCATGACGGGCGGCTCCTCGGACGGCTGCACCACCACGAAGCCCTGACCGGCGAAGCTCATGGTGAACGACTCGCCGGTGCGCCGGCCGAGCAGCGTGCCGAGACCGAGCTGCTCGGCACGGTGGTAGCCGGTCTGGAGGTTGGCCGACCAGCAGACGGCGGCCTGCGGGTCGACGTACGTCGGGGCGTCCACGTTGAGCACCACGGGGGTGCCCTTGGTCGTGATGGCGATCCGGCCGTACCCGCTGAACACGCAGTTGAACAGCCCGGACGAGGAGGCCATGCCGGCGCCGCCGACCATCCTGATGTCGTACTGCAGGGTGGAGTCGAAGGCGAGCACGCTGGAACCGTTGATGGAGAGCGCGTCGCCCGGCTCCAGGTCGATGATGTGGACGTCCTTGGCCAGTTCGGCGAGGAAGACGTCACCCTGGCCGGTGACCTTCATCAGCGGGACGCCCTCGCCGGTGAGCTTCTGCTTGAGGAACTTGCCGAGGCCGCCGGAGCCCAGGGCCTGGAACTGCACGTTGCCCTGGTAGGCGACCATCGAGCCGACTCGGGCCATCGCCTCGCCGTTGAGCTCGATCTTCAACATCTTGGAGTTCTGCAGACGCATGCCCGCCTGCGCCGACTCCTTCTCCAGATTCTCCGCCGAGAACAGCTCGCTGCGCATGAAAGGTGCCTCCTGAAATGGTCGCGATCGCTGCATCGACCGTAGGTGACCACGGCAACCGGAGGCGATCGGTTCACCGGCTGGCGCGTCAGCCCCAGCCCAGGGCGTGCAGCCGCTCGTCGTCGATGCCGAAGTGGTGGGCGATCTCGTGCACCACGGTCACCGCCACCTCGTCGACGACGTCCTCGTCGTTGTCGCAGATCCGCAGGATCGGGTGGCGGTAGATGAAGATCCGGTCCGGCAGCACGCCGGAGTAGTCCCAGCCCCGGTTGGTGAGCGCGTGCCCCTCGTAGAGGCCGAGCAGGTCGGATTCACCCGGCGGTGGGTCGTCCTCGACGAGGATCACCACGTTGTTCATCAGGCCGAGAAGCTCTTCAGGCACCTCGTCGAGGGCGTCAGCGACCAGCTCCTCGAAGCGCTCGCGGGTCATCTCCACCGGCACGACGTTCATTCTGCCCGATGCGGGACCGGTCGGCCGGGTCGCGCTCGGCGACCCGGGCCGGGGTCCACGTGTGCGGGTCGCCGGGTCAGGCGGCCAGGCGGGCGGTGAGGGTGATCTCGGCGCCCGGCGAGAGCAGGCGGGAGATCGGGCAGTTGGCCTTGGCGGCCTCGGCGAGCTTCTGGAACTCCGCCTCGTCGACCCCGGGCACCTGGCCGACGGTCTCGAGGTCGATCCGGGTCACGCTGAACCCGGCGTCGGTCTTGTCCAGGTGGACCTTGGCGGTGGTCTCGACCGAGGTGGGCGTGGTGCCGGCGTCGGCGAGGGCCTTCGAGAACGCCATCGAGAAGCAGCCCGCGTGCGCGGCGGCGATCAGCTCCTCGGGGTTGGTGCCCTCGCCCTCCTCGAAGCGCGACTTGAAGGAGTAGTTGCCGGACAGGCCGCCCTTACCGGTCCGGACGGTGCCGGAACCCTCGGTGAGATTGCCCTGCCATTGTGCGGAAGCGGTACGGATAGGCATGTTGAGAACGCTAGCGGATACGTGACCTGCGGGCGACCGACCGGCACCGACGACCGCCCTGCGATTCCCGTCACCGTGATCGGCCGCGCGGCGGACGTGGGCGGGCGCGCGGTGTCGACGGCAGCGCTACGACCGGGGGCTGTGCCATGATTCGACGCAGGCCCGCGACCGGCGGAGGGATGGCCGATGCCCGAGGATCTGCCCGTTCCGCGCCAGGGAGACTCGCCCGACGCGCCGGCTGTGATCGAGTGGGGCGCCGACGAGCCCGCGCGGGCACGCCGCTTCGGTAATCCCCTGGTCGGCCTGACCCGTGACCCTCGCCTGCCGCTGCTGCTGGCCGGCCTCGGTGCGGTCGCCGGGATCGCGTCGATGATCGGCGAGTGGCTGCTGACGACCGTCCCGAGCGGCGGGCCCGAAGGGCCCAACACGATCGAGGTGCCCGCCAGCGTGTCCGAAATCGGTGGCTTCGGGGTCGCCTATCTCGCCGGCCTGCTCGGCCTGGCCTGCGCCGTGGCCCTGGCGCTGGGGGGCACGGCGGCGGTTCGTGCGAACGCGCGGCTGGTCGGCCTCACGCTGGCCGGCGCGCTCCTGGCGTTGCTGGTCGCCGCTGCCGCGACGCTCCACGACACCGGGGAGCGGGCCCTTCTCTACTCGCCCGAGGAAGAGTTCCGGGTCGAGTACGGCCGCGGTCTCGTGCTGGCGTTCGTCGCGTGCGTCCTCTTCGCCGCCGCCCTGCGACTGGCGGGGGCCGTACCGACCCGCGCGTCGGCGGGGCCGGCTGACGACGATGCCCGGGCCGCCGACGTACCCGCGATGCGGTCCTGGCGTCGCCGCCCGCACCCGGGTCCACTCGACGACGGCCTACCTCCCCCCGCCGACCTGACGGTGGAACCAGCCACCCCCTTCGCCCGCCCCGAAAACCCCACCTGACCCCTGACCCCACCGCACCACCGCACCACCGCGCCGATCTTGCGGTTTCTGTCGTCACATAAGACGCACAAGCCAACAAATCAGCCGCCGAAAGTGCAAGATCGACGGGGCGAGGGGCGAGTGCGCGGGACGGGCGCGAGGGCGGGGTTGGACACCTCTCGGGTGCCGCGCGTTGGTGCCCGATTCGCCGGGAAGCCATGGTTGCGACCCTTTCCGCGAGGTACGGTTGCTGCCCGCCGTCACGCCGGGTCTCGACCAGGACCGCACGGCTGGCTGCGACGGCGGCGGGCGAAGGAGGAACGATGACCCGCCCGGGACTGCCCAAGCTGATCGCGACCGACCTCGACGGAACACTCGTCCGCAGCGACGACACCGTCTCCGCGTACACCCATGGGGTGCTCGACCGGGTGCGGGCCGCCGGTATTCCGGTCGTCGGCGCGACCGGACGCGGCCCTCGCCTGACCGAGCTGACCCGCAACGACATCCGCGCCGCCGACTTTCTGGTGATGGCTGGCGGCGGACGTGTGGTCGACCAGAGCGACCCGGCCGGCCCGGTGGTGCTGCGCGACGAGCGCCTGCCCGCCGAGGTGCTGGCCCGGTTGCTCGCCGACCTGGAGGCCGAGGTCGGCCCGCTGACCGTGATGGTCGAGGCGTCCGACGAGCACGATGCCCCGCTCTGGGGTGACTACCACCCGAGCTGGCCCTACCAGGACCGGTTCGAGGCGCGTACCCGCGACGAGTGCCTCTCCTGTGACGTGCTCAAGGCGTTCGCCAGGACCGCCGACCACCACGTGGACGAACTGCTGGCGGTGGCCCGCCGGATCGTCGAGCCGCAGGTCGCCACGCTCACCCAGGCCGGGCTCGGTTTCATCGAGATCTGCCCGCCCGGGGTGGACAAGGCGACCGGGCTGACCGTCGTGGCGCAGACGCTCGGGGTCGACCCGGCCGACGTGCTGGTCTTCGGCGACATGCCCAACGACCTGCCGATGTTCGAGTGGGCCGGCTGGTCGCGGGTGGCGGTCGCCAACGCTCACCCCGACGTCCGCGCGGCGGCCGACGAGGTGACCCTGCGTAATGATGACGACGGGGTGGCGGTGTATCTGGACCGACTACTCTCCCGATGATGGGAGAGACACCCCGGCTGGTAGCCACGGACATCGACGGCACGCTGATCCGCGACGACCACACGGTAAGCGCGCACACCGCCGACGTGCTCGCGCGGATCTCCGCGCGAGGCACGCCGGTCGTGCTGGTCACCGGCCGCCCGGTCCGCTGGCTCAAGATGGTGTACGACCAGCTGACCGAGCCCCTGCCGGCGGTCTGCGCCAACGGCGCCGTGGTCTACGACCCGTTCAACGACGAGGTGTTGCGGGCCGACCCGCTCGCGCCACAGCACCTGGTGGAGGTGGCCCGCCGGCTGCGCGCCGAGGTGCCCGGCATCCGCTTCGCCGTGGAGATCCTGGACAGCCGGGAGATGCGTCACGAGGCGGACTACCCGCTGCGCTGGGATGCCGACGCCGACGCCATCCGGCCGATCGAGACGCCGGAGGAGTTGCTCTCCGTGCCAGCGGTGAAGCTCCTCGCCCGTGCCGGCGAGCAGGACCCGGACGCGTTCGCGGCGCTGGTCGCCAGGGCGTTGCAGGGGTTGGCCGAGGCGACGCACTCGTCGTCCTCGGGGCTGGTGGAGATCTCCGCGGCCGGGGTGACCAAGGCAGCCGGGCTCGACTGGTACTGCGACCGGCTCGGCGTGGCCGCGGCGGACGTGGTCGCCTTCGGCGACATGCCGAACGACGTACCGATGCTGAGCTGGGCGGGGCGCGGCGTGGCGGTGGCCAACGCGCACCCCGCCGTCCTCGCGGTCGCCGACGAGGTGACCGGTTCGAACTCCGAGGACGGCGTGGCCGCGTATTTGGAGAAGGTCTTCGGGGTCCAGTGACCGGTCAGAGGTACTGGCCGGTGTTGTGACCCTCACCGCCGCCCGGCTGGCCGATGCCCGGCATGCCGGGGACGACCCCGCCGGGGCCGCTGGGCAGCGCCTGCCGGCCGCCGCGCATCTGCTCAAGCTGGACCCGGGCGGCCATCTGCTGGGCGACCAGGGCCGCCTGGATGCCGTGGAACAGGCCCTCCAGCCAGCCGACGAGCTGGGCGTGCGCGATGCGCAGCTCGCTCTCGCTGGGCGCCTTGTCCTCGGTGAAGGGCAGCGAGATCCGCTCCAACTCGTCGCGCAGCTCGGGCGCGAGACCCTCCTTCAGCTCGACGATCGAGCGTTCGTGGATCTCCCGCATGCGGTGCCGGCTGGCGTCGTCCAGCGGGGCGGCCTTGACCTCCTCCAGCAGCTGCTTGATCATGCTGCCGATCCGCATCACCTTGGCCGGCTGCTCGACCAGGCGGGTCGGGTCCTCACCGTGGCCCTCCTCGGTCTGCACGGCGCCGATCGGCCGCCCGTCCGGTCCGACCACCACCACGGTGCCGGAGTGGCCGGAGTCGTCGGGGCCGGGCTGGTCGTTCTGCTCAGCGGTCATGGAGTCCATCTTTACCCAGGAGGTCCGGACCACGCCGCCCGGGACCGACTCCCCTGGGCCGAACCACCCGGGCGGGGCGCGCTACGGTCGCGCCATGTCTGCCGACCCACGCGCGGTGCTGACCCGGCCGGCGCCCGCGCCGGACCGGACGGTGGCGTACGGCGACCACCCCGACCAGATCGCCGACCTTCGCCGCCCAGCCGGTTCCGGGCCGGCCCGGCCGCTGGTCGTCGTGGTGCACGGGGGCTTCTGGCGGGCCGAGTACGACCGGCGGCACACCGGACCGCTGGCCGCCGCGCTCGCGGCCGACGGGTACCCGGTGGCGCAGCTGGAGTACCGGCGTACCGGGCAACCGGGCGGTGGCTGGCCGGGCACGTTGACGGACGCCCTCGCCGGGATCGCGGCGCTGCCGGCGCTGGTCGCGCGGGCGCTGCCCGGTCGGGTGAGCGGTGCCGCGCCGATCCTGATCGGTCATTCCGCCGGTGGCCACCTGGCGTTGTACGCGGCGGCCACCGCGCCGTCGACGGTGGGCGGGGTGCTGGCCCTGGCCCCGGTGGCCGATCTCGCCGAGGCGTACCGGCTGGACCTGGACTCCGGCGCGGTGGCCGCGCTGCTCGGTGGCGGTCCGGGGGAGGTGCCGGACCGGTACGTGGCGGCCGATCCACGGTCATTGGTACCGATGCCAACACGCACGGTAGTGATGCATGGCTCACTTGACGAACAGGTGCCGGTCTCGATGAGCCGGGATTTCGTGGCGGCCGCTCGTACCGTGGGATCCGATATTTCCCTTGTTGAACTGCCCGGATGCGAGCATTTCGGGCTGATCGACCCAGAGTCCACGGCGTGGCCCCAGGTGCGGGATGTGTTGCGGTCCCTGCACGATGATCTATAGCCATTGACGCAGCGTCGCCGACCAGGTAGAACGCCGGAGGGGCGCTGTTCGCCCTGCAACGCTCCTGGAAGGGAACTCGGTGTCGCAGATGAATCGCAGGCGGGCGCTCCAACTGTTGGCCGCGCTCGGTACGACCGGATTCGCCACCGCGTGCGGCTCCGACACCGGCGACCAGCCGACCGTCGCCAAGAACGCGATCAAGATCGGTCTGATCGCGCCGAAGGCCGGCGGGTTCAAGTCCATCGGTGACGACATCACCAACGGCTTCCAACTCTTCCTCGACCTGCACAACCAACAACTGGGTGGGCACCCGGTCGAGCTGCTCACCGCCGACGAGGGCGAGACCGCCAAGACCGGCAAGGCCGCCGTCGACCAGCTCCTCAAGCAGAACGTGCTGGCGCTCACCGGCGTGGTCAACTCGTCGGTGATGGTGGGCATCCGTGACACCATCGAGGACGCCCGAGTCCCGCTCATCGGGTCGAACGCCTCCCCGAGCAGCCTGCAGAGCGTCGTCTACATCTGGCGTACCTCGTACGTGCTGGACGAGGCCGGCCGGGCGCTCGGCCGCTACCTGCGCGACCAGCTCCCGGCGAACGGCCGGATCGCGATCATCATGCCGGAGAACGTGGGCAGCCCCGACGTCGTGCGGGGCTTCAAGCAGGAGTTCGGCCCTACCGACCCGCGCATCGCCGACCCGGTGACCAACACCAGCCCCACCCCGAACCCGGGCAAGACCACCTACGCGGCGGACATCGAGAAGGCGCTGCGCAAGAAGCCGACCGCCGTGTTCTGCTTCTTCGCGGGTGCGGCCGCCGTCGAGTTCATCAAGCAGCTGCGCGACCAGTTCTCCGGGCCCGTGTACGCCCCCGGCTTCCTCACCGAGGGCGCCGTGCTGGACAGCCTGGACCGGGACGCGCTGGGCATCCAGACCGCCCTGAACTACTCGGCCGACCTCAACAACACGTCGAACCGGGTCTTCGCCTCGGCGTACCGCAAGAAGCACCAGAGCACGCCGACGACCTACGCGATGGCGTCGTACGACGCGGCCCAGGTGCTCGACCAGGCCATCCAGCTGACCGGCGGCACGCCCACCCCGCAGCAGGTCAACCTGGCGCTGGGCAAGATCGGCCAGATCGACAGCCCGCGCGGCATCTGGCAGTTCAACCAGCCGCGTACCCCGCAGCAGAAGTGGTACCTGCGGGAGGTCCAGCAGGACGGTCAGGTCATGTCGAACGTGCTGATCAACGAGCTGGCCACGCTGGGCTAGAACGGGCGCCCACCGGACGAAGCAGGGGCCGGCCTCCCCACGGGAGGCCGGCCCCTGCTGTACGGCGCCGTTCGGGTCAGTGCCGTAGTTCGGCGATGCAGCACTTCACGCTGCCGCCGCCCTTCTTAAGCTCGGCCAGCTCCACCGGCACCGGTGTGTAACCGGCGGCCTTGAGCTTGCCCGCCAGTCGGGTGGCCTCGCTGTTGAGCACCACGTTCGCGCCGTCGCTGACCAGGTTGAGCCCGAAGGCCAACGCGTCCTCGTCGTCGGCGATCACCGCGTCCGGGAAGAGCTGCGTGAGGACGCGCTGACTGGCCGCGGAGAACGCGCCGGGGAAGTAGACGACGTTCGCGTCGTCGAGGGCGGCGAGCGCCACGTCCAGGTGGTAGAAGCGCGGGTCGACCAGCCGCAACGACACCACCGGCCGACCCAGCGCCTCCTGCGCCTCGGCGTGCGCCGGGATCTCGGTACGGAAGCCGTGCCCGGCCAGGATGAGTCCGCCGTGCGCCTCCGGCACGTACGCGAAGTCGCCCTCGCCCTCGTTGGTCTCGCTCGGCGCGATGAACCGCCAGCCCTGCTGCTCGTAGAACGCGTGGTGCGCGGCGGCCTCGGCGCTCCGTTGCTCGTGCTTGAACCGCGCGCCGTAGACGCTGCCGTCGACCACGAAGGCGCCGTTGGCGGCGAACACCATGTCGGGCAGTCCCGGCTCCGGCGTGAGCAGGTGCACCTCGTGGCCGAGACCGACGAGCGTCTCGCGCAGTCGGTCCCACTGCTTGACGGCCAGGTCCCGGTCGACCGGGGTGGTCACGTCCATCCACGGATTGATCGCGTACTCGACCGCGAAATGCTCGGGCGAGCACATGAGATATGTCCGCTTTCGCGGGACTCGCTGCTGGTTCACGGTCACCAAGAGTAGGTATCGTTGAACTTTGGTAACAGCCACAACCATTGCTTCCCAGAGGCGGAACGTTGCAGATAGACGCCGTTGACCAGCGGATCATTGCGTTGCTTGTCGCCGACGCCCGCGCGTCGTACGCCGACATCGGCACCCGCGTGTCACTCTCCGCCCCGGCGGTCAAGCGCCGGGTCGACCGACTGCGCGCCACCGGCGTCATCCGGGGATTCACGGCCGTCGTCGACCCGGCCGCCGTCGGCTGGACCACCGAGGCGTTCGTCGAGCTGTTCTGCGCCGGCCGGACCACCCCGGCGCAGATCGGCGTGGCCGCCCGCCGGCACCCCGAGGTGGTCGGCGCGTACACCGTCTCCGGCGAGGCGGACGCGCTGGTGCACCTACGCGCCGCCGACATCGCCCACCTCGAGGCGGCCCTCGAACGGCTGCGCGCCGAGTCGTTCGTGACGTCCACCCGCAGCACCATCGTGCTGTCCCGGCTGGTCGAATCCCCCGGCGTCGGGCCGTCCACCGGCGCCTGACCGTCGACCGCGCGGCTCGACCCGCGATTCGCGGCTTGACCGTCCGCGCTTGACCTCAAGTCTGCTTCAGGTGTTGGACTCATGGCGGCCTGGCAGTCAGTCCTTTGCTCTGCTTCCCTCCAGGCGACAGTGCGGTGCGGAAAGTGTTGCGTCGGTGGAAGCAGTGCAAAGGACAACCAGGAGGACTGCATGCGGGCGATCTGGCTACGTGAATTCGGCGGTCCCGACGTGCTGACGCCCGGCCCGGCGCCAGACCCGACGCCCGGCCCCGGCCAGGTGTTGATCGACGTCGCGCACGCGAACGTCACCTTCGTCGAGACGCAGCAGCGCTCGGGGCGTCCCGGGCCGAACCGGTACACCCCGCCGCTCATCCCCGGCAACGGCGTCGGCGGCGTCATCACCGCCGTCGGGTCGGACGTCGACCCGGCCCGCGTCGGGCAACGGGTGGTCACCGCCACCGGCGGCGCCGGCGGATACGCCGAACAGGTCGCGGTGGACGCGTCCGCGCCCATCGACGTGCCGGCCGGGCTGGCGCTGGACGCGGCCGTGGCGCTGCTCGCCGACGGGCGTACCGCCACCATGCTCGTCGAGGCGGTCGGCGTCCGCGCCGGTGACCGCGTGCTGGTCGAGGCCGCCGCAGGTGGGGTGGGGAGCATGCTCGTTCAGATCGCGACGCGGGCCGGCGCACGCGTGATCGGCGTGGCTGGCGGACCGCGCAAGGTGGCCCTGCTGCCCGGGTTGGGCGCCGACGTGGCGGTCGACTACCTGCGGCCGGACTGGGCCGATCGCGTCCGCGACGCGGTGGGCGGGGTCGACGCGGTGTTCGACGGCGTCGGCGGCTCGGTGGCCAGAGCGGCGTTCGAGCTGCTGACCCCGGGCGGCCGGATGATCAGCTACGGGTTGGCCAGCGGCGAGTGGTCTCCCGTGACACCGGATGCCGCCGCCGAACGCCGGATCACGCTGATCCGGCCGGACGTGACGCCCGCGCGGCTGCGGGCGTACACCATCGGGGTCCTGGCGGACGCGGCGGCCGGGCAGCTCCGGCCGCTGATCGGCCAGCGCTTCCCCCTCGAACGCGCCGCCGACGCGCACGCCGCCATCGAGGCGCGCGCGACGGTCGGCAAGACCCTGTTGGACGTGGCCTAGAGGTACATGCCGGTGCGGTGCTGGGAGTCGTCGCCGCGGACCGGCTTGTCGCCCTCGCCGAAGAAGCGCTTGCCGCCGAACTCACCGTGCAGACGATCGTCCAACTCGTCGGCGAGACCGGTCATCACCTGCACGGCCAGCATGAGGTGGGTCGCCTGGAAGTTACGGCCGAAGACCGGGATGGAAGCCCAGACCGTGTCGTCGGCACAGTAGAGGCGGCCGATCGGCATGCGGTTGGTCAGCTCCGACAGCTTGACGTAGAGCCGTTCGGTCGGCTCGACCTCGGTGAGGATCGGGGAGAGGACGTCCACCAGCGGCGGGTTGTCCCGCACCCGCACGAAGACCATCGCCGAGCCGGCCCGGATGGTGATGTCGCCGTCCGAGTCGACCTGCAACCGCTCGGCGTCGGACTTCAACATCGTGGACACGACGGTACGGACGCGCTCCGGCAGGTCCAACACGTCGTCCCGGTCGGCGGACGCCTCGGCCAACGCCTCCTGAAGGTCCCCCTCCACGTCGGCGTCCGGGCCGAACTCGCTGCGCGCGGTACCCAACGGCTCGACAGCCAGCGGCTCGCCCTCGGCGTCGTGCACCAGGTAGACGAGGAAGGCCGGGTGGGGTGCGCCGTACACGTCGCGCAGCGTCCGGGACAGCAGCGGGGCGATCCGGTTGGCCTCCGCCACCGTGCCGTCCAGCCCGAACGCGCCGCCGGAGCCGGCCACCACGCCGGGCGGGGACCAGCCGAGCGCCACCATGTCCGCCACCGCGGCACGGTCCAGCCGGTAGCCCTGCGGCAGCGCCGCGTTACCGACCGCCCGAGCGGAGAGACCGCCGTCGTCGGTCGCGTCGACGCTGATCGAGTAGACGGCGTCACCCGTACCGGAGGCGGTGGGATCGAGGGTCAGTTCGAGGTGCGCGCCGGCCGGTAGCTCCCGTAGCCGCAGGGCGAGCATCCGGGCGAACTCCCGCCACGCCTCCGTCACCTTGGCCCGTAGATCGGTGGTGCTGGGGTCGTCGAGCAGGATCGACTCCGCCGGCTCGGGTGTACCGCCGGGCTCCCCGTCCGACGCCGAGGGGTGGTCAGCCGTCATGATCGCCTCCGTCCGTTCCGATCACCCTACCCACGCCCCGTGGACGTCGAATCAGCCCGGACCGGGATCGGACACCCGCCGTCCTCCGCCGTGGAGCCGGCCTGGTCGCGGGGGCGCGGCGCGGAGCGGCGGGTCAGGAGGTGGGGTCGGCGGGTTCGGTGTCGAGCGCGACCGGCCAGTCGGCCGCGAGGGCGCTGAGCCGGGCCGCCGCGTCCGCCGGGTCCGCGCCGCGACCGACGGCCAACCCGAGGAGGTACGCGCTGACCGGCGCCCCGGGTCGCACCACCTGGTGGGCGACGTCGCGGGCCAGGTCCAGCACCGCCGACACGGGCACCTCGGTCGCGTCCAGGCCCACCTCGGCGCAGGCCGCCGTGACCCAGTCGTCCAAGACCGTCATCGCACCCACTCCTCCGCCCGGCGTACGTCCTCGTCAGTGTCGCAGTCGAACCACGGCGGTGGACCCTCGCCGCTCCACGGCACCTCGCGGATCGCCAGACCGGCCAACAGCGCCCGCACCGGAGCACCGTCCAGGCTCCCGCCGCGCTCGGCGGCCAGCCGGGCCAGCCCGGCCCGCAGCGCGCCGACCCGCCACACCCCGCAGAGTGACTGCCGCCGGCCGTCCGCGTCGACGAAGCACACCCCGTCGAGGTCGCTGCCGGCCTGCGGAACGGCGAGGTTGCCGGCTGCTGGGCCGGCACCGGCGGTGAGGTGGGTCAGCAGGTCGTCGATCGCGGCGCGGGTGAGCAGCGGCAGGTCGGCGGCGAGCAGCGCGACGAGTGTCGTGTCGGGGTCGAGCAGCGCCAGCCCGGCCGCCGTCGCGGCGACCGGCCCACCTCCGGCGGGCTCCTCCCGGGTCACCCGCACGCCGTTCGGGAGGTTGTCGGCGGGACCGACAAGCACTCGCGGCGTGGCATCAGCCACGGCCGCCAGCACCCGGTCGCGCATCGAGCGGCCACCGACCGGCAGCGCGGGCTTGTCCGCCCCGCCCATCCGTCGGGCGGCCCCACCCGCGAGCACCACTGCCGCGTACGTCCCCACCCGGCCACGGTAGCCGTGCGGGCGTGCCGGGGTGGGGTGCAGGATGGCGGGATGGGACGGGCGACTGACCGACGGGGCGTACTACGGATCGACCTGGACGCGGCGGCCGACGGCCGCGCGGCCGTCCGACGGCCGGACACGCTCGCCGTGGAGGAGCCGTTGGAGATCCGGGTCGGCGCGGCGGGTCCGGGCCGACGCAAGCCGCTCGCCGTCACCATGCGGACGCCCGGCGACGACCTCGATCTGGCGATCGGTTTCCTGCTGACCGAGGGGCTGATCCGCTCGGCCGACGACGTGCTGACCGCCCAGCTCTGCGCCGGCGCGGAGACGCCGAACACGTACAACGTGGTGGACGTGGTGCTCGCTCCCGGGGTGCCGGAGCCGACCACCGACCCGTCCCGGAACTTCTACACGACCAGTTCCTGCGGGGTCTGTGGCAAGGCCAGCATCGACGCGATCCGGACGCGGTCACTGTTCGACGTCACGGCGGACCCGCTCGCCGTGCCGGCCACCCTCCTCGCCGAGCTGCCCGACCGGCTGCGGGCCGCCCAGCGCGCCTTCGACCGCACCGGCGGGCTGCACGCGGCGGGGCTGTTCACCCCGACCGGTGAGCTGGTGGTGCTCCGGGAGGACGTGGGCCGGCACAACGCCGTGGACAAGGTGATCGGCTGGGCGGTGCGGGAACGTCGGCTGCCGTTGACCGGGCACCTGCTGCTGGTGTCCGGCCGGGCCAGCTTCGAGCTGACCCAGAAGGCGTGGATGGCGGGGCTGCCGCTGCTGGCCGCGGTGTCCGCGCCGAGCACCCTCGCCGTCGAGTTGGCCGAGGAGGCCGGGATGACGCTGGTTGGCTTCCTGCGCGGCCAAACCATGAACGTGTACGCCGGCCCGCAGCGGATCATGGTCGAGCAGCCGGGCTGACGCGAGCGGCCGGTCGGCTACCGATCAGTCGGACCCGGCACCCAGCCGGTGAAGCGTTCGGTCAGGCCGTCCGGTGTCCTGCCGCCGTGCAGCTCGGTCAGGTGTTCGGTCGCTTCGGCCTGCAGCGTCCTCAGGTGCGCGACCAACTCGTCGGGTCGACCGCGGTACTGACCGAGCAGGCGCAGTTTCGCGGTCGAGCAGGGCCAGGCGATCCCGCAGGTGCGGCAGCGCCAGGTCGGCATGAGCAGGGGGTGTTCCGCGTGTTCGGTCATCGGCCAGCCCGCATGTCGTGTCGGGCCGGCTGAGCGTCGGAGCCGGACCGGCCGGACTGGCCGGACTGGCCGGAGGTCAACAGGTCGACTCCTTCGCGCAGTACGAACAGCTCCCGCCTGGCCCGTGCGCTGCCGTCCGGTCCCAGCTCGTACGCCTCGATCCAGGTCCAGCCGTGGTAGGTGTGCCGGTCGGCCAGTTCGCGGATGACCCGGACCGTGATGGCGTGAGGAGATGGTGGGCAGCATCGCCTATCACGAGCGTGACTGGCAGGGTGAGCAGATCTACGAGACCGGCTGGAACGTCCTACCGCCCTATCAGGGCCGTGGCATTGCGCTCACAGCCGGCACGGCTCTGATCACCATCGTCCGCGCGGTTGCCCGCCACCCCGACGCACCTCGCAGCGTTCACGCGTTCCCCTCGGTCGAGAACGCCTCCTCCAATGCGCTCTGCCAACGCCTTGGCTTCACTCTTCTCGGCCCCTGCGACTTCGAGTACCCACCAGGTAGCGGCTCCCTGATGCGCAGCAACGATTGGCGCATCGGCCTCGGCTGATCGCTGGACGAGATCTTGGACGGACGGCGGCCACCCGGTTGCCCCTCAGGCCAGATTGAGGATGCTCCAGTTGGCGGGCAGCGCCTTCGCGGCCATGTCGGGCCGCGCGGTCGCGTAGTGCGCCTCGTGGGTGAGGGCGACACTGGCTGCCTGCCCGAGCGAGACGTCTCCACTCACGGCGCGGGCCAGCGTGCCGGTGTCGCGTACGCCGTCGGCGTCGAGCGGCAGCACACGGATCATCGGAGCACTGACCAGCAGGGCGAGCAGCGCCGCGCCAACCTCATCACCCGCATCCGCGATGGCGACCGCCAAGCAGGCGGCCGGGACCGCCACCTGCCGACCCTCATCGGCGATCTCCAGCATCAACTCCCCCACCGAGAGGTTGCCCTCGATGTAGGCCGTCAGCGCCGACGCGTCGAACACCGCCGCGATCCGATCGCTCATTCGGCACGACCCAGCATGCGGCGCCCCTCGGCGAGGGCGTCCGCCGGGATGGGTATCGCGAGACGCTCCCGCCACCGCGCCCGACCCGCCTCGGTCACCTCGATGCCGGCTCGCCGCAACACCTCGTGGAGGTGGACGACGGCCATCTGGGCGCGTACCGCCTCGGTGATCGCGGCCGAGACGTTGGGCTGCTGGTCTAGCCACTCCGCGACGTCGTCGGGAAGGCTGACGGAGCGCTTCACAGTCATGGTCGTCAGCCTAGCAACCCTGGTAGCACCAGCGGTGCTACTAGGCCCTGGGCCGGACTGGTCAGCGGCGGCCACGTCGGCTCCGCTTGCGGGGGCGGACCACGCCGGGCATCCCGACCGAGGGCCAGCCGTCCAGTTCGGAGGGGGGTACGCCCCGCCGGAGCAGGTCGTCCAGGAGCAGGGCCAGCGAGTATTCGGGGTGCAGGCTCAGCGTGCGTTCCAGCGCTACCGCCGCCAGGGCCCCCTGACCCGCCCGCCACGCCGCGAACGCCAGGAGCGCTCCGGGCGCGGCGGTCAACTCCGGCTCGGCCCGGCGCAGCACGTCCGTCCAGAGGTCGATGTCCCGGTCGCGGCCGTCGGTGCGTTCCCAGGCGTGGTCGCGGACGGGCAGGTGCCCGAGGAGCAGGCTGAGCCAGGCCACCTCGTCGTCGTCGAGCCGCTCACCGCGCCGGTGTCGTCGTTGCGCGTCGCGGACCGCCGTCACCCCGGCGGAGCGTACGGCCCGCCCGCCCAGCAGGTCGCTGGCGGGCGCCCGCTCGATCAGCTCGACCAGCCGTCGCTCGGCACGGACGGTGGCCGCCTGCAGCGCCTCGCGGGCCGGGCCGACCACCGGCGACACCTGCGCCACGAGGGCGGCCCGATCGGGGAGGGCGACCTGACCGGCGAACACGGCCGACGCGGTCACCGCATTAGCCTGCGGGTCGTAGCGCCGACCCTCGGGCGGGCAGCAGTCCACCTCGGTGCACAGGTAGGACCACCACCGGCCGTCGGTGACCCGCAGCGCGTCGAGCACCTCCAGGCCGGCAGCCGTCAGGGCCGCGCGAACCGCGTCCACGCTCGGGGTCACCTTCTCGGGCGGCCCGTAGCCCACCACGGTGGCAGCGTCCGCGCCCTGGCGGTGGATCACCCCGGCCAGGTGCCGCGCACGGTCGACCGGATCCGTCGCGGGCTCGGGCAGATCGGCGCGAGCGGCGAAGATGATCTGTCGACCGCGCAGCGCCACCGCGACCACGCTGTCGGCCGGGTGGAAGCCGAGCAGGTACGGCACGGCGGCGATCAGATCTGCGGGCGAGCGGACGGAGAGCTTCGGACGTTCGGTCGAGGTCATGCAGGAAGGCTGCGTCCGAGCCGCGGAGCCTTCCAGACCCTGTGGATGACACGCGACTTATCCACAACTACGGAGCGTATTCCCACAGGTAGAAGCCATTCGATGTGCTCACACGACACCCCGGTGTCATGGGCAGCCGCTACCGTGCGCTGATGGACCTGGCGTACCTGCGCGCGCATCCGGCACACCTGCCGACGTTCCGGACCCACCAACGGCTCCGGGAGACGCCGGTCGCCGGAGGCGACATCTGTGCCGCCGCTCGGCTGACGCTCGACGACGGTCACTCGGTCCTCGCGAAGTCCTGGCCCGAGGGGTCCGACCGGCCGGCGCCCGAGGGCTTCTTCGCCGCCGAGGCCGCCGGGCTGCGCTGGCTGCGGGAGGCCGACGCGATCGGCGTACCCGAGGTGATCGTGGCGTTGCCCGACCTGCTGGCGCTCGACTGGGTGGAGCCCGGCGAGCCGACGCCGCAGGCCGCCGATCGCTTCGGTCGGGAGTTGGCCGCCCTGCACCGGGCCGGCGCGCCTGCCTTCGGCGCACCCTGGGACGGCTTCATCGGTGCGCTTGGTCAGGACAACACCCCCGACGACGGTCCCTGGTCGACGTGGTTCGCGCGGCGGCGACTCGCCCCCTACCTGCGCCTGTCGGTCGACAGCGGTGCGCTGACCAGCAGCGATGCCGCGCTCGTCGAGCGGGTGATCGGGCACGTCGCCGAGTTCGGCGGGGACGAGCCGCCGGCCCGCGTCCACGGCGACCTGTGGCCGGGCAACGTGCTCTGGGGCATCGACGAGCGGGCGTGGCTCATCGACCCGGCGGCGCACGGCGGGCACCGCGAGACCGACCTCGCCCAACTGGCGCTCTTCGGCGGTGTCGCGCACCTGAACCGGGTGCTGGCCGCCTACCGGGAGAGCTGGCCGCTGGCCGACGGTTGGCGCGAGCGGGTGCCACTGCACCAGCTGCATCTGCTGCTCGTGCACACCGCGCTCTTCGGTGCCGGCTACCGCGATGCGGTTGTCCAGGTCGCCCGAGCCGCCCTGGGCGGCGTCGAGCGCGCTACGGTCGACCGGTGAGTGTCGACCGACGTACCGACGGCGTCCTCGTCGACCGGTACGGCCGCGTCGCGCGGGACCTGCGCGTCTCCCTCACCGACAAGTGCAACCTGCGGTGCACGTACTGCATGCCGGCCGAGGGACTGCCCTGGTTGGCCGGCCCGGAGCTGCTCACCGACGAGGAGATCGTCCGGCTGGTCCGGGTGGCCGTCGAGCAGCTCGGTGTGACCGAGGTGCGGTTCACCGGCGGGGAGCCGTTGATCCGTCCCGGACTGCTCGGCATCGTGGGTGCGGTCGCCGGGCTCGATCCGCGCCCCCGGATCTCGCTCACCACGAACGGCATCGGCCTGGACCGGCTGGCGCCCGCGCTGCGGACGGCCGGCCTGGACCGGGTCAACGTCTCGCTGGACACCCTGGACGCGGCCCGGTTCGCCCAGCTCACCCGCCGTCCCCGCCTGGACGCGGTGCTGGCCGGGCTCGCCGGGGCGGCGGCCGCGGGTCTCGACCCCGTAAAGATCAACTCAGTCCTGATGCGCGGGGTCAACGAGGACGAGGCGCCGGCTCTGCTCCGCTTCGCGCTCGACCACGGCTACCACTTGCGGATCATCGAGCAGATGCCGCTGGACGCGCAGCACGGCTGGGACCGGAGCACGATGGTCACCGCCGAGGAGATCCTGGCGTCCCTGCGTACCCGGTTCGACCTGAGCCCCGACCCGGCCGAGCGCGGCGCGGCGCCCGCCGAGACCTGGCTGGTCGACGGCGGCCCGGCCCGGGTCGGCGTGATCGCCAGTGTCACCCGGCCCTTCTGCGGCGACTGCGACCGCACCCGGCTGACCGCCGACGGCCAGGTGCGGGCGTGCCTCTTCGCCACCGAGGAGTCCGACCTACGGGCGGCGCTGCGCGACGGCGCGACCGACGACGAGTTGGCGCGGCGGTGGCGTACCGCGATGTGGGGCAAGCGGGCCGGACACGGCATCGACGACCCCACCTTCCTCCAGCCGACCCGGCCGATGTCCGCGATCGGGGGTTGAGTCGTGGAACCGAGGCCGTTGACCGTCCGCTACTTCGCCGGGGCGCGAGCCGCCGCGGGCCGCTCCGAGGAGGTCACGCCAGCCGGCCGGTCTCTCGACGACCTGACGGCCGAGCTGTCCCAGCGGCACGGCGACCGACTGGCCGCCGTGCTGCGGGTGGCCAGTTTCCTCGTGGACGGCGTCACCTGCCATGATCGTCGGGCACCCCTGCCGGGCGGGGCCACGATCGATGTCCTACCCCCGTTCGCGGGCGGCTGAGGGGGCGCACATGTTGGCGGTTCTGGGTTTCCTGGGCGTACTGGCGCTGGTCACCGGGCTTGTCCACCTCTACCTGTGGAAGCGTCTCGTCCGGGACACGACGACGCCGGGTCGCTGGCGGCGCGTCGGCGGGATCGCCGCCGGAGTGCTGGCGGTGCTCGTGCCGGTCACCCTCGTCGGCACGCAGGCCGGCCTCTACTGGCTCGCCTGGCCGGGCTACCTGTGGCTCGCCGTCATGTTCTACCTGCTGGTCACGCTGGTCGTGCTGGAAGTGCCGATGCTCATCGCACGGCTGGTGCTGCGCCGCCGGGTGACCGTCGCCGAGTCGACCACCGCCGCGCCTGAGCCGGTGCTGGTCGGGGCGGCCGGGCCCGCCGATCCGCCGGCCGCCGGCGCGGTCGCGGCACCGGACCACGACCCGGCCCGTCGCCTGCTGCTGGCGCGCGGCGCGGCCATCTTCGCCGGTCTCACCGCCACCGGCATCACGGGGTACGGCGTCCGCACGGCGCTCGGCCCGCCCCACCTCGACCGGGTGCGGATCCCCCTGGCGAAGCTCCCACGCAGCATGGACGGCCTGCGTATCGCCACCGTCTCCGACATCCACCTCGGCCCCCTGCGCGGCCGGGCGCACACCGAACGGATCGTCGCCGCGATCAACCGCCTCGACGCGGACCTGGTCGCGGTCGTCGGCGACCTGGTCGACGGTTCGGTCGCCGAGCTGGGCCCGGCCGCCGCGCCGCTGCGTGACCTGCGCTCCCGGTACGGCAGCTTCTTCGTCACCGGCAACCACGAGTACTACTCCGGGGTCGAGGAGTGGGTGCAGGAGGTGGACCGCCTCGGCCTGCGGGTCCTGCAGAACCGCCGGCAGGAGATCCAGGCCCGGGGCGGTGTGCTCGACCTGGCCGGCGTCAACGACCTGAACGCGGACCCCAAGGGCACCGGCCTGGCCGCCGGCCCGGACTTCGAGGCCGCCCTCGGCGACCGCGACCCGAGCCGCCCGGTCGTCCTGCTCGCACACCAGCCGCTCGCCGCCAAGCAGGCTGCTCGCTACGGCGTCGACCTGCAACTCTCCGGACACACGCACGGTGGTCAGGTGATGCCGTTCAACCTGGCGGTCCGTCTCCAGCAGCCGGTGGTGAGCGGGCTCGGCGAGGTCGACGGCACGAAGGTCTACGTGACCAACGGCGCCGGTTTCTGGGGTCCGCCGGTGCGGGTGGGCGCCGAGCCGCAGATCAGCCTCGTGGAGTTGCGCTCGGCATAGCAGAGGTCACGTCCGCGCGTGGCGGAGAGCGGGCCGCGTGGCGGGCGTGACAGGATGCGGCGTGCCCCCGTTCAGTGACGTACCCCCCGGTGGCCTTGCGCCCTTCGTCGCGGACCTGCACATCCACTCGAAGTACTCGCGCGCGTGCAGCCGGGACCTGAGCCTGCCGACCCTCGGATGGTGGGCGCGGCGCAAGGGCATCGCCCTGCTCGGCACCGGCGACTTCACCCACCCCGCCTGGTACGACCACCTGGTGGAGTCGCTGCGGCCGGCCGAGCCGGGGCTCTACCGGCTCGGCCCGGAGGCGGAGCGCGACATCGCCCGCCGGCTGCCGCCGCGACTGGCCGGTACGACCGACGCGGACGCGGTCCGTTTCATGCTGAGCGTGGAGATCTCCACCATCTACAAGCGGGACGACCGGACGCGCAAGGTGCATCACCTGGTCTACCTGCCCGATCTGGAGGCGGTGGCCCGGTTCAACACCGCTCTCGGGCGGATCGGCAACCTCGGGTCCGACGGTCGACCGATCCTCGGCCTGGACTCGCGGGACCTGTTGGAGATCACCCTCGAAGCCAGCTCGGACGGCTATCTCGTGCCGGCGCACATCTGGACGCCGTGGTTCTCCGCGCTGGGCTCGAAGTCCGGCTTCGACGCGATCGCCGACTGCTACGCCGATCTGGCCGAGCACATCTTCGCCGTGGAGACGGGTCTCTCGTCCGATCCGGCGATGAACTGGCGGGTCGGCAGTCTGGACGGGTACCAGCTCGTCTCCAACTCGGACGCGCACTCGCCGCCGGCCCTCGGCCGGGAGGCGACCGTGCTGACCGCCGAGCGGGACTACTTCGCCGTCCGGGAGGCACTGCGCACCGGGGTCGGCCTGGCCGGCACCGTCGAGTTCTTCCCCGAGGAGGGCAAGTACCACGCGGACGGGCACCGGCTCTGCGGCGTCAACTGGCCGCCGGAGCGGACCCGGGAGGCCGGGGGACGCTGTCCCGAGTGCGGCAAGCCGCTCACCGTGGGCGTCCTGAGCCGCGTGGAGGAGCTGGCCGACCGTCCGGAGGGGCACCGGCCGGCACACGCCCGGGACGTCACCCATCTGGTGCCGCTCGCCGAGATCCTCGGCGAGATCAACAAGGTGGGCGCCCGGTCGAAGAAGGTCGAGGGGCGGCTCAACGAGCTGCTCGCCGCGCTCGGCCCCGAGTTGGAAATTCTGACCACGACGCCGCTGTCCGACATCGCGCAGGCCGGCGGTGAGCTGCTCGCCGAGGGCATCGGGCGGCTGCGGCGGGGCGACGTACGCCGAGTGCCGGGTTACGACGGCGAGTACGGAGTGATCACGCTGTTCGATCCGGCGGAGCTGGGCAGGGGCGCGGGCACGGCGCAGGAGACGCTGTTCGACGTACCCGTGTCGGTGCCGTCGCAGCGACGTCCGGCGGAGCCGGCGGCTCGGGCGACGCCCAAGCGCCCGGCGGCGGCCAAGGCCGAGTCGAAGCGCAAGCCGACCCCGCCTCCCGCGCCACCGATCGCGCCGCCGCCGTCACCGCACGAACCGTTCGAGCCGATGCTCTCCGGTATGGAGGAGGTCGGCACCGGCCTGCTGGACCGCTTGGACGCGATGCAGCGGGTGGCGGCGTCCGCGCCCGGCGGACCGCTGCTCATCGTGGCCGGACCGGGCACCGGCAAGACCCGGACGCTGACCCACCGGATCGCGTACCTCTGTGCGGAGCTGAACGTCTTCCCCGAGCACTGCCTGGCGATCACGTTCACCCGCCGTGCGGCCGAGGAACTGCGGCACCGCCTCGACGGGCTGCTCGGCCCGGTCGCCGAGGACGTCACCGTGGGCACCTTCCACGCGCTGGGGTTGACCATCCTGCGGGAGAACGCCGACGCGGCGGGTCTGCCGGCCGGCTTCCGGATCGCCGACGACGCCGAGCGTGCGGCGGCCCGGTCGGAGGCGGGTGACGACACCGCCGGCTACACGGCGCGGCTGCGCAAGCAGGACCTCGTCGACCTGGACGAGCTGGTGACGCTGCCGGTGGAGCTGCTGCGCGCGGACCGGAAGCTGGTCGAGCGGTACCGGGACCGCTGGCGGTGGATCTTCGTTGACGAGTACCAGGACGTCGACGCGGTGCAGTACGAGCTGCTGCGGCTGCTCAGCCCCACCGACGGCAACCTGTGTGCGATCGGTGACCCGGACCAGGCGATCTACTCCTTCCGGGGTGCCGACGTCGGCTACTTCCTGCGCTTCTCGCAGGACTTCACGGACGCCCGGCTGGTCCGGCTCAACCGGAACTACCGCTCGTCGGCACCGATCCTGGCCGCCGCCGTGCAGGCCATCGCGCCGTCCTCGCTGGTCCAGGGCCGGCGACTGGATCCGGCCCGGCTCGACCCGGAGGCCCCGCTGGTCGGCCGATACCCGGCGCCGTCCGTCGTTGACGAGGCCGACTTCGTGGTCCGGACCGTCGACGAACTGGTCGGCGGACTGTCGCACCGATCGCTGGACTCGGGCCGGATCGACGGCCGGTCCACCACGCTGTCGTTCTCCGACATCGCCGTGCTGTACCGCACCGACGCACAGGCCGCCCCGATCGTGGACGCCCTGACCAGGGCCAACATCCCCGTACAGAAGCGCTCGCACGACCGGCTCCGGGACCGGCCCGGGGTGGCGGCGATCGCCCGGGAGCTGCGGCACGCCGACGGGTTGGCCGGGTCGCTGGCGGCCCGGGTGCGGCTGGCCGGCCAGACGGTCGCTGAGCGGTTCGCGGTGCCCACCCTGGACGGCTCGGGTAGCGGGGCCCGCCCCGAGGACGTGCGATCGGCGGTGGACCTGTTGACCCCGCTGGCCCACCGCTGCGGCGACGACCTAGAGGCCTTCCTGTCGCAGCTGGCCACCGGTGCCGAGGTGGACGCGCTCGACCCGCGCGCGGAGGCGGTTACCCTGCTGACCCTGCACGCCGCGAAGGGCCTCGAGTTCCCGGTGGTCTTCCTGGTCGGCGCCGAGGACGGGCTGCTGCCGCTGCGTTGGCCCGGATCGATGCCCGACGAGGACGCGGTCGCCGAGGAGCGCCGACTCTTCTTCGTCGGCCTGACCCGGGCCCAGGACCGGCTGTACGTCAGCCACGCCGCCCGCCGTACCCGGCACGGCGCGGAACGTGACTGCGCACCCTCGCCGTTCCTCGCCTCGATCGACCCGGGCCTGTTCGAACGGTTCGGCGAGACCGAACCCCGCCGCCCCAAGGACCGCCAACTCCGCCTGATCTGACGTTCCGGGGAGCGTCGCGGCCTGCGGGGCCATGGGCACTTTGAGTCTGATGCCCGTGAGTCATCAAGATGACTCACGGGCATCACCGTCATCGGGGCGAAGCCGAAGAGCAGCGCAGGCTCGAGCCCGAACTCACCCACGCCGGGCCGGACGAGCGGCGCGGAGTCCCCGGCCTCCCCGCGCCGCAGGCGGGCGGGGGCGCGGTCAGGTGAGGAGTGCGGCGAGCCACGCGCCGGCCAGCAGGGCTGGGCCGAGGGGGAGCAGGGTGTCTCGGCGTACCCGTCGCGCGGCGAGCAGGCCGACCACCAGCCCACCCTGTAGCAGGTGCGCCAGCAGGAGCCCGGTGAGCAGGGCGTCGTGTCCCAGCCAGCCGAGCGGCAGTCCGAGGACCACGGCGAGCTTGACGTCCCCGAAGCCGAGCCGGGATCTCGGCAGCAGGGCGAGCAGCACGTGCGCCGCGCCGCAGAGAACCGCACCGACCAGAGCGCCGACCAGACGCCCCGGAGTGGCGGCCAGCAACGCCGTCCCGGTCAGGCCGCCGAGGGCCAGCGTGCCGGCAGCAGCGACCAGTGGGTCGGGCAGCCGCAGGCACACGAGGTCGACCACGGCCAGCACCAACCCCACCACCGCCACCGCGACAAGGACCGGCAGCGCCGGGTCGTCGCGCCGCACAGTGGCGAGCCCCACGAACACCACGACCGACACCGGCGGACAGAGCCAGGCCGACCCGATCCGCCGCGCGGGCGGATCGACGAACCGCCGGGCCAGTGAGGGTACGACCAGACCGACCAGACCGCCGAGCAGCGCCACCCCCACCAGCGCGGCCGCCGACATGGGCCGGACGTTACCGGCGGGCTCCCGCCCGCGCCGCCCCCGATCGTGGAACCGCTGCCTTGCGGCGTGGGCGTTCGGTGCTCACCACCAGGGCCACCCCGGCGACGATGACCACCCCGCCGAGCAGCACCTGCGGTGTGATCGGCTCGGCCACGAGCAACGCGCCGAGCGCCACCGCGACCGCCGGGTTCACGTACGCGTACGTCGACACCAACGAGATCGGCGCGCTCTGCAGCAGCCAGACGTACGCCGTGAAGGCCACCAACGATCCGGCCACCATGAGGTAGCCCAGCGCCAACCAGGACCGGGCGCTGACGGCCGACGGGTGGAAGTCACTCAGTTCACCCCGGCCGGCGGCGACCACGGCCAGGGCCAGCGCTCCGGCCGCCATCTCGTACACGGTCGCCACGAACGGGTCGGCGGGCATTCCGATCCGTCCCGACAGGAACGACCCGAACGACCAGGCGGCGGCTCCCGCCACCACCGTCAGCGCACCGACCAGTGGCACCGCATCCGAGGTACCGGCCGGCAGCACCAGCAGCACCAGGCCGGCGAAGCCCACGGTGACCCCGGCGAACGTCCAGAGCGGCGGTCGGTCGCCGGTGACCGACCGCAGCAGCACCACGAGCAGCGGCACGGTCGCCACCAGCAGGGCGGCGACGCCGGAGGGCAGCGCCACCCCGGGCGGCCCGGACTCGGCGAGCACCACCAGACCGTTGCCGCCGGCGAGCAGGAGCACACCGACCAGCGCGGCCGAGCCGAGCTGTCGAGGCCGCACGCGGAGCGCGCCCGGCCCTCGGCGCAACCGCAGCACCACCGCCAGCACCAGACCGGCCACCGCGAACCGCATCGTGGCGGACAGCAGCGGCGGCAGCGTCTCCACCGTGATCCGGATGGCCAGATAGGTGGAGCCCCACAGCAGGTAGACCACGATCAACGCGGTCCAGACGAGGCTTGGCGCGGCGTCGGCGCGGCGGCCGGATGCGGCGGCGGCGCTCGGTGGAGATGAGCTCATCGGTGGACCACGCTACGGTGACCTCGGAGTCGGCGTCGCGCTTTGGTGGCCGGCCTCTCACCACTTGTGCAGGAGGGCGGCATGACGAACTACGGACCACCGGGTGAGGGCTACGGACGCCCTTGGCGTGGGCAACGCCCCGACGAGACGCCCAACCGGCCGCCGCAGCAGCCCTATCCGCCGGCTGCCGAGCCCTATCCGCCGACGGTCCAGCCCTACCCGGTGGCGTCGCAGCGGCCCGGCCCCTACGGCGGCGGCCCGTACGGCGGCGCGCCGGCGGCGCCCCATGAGGGCGGCCAGTACGGGGGCGGGCAGCACGGAGGCGGCCAGTACGGAGGCGGGCAGTACGGGGGTGGGCAGGGGACGCCGTACGGCGGCGGGGCCTCGGAGCCCTACGGCGGCGCGTACCCGGCCGTCGACGGCAACCCGGCCTACGGCCCAGGGTCCTACCGACCAGACGACGACCCGGCACCCGAGCCGCCGAGGCGGGGGCGGGGACCGCTGATCGCGGTGCTCGCCGTCGTCGTGCTGCTGGTGGTGGCCGGCGGGGCGTACTGGTTCCTGCGGGGATCGGACGATCCGGCGCCGACCACGGCCGCGCCAAGCGGCTCGGCCGCCGCGGCGGAGCCCACCGCCGGGGTGACCGATCCGGAGGAGCCGGCGCCGAGCGCCGCGGCGCCGGAGTCGTCGGCCGATCCGCGGTTCGTCAAGGTCGGGCAGTGTGTACGCAACGACGGCGTGGCGGGCGGCAAGCCCAAGCTGCTGATCAGCGGCTGCGCGCCGAAGTCGTACGAGGTGCTGCGCCGAGTCGACGGCGCGACCAGCGGTGAACGCGACGCCGAGGCCAAGTGCGCCAAGGTCGAGGGTTACACGAACTGGTACTTCTTCGACAGCGAGCTGGACACTCTCGACTTCGTGCTCTGCCTCAAGCAGCGCTGACCACCCACCCTGGGGATGACATGACGACCTACGGACCACCGGGTGCCGGGCAGCCGGACGACCCGTACCAGCGTCCGCCGACCGGCCCCGGCGGTCCGCCACCGGTCGATCCGACGCTCCCGCAGTGGGGGCCACCACCGGAGCCCTCGCAGTGGGCTCCCCCGGGGCAGCCGACGCAGTGGAACGCTCCACCGCAGCAGCCGGGGCAGTGGAATGCGCCACCGCAGCAGCCGGGGCAGTGGAATGCGCCGCCGGGGCCGTTCCCGCCCGCACCCGGTCAGCCGGGAGCACCGCTGGGTCCGCCGCCGCCCGGCGCGTACCCGATGCCGCCCGCCGCCCCCGCCGGTCGCAACGGCCGCAAGGTCGCCCTGATCGTGGGGCTGGTCGTGCTGCTTCTGCTCTGCCCCTGCCTCGGTCTCGTCGGTTGGGCGGCCTGGCGGATCGCCGACTCCGACAGCGACGCCACGCCCCTGCCGTCGGCGAGCGCGCCGGTCTTTCCTCCCGGCCTGCCCAGCGATGCGCCGAGCTCGGTCGCGCCGTCGCCGGACGAGGAGGAAGAGGAGGAGTTCGCCAAGGGCGACTGCGTGGTCAACGACGGCTCCGAGGACGACGCGGAGCTGCGCAAGGTGCCGTGCGGCCCCAACACCTACCAGGTGCTGCTGCGGATCCCGGCGACCACCGACGGGGACCGGTGCGAGACACTCGCGCCGCAGGCGACCGCGAACTACGTGCACGACAACTCGATCGACCTGTTCGACTACGTGCTCTGCCTGAAGAAGCAGTAGACGATTCCCGAAACTAGGGCTGTCTAGCGTGGACGCTAGACAGCCCTAGTTTTGTCTCGACGGCCTCGACACGCCGTAGCCTCATCTATCCATATCTAGCTTCCCAGCTAGAGGGCCCGATAATCTGCGATGCGTGGATCCGGTCCGCAACCCGTACGCCCCCGGCGCCGGTCAGCGCCCACCCGAACTCGCCGGGCGGGGGCGCGAGCTGGACGTGTTCGACATCGTGCTGGAACGCATCGCCCGCGGCCGGCCCGAGCGCAGCCTCATGCTCACCGGGCTGCGCGGCGTCGGCAAGACCGTCCTGCTCAACACCCTGCGGTCCCAGGCGATCAACCGACTCTGGGGCACCGGCAAGATCGAGGCTCGTCCGGACCAGTCCCTGCGCCGCCCCGTCGCCGCCGCGCTGCACATGGCGGTCCGCGAACTCGCCCCGCGCCACCGCGCCCCCGACCGGATCGACGCCTTCCTCGGGGTGCTCAAGGCGTTCGCCCAGCGGTCCGCACCGGCAGGCCGCGGGGCCACGCCCAAGCTGCGCGACCGGTGGCAACCCGGCATCGACGTACCCGCCGCCAGTGGCCGGGCCGACTCCGGCGACATCGAGATCGACCTGGTCGAGCTGTTCAGCGACGCCGCCGACGTGGCCAGCGACGTCGGCACCGGCATCGCGCTCTTCATCGACGAGATGCAGGACGTCGGGCCGGAGGACGTCTCCGCGCTCTGCGCCGCCTGCCACGAGCTGTCCCAGATCGGCGCCCCGCTGATCGTCGTCGGCGCCGGGCTGCCACACCTACCGGCCGTGCTCAGCGCCGCCAAGTCGTACTCCGAGCGGCTCTTCCGCTACCAGCGCATCGACCGGCTCGACCGGATCGCCGCCGACCAGGCGCTCTGCGCCCCGGCCGAGCGCGAGGAGGTGGAGTACGAGCAGAAGGCGCTCGACCTGCTCTACGAGAAGTGCGGCGGCTACCCGTACTTCGTCCAGGCGTACGGGAAGGCGACCTGGGACCATGCGCCACGGTCGCCGATCACCGCGGCGGACGTCCGGGTCGCCGCACCCGAAGCCGAGGCCGAACTGGCGGTCGGGTTCTTCGGCTCCCGGTTCGAGCGGGCCACCCCGGCCGAGCGTGAGTACATGCGGGCGATGGCCACGCTGTCCCTGGTGGAGGGCGAAGCCAGCGGGACGGTACGCGACGACATGGACGCCGCCGTGCCCACCGCCGAGATCGCCCGTGCCCTCGGCCGGAAGCCGGCCAGCCTCTCCCCGGCGCGGGACGCGCTGATCAAGAAGGGGCTCATCTACTCGGGCGAGCGGGGCACGGTGGCCTTCACCGTTCCACACTTCGGCCGCTACCTGCGCACCCAGCCGGCCTGACCCCGCGACCGGATCGGCCCGGCGCGGTGACGGGCCGGGCGTCAGACCTGGGACCAGGGCGCGGGAAAGACGACCTCACCGCGCGGCGGCGGGCCCTCCTCGCTGGTGGACGGCGGCAGCACCAGCGCCTGCCACGGCTCACCGAGACCGGCCCACGGACTGCTGAGCCCCAGCTCGGTGGCCGGTCCGAAGCCGAAGCGGCGGTAGAAGGCCGGGTCACCGAGCACCACGACCACCCGCTCGCCCAGTTCGGTGGCGGCGTCCAGGGCGGCCTGCACCACCGCGCTGCCGTGTCCGACCCGCTGTCGGTGCGGCGCCACGGCCACCGGCCCGAGTGCCAGGGCGGGCACCACGGCACCGCGTTCGGGCCGCACCCGCACCCGGGTGAGCAGCGCGTATCCGACGATCTCACCGCCGTACTCGGCGACCATGGCCAGCTCGGGCAGCCAGGCGTCGGTGCCGCGCAGGTCGTCGACCAGTCCCACCTCCGGCGGCGTCTGCACGTCCGGGCGGGCGAACGCCGAGGCCAGCACCCGACGCACCGGGCCGGCGTCGGCCGGGCCCTCGGGGCGGAGCCGAAGCGTCGTCACCCGCGCGACGTTACCCGTCACGCCCCGTCCATCAGCGATGGTCGCTCGATTCGGCGTGGCGCGCGCGCCCGGAGACCGATCCGGATCCGCCGGTTGACCGGGTAGCAAACGCCGCGAGGGGGTATGACTGATCCATGACGCCCGTACGCTCCCTCGCCCGCGCCATGCTGAGCGGCATCTTCGTGATCCAGGGATACCGCAACCTCCGCAACCCGCACCGACTGGCGGAGACCGCCAAGCCGGTGACCGACAAGGTCGCGCCGTTGCTGCAGAAGGCGCACCCGAAGATCCCCACCGACACCGAGTCGTTGATCCGGCTCAACGCGGCGACGCAGGTCGGGGCGGGGCTCATGTTGGCCACCGGGCGGTTCAGCCGGCCCGCCGCGCTGGTCCTCGCCGGCACCCTGGTGCCCGTGACCATCGCCGGGCATCCGTTCTGGAAGAACGACGACCCGGTCGCCAAGAACAACAACCAGATCCACACCCTCAAGAACCTCGGGCTCCTCGGCGGTCTCCTCCTCGCGGCCGTCGACACCGAGGGCAAGCCCGGCGTGCGCTGGCGTACGGGTCACCGCATCGGCCACTCTCGACGCTCCATGCAGCGCGCGGTGCGCACCGCCCGCCGCGAGGCACGGATCGCCGTCCGGTCGGCGGCCACCGCGCGTCGACTCCCCGGCTGACCTGCCTCGATGCCTCTCGTTCGCTTCCCCACCCCCCGCTAAGGCCGCGAATTACCTGAACCACCCGGTAGGCGTTAACGCGGTGGAAATGTCAAAAACATGTGTGGGATCGGACACGGTCGCATAACGCGGGAGGCATTGACGTGAGGCGCCGTTCTAGGCTCCGTGCAGGACCTGGACGGGTAGGACGACCTTGGTACGGGGGTGGCCACGCCATGCCGACGACTGTCGGTAGACGGGCGGACCGCCTCGCCCCAGTTCAGCGCATGACCCGGGGGATCGATCGCAGGAGTGTCGTACGGGGCGCCGTCGTGGTCGCCGTCGCCTACGCCGCATGGCTCGCCATCGGCGAGTTCGGGCGACCGTACAACTTCTTCGATATGAAGATCTACCACGGCGCGGTGGTGTGGTGGGCGAGCGGTCACGAGCTCTACGAGTTCATCGCGCCCGGCACCACGCTCGGTTTCACCTACCCGCCGTTCGCCGGACTCGTCATGTTGCCGATGGCACAGCTACCGATCGGCGCGGCCGGGATGGTCAACGCCCTCGCCAGCATCGCCGCGCTGGCCCTGGTGCTGGCCGGGCTGCTGCGCCCCATCGTGGACCGGTTGGCGTGGCCACTGTGGTTCACCGTGGCCCTGGCCGTCCCGCTCGCCGTCGCCATCGAGCCCAGCCGCGAGACACTGGGGTACGGCCAGGTCAACCTCCTGCTCTTCGCCCTGATCATGGCGGACCTCATCGGGCTGCGCTGGCGCTCCCGCCGGGGCACCCACTACGCCGCGACCGACGGTCCGCTGCTGCGCTTCGTCTACGGTGGCGCCTGGGCGGGCGCCGGCATCGGCCTGGCCACCGCCGTCAAGCTCACCCCGGCGCTGTTCATCGCCTACCTGCTGATCACCCGGCAGTGGCGGGTGGCGGCCACCGCGATCGGCACGGCGATCGGCGTGACCGTCGGTACGTTCGCGATCGTCGGCGACGAATCGCGTACCTACTTCGGCAGCGTGCTCTGGCAGACCGAGCGCGTCGGCGCGGCCGACATGACGCCGAACCAGTCGCTCGCCGGCCTGCTGGCCCGCCTGTACGACTCGATCGAGACGCCCGGCCTGCTCTGGTTCGCCTTCTCGGTGCTGATCCTGGCGCTGGGCCTGTCCCGGGCGGCCAGTTCACGCGCCGAGGGCGACGAGCTGACCGCGTTCACGCTTGTCGGACTGACCGCCAACGTGATCAGTCCGATCTCCTGGACGCACCACCTCGTCTGGGTGATCCCGGCGATCATCGTGCTGGCCGACGCCGCCGTACGCCGCCGCGAGGCCAGCCGGGGCCTCTCGCAGCGCACCGGCCAGGGGCCGGCGCTCGGTGGCCTGAACGGCCTGAACGCACTTCGCCCACCGATCTGGTATCCCACGCTGACCGGGCTCCGGCACGGCGTCGCCGCCGTCGGGCTCTACCTGCTGTTCCTCATCTCCCCCATCTGGCCGTACGAGCACCAGTTGCCGGAGGTGTCGCACTACCAGGACGGCCTGTTCGGGGCGCTGATGGAGAACTCGCTGGCTCTCGCCCTGATCGTGCTGGTCGCGGCCCTGCCCTGGCGGCCCGGCGCTGAGCCGGCCTTCTACGGCGAACGACTCGCCCGGGCAGTGGTGGTGAACGGCCGCCGCTAGAACCTTGCCTGGCCGCCGTCTGGGCCCGCCGCAGGCCGGCCCAGGGCGATGGCCCGGTCAGGGGCAGTTGACCCACTCCTCGGTGCCGTCGGCGAAGACCTGTCGCTTCCAGATGGGCAGGCGGGCCTTGGCCTCGTCGACCAGTCGGGCACACGCGGTGAAGGCGGCGGCGCGGTGCGCGGTGCTCACCGCGGCGACCAGCGCCACGTCACCGATGGCCAACGGGCCGACCCGGTGCGAGACCGCCACCGCGTAGACGTCGGGGTCGGCCGCGATCTCGGCGGCCACCTCGCGCAGCACCTGCGCGGCGCTCGGGTGCCCCTCGTAGTCCAGGCTGACCACCGCACGCCCGTGGTCGTGGTCGCGGACGACGCCCTGGAAGGAGACGACCGCGCCGGCCCGACGGTCGGCGACCGCCGCCTCGTGGGCGGCGAGGTCCAGGGGCCGGTCGGTGACCTCGACGACGGTGATCGCCGGCGCGGTCACGATGCCCGCTCCCCGGACAGCAACGGCAGCGGCACGATCGGCACCCGGTCACCCTGCGCGCCGCTGGTGCCCGGTCGGATGACGGCGAACCCGTCGGCGCCCGCGAGGCCGCGCAGCATCGCCGAACCGACGTGCCGCACCGGGTGCGCCGTGCCGGCGGTCCGGTCCAGCCGAACCAGCGCCAGGTGGGTGTGGTCACCGCGCCCGGGCACCGCCTCGGCCAACGTGGCGTGCGGCAACACCGGCATCGAGCGACCCGCGAGGCCGGCGAGCAGCGGCGCGACCAGTGACACCAGCGCGACGATCGCGGACTGCGGATTGCCCGGCAGGCCGGCGACGAACCGGACCCGCCCGTCCGGATCGGCCAGCCGGGCCAACAACATCGGGAAGCCCGGCCGGACCGCCACCGTGTTGACCACGTAGTCGGCGCCCAGCGCCTCCAGGGTCGGGTGCAGATGGTCGACCGGACCGTGCATCGTGCCGCCGGTGGTGCAGACCAGGTCGGCGGTGGTCAGCGCCGTACGCAGCGCCGCCACGTGCGCGGGCAGCGTGTCCGCCACGGGCCCCACCACATCCGAGGGGCGGACGTGGCACCCGTACCGCCGCAGCCACGCCGGCACCGCTGGGCCCAACGCGTCCCGCACCCGACCCGCCGCGGGCGGGCCCGCCGTCAGCAACTCGTCGCCGAAGACCAGCAGCGCGGCGCGCGGCGCGCGCCGGACCAGCAGCGTGTCGTGGCCGCAGGAGGCGGCCAGGCCGATCACCGCCGGGTCGACCGGCGTGCCGACGGGCAAGAGCTCCTCATCGGCGTACGCCTCCTCGCCCGGCTGCCGCCACTCCGGCGTGCGCCGGGGCGTTCCGCTGACCAGACCGTCGGCGACGGTGGACTCCTCGACGCGCAGCACGGCGCTGGCGCCCTCCGGGACCATCGCTCCGGTCGCGATCTCGACGGTCGTGCCGTCGTCGGTGAGCGGCCCGGGAGTGTTGCCGGCCAGTACCCGCCCGACGATCCGCCACGGCCCGTCGCCCCGGACGGCCCAGCCGTCCACGCTGGAGGTGGGGAACGCGGGCAGGTCGGTGCGGGTGGTCAGGGGCTCGGCCAGGGTCAGCCCGTCGGTGTCGACCAGCGGCCGGGGGACGGCGGGCAGTGCGGCGGCCAGGCCTACCGCGTACACCCGGGACCGCGCCTCCTCCCACCCGGCCGGCGGGGGCGCGGCGACCTGGGCCGCCGTTGGTGTGGTTTCCGTTCGCACCGACCGAGCCTATCGGGACGGACGGACAGCCGGCGCGCTCTGGCGACCCGAGACGGGCTGCGGGCCGATCGGTGATCGCTGCGGCGCGGCTGGCTGGTCCGATTCCGCGCGTGCGGTCAGTGGTCGCCGCCGCGCAGTTGGTCGACGGTGTGGCCGAGGATCGGCCCCAGCACGGCGAGGCCGTCGCGGGCGCCGCCCGTCGAACCGGGCAGGTTGACCACCAGCATCCGGCCGGCCACCCCGGCCAGCCCCCGGGACAGCACCGAGGTGGGTACCCGTTCCCGACTGTGCGACCGGATCGCCTCGGCGATGCCGGGGATCTCGTAGTCCAGCAGGGCCCGGGTCACGTCCGGCGTCCGGTCGGACGGCGTGACGCCGGTGCCACCGCTGGTCAACACCACGTCGACACCGTCGCTGGCCGCCGCCCGCAGAGCCTCGCCGACGGGCTCGCCGTCGGGCACCACGACCGGATCGTCCACCTGACAGCCCAACTCACGCAGGCCCGCGACGAGCAGCGGACCACTGGTGTCGGCGTAGACGCCGGCCGCCGCCCGGTTGGAGGCCACGATCACCCGGGCCCGGATCACGGCCGGTCCTCCGGCCGCACCCACTCGCCGGTCTTGCCGCCCTCCTTGCGCAGCACCCGGACCGCCTCCACCGAGGCCGCCGGGTCGACCGCCTTGACCATGTCGACGAGCGCGAGGCCGGCGACCGCGACGGCGGTGAGCGCCTCCATCTCGACTCCCGTCCGGTCCGCCGTGCGGGCGGTGGCGGTGATCTCCACGGTGTCGGTCGTCAGGCGCAGGTCGACGGTGACGCCGTGCAGGGCGATCGGGTGGCAGAGCGGGATCAGCTCCGGGGTGCGTTTGGCCCCCATGATTCCGGCGAGCCGGCCTACCGCCAGTGCGTCGCCCTTGGGCAACCCGTCCCGTTGTAGCAGGCCGACGACCTCTTCGGTGGTGCGCAGACGGCCCGCCGCGACGGCCAGCCGCCCGGTCACCGACTTGGCGGAGACGTCGACCATGCGGGCCGCGCCGGCACGGTCGACGTGGCTGAGCTGCGCGGGTTCGGTCACGGCGCTGAGCCTATCGCTGCGGTACGACGCTCGGACGCTCGGAAGGGGTGACGGCACAGCAGCTCGCCGGGTGCGACGGCGCCTCCACTGGACCGTCACCCCTTCCTGGCCGGACCCGTCACCGGAGTCGCTGGGGGGTGACCCGGTGACGGGCTTGTCTCGACGACCTGGTTCTGCCCAGGGGCAGAACCTCCCCCGTTCGTCGATACGCGGGAGAAGCTATCGAGCCCGGCGATAAGAAATCGATAAGCGACGTGTGGGCAGGTCAGCGACCTGTCTCGTCGTCCAGCCCGGCGAGGCGACGCTCCACGTCGAGGCGTTCCGGCACACCCATCCGGCGGAAGATGGCGAGCGCCCGTTCCCAGTGCCTCCGGGCCTCGACCGGATCGATACTGGCGAAGTGTTCGCCCAGCCCGGCCAGCGCCCGTCCCTGCTCGTGCGGGTGGGCGATCCGGGTCGCCAACCGCAGCGCCTCACGGTGCATCTCGGCTGCCTCGCGATCCCGCCCACGTGCCCGCAACGTGCTGCCCAACTCGTTCAACGCCACGGCCTCGATGTGCCGTTCGCCGACGTCGGCAGCGAGATTCCGGGCAGACTCATGTTGCTGCTGCGCCTCGGCCAGCCGCCCGAGACCGCGATAGGCGATTCCGAGATCGATGCGGACCTCAGCCTCGGCGTATCGATGACCGGTGCGGTCGCGCATCGCCAATGAGCACATGAGGATCCGGATCCCCTGGGCTAGATCACCCATGCGGGTACGCACCGAGCCGATGTGACTGAGTGCGTTGAGGATGTGGAAGTCGTCGGAATTGGTCCGCGCCCACGCCAGGTGCAGACGATGCAGCCGTAACGCTTCCGCGTGGCGTCCCAGGGCCATGAGCGCCAGACCCAGATTCGGCAGCAGTATCGGACTTCCCTCGTTCCCGTACACCGTGTCGCGCAGGCACTCGAAACCAAGTGCCACCGCCTCGTTGAGGTGGCCGCTCCACAGATAGACGGCGGCGAGGTTGGCACGCGATCGCGCAGCACCCAGAACGTTTCCCGACCGGCGGAAGTATTCGACCGCGCGGGACAGGTAGTCGAGTGTGCTCTGCTTGTCAGCGGTACGAACGTATGCGGAGGCCAGGTAGTTGTTCATCAACGCCATGGCATCGACGTCTCCGGTCGCCTCCGCGGCGATCAGTCCGTCCTGGTGTGCCCGGATGATGTCCTCGAAATACCCCCTGATGTAGCAGAAGCGCCATAGCGAGCGCGCCATCCGCCAGGCGTGTTCGTAAAACCCTGACTCCCGCGCTGCCGACACCATCGCCACCAAATCGGTTCGGTGGGTCTCCAGCCACTCGCTGCTCGGTTCCCCGATGGATTCGAGCAGCTCAGGACGGCCGATCGGCAGGTGTGTGAGCTGGGAGCCGATCACGCCCGCTTCGAGCGTCTCGGCGACCCGCAGAGTCGCCGCCAGCACGAGATCGAACAGCTCTCCGAGCGCGACCTGCCGCTCGGCCGCGGGGTCGATGTGCGAACACATCTCGACGGCGTACTGGCGCATGAGGTCGTGCAGCCGATAGTGGGTCGCGTCCAGGTCCTCCACCAGGTGCCGATCGGTGAGCTCGTCGAGCGCCGCGCGCGCCTTCGCCACCGTCAGTCCGGTCAGTGCGGCGACAAAAGGAGGGCTTATCCGGCTACCCGGGTAGAGGCCCAGGAAGCGGAAGACCCGCTTGGTCGGCTCGGGTAGCGGCTCGTAGGAGGCGGCGAACGCGCCGGTGACCGTGCTGTTCTCCCCGCCCAGATGAAGGAGTACCGACGTCGGACCCGCCATCTGTGCCGCGAGATCCGCCAATCGCCAACCATGTCGGTGCGAAAGCCTGGCGCCCGCCAACCGGATCGCCAGGGGCAGGTGGCCGCACCGCCGGACCACCTCAAGCGCTGCTTCCGACTCGACGTCGACTCGTTCGCGGCCCACGCTCAGGGCCAACAGCTCGACGCCCTCCCCGGACGACATGACCGGCAGGGTCTGCGAAGCCCCGAGATCGGGGTGGGTGAATCGCCGTCGCGACGTCACCAGTACGACTGCGGTCGGCTCGACCGGCAGGAGCGGGAGGATCTGGTCGCTGCTGGCGGCGTTGTCCAAGATGATCACCGACTTCCGGCGGGCCAGCTCGCGTCGCCAGAGTTCGATCCTGCCGTCGAGTTCGACGGGCATCCGCTCGGACGACACCCCAAGCTGGCGAAGCAGGACGACCAGAGCCGACGCCGGTTCCACCAGGTCCTTCGCACCATGCCCACGCAGGTCGAGATACAAGCGGGCGTCCGGATACCGGTCACTCAGCTGGCGGGCCAGGTGCACGGCAAGCGTCGTCTTGCCGCTGCCGGCCATCCCGTCGATGAGGTGCACGACCGGGACCCGGTCCCCGACCCGCCGCGTCTCCGACAACAGCCGTGCCACCACGGCTTCGCGACCGACGAAATCGGTGATCGAGCGGGGTAAATGGTCCACTGGAGTGACCGGGGGTCTCCGCCCGATCGCCGAAGCGCGGGTCGACCCCGGCGCGGACGGGCGTCGGGCCTCGCTCTCGCTCCGGACGACATCAGTCACGCGGTTCGGCATCTCGGCAAGGATCCTGCGGCGCAATGCTTCAAGGGTGGCCGCCGGACCCACCCCCAACTCGGTGACCAGGCGCCTGCGGACCTCGTCGTACACGACAAGCGCCGCCGCGTTGTCGCCGCGCGAGCACAGCGTCCGCATCAGGAGGAGGTGCGTCGACTCGCGCAGCGGATGTCGGGTAACCACCTCCCGCAGTGACGGGATCGCGAGATCACCCCGTCCGGACCGGAGATGGACCTCGGCGAGGAGTTCCACCGCCAACAGCCGCTCCTCTTCGACCGCGACGGTGCGAGCCGCCAGTACGGGCCCCAGCGGGAGACCGGCAAGCATCGGGCCCTCCCACCGGGCCAGGGCCCGGCTCAACAGCTGGCCAGCCTGAGCCAGGTCGCCGACCGCCAGCGCCTGCCGACCCGAACTCCGCTCCGACTCGAAGCAAAAGACGTCAATCAGGTGCGGCGGCACGTCGAGTCGATAGCCGTTCCGCTGCCGCACGATAGTTCCACGCCCGGGCTGTAATGCCTCAAAGCCTCGACGCAGATTGGCGGCGTACGTCCGCACATTCGGCACCGCGGATCGCGGGGGACGGTCGGGCCATAACTCGTCGACGAGTTCGTCCACGCTCACCAGTTGGCCGGGTTGCACCGCGAGCATTGCGAAGATTGCCTGCTGCTTGGGAGTGCCCATGTGCAACGCGCCGCTTGGGAGTCGCGCGGAAAGGCCGCCCAGAAGCCGAATCTCCACCGTCCCTACTCCAGCCGTCGCGGGGTATTCAATCAGTCACGCAACGAAGCGTACGACCTGGCCCGGCCACCGGTGGGGCAGCCTTCGCGGAGCCCAACTCCCACCCGGCCAGGAGGTTGCAGTGTGTGAGCGGCAAGTTGCACAACGGGGTCCGCTTGACGGATCACGCCCCACCATCGTCAGATGGCGGGGCGACAATTCGCTCGTCGTGCACCTATCGGGCCCCACCAGGGCGCGCCCGCCTTCGCTTCTAGCCGAACCCCGGATGAGTCATCTCGGGGTGAGCCCCCAGACTGTGGGAATAACGCGACCACAATGTTCGAGCAATACCGCTAGCTGGTCAGTCGACACCGAGGGTCATAGGCAGAAGCCTCGACCGCACTCCGCGCAGGGCATGTGGACACAACGTGACATAACATCCCCATCTTGACTAATATTGCGCATACCGACATTTATTCTAACTAAATTGCCCTTCCTCCTCTTAAGCTGCCTTTCGTAGGAAGACCCCGTTCTGCGGATAGGTCGACTGGCAGTGAAAGGGGATTGCGATGCGCGGCACCGACTGGAACTGAATGTTTACCGGGGGCAACCGAAGCCTGACGAGAGTAGGCTGCGGGCACGGTGAGACAGCCCCTCGGGAGTGGCATGACCCTTCCTCAGCGACGCGAGATTGAGACCGATCGGCGGCTGCTGCTGCTCGTCGGTCTCGTCGTCGTTACCGCGGCGACGTTGATCGGAACCTCACTGCCGCCTGCGCTGGTCTCGGCAAGGTCGGCGACGGTGAACGACGTAGCGGTACTCGTCACGCTCACCCTCACGATCGCTCTGGGGACACTCGTCAAGGCCCGGGTGCGCATCCGGTCCACCACCCAATCGATCAGCTGGAACGAGACGGCCATCATCGTCGGTGCGGCCATCGCGCCGACTTCCGTGGTGGTCCTCAGCACCGCGGTCGGCATTGCCCTTGCCTCACTTCGCCTCTCGCCGATGAAGCTGGCCTTCGGCATCGGAAAGAACGTCATCGTCGCCTGGGGAGCCGGCACGGCGCTCGCGATGACGACGTGGACCTGGCCCCCATCGGGGCTGTCCGAGTTGCTCATGCCGCTGACGCTGGCCTACGTGGTCGCGGCTCTCCTGGACGATCTGCTCGCCATCCCGGTCATCGCGCTGGCCTCCCAGACCAGCATCGGAAGGCAGTTCCGGGCCAACCTCGACCTTCGGCTCGCCGGCTTCGCCGTGCGCTTCGTGGTCGCCGCCTTCACCCTGGTCATTCTTCAGGCGGAACCCCGCTTGCTGCTTGCCGTTCCACCACTGGTCCTGAGCCTGCACCTCGCCTACTCCGCACGTATCCGGGGTCGCACCGAACAGCAGGCGTGGCAGCGACTCGCCCGCACCACCGACGCGCTCAACGTGGTCGACCTGGACAACGTCCTCACCACGGCCGTCACCCAGGCCGCCGAACTGTTCTCCGCCGACGAGGTCGAGATCGAGCTGCGCGACGGTGGTCGCACCGTCCGGGGCGCCACCGTCGGCATCACCTTCGACGGGCCGACCGACACAGCCACCGAGGTGGACGGCACCGTCGTGCCCACTCCGCTGGAGGGCCACGACCGCTCCGTCGACATCGGCGTCCTGCGCCTGCGCTTCCGTGGGCCGGTGCGGCTGTCCGAGCGGGAGCAGTACACGCTGCGGACCTTCGCCTCGGCGCTCTGCACGGCCGTCCGTAACGCACAGGCGTACGCCGAGCTGGCCCGGGTGGCCGACGAGCACGCGTACGCCGCCGCGCACGACGCCCTCACCGGCCTCGCGAACCGGCGGCAGCTGCTCGATCAGGGCACCGAGCAGCTCAGTGCCCGGCACGCCGACGGGGTAACCGCCCTCGTGCTGATCGACCTCAACCACTTCAAGGAGGTCAACGACACCCTCGGCCACGCTGCCGGCGACCAGGTGCTGGTCCAGGTCGCCGACCGGCTGCGCGGGGCCGCCCAGTCGAGTGACCTGGTGGCCCGCCTCGGCGGCGACGAGTTCGCCGTACTCCTGCGCGGGCTGCCGGCCCCGGCGGTGGCCGCGCACCGGGCCGACACGCTGCTGGCCGCCCTGCACGAGCCGTTCGAGCTGGACGGGATGCGGATCAGCGTCGAGGCCAGCGGCGGGATCTCCGTGGCCCCGGCCAGCGGTGGCATGCCCGAGCTGCTGCGCCGCGCGGACGTGGCGATGTACCAGGCGAAGCGGGCCGGGCAGCGGATCTCCACGTACGCGCCGACCCGGGACACCGCCGACCTGAACCGCCTCACCCTCGGCGGTGATCTGCCCCGTGCGGTCGCCGACCACGAGTTCATCGTCAACTTCCAACCGATCGTCGACCTGGGCACCGGCGAGGTGACCAGCGCCGAGGCGCTGGCCCGCTGGCACCACCCCACCCACGGGCTGATCGATCCGCTGCGCTTCCTGGAGGCGGTGGAACGCTCGGGAATGCTGCCAGCCTTCGCCGAGGCCATCCTCGACCAGGCACTGATCGCCGCCGCCGACTGGCGTGACGCCGGCTTCGACGTGCCGGTGGCGGTCAACGTCTCGCCGCGCAGCCTGCTCGACGCACGCTTCCCCGGCTCGGTACTGGCCCGGCTGCGCGCCCACGACCTGCCGCCCGAGCGGCTGGTGCTGGAGCTGACCGAGACGTTGACGCTCAGCCAACTCGACGTGGTCGACCGGGTCCTCAGCCGGCTCCGCGACGAGGGCGTCCGGTTGGCGCTTGACGACTTCGGCACCGGCTACTCCTCCCTGTCGCTTCTCTCCCGGATACCCGTACACGAACTGAAGATCGACCGCAGCTTCGTCACGACCATGGAGAGTTCGGCCGAGGCGGCGGCCGTCATCCGCTCCACCCTCGACCTGGGCCGCAGCCTCAACCTTGCGGTGGTCGCCGAAGGCGTGGAGAGCGAACCGCAGCGGCGGGCCCTCTGGGAGCTGGGCTGCTCGGCCGGTCAGGGCCACCTGTTCGCCCGACCGATGCCCGCCGGGACCCTGCTCGCCACGATGCTGCGCGGCTCGGGGGGCCAACCCGGGACGCTGGCGCCGCCGCTGCACGACACCGGCGCGGTGATCCGCCTCAACCAGACCCGCCGCCAGGCCGGTCGCTCCCGCCCCGACCGCCATCTCCCGGCCTGACCGGGCACCTGCGCACCGACCAGGCCGCGGCCGGACGGCCAGCTGGGTGAGCAGCGAGATCTGCCAGACTGGCGGCCGTGACCGCCGACGCCCCGACCGCCCTTCACCAGCGCTGGCGGACGCTCGACAGCGCCGCCGGCGGACTCGCCCTCGACCTGGGTCTCTACACCGTGTCGGCCCTGTTCGCGGCGATCACCGCGAGCACGTCGACCCTCCTGCCACACCGGGCCTGGGGTGCCGTCGCCGCCGTCGGATACCTGGTCACGACGCTGGCGGTGGTCGTCCAACTCATCGTCCGCCGACGTAACCCCCGGCTGGCCGGCCTCGCTTCCCGCTGGGTGGTGACGGCCTTCGCCTGGGTGACCACCGCACTGGTACCCGTGCTCTGGCAGAGCATCGACCGGGCCAACGGACGCACCGACCGGGCGCAGGAAGAAGTGCTGGTCGTCGAGCAGGCCGGCATCCGACTGCTCGACCACGGCACGCCGTACCTCGGTCGGGACGCGATCGCCGCCCTGCCACCCGGTGAGCAACTGCTCGGATACACGCCGTACCAGCCGGGCATGGCGATGTTCGGTGTGCCCCGAGCTCTCGTCGACGTCTGGTGGACCGACGCCCGGGTGTGGTTCGCGCTGGGCACCGCGCTGGCGCTCGCCCTGGCCGTGGTCACGCTGCGCGCCGCGCCCGCCACCCTCGGCGGGGAGCACCGGCGGGACGCCGCCCTGCTGCGGGGAGTGCAGGCCGCCACCGTCCTGCCCGTCTGCGCGCTGACCCTGGCCACCGGCGGCGATGACCTACCCGTACTCGCGCTCTGCCTGCTCGCCCTCGCGCTCGCCGCCGCCGGACGGCCGGGCCGGGCCGGTCTCGCCGTCGGCCTGGCCGGCGCGCTGAAGCTGTTCGCCTGGCCGATCGCCCTGGTCCTGATCGTCTGGGGTCTGACCCGGCGAGCCGGCGCCCGGGTCGCGGCCGGCGCGATCGGGCTACCCGTGCTCGCCCTGCTCCCGGCGTTGCTCGTCGACCGCGGGGCCCTCGCCGAGAACGTGCTGCGCTTTCCACTCGGCCACGGCCTGGTCACCAGCCCGGCACAGTCCCCGTTTCCCGGTTACCTGATCGCCACCACCCTGCCGGGAGGCCGGCTGATCGCCGCCACCCTCCTGGTCGCGGCCGGCGCGGCCATCGCCGTCCGGCTCGCGCGACGCCCGCCCGGCACCGCCGCGACCACCGCTTCGATCTGTGGGTACGGGCTGCTCGCCGCCATCGCCCTCATGCCCTCCACCCGGTTCGGTTACCTGCTCTACCCGGTGGCGCTGCTCGTCTGGGCACCCGCGGTGCACCGCCCGGAGTCCGCACCGACTACCCCGACGCCCGCGCACCTGCCCGGTCGGGCCACATCGGCGTAACCGCCGGGCGAAACGACGTCGCACGGCGTACACCTGAAGCCATGACCACCTACCGCGACCGCGCCGAGGCGGGCCGGGTGCTCGCCGAGCGGCTCACCGCCCTGGTCGGCGACCCGGACGCCGTCGTCCTCGGCCTGGTCCGCGGCGGCGTACCGGTGGCCCGGGTCGTCGCCGAACGGCTCGGCGTCCCCCTGGACGTGCTGGTCGTCCGCAAGCTCGGCATGCCCTGGGCGCGGGAGGTCGCCTTCGGCGCGCTCGGCCCCGGTGGCGTGCAGGTGCTCAACGACGCGATCGCCAGCCGCCTCGGCAGCAACGACATCGCCGAGGTCAGCCACCGCGAACAGGTCGAGTTGGAGCGCCGCGAGCGGCTCTACCGGGGCGGTCGCCCACCGCTGGACCTCACCGGACGAGTCGCCGTGATCGTCGACGACGGGCTGGCCACCGGCGCGACCGCCCGTGCCGCCGTCGAGGTCGCCCGCCGGCTCGGCGCCCGCCGCGTCGTGGTGGCCGTGCCGGTCGGCGCCCAGGAGGCGTACGAACTGCTGACCGCCGAAGCCGACCAGGTCATCTGTGCCCAACGCCCGCCGGAGTTCGGCTCGGTGAGCGTCTACTACGACGACTTCCACGAGGTCTCCGACGACGAAGTCATCGAGGCGCTCACAGCAATCGCTTAGGTCGACCGGGTACCGTCGGGTGATGAGTGACCTCATCTGTCCCAAGTGTCGCGGCGAGATGCGCCAGTACGAGCGCAGCGGCGTCGTCATCGACCAGTGCGGCGAGTGCCGGGGCATCTTCCTCGATCGCGGCGAGCTCGAGAAGCTGTTCGAGGCAGAGGCCAACTGGAGTCGCCAGCAGGCCGGGCCGACCGCGCCGGCCCAGCAGCCGGGCGGTTACGCGCCCCCACCCCCGCCGCCTGCCCAGCACCAGCCCGGTTACGGCGCCGTCCCGCCACCGCCGCCCCCGCCGCCCGCACACGGCTACCCGCCGGCGCCTGCCTACGGCCACCAGCAGCAGCAGCAGCACTACGGCTACCACGGCCACTACCGGCAGAAGAAGCGCAAGAGCTTCCTCGACGAGATGTTCGGCTGAACCCGGCCGAATCTCTCCCGCCCGGGTCGATCCACGTCGACCCGGGCAACGCCGCGAGTGATTGGCTGGCGCGGCGGTCCGTGCGAGGCTGCACCGCATGACCGCCACCCGGCACGACGAGGCCCTCGCCGAGGCGTACGACGGCATCACCGCAGTGGTTGACGCCCTCGACGACGCTGACCTGCAACGGGCCACCCGATGCCGGGGCTGGCTCGTCGCCGACCTGCTCCTGCACGTGCTCGGCGACGCCCAGCGGGCACTGGTGGCCCTGGCCAGCCCGGTTGACGGTCCTGCCGACGTGGACGACATCTCCTACTGGCGCGGCTTCCCGGGCGGCGACGAACAGGCAGCCCGGCACGCCTGGTGGATCCGGCGGTCGGCGTCCGCCTTCGACCGGCCGACCGTCATCGTCCGGCTGTGGCGGGAGACCGCCCCGGCCGCGGTCCGCGCCGCCGGGTTCGCGGACCCCGAGGGGTACGTGACCACACAGGGCCACGTGCTGCGCGTACCCGATCTCCTGGCCACCCTGACCACCGAGGCCGTGGTGCACCACCTGGACCTCACGCCGGAGCTGCCGGCCGCGCCGCCGCCCGGACCGCTGGCGGTGGGCGTGGCGGTGTCCACGATGGATGGCCTGTTGAGCGACGACGCCGTACGCCCCGCCGGATGGGACGACCAGGAGTTCCTGCTGAAGGCGACCGGCCGGCTGCCGCTCACCGACCGGGACCGGCTGGAGTTGGGCGAGGCGGCGGGCTGGTTCCCTCTGCTGGGGTGACGTGATGAACGATGGGGACGTGGATCCTTCAACCGACATGCTGCCGAAGGTCGGTGCGCCGGCCACGCGCGCCCTGCACGGCGCCGGTTACACGACTCTGCGCGAGCTGGCCGGGGTGCCCCGTACGGAGCTGGCCGCGCTGCACGGCATGGGCCCGAAGGCGCTCGACATCATCCAGGCCGCTCTCGAGAAGCACGGCCTCAGCCTGGGGTGATGCCTGTCTCGATCCGTCGCCCCGGGCGACTCGGCCGTCGGCGGATCGGCGAGCCGCACGGTGCGCTGCGGACGCCGATCATCCGATGGCCATGTCCACGAATCGCGACAGGTGCAGTTGGGCTGCGACCGTCACCGTGTCGGTCGGACCATTTCGGTGCTTGGCAACGATGAAGTCCGCTTCGCCCGCCCGCGGTGACTCCTTGTCGTAGTAGTCGTCGCGATGCAGAAGGATGACAACGTCCGCATCCTGCTCAATTGAGCCCGATTCACGCAAGTCGGACAACTGTGGACGCTTGTCGGTGCGCTGCTCCGGGCCACGGTTGAGCTGGCTGACCGCGATGACCGGGCACTCGACCTCCTTGGCCAGCAGCTTGAGGCCACGGGAGAGGTCCGCGACCTCCTGCTGGCGGCTCTCGGTGCGTTTGGGCGAGGTCATCAGCTGGAGGTAGTCGACCACGATCATCTTGAGGTCGTGCCGCTGCTTGAGTCGGCGGGCCTTCGCGCGAATCTCCATCAGGTTCATGCTGGGCGTGTCGTCGACGAACAACGGCGCCTCGCTGATCTCACCCATGCAGCGGGCCAGTTTGGTCCAGTCGTCGTCGGAGAGCTGCCCGCTGCGCAGGACGTGCAGCGGCACCCGCGCCTCGGCCGAGAGCAGTCGCATGACGATCTCGACCTTGCTCATTTCCAGCGAGAAGATGGCAGCGGCCTGGTTGGCGCGAATGGCGGCATTTCGGGCAAAGTCCATACTCGCCGTAGATTTGCCCAAACCGGGCCTGCCGGCCACGATGATCAATTGCCCCGCGTGCAGTCCGTTGAGTAGCCGGTCCAGGTCGCTGAAGCCGGTCGGCACGCCGGTCATCACGCCGCCCTGCGCGCCCACCGCCTCGATCTCGTCCAAGGTCGGCTGGAGCATGTCGGCCAGGACCGCGAAGTCCTCGCTGACCCGGCGTTCGGTGACGTCGTAGACGGCCTGCTGGGCGAGGTCCACGACGTCGTCGACGTCGCGGCTGCCGCCGCTGGCGGTGCCGTAGCCCAGCTGCACGATCTTGGTGCCGGCCTCGACGAGCCGACGCAGCACGGCACGCTCGCTGACGATGCGGGCGTAGTACGAGGCGTTGGCGGCGGTGGGAACGCTGGCGATGAGGGTGTGCAGATAGGGAGCGCCACCGATGCGGGCCAGGTCGCCCGAGTCGGTCAGGGCGGCGGCCACGGTGATCGGGTCTGCCGGCTCACCCCGACCGTAGATGTCGAGGATGGTGTCGAAGATGGTGGCGTGCACCGGCCGGTAGAAGTCGTTGGTCTTGAGGATCTCGACGACGTCGGCGATGGCGTCCTTGGAGAGCAACATGCCGCCGAGGACGCACTGCTCGGCAGCGACGTCCTGGGGTGGGGTCTTGTCGAACTGGCCGTCCCGCTGCACGGGTGGCTGACCGTTGCCGGATCGGGCCTCCGCCCGCATGTCGTCGGTGACCGACACCCGGTCCCCCCTCCACTGCGTCGGATCCGTCCCAGCTCTACCGGCCGGGTGCGACAGTTCTCCCGACCGAACCGGTCGATCGGGGGCCATCGCGCCGGCGGTCGAGGGCCAACCATACGGACCCCGAGGTCAGCCACTCAACAAGCACGGTGGACGAGCCTCGGGACAACCTGTGGACGCCGGTGGACGAGCATGTGCGCAGGGTGTGCACAGCCTGTGGACAACCGCTGGGGAATTCTCGGCCGCAGGTCGTTGACCTGGGAATATGCGGTCCCCACCCTGTGGAGGAGAATATTTCGGTCGGTTCTTTTACACGATCTTCCCGTACTATCTCCAGCGAACGGCTACACCTGGACAGCGAATCACGCTTTGGGTTCAGAAGGGTCACACTCCGGCCGTGAGTTACCGGGACTGGGGACGCGGGGAGGGCAGCCCGCGGGAGCGTCCGTCAACCGCCTCGTGGGGTCGGCCCGCGCTGCCCGCTCCGGCCGATCCGTACGACGAGGACGCGCCCTACCGCACCTCCAGTCGGCGGCGTGCGCGGGACCGTGGGCAGGACGAGCCGGTCGACGCCTACCTGCCACGGTGGGCGCTGGAATCGGGCGTCCAGCGTGCCGACGGTGGTGGACGACACGCCGCGCCCGACGAGGCACAGGACGAGGTGGAGCCGGAGCGTCCGAGCTCGGGTGCCGGTTGGCGCAGCGCCGAGACGACGGGCAGACGCCGGGCTGACGCGAGCGGTCGGCGCGAGCAGCGGGCGATCGGCGCGGGTGGGTGGCGCGAGCAGCCGGCGATCGGCGCGGGGGGTCGACGCGAGCAGCCGGCGATCGGCGCTGGCCCCGATTCGGACCACACCCGGGAGTGGACGCTCGACCGTCCCCAGGAGCAGGGCTACGCGGGCCGCCGACGCGCCGACTCGGCGGAGGAGGAGCCGGTCTCCGGCGCGGTCGCCGACCGTCGTCCCCGTCGCGCGCCGGCCGGTCGTCCGCAGGTGATCTGGTCCGGTGGGGACCTGGAGGCCGGCTCGGCCGAGGCGACGTCCCGCTCGGAGGTGAGCCGACCGACGCGGCGTAGCCGGCGCGCGGCGGAGGAGTCGTGGACACGCCCGGCGGTCGATCCCTGGGAACGCGGGTCGGAGCGGCCGGCGGAGCCGGATCCGTCGTACGCGCCCGCGGTGGACCCGTGGGACGCGTCGGGTGTGCACGCGTGGCCGCCGCCGGGCCCGGACACCACGGACCTGAGCGGGCAGTGGTCGCAGGGGGAGAGTGTCGCTGGCTGGGAGCGGTCGGACCGCACCGGCCAGTGGGAGCGGTCCGCGGTCGAGGACGACCAGTGGGACCGGACGCTGCCACCCCGCTCGGATCGACTGACGGAGGGGTGGCCGAGCCGGGACACGGGTTTCTGGTCCGGTACGCGGTTGTCCGGTGACGATCCGCGCTGGATGGACACCACGACGACGTCGGCGCCTCGGTCGCCGGTGGTGGGTTACACCGCCCCGCGACCGCGTAGTGCGCCCGTACCCCCTTCCGGTGCCGTGCGTCGGGCGGACCGGTCGCCGGTCGGTACGGCGTCGGTGCGGCGGCGGGTCGAGTCGGTGGCGACGGGCGGCTGGGCGCGGCGTCTGGAGGATGACCTCCTCGACCCTGACCCGGGTGGGTCGGTCCGGCCACTGCTGTACACCACCGCCTGCTACGTGGTGCCGGCTGTGCTGATCTTCCTGTGGCTGCTGACGCTGGACGGGCAGGCGCCCGCCGGTTGTGTCACCGACATCTCCGGGGGTGGCTGCGACTCCGCACGGTCCCGTGCGTTGGAGTCGTTGCTCGCCGGCTCGCCGCGATTCGGGTTGGCGCTGGTGAGCAGCCTGGTGGTGGCGGCGCTGCTGCGGCGGGTCGGCACGACGTGGCGGTCGGCGACGATCGCGCTTGCCGCGGCGGTGGTCGGTGGTGGTCTGTCCACGGTGCTGATCAGCGCGGTGACCGGTCAACCGATCGGCTGAGGCTGGCGAGCCGGGTCACTTGTGGCGCATGCGCGAAGGCCCGCACCGATCGCTCGGTGCGGGCCTTCGTCGTGGTCCAGCGGGTCGTCAGCCCTGAACGACGTTCAGGTTGAACGATGCGGTGACCTCGGGGTGCAGCTTGATCCTCACCGGGTAGGTGCCGGTCGACTTGATGTGACCGGGCACCTCCAGCCGACGACGGTCGAGGACCGGACCGCCGGCGCCCTTGACGGCGTCGACGATCTCGGCCGAGGTGACCGAGCCGAAGAGCCGCCCTCCGTCGCCGGCACGGGCCTTCAGGTTGACCTTGAGACCCTCGAGCTGGCCCTTGACCTCGTTGGCGTGGTCGAGGTCGCGGATCTCACGGGCCGAGCGGGCCCGCTTGATGACCGTGACCTGCTTTTCCGCGCCCTTGGTCCAGGCGATCGCGAAGCCCTGCGGCAGCAGGTAGTTACGGCCGAAGCCGTCCTTGACCTCGACGATGTCGCCCGGGGCACCGAGGCCGGACACTTCCTGAGTCAGGATGATCTTCATATCGGTGCCTCCTCTCAGCGGGCCGTTGCGGTGTACGGCAGGAGCGCCATCTCGCGGGCGTTCTTGACCGCGCGGGCGATCTGCCGCTGCTGCTGCGAGGTCACGCCAGTGACCCGCCGAGCGCGGATCTTGCCGCGGTCGGAGATGAACTTGCGCAGCAGCGCCGTGTCCTTGTAATCGATATAGGTGATCCCGTCCTTGTCGAGCGGGTTCACCTTCTTCTTCGGCTTGCGAAGTGCCGCAGCCTTGGCCATTGACCTTGCTCCTGGTTTGCGATCGCGGGCGCTCGGCGCCATTAGAACGGAGGCTCCTCGTCGAAGTTGCCGCCCGAACCGGCACGCGCGGGAGAGGGTGCGGCCGAAGCCCAGGGGTCGTCGAAGTTGCCTCCGCCGCCACCCTGGCCACCACCACCGCCGCTGCCACCGAAGCCGCCGCCACCGCCACCCGAGCGGGACATCTTCTGCACCTTCGCCGTGGCGTAGCGCAGCGACGGGCCGATCTCGTCGACCTCAAGCTCGATGACGGTGCGCTTCTCACCCTCGCGGGTCTCGTATGACCGCTGACGCAGCCGGCCCGAGACGATCACCCGAGCGCCGCGCTGCAGCGACTCGGCGACGTGCTCGGCGGCCTGCCGCCAGACGGTGCAAGCGAGGAACAGCGGCTCGCCGTCCTTCCACTCGCCCGACGCCTTGTCCATGAATCGGGGCGTCGAGGCGACACGGAACTTGGCGACCGCAGCCCCGGAGGGGGTGAACCGCAACTCGGGGTCATCGGTCAGATTGCCGATGACCGTGATGGTGGTGTCTCCTGCCATGACCATCTCCTCGCGCACTCAGCGTCTCGTCGTACAGGCTCTCAGAGCCGTACGACAGAGTCGCGGAGGCTGATCCGGGCGAACCGGGTTGAATGCCGGACAGAATGCTTAGCGCATCTCCGGCCGGATGACCTTGGTGCGCAGAACGGACTCGTTCAGCCGGAGCTGACGGTCCAGCTCGGCCACGGCAGCAGGCGTGGCCTGCAGGTCGACGACGGCGTAGATGCCCTCGGCCTTTTTGTTGATCTCGAACGCGAGGCGCCGGCGGCCCCACACGTCCGTCTTCTCAACCGAGCCACCCGCGGTCCGAATCACGTTCAGGTACGTGTCGAGCGACGGGGCGACGGTGCGCTCCTCGAGGCTGGGGTCGAGGATCACCATGATCTCGTAATGACGCAAGACGTGCTCACCTCCTGTGGGCTAAGCGGCCACGGTCCTTCCGTGGCAGGAGGTCGTGCGTCGCTGCCCGCACGTGCCGGGGGAACCCGGCCGGACGCGGACAACCTGACCAGGATACCCGGTCCGGACGATCATGCCCGGGGCGGTCGGGTCGGCGTCGCGGGCATGCCGACGGGGGCCCGCCAGCCGACCGTCACTGGTCGGTGGCGAGCCCCCGTCAACGAGGCCGCGGAGCGTCCCGTCCGCATTCCTTGGGTGGGACCTGGGGAGGAACGACCACACCGATGAGGTTGGACCGGAGACGCCCCGCGGAGCTTTATCGTGTTGTTATCTGACGATACAACGGCTGTCGTCCCATGTAGGGGGAAAAGGCAGAAATTTCCGAGATTCTGGATCCGGGCCGATCTGGTGCGACGACGGGTCTCCCCCCGCGACGCCGGGCCGCGCCGCAGGGGTGACCTCGCTGTCGGGCCGACGAACACCCGCTGGCCGCACCCGGGCGCCTCGTCGCGCCCAGCCCCGGGCCGCTCGTCGGATCCCATCCACTCAACGATCGTCCGCCGGCGGGAGTGACGACATCGCGCCGACCGTCAGCACGTCCGCCGTGCTCCCGACGTAGGCTCGCTGCCATGCGTATCGGAGCCCACGTCGATTCGACCGACCCGCTGGCGGAGGCAGCCGCACGGTCCGCCGACACCGTGCAGTTCTTCCTCTCCGACCCGCAGGGATGGAAGGCACCCAAGCCTCGGGAGGACGCCGAGCGGCTGCGGACCGGCGAGGTCGACCTCTACGTGCACGCGCCGTACGTCATCAACGTGGCGACCCTCAACAACCGCATCCGGATCCCCAGTCGAAAGCTGCTGCTCGGGCATGCGACCGCAGCGGCCGAGATCGGCGCCAAGGGCCTGATCGTCCACGGTGGGCACGTCAACGCCGGCGACGACCTGGCGGTCGGCTTCGACAACTGGCGCAAGACCTTCGCGTACGCGGCCGACTCCGGTGGGTTCGGCGTGCCGGTCCTCATCGAGAACACGGCCGGCGGCGACAACGCGTGCGCCCGCCGGCTGGACGCGCTGGCCCGGCTCTGGGACGCGGTCGGCGACTACGAGGTCGGCTTCTGCCTGGACACCTGCCACGCGTACGCCGGGGGTGAGGAGCTTCTCGGCCTGGTCGACCGGGTCAAGGCGATCACCGGCCGGATCGACCTGGTGCACGCCAACAACTCCAAGGGCGCGTTCAACTCGGGGCAGGACCGGCACGACAACCTCGACGGCGGGACGATCGACCCGGAGCTGGTGGTGGCGGTGATCCGCGCCGCCGGGGCGCCGGTGGTCGTCGAGACCCCGGGCGGCGTCGAGGGCCAGGCCGCCGACATCGACTTCCTGCGTCAGCAGCTTCCGACGGAGCGCCCGGCAGCATGACGACCGGCCAGTCCAAGCCGGGGAAGGCTCGGCCCGCTCCCACCGGCGACAAACCCATCCGACCCGCCGCGCCGCCCACCGGTGACACCCCGGCCACCTCGCCCGGAACCACCGGGAACGGCGCGACCCGCGACGACCCGGCACAGGGGAAGGCTCGCGCGAGCACCGGCACGGCCGCGAAGGGCGCCGCCGACGAGCAGGCCGGCGCGACCACCGCCGGCACGGCCGCGAAGGGCACCCCCGGCAGGAACGGTCGCGCCAAGGGCGGCGCGGAGAAGGCCGACAAGGCCAAGAGCGTCGGTACGGCCAGCGACGGCGAGAAGAAGGCCGACAGCGAGAAGAAGGCCGACGACGCCGAGGACGCCACCGCCAAGGACGGCGAGTCGACCGCGGAGGCGACAGACGAGGCCAAGCCGGTCGACCCCGACCGCTGGGAGGCGTTCGCCTCGGCGCCGGAGCCCCGGCCCAGCTGGCTCACCCGGGCCGCCCGCCCGGTGGGCCGGTCCCTGGTCCACGAGTGGACCCTGGCGGCCCTCGCCTCGTTGGCGCTGGCCGTGTTGATGACCTGGCCGACGCTGCGCTACCCGCGCTACACCCTGCCGCAGGACACCTGGGACCCGAGCCTCCAGGCGTGGCAGATGGCATGGTCCGGCCACATCCTGCTGGCCGACCCGGCCCGCCTGTGGCAGTCGAACACGTTCTTTCCGGAGCTGTGGAGCTTCGCGTTCTCCGACACGCTGCTCGGCTACGCCCCGGCCGGGATGCTCGGCAGCGGCCCCGAGGACGCGGTGCTGCGCTACAACATCATGTTCGTGCTCGCGCATGCGCTCGCCACGCTCGGGGCGTACGCCCTGGCCCGGCAGCTCGCGGCCGGCCGGATCGGCGCCGCCGTCGCCGGGGTCGGCTACGCCTACGCGCCGTGGCTGCTCGCCCAGGCGGGGCACCTGCACGTGCTCTCCAACGGTGGCATTCCGCTGGCCCTCGCGATGCTCGCGCGGGGGCACGGCTGGTCGCTGCGCCACGGCTACCGGCCCGAACGACGACACGACGGCTGGGTGTACGGCGGTTGGCTGGTGGCGGCCTGGCAGATCAGCCTCGGCTTCGGCATCGGCTTGCCGTTCGCGTACTTCCTGGCCGCCGCCGCGCTGGTCGCCGCTGTGCTGTTCGGAGTGAAGTGGCTGCGGTCCGGGCGTACCCTGCCGTTCGGCCGCCGGCTGCTCGTGGCCGACCTGGTCGGCGGGTTGTTCTTCGCCGGGGTGGGCGCGCTGATGGCGTTCCCGTACTTCCAGGTGATCGAGCTGCACCCGTACGCCGAGCGGACCGTCGGCGACATCGCCATCTTCTCGCCGCCCGCGTCCGGCTTCGTGACCGCGCCCGCGGAGTCGCGGATCTGGGGTGGGTTGCACGAGGGCGCCCGTGCGGCGCTGCCGTTCCATGCCGAGATGACACTGCTGCCGGGCTTCGTGCTCTACGCGCTGGCGTTCGGCGGGCTCTTCTTCTCGGTCTGGCGGCTGCGACACCGACTGTTCCTGCTCGGCGGTGTGCTGGTCACGATGGTGTTCGCGATGGGCACCCGCTTCTTCGACGGCACCTTCACCTACGTGCCGCTGTTCGAGCACGCGCCGGGCTGGAACGCGCTGCGTACCCCCGGGCGGTTGATGCTCTGGATCACGTTGCTGCTCGCGCTGCTCGCGGCAGGCGCGGTCACCGCCCTCACCGACCGGGTCCGTGAGCTGGCCGCGCAGCGGGTGCCGTCCTGGCCCGGGCCGTGGCTGCGGATCGCCACGCTGTTGCCGCTGCTGCTGGTCACCCTTGAAGGGTTGAACACCACCGGGCATCCGGTGGTGCCGAGGCAGCCCGCCGCGATGCGCTCGGCGGAGGGTCCGCTGCTCGTGCTCCCCAGCGACCAGGGCCTCGACCAGCACGTCATGCTCTGGTCGACGAGTGGGTTCCCGGACGTGGCGAACGGCGGCAGCGGCTTCACGCCCCGGCAGCTCGACGAACTCCGCCGGGCCAGCCAGTCGTTCCCCGACCCAAACAGCGTCAACTACCTGCGCACGTACGGCGTGCGGACGGTGGTGCTGCTACGCGACGAGGTGCCCGGCACGCCATGGGAGATCACCATCGACGCGCCGGTCGAGTCGCTCGGCATCACGCGCCAGGAGGTCGGCGACGCCGTGGTGTATCGGCTCTGACGCGCTCGCCCTCTGGGGCGGTTTGCGGGGGGAGCCCGCCCGGCTCCGGGCGGTCAGGCTTGATCCCTGCGCCGGGCGGGCTCCCCCCGCAAACCTGACGTGGCTCCGGCGCGTCAGGTCCTGGAGATCACGTGGCGGTGGCGGTGGCGGGCTCGGGCTCCAGGTCGGGTTTGGTCGCGGGGCGGCGCCAGCGGTCGAGCCAGGGGGCGTCTGGTGCGCCGTCCAGTACGCCGCCGTCCGGGTCGTCGGCGTAGGTGGCGCGTACCGCGTCCTGCTCTGGGTGCAGGATCTCCCGCACGACCAGCACGCACAGGGTCACCACGGTGGCCAGCCGCAGCGTCGAGGCCAGCACGAATACGCCTTCGGGGAAGACGGGACGGCTGGTCGCCGCGCCCAGCAGCTCACCGTAGAAGGCCACGAAGTAGCAGACCTCGGCGAGTTGCCAGGCCAGGAAGGCGCCCCACTTCGGCCGGGCCAGCACCACCAGCGGCAACATCCAGAGCACGAACTGCTGGGACCAGACCTTGCTGAAGACGAGGAACGCGGCGACCACCAGGAAGGCGAGCTGCGCGAGCCGCGGCCGGCGCGGTGCCCGCAGCGCCAACACCGCCACGCCGATGCAGGCCAGCCCGAACAGGGCGTACGAGATGGTGTTGAGGGTCGGGATGTTGGTGTTCAACCATTCGAACGGGCCCTGCTCGCCGGGGTCGTTGCCGACCTTGCCGTCGAGGTAGCGCCCGATGTACCAGAGCGTGCCCCAGTCGATCGGCCGGGTGGTGTTCAGCTCGAAGAACCGACCCCAGTTGTCCGGGTTGGCCCGGTAGGCCGGCAGGTTCACCAGCACCACGGCCACCACCGCCGCGCCGAGCGTGGTGAGCGCGGCGCGGAGCCGGTTGGCCCGCAGCGCCAGGACGAGGATCGGTCCCAGCAGGAACAGCGGCCAGAGTTTCGCCGCGCCGGCCAAACCGAGCAGCACGCCGGCCGCCACCGGTTGTCGCCGGGCCCACGCCAGCAGACCGAACGCCGCCAACCCGATGGCGAGCAGGTCCCAGTTGACGGTCGCGGTGAGCAGCAGCGCCGGGGCGAGCGCGAACAACGCGGCGTCCCAGGGTCGCCGGCGGCGCAACGCGAGGATCACCGCCACGGTGGCCACGGCGAGCGCGCCCAGCACGAGCGCGTTGAGGTTGTAGAACCACTGACCCTGGTTGATGCTCGGGTCCCCCTTGCCGATCGCGTGCACCGGCAGACCGAGGGCGCCCATGAAGTAGCCGGTGAGCACCGGGTACTCCACCGGGTGGTCCCGGTAGGGCACCTTGCCCTCGTTGAGGCCCTCGGCGTAGTAGAGGGCGAGGACGTCCGTGTAGCAGAACCGGTTGTACTGGACGTTGTTCTGCCACGCGCCGTCCTGGCACGGGGATTTCTGCACCCAGTGCAGCGCGAGCGTGAGGCAGACCAGCGCCAGGACGATCCGGACGGCGGTCCAGAATCGGCGTTCCTGCCCGGCCGGCCGGTCCAGTGCCGTCGCGTGGTCGCCCAGCGGCCCGCCGATGGCGCCGGACAGGCCGCGGACGAACCCGTCGGACCGGGACGGGTGGTCGGTGGTTCCGGCGTCGTCGATGCCGGGCGTCGACTGGGTGCTCATAGAGAGGCATCCTGCCGTACTCGCAGCGGTGCGTCATGTACTCGTGCGCCCGTCGAGGTCACGACCCGCACCGTCGACAAGCGACGAGTGCCCGGTGCCACTACGTCAACCGCCGGCCGGACAGGTCGTCCGGCCGGCGGCGGCGTGTGCGCTGTGGCTCTTGTTCCAGGGTGCTCAGTGGCAGGTCGGGTGGCGGCTAACCGGTCGGACCGCCCGGCCCACCGGGACCGCCCGGGTTGTTCCCGCCGGGGTTGCCACCGTTGCGGGGGCAGAACGGATTGGTCAGCGGGTCACAGGGCTGTCCAGGCTGACCTGGTTGCCCCGGCTGACCCGGCGGCGGTGGCGGAGGCGCCGCCGGCTCCTTGCCGTTGCCCTTGGTGATGTCGCCCTCACCGGTGACGGTGGGCAGGGGGATCTCCTCCTGACCCTTCAGGGCGGTGTTCATGTACTTCTCCCAGATCGGGCCGGGGAGGGTCGAACCGCCGATGGGCTTACCGCTCGCGAGGCGGATCTCGGGCTTCTTGATATCCCGGCTGCCCACCCAGACGGCCGTGGCGATCTGGGGGGTGTAGCCGACCGTCCAGGCGTGCGCGTTGTCCTCGCTGTTGTACTCCCAGGTGCCCGTCTTCGCGGCGGCCTGGCGGCCGCCCTCCAGCGAGAGATGGTTGGGGGCGGGGATCTGCTTCAGGACCGCGGTGACCTCGTCGGTGACCTTCTTGTCGATCCGCTGCTCGGGCTTGATGCGCTCGCTGCCGACGACCTTCCACTTACCGGTGCTCTTGTCCTGCTGCTCCACCTTGATGACGAAGTGCGCCTTGATGTACTTGCCGTCGTTGGCGAACGTCGCCATCGCGTTCGCGTGGTCGAACACGGTGAGCGGGTACTTGCCGAAACCGGTGTAGTTGTCGAACGGGTTCGGCCCCTTCTTCGACAGGTCGAACGCCTGCGGCGGGTCGACTCCCCACATGGTGGTCACCCCGGCCTTGCGGGCCATGTCGACCACCTTCTCGGCGCCGATCTCCTTGGTGACCCAGTAGAACGGCACGTTGTACGACTGGATCGTCGACTCTTCGAGGGTGCAGTACTTGCCGCACTTGAGGTTGGTCCGGCCGGCGTTACCGATCGCGACCTTGGAACCCTCGGGCTTGTACGGCGTGGGGTCCCAGTGCGACTTCACCGAGATGCCCGCCTCGATCGCGGCGGCCAGGGTGTAGACCTTCATCGACGAGCCCGGGGCGTGACCACCGGCTAGGTCGCCGTTCTTGTCGGTGTTCTTGCCGGCGTAGTCGAAGTCGGCGCCACTGTCACCGCCGTAGTAGGCGAGCACCCGGCCCTTCTTCGGGTCGATCGAGACAACGGCCGCCATCAGGTTCTTGGGCTGGTCGTTGAGCTCCGAGCCCTTCTTCGACTGCATGGCGACGTTCTCGGCGGCCGTCTGGAGCTTCGGGTCGATGGTCGTGGTGATCCGGTAGCCGCCGTCGCGCAGCGCGTCGACACAGCTCGTCTTACCCTCCGCGCCGCTGTCGGAGCAGAGGCCCATCGCGTCCATCTCCTGACGGACGTAGTTGATGACGTTGCCCCGGGGGCTGTCGACGCCGAAGCCGTTGCCGCCCTTCTTGGGTGGCAGCACCTTCGGGTACGCGATCGGGGCGGCGGGGTCCAGCCACTTTTCCTTCTTCATCCCGTCGATCACGTAGTCCCAGCGGGTCTTCGCGTCGGTCGGGTTGACCGACGGGTCGTAACCCTTGTGGGTCGCGGACGGCACCGGCTGCTTGATCAGCGCGGCCAGGACCGCGCCCTCGGCGGGGGTCAGCTTGATCGCCGGCTTGCCGAAGTACGTCTGCGCCGCCGCCTCGATGCCGTACGCGCCGCGACCGAAGTAGATGACGTTGAGGTAGTGCTGCATGATCTCCGGCTTGCTGTACGCGTCGTTCAACTTGGAGGCGAGGATCGCCTCCTTCACCTTGCGGCCGTAGGTGTCGTCCTTGAGGTTCTCGAACGCGTTGCGGGCGTACTGCTGGGTGATCGTCGACGCGCCCTGCTTGTCACCGTTGGAGACGTTGTTCCAGGCGGCACGGACGATGCCCTTGTAGTCGACGCCGGAGTGCCGATAGAAGTTCCGGTCCTCGGCCGCCGCCACCGCGTGCTGCACGTGCTCCGGAATCTGGCTGATGGTGACGAAGGTGCGGTTCTCGTTGCCGAGTTTGGCCAGCGTGGTCTTGCCGTCCTTGGCGTACACCGTGGTGGACAGCGGCAGCGGCAGCTCCTCGGGCATGACCACGTTCGTCGAGTAGTAGGTGAACCCGACCACGCCGGCACCGGCGAGCATGATGAAGACGGCGAACCCGGCGATCAGCAGGTTCATCCGCTTGCGCTTCTTGGCCCGCGCCGCCGCGGCGGGGTCACCCGCGCCGCGACCGCCCCGGCCACCGCGACCGGGCCCGTTCGGTCCGCCCGGACCATTCGGACCGCCGGGACCACCCGGCCCGCCGGAGACCGGGGAGACGCTCGCCCGGGCGACCGCGGCGCGGCCACCCACCGACGCGGAGCCGACGCTGGCCCGACCCGCCGAGGCGGCGCCGACGGCGGCGGTGCCCACCCGGGCCCGACCGGCGGGCGCTCCCGGCGCCGGGGACACCGGAACGGACGCCCGACCGGCGCCGGCACGGCCCGCAGCCGCGCCCGGTGCCGGCGACACGGGCACCGAGGCCCGACCACTGCGGCCGGGCGTCGCGGATCCGGCGGCAGCGCCGGGGGGCGGCACGGAGGCCGAGCCACCGACCGACGCGCGGCCGCCGGCGGCTCTCGGTGTCACCGAGGCCCGACCAGGGGGCGCTGCGGGCTCCGCGGAGGACCAACCGCCCGCGCGGGAGTCACCGCCGGGTCTGCGGTACGCGTCGTCCGCGCCCGGTCCGGGGTCACCGTCCGGGCCCGGGTACTGGGCCCGACCGCGCGCGGAGCTGGGATCGCCGTACGAGTTCATTCTTCACACCCTGCCGGTCGCGGTGGGACGCGACAGCGCCGCCACCGGGTTGCCGTGAGTTGCTTCACCCGGACCACCGGCACGAGGGTGCCGGTTCGCCAGGGTCATTGCTGAATCAATCGGGCCAATCGGACCAACGAGTGGTCGGTCGTTCCGGGTCATGTCCATACCCCGGAGCCGGTCCAACCCGCTGAAGTCACCGTTGCGCCTCTCGCCTCCGCCGACCCACGCCCTCGGCGGTCGCAGTATCCTGCTCGTCGGCGCCAACACTGTCGCCGTCGCCGGTGAGACCGTCCCGACCGAGCAGGTACTGCTCGACGAGATGGTTCCAGTCACAGCCGAGGCACACCTCCACCACGAAGACCTGGAACTCACGTAGCGTCATCGCCAGCACCGGCAACTCGGCCAGTGTCCGGGCCTGTCCGGCGGACTGCTTGAGTTCGTCCCCGTAAATGTAGTGGACCAGCGTCAGATTCTCGCTGCGGCAGATGGGGCAGCGCAGGTCGGTCGGCTCGCCGTGGAAGCGTGCAGCGTTCTTCAGGTACGGCGACGCGTCACACACGTCGTACGTACCGATGCGGCTGGCCATGAGCTCACGCAGCACTGCTCGCTTCTGAAGCGAGTAGTCGACGATCTGGCGCTGCGTACGCATGCGGTGAAGGGTACGCGGTCCGGCTCGACGAGGCGACCACGGTCACGATGCGTGACGACAACACCCCGGAACGGGGGTTTGCCCTGGCCGGCAGCAGCCGCTAACGTGCGATGTATCGGTCCGATACATCGCGGCGGTTACCGCTCCGCGCCGGAGGGTAAAGGGAGGGTGGCCCGTGCTCGAATTCGCCATCCTCGGCCTCCTGCAGGAGTCTCCGATGCACGGCTATGAGCTGCGCAAGGAGTTGACCGCCAAACTCGGCGCGATCCGGGCGGCGATCAGCTACGGCTCGCTCTACCCGACCCTGCGCAGGTTGCAGGCGGCGGGCTGGATCACCGAAGCCGCCGAGACACCCGCCACCGCCGAGGAGGTTCCCGCGCTGACCAGCCGACGAGGTCGGGTGGTCTACAAAATCACCGCGGAGGGCAAGGAACGCTTCGCCCAGCTCATCGCACAGGCCGGGCCCGAGACGTACGACGACACGGGTTTCGGTGTGCACTTCGCGTTCTTCGCCCGGACCGACCAGGCGACCCGCCTGCGCATTCTGGAGGGTCGCCGCCGCAAGATCGAGGAACGTCGCGAAGGCCTTCGCGACGTGCTGGGCCGGGCGGCCGAGCGCCTCGACGCTTACACCTTGGAACTGCAGCGCCACGGCCTGGACGCCTGTGAGCGTGAGGTCCGCTGGCTGGAGGAGCTCATCGCCAACGAGCGCTCCGGCCGAGCCCCGACGGTCCCCCACCTGGGGACAGCCGGTGGCCGACGAGAAGACAACAGCCCGCCTCCGCCTGGAGAGACCAGGAAAGAGCGGCCGTGACAGAAAAGAAGGAGGCAGACGCTATGGGCTCCGTCCGCGTCGCCATCGTCGGTGTGGGTAACTGCGCCTCGTCCCTGGTTCAGGGCGTCGAGTACTACCGCAACGCCGACCCGAACGACCGCGTCCCGGGTCTCATGCACGTCACCTTCGGCGACTACCACGTCTCTGACGTTCAGTTCGTCGCGGCGTTCGACGTCGACGCCAAGAAGGTGGGCATGGACCTCGCGGAGGCGATCGTCGCCAGCGAGAACAACACCATCAAGCTCTGCGACGTACCGCCGACCGGCGTGTCCGTGCAACGCGGCCCGACCTTCGATGGTCTGGGCCAGTACTACCGCGAGATCGTCGAGGAGTCCGACGCCACCCCGGTCGACGTGGCCCAGGCGCTGCGCGACGCGCAGGTCGACGTCGTCGTCTCCTACCTGCCGGTCGGCTCCGAGCAGGCCGACAAGTTCTACGCCCAGGCCGCGATCGACGCCGGTTGCGCGTTCGTCAACGCCCTGCCGGTCTTCATCGCCTCCGACCCCGAGTGGGCGCAGAAGTTCACCGACGCGGGCCTGCCGATCGTCGGCGACGACATCAAGAGCCAGGTCGGCGCCACCATCGTGCACCGCGCGCTCGCGAAGCTCTTCGAGGACCGCGGTGTCGAGCTGCTGCGCACGTACCAGCTCAACTTCGGCGGCAACATGGACTTCATGAACATGCTGGAGCGCAACCGCCTGGTCTCGAAGAAGATCTCGAAGACCCAGTCGGTCACCTCGCAGATCCCGCACGAGATGAGCAAGAGCGACGTGCACATCGGCCCGTCGGACCACGTGCCGTGGCTGGACGACCGCAAGTGGGCGTACATCCGCCTGGAGGGGCGCTCCTTCGGCGACACCCCGCTCAACGCCGAGCTGAAGCTCGAGGTGTGGGACTCGCCGAACTCGGCCGGTGTCATCATCGACGCCGTCCGGGCCGCGAAGATCGCGCTGGACCGCAAGATCGGTGGCCCGATCCTGTCGGCCTCGTCGTACTTCATGAAGTCCCCGCCGGTGCAGTACGCCGACCACGACGCCCACCAGGCCGTGGAGGAGTTCATCGCCGGCGAGGTCGAGCGCTGACCCGCTGAACCACCAGCACGGCCGAGGGCCGGGTCCGGTCGGACCCGGCCCTCGCCGCGTCCGGGCACTGCCGGTGCGGCGATCGGTGGCTGCCCAGCAGCACCGTGTTCGGCGTGTCGCCCCGCTCAGCAGCCAACGATCAACGGGTCAGGACCAGGCCTGCCGCAGAGCCACGCCCGCCTCCAGCTCCAGCAACCTGACCTTGCGCGGCAGGCCGCCGCCGAAACCGACCAGCTTGCCGCCCGCGCCGACGATCCGGTGACACGGCACGATCACGGGGATCGGGTTGCGGTTGCAGGCCACTCCCACCGCGCGCGCCGCCCCGGGATCGCCGACCAGCCGCGCCACCTCGCCGTACGTCAGCGTCCCGCCGTACGGAATGCGGGTCATCTCCCGCCACACCGCCCGCTCGAACTCGGAGCCGCGCGGGGCCGACACGGGAACCGTGAACGCGGTCAACGCACCCGTGAAGTACGCCCGCAGCTCGGCCACGACCTGCCGGGACAGCGGATCGCCCGGCTCGTCGACGGCCGCGTCCACCCGACCGAAGTGGGCTCCGCACACACTTGTGTCGTCGGTGGCCACGGAGAATTCCCCGATCGGCGAGTCGAGCACAGTCCAGCGCACAAACCCATTGTCCCTCGCGACGAGGCAAAGTTCCGCTGCCGCTCGGCGTCTGAACTACGGAGGTGGGCGGTGGCGGATGTCGACGGGGAGTTCACCACGTTCGTTCAGGAACGGGGTGCCGCCTTGCTGCGCGTCGCGTACGTGCTGGCCGGGAATCAGCACGCGGCAGAGGACCTGCTGCAGAACGCGCTGGCCAAGGCGTACGCGCGCTGGCCGCGCATCAGGGGTGACGCCGAGCCGTACGTGAAACGCATCCTGTACCACGATCAGGTGTCCGGCTGGCGACGGCGAGCGCGGCGAGCGGAGGTGCCTGTGGCGGAGCTACCGGAACGGCCGGTGGACAGCGACAGCGGCCGCGAGACCGATCTGCGGTTGCTGCTGCTGGACGCTCTCCGGGCGCTGCCGCCACGGCAACGGGCCGTGCTCACCCTGCGCTACCTGGAGGACCTGAGCGTCGAGCAGACCGCGTCGCTGCTCGGCTGCCGGACCGGCACGGTCGCCAGCCAGAGCACCAGGGCACTGGCGCGGCTGCGGCGCCTGGTACCGGGGCTGGACGAGCTGACCAGCCGCCCGGAGGTGACGCGATGACCGCACAACTCGACGCCCTGCTCCGCAGGGCCGTACGCGACCTGGCCGAGGGCGCCGCGCCCGCTCCCGGGCTCGCCGTCCGGGCGCTCGGCCAGGGACGCCGGCTGCGTCGGCGGCGGCGGTTGACCGTCAGCGCGGCAGTGCTGGTAGCGGTCGTCACGGCGGCTGTGCCGTTCGTGCTGCTGCGTCCTCGGCCGGCCGCAACTCCCGCGACGCCACCCACGGATGCGACTCCGTCACCCTCGATCACCTCGTCACCGTCGGTCCGGCCCACCCCGGGAGCGAACTGGACCGCCGCGCCGCTGGTGCTGCCCGGTAACTGGGTGGTGACCCGGGCACAGTTCGCCGGCGGGTCGGGCAGCGGATTCCTGCTGGACCGGAGCCGGGGCCGCTACGTGCCCACCGACCGCTACGACGCCATCTTTCCCGCACCTACCGGGTCTCTGGTCGCGGTCGTCGAGGAGGACCGTCCACGCGAGGTCGGTCTCGTCGACATGGCCACGGGAAAGACCCGCTGGCACGAGGTAGGCCGTGCGCTGAGCCGCCCGACCTGGTCACCGGACGGTCGCCGCCTCCTGTTCACCACCACTGCGCTGGACCACTTCGGCTTCGTCGTGGTCGAGCGCGACGGCACGAAGCGTACCCACCAGGTGTCCCGGAAGGATTACCTCTGCACCGACCAGTGCTCCTTCGTCTGGACCCGGGACGGCCGGGAGGTGGCACTGCCACAGACCGCCCAGGGCAGGCCACGGTCCGAGGCGGTCCGGCACCCCCGAAGTGGTGTGCAGATGTTCTCCGCCGACGACGGACGACCGACCCGGTCGGAGCCGCTACCCGGCGATCCCGCCGGGCCGTGGGCCTGGTCGCCGGACGGTCGCCTGGTCGTCGTGCAAGGCCAGCAGGAACCGTTGCTGGTGGAGGCGGCCAGCGGACGGGTGGTCAATCCGTTGCCGAGCGCCGACGCCGCCTGGGTCGACGACGACCTGCTGCTCTACCGGGAACCCTACAAGGGTGACTTCGTGCTCGCCGACACCACAGGGCGCGAACTCGTCCGCCAGCCACTGCCCGCACAGCTGTCCGAGTTGGAGATCAACGTGGCGCCTCGTTGAGCCGTTCGGCCCTTCATCGGCGTTGCGCGGCATCGATACCGTGCAGGTCGTGGCCACGGGGACGCTCATCTTTCTGATCATCGGCGGAGCCGGTGTCGCGGTACTGGCGCTCGCCCTGCTCGGCAGCGAAATGCTCCACTTCGGGCACGCCGACGTGGACGGCCCGATCTCCACCGAGACGATCGCGGGCTTCGCCGGAGCGTTCGGCTTCGGCGGGGCGATCGTCAACGAACTGCTCGGTGCGCGTACCCCCGGGATGATCGCGGGCGCGGCGGCCGGCGGTGTGCTCGCGGCCGTGCCCACGGCGTGGCTGGCGTCCCGCTTTAGTCGGGCGGCGCGCAACATGCGCACCGACGCCACCCCCACCCGCGACGACCTGGTCGGCGCGCTCGGCCTGGTCGTCACGCCGGTGCCCCTCGACGGGTACGGCGAGGTGCGGGTACGCGTCGCCGGCCAGCCGGTCAAGCTCAACGCCCGCGCCGACCAGCCGATCCCGATCGGCGCGCAGGTCTTCGTCGTGCAGGCGCTGAGTGAGACCAGCGTGCACGTCGAGACCTACTGATTCCTTCTCGTAGACAGGACCCCCTTAATGCCCCTGTTGATAGCTGTCGTGGGCGCGGTCGTCCTCGCGCTCGTCCTGGTGTTGTTCGTGCTGTCCCGGATCAAGGTGGCCGGGCCGAACGAGGCCTTCATCGTCACGGGTCGCAAGGGACGTACCACGCACACCGCCGACGGCGGCCGGTCGACCGACACCTCCGGGCAGAAGGTGGTGCTCGGCGCCTCGGTCTTCGTGCTCCCGGTGGTGCAGAAGCTCCAGTCGCTCGACCTGTCCAGCCGGCGGATCGACGTCGGCATCCGGGGCGCGGTCAGCAAGCAGGGCATCCGTGCCGACCTGCACGGCGTGGCGATCGTCAAGGTCGGCGGCACCGAGGACGCGATCCGGGCGGCCGCCCAGCGGTTCCTGCACCAGCAGGACGAGATCGACAATTTCACCCGGGAGGTGCTGGCCGGCGCGCTGCGTTCGATCGTCGGTCGGCTCACCGTCGAGGAGGTCATCCGGGACCGGGCGGCGTTCGCCAGCGCGGTGGCCGAGGAGGCCGAGCACTCGATGACCAACCAGGGTCTGGTGCTCGACACCTTCCAGCTCCAGGACATCCTCGCCGAGGGCTCCTACCTGCAGGACCTGGGCCGGCCCGAGGCCGCCCGGGTGCTCAAGGACGCGGCCATCGCCGAGGCGCGGGCCCGGCAGCAGGCCGAGCAGGAGCGGCTGCTCGCCGAGGAGGCCATCGCCGAGGCGAACCGTAACCTGGCACTGAAGCAGGCCGGCATCCAGGCGGAGATCGACGCGGCGAAGGCCAAGTCGGCCGCGGCCGGGCCGCTCGCCCAGGCGGAACGGGACCAGGCCATCCTCTCCGAGCAGCAGAAGGTGGCCGAGCGCAACGCCGAGCTGAAGCAGCGCCAACTGGACACCGAGGTACGCAAGCCGGCCGACGCCGCCCGGTACAAGGTGGAGCAGGAGGCCGAGGCGGCCCGCAACGCGGCGGTGCTCACCGCGGACGCGCAGCGTCAGGCGGTCATCGCCGCCGCGCAGGCTTCCGCCGAGCAGGCGCGGCTCACCGGTGAGGGCGAGCGGGCCCGGCGGGCGACCCTCGCCGAGGCGAACGCGATCGAGGGCGCCAAGGAGGGTGAGGCCGAGCAGCGTCGGCGCTCCGCGATCGCCGAGGCCGTCGAGCGCGAGGGTCAGGCCGAGGCGGCGGCCATCCTGGCCAGGGGTGAGGCCGAGGCCGACGCGATGGCGCGCAAGGCCGAGGCGTTCGCGGCGTATGGCGAGGCCGCGGTGCTGGATCTGCTGGTCAAGGTCCTGCCGCAGGTCGTCGAGGCGGCCAGCGCTCCGATCGGGGCGATCGACAAGATGACGGTCATCTCCACCGATGGCGCGTCGTCGCTGACGAAGTCGGTGGCCGGCAACGTGGCACAGGGTCTACAGCTCGGCAGCGACCTCACCGGCATCGACCTGGCCGGCCTGCTGGCCCGCCTCGGCTCGGCATCGGCGCCCGGCGGCAACGGCACCCCCGCGGCCAAGAACCCGTCCGTAGACGGAACAGCCGTCGAAACGCGCTAGTCCATCACCCACCCCGCCCCCGCCCCCGCCCCCGCCCCCGCCCCCGCGATCTTGCACTTTCTGTCGCGACAAGAGAGGGCAGTCCCCTCATATCGACGACAGAAAGTGCAAGATCGGCGGATTCGGGGCGGGGCAGGGGCGGGGGGCGCGGGGTTGGGGCGGGGTTAGGGGATCAGGCCTTCGGCGCGGGCCCAGCGCAGCAGCTCCGCCTCGGCGGCGTCGCGGTCCAGGGGCCCGTGCTCCAGGCGCTGTTCCTTGAGGTGCTTCCAGGCCCGCCCGACGATCGGCCCCGGAGGTACGCCGAGCAGCTCCATGATCGCGTTGCCGTCCAGGTCGGGGCGTACCCGGGCCAGATCCTCCTCGGCGGCGATCCGGGCGATCCGCTCCTCCAGCGCGTCGTAGTCGGCGGCGAGCTGGGCCGCCTTACGACGGTTGCGGGTCGTGCAGTCCGAGCGGGTCAGCTTGTGCAGCCGGGGCAGCAGGTCACCGGCGTCGGCGACGTAACGACGCACCGCCGAGTCGGTCCACTCGCCCCGACCGTACCCGTAGAAGCGCAGGTGCAGCGCGACCAGCGCGGTCACCTTCGCGGTGATCTCCTTGGGGTACCGCATCGCCTTCATCCGGGCCTTGGTCAGGCGGGCGCCCACGACCTCGTGGTGGTGGAAACTGACCCGACCGTCGGACCCGACGGCCTTCGTGGCCGGCTTGCCCGCGTCGTGCATGAGGGCGGCCATCCGCAGGATGAAGTCGCAGCCGTCCTCCTCGTAGGAGACCGCGTTCTCGACGACCGTCAGCGTGTGCTCGTACACGTCCTTGTGCTGGGCGTGCTCGTCGATCTCCAGCTTCAGCCCGGTCAGCTCCGGCAGGAACCGTTCGGCCAGACCGGTGTCGACCAGCAGACGCAGCCCGGTGATCGGGTCCGCGCCGCAGAGCAGCTTGGTGAACTCGTCACGGATCCGCTCGGCGGTGATCCGGTCCAGGTCGGCGGCCATCTCGGTCATCGCGACGTGCACGTCCGGGTGGACGGCGAAGCGCAGTTGGGCGGCGAACCGGGCGGCCCGCAGCATGCGCAGCGGGTCGTCGCCGAAGGACTCCCGCGGGGTGCTGGGAGTACGGATGACCTTGGCCGCGAGGTCGTCCAGCCCGCCGTGCGGATCGGTGAAGCGGTGGTCCGGCAGGCTGACCGCCATCGCGTTGATGGTGAAGTCGCGCCGCTTCAGGTCCTCGTCGAGGCTGGTGCCGTAGATCACCACCGGGTTGCGGCTGACCTGGTCGTACGACTCGGCGCGGAAGGTGGTGACCTCCAGCCGGAGGCCGTCGCGCTGGAGCCCGATGGTGCCGAACTCACGGCCGGTCTCCCAGATCGACTCGGCCCAGCCCTTGACGATCCGCAGCGTCTCGTCGGGGTGGGCGTCGGTGCAGAAGTCGAGGTCGTCGCCGAGTCGGCCGAGCAGCGCGTCGCGTACCGAACCGCCCACCAGGTGTAGCTCGTGGCCGGCACGGACGAAACGGCGGCCCAGCTCGTCGGCGACCGGGGAGACCCGGAGCAGTTCGGCGACGGCGTTGCGCTGCGCGGCGGTGAGGTCGCGGCGGTCGGCGGCGTGGGGAACGGAGGCTTCGGACATGGGATCGCCAGCCTATCGGGCCGGGGTGTGATCCGATCCGCCGGGCGCGGGTAACGGGTGCGGGTTGACTAAGGTCTGTGACGTGCGGGTCGGTGCCCGGCTCGACGTACCCCTGGGAGGCTGGAGATGAGCGGCGGGCTCTACCGCAGCGCGAATGCCGCGCGGGACGGTGGTGCGGGAGCCAACATCCGCCCCTCCGACGGCGCCACCTTCATCTCCGCGGAGCCGCTGAACCAGCCCGCCATGGAGTCGACCGCCCCGCCGCAGGAGCAGGTGGGCGAGGCGAGCGCGGCGACCAACAGCGCGGTGATGGCGATCGGGAGCCTGGTCAGCCGGGGTACGGGCTTCCTGCGCACGCTCGCGCTGACCGCCGCGCTCGGCGGCGCGCTGGTGGGTGACGCGTACACGACCGCGCAGATCCTGCCCGGCATGGTGTACGAGTTCCTGCTCGGCGGCATCCTCACCAGTGTCCTGATCCCGGTGCTGGTCCGCCGCCGCAAGATCGACAGCGACGGCGGTCAGGCGTACGCCCAGCGGTTGCTGACCCTCGCGGTGCTGGCGCTGGCCGCGGCGGCGCTGGTCGCGGTGGCCTTCGCCTCCGTGCTGACCTCGCTCTACGCCAGCAAGAAGACCGGGGCGGACTTCCGGGATCTGGTCACGGCTCTGTCGTACCTGATGTTGCCGATGATCTTCTTCACCGGTCTCAGCGCCCTGATCAGCGCGGTGCTCAACACCCGGGGGCACTTCGCCGCGCCGATGTGGGCGCCGATCCTGAACAACATCGTGGTGATCGGCACGGCGGGGCTCTACATCGCGATCTTCGGTGCGGAGATCGTCCGGCCCGACCAGATGACCACCGGCCGCATCCTGCTGATCGGCGGCGGCACCCTGCTCGGTGTCGCCATCCAGGCCGCCGGACTGCTGCCGGCGCTGCGCAAGGTCGGCTTCCGCTGGCGGTTCCGGTTCGACTTCCGCACCCTCGGGCTGCGCGAGCTGGGCCGCCTGGGCGGCTGGATGTTCTGCTACGTGGCGGTCAGCCAGGTCGGCCTGATCGTGCTGTTCAACCTGCTGAACAGGGCGGGCAAGGAGAACGCCGCCGGTCCGCTGATCTACAACAACGTGTTCCTGCTGCTGATGATGGCGCACGGCATCATCGCCGTCTCGATCATCACGGCGTTGATGCCCCGGATGAGCGCGGCGGCCGCCGACGGCCGCTACGCCGACGTCGCCGCCGACCTGTCCCGGGGCACCCGCACGGTCTCGGCGGTCCTCGCCCCGATCGCGGTCTGCTACGCGGTGCTGGCCACCCCATTGGCCGTGACGCTGTTCCGGTACGGCGCGTTCACCGACGAGAATGCCGCCGACACCTCGCTGGTGCTGCTGCTCGCGGCCCTGGCGCTGGTGCCGTTCGCGATCAGCCAGCTCTTCACCTTCGCCTTCTACGCCCTGCCGGACACCCGCACCCCGGCGCTGATCAACATTCCCGTGGTCGCGCTGCGGATCGGCGTGCAGGTGGTGCTCTACGTCGCCTTCGCCGCGCACTTCGCGGCGGCCGGGATGATGATCGGTAACGCCGTGTCCTACCTGGCGGCGGCGTTCGCCTCCGCGTGGCTGCTGCGCCCCCGGATCGGCCGGATCGGGATGGGTGCCATCCTGCGCACGCTCGGCCGGGTCCTCGTGGCCGCGTTGGGGGCCGCCCTGGTCGGCCTGCTCGTGGTGAGCCTGCTGCCCGGCGGCGACACGCCGAGCTGGATACAGGCCGTCCTTCAGCTCGTGATCGGCGGCGCCGTGATCGGCGGAACCTACCTCGGGCTCGCCATGGCGCTGCGGATCGGAGAGATCACCGAGGTTGTCGGCATGGTCCGCCGTCGTCTCGGTCGTTGAGCCGCACCCACAGTCGCCGGCCACACGGAACGTGACCATGGATCACCAGCCTGGGGATGTCCCTGTGGATAACTCCGCGATTCACCGGTCAGCCGCCGGATCGGCCTGTGGATAACCAACCGTACGGCTGAGCGTGGGCGACCGATCGGCGGGGAACCGGCTGGTGGACGAGGGCGGCACGCCCGGCCCGGCCCCGACGTCGGTCACTTGCGGTGAAGCCGTAGATTAGCTAGTACATGTGCCAGCAACGTGGCTGACAACGGTCGTAACCGGACGACTTCCCCGATCCCCGGCACCCCGCCGGGTACGGCAAGAAGATGACATGTCGGGGAGACGGGCAACCCGGGTAAGGTCGCTCTCGACGGATACGGCAGGCGCCGACGCTGCGCGTCGACACCGGTTGGCCGGTTCCTTCAACGGCAGAGCGGGAAGCCACATGCCCAGCAGTACGGGTCCATCGATCGACACGATCACCGAGGGAGGACGGGTGACCCAGGTCGGCGAGGGTCAGGAGGCGGACGAGAGCGCTCCTCCGATCATGACCTTCGGTGCTCCCACGGCCGGTGAGATCCTCGCCGAGCGTTACGAGCTGGTCGAGCACATCAACAACGACAGCGCGGGTCGACTGGTCTGGCGCGGGGTCGACGTCATCCTGCGCCGCCCTGTCGCGGTGGTGCTGCGCTACCCGGGTGGCGACTCCGCCACCGAGATGCTTCAGGCGGCCGTCGCGGCCAGCCGGGTCATCCACCCCAACCTCGTCGGCGTGTACGACGCCATCGACGAGGCCGAGCGGGCGTACGTGGTCCGCGAGTGGGTGGACGGGCAGTCGCTGCGCGATCTGGCCGCCGAGGGCCCGCTGGACCCGGCTCGCGCCACCGCTGTCGGCAACGCCGTCGCCAGCGCGCTGGCCGCGGTGCACGCCACCGGCATGGTGCACGGCAACGTCCACCCCGGCACCGTCATGATCAGCGACGATGGTCGCGTGGTCCTGGCCGACGCCCGCACCGACGGCGACGACAGCCAGGAGAGCGACATCCGGGCGGTCGGCGGCGTCCTCTACTTCGCGCTGACCGGTCACTGGCCGCACGCCGAGGCACCGCTGCGCGGGGCCACCGCCGGTCACGGGCGGGCCGCCATCCCGGACGCCGTCCGGGATGCCGCCAGCGCCCTCGCGGCGCCCCGCCAGGTGCGGGCCGGCGTGCCCGCGTACCTGGACGACCTCACGATGGACCTGCTCGACGCCGACATCGCGCCGCCGTCGTCCGATGTGCTGGCGGCCGAGTTGGCCCGGCTGGACGTGCCGGCCGAGGAGGACCACTACCTCGACAACGGCGGGCCGCTGCGGTTCACCGCCGAGACCGGGGAGGAGCCGTCCCCGCTGGCCGCCGCCGGTGGCCGCAAGGTCGCCATCGGCATCGCCGGTCTGCTGGCGGTCGCGCTGGTCGGCCTGCTCATCGGCATCAGCGCGCTCGGCGGCGACGACAAGGACCCGCAGGAGACCGCCGGGGCGACGCCGAGTGCCAGCGCTCCGGCCGGCGAGGCCACCCCGGCCGCCGCCACGGTGCGCAATCTCAAGGTGCAGGACATCCGGATCATCGACCCGGACAGCGCCCCGCGGGACGAGCTCGACGGCGCCAAGAAGATGACCGATGGCGACAACGACAAGGGTTGGGAGACCGACCGCTACCCGAACGCCACGTACGGCAACCTCAAGTCCGGCATGGGTGTCTGGCTCGACCTGGGTTCGCCGCACACGGTGAAGTCGGTGCAGGCTGTGCTCTCCGGTCGGGGCGCCACCGCGAAGCTGCTCGCCGGCACGACGACCTACCCGGCGACCTCCAACGGCGACAAGTCGATGGTGTCGAACTACAAGACGGAGATCGGTGTCCTCAAGGAGCACGACGGCACCACGATGACCTTCAACGGGTTCGACGCCGACCAGAAGTACCGGTACCTGCTGCTCTGGTTCACCGAGTTGCCGCCCAACGGCGACGACGGCGGCTTCAAGCTGGGAGTGCAGGAGATCACGGTCCAGGGTTCGTGAGCCGCACGGCACGCCCCGGGCAGCGCATCAGCCGGATGCGGTGATGGACGGGCGCGACGCGGCAACGGATCTGGAGCTGCTGCGCGCCCACGTCGCCGGCGACCGGGACGCCTTCGCGGCCCTGTTCCACCGGCACCGCGATCGGCTCTGGGCGGTGGCCCTGCGGACGCTCGGCGACCGTGAGGAGGCCGCCGACGCGCTCCAGGACGCCCTGCTGTCGGCACACCGCGCAGCAGCCCGCTTCCGTGGTGACTCCGCCGTCACCACCTGGCTGCACCGGATCGTGGTGAACGCCTGCCTGGACCGCATCCGACGCCGGCAGGCGCACCCCACGGTGCCGCTGCCCGACGGCAACCGGACCGACGGATCGGGCACCGGCGGCGTCGAGCCGGCCGCGCCCGTGCAGGACCACGACACCGCGCTCGTCGTCCGCGCGGCGCTCGCCGCGCTCCCGGTCGAGCAGCGGGCCGCCCTGGTGCTGGTGGATGTGCAGGGCTACCCGGTGGCCGAGGTGGCCCGCATCCTCGGGGTCGCCGAGGGGACGGTGAAGAGCCGGTGCGCCCGGGGCCGGGCCCGGTTGGCGGTGCTGCTCGGGCACCTCCGCCCGGCATCGACGCGTCCCGGACGGGTCGACCCGGACGTGCCCGACGTCACGGCGGGGAACCCACGCCCGGCCGAGGGCGTCGGATCGGGGTCGGTTCGCATCCGGCAGGACGCCAATCAGGAGGAGACGTGACGGCCGAGGAGTTCAGGGAGGTCGACGCCGACCTGCTCGCTGACTACCTCGGCGGCGCGTTGGACGGCACACCGCAGCAGGTGGAGATCGCCGAACTGGTGTCCACGGACCCGTCCTGGGCCGAGGCGTACGCGCTGCTGGCACCCGCGGTCACACAGGTGAGTGCGGACCTGGCCCGCTGGGCCGAGCCCGCCCCGGAGCTGCCGTCCGCCGTGGCCAAACGAATCGCCGGCGCGCTGGCGGCAGCCGACACCCCGCCCACCGAGGTGACCGGTTCCGCCACGCCGGTGACGGTGCCGGCGCAGGGTGGACGTCGACCCACCAGCTCGTCCCCCGCCGAGTCGGGGCGCAGCGGCTCCACCGGCCCGGGTCGCCGGCAGCGTCGCTGGATCCGCAGCGCCACCCCGGTGGCCGTCGCGGCCGCCGCCGTCGTCGCACTCGGCCTGGGGCTCAGCCACCTGTCGACCGACACCGCGGACTCCGGCGCCGTGGACCGCCCGGTCAACGCGCGGGAAGAGGCCGCTGCCGGCGCGGCGGCCCACACGTCCGGCCCGACGTTGCACAGCGGCACCGACTACACCCCGCAGAGCCTCGGCGGAACGCGGAGCGGCGTCCCGCCGACGCAGCCGTCGCCGATGCTGGGGGCGAGCAGCAGCGGCCCCGGCGAGCAGCCCGGGGTGGACACCGGAGGTGAGCGACGACCTTCCCCCGACGGGTCGAACCAGCTCGCCCGGCTCAGCACCGAGGCCGCGCTGACCGGTTGCCTGGCATCCGTGGCGGCGGAGCACGGCTCGGGTCCACTCGTCGTCGAAATGATCGACTACGCGCGGTTCCAGGGCGAGCAGGCGCTCGTCATCCGGTTCACCGACGCGACCGGATCGCGCTGGGCCTGGGTGAGCGGCGCCGAGTGCGGCGTGCCCGGGTCCGGCTCGGACAGCCGGTATTCGGCGCGGGTAGGGTGAATCCGCAGCACGATGAGCGTCCACGTGACCTGACCCACCGGTTGCCCGGTTCGGGAATCCCCGCTTCGTACGATGACGTTCTGGAAGTCAGCTGCCGGCACCCTCCAGGCGTCGGCACTCGGATCAGCATCGGTGCGCGCGCCGACGCCGAACACACACAACTCGGGAGACGGCAGTGGACGAGGTCCGCAACCTGATCATCATCGGCTCCGGCCCGGCCGGTTACACGGCGGCGGTCTACGCGGCGCGCGCCAACCTGAAGCCGCTGATCATCGAGGGTGTCCAGTCCGGCGGCGCGCTGATGACCACGACCGAGGTGGAGAACTTCCCCGGCTTCGCCGACGGCATCCTCGGCCCCGAGCTGATGGACAACATGCGCAAGCAGGCCGAGCGGTTCGGCGCCGAGTTCCTGACCGACGACGTGACGCGGGTCGAGCTGGTCGACACCGGCGACGCCGGCTCGGGCGCGACGAGCACCGTGTGGGTCGGCGAGACCGCCTACCGGGCCCGCGCCGTGATCCTCTCCACCGGTTCGGCCTGGCGTCCGCTGGGCGTGCCGGGCGAGCAGGAGTACCTGGGCCACGGTGTCTCGTCGTGTGCCACCTGTGACGGCTTCTTCTTCCGCAACCAGCACATCGTCGTCGTCGGCGGTGGTGACTCGGCGATGGAGGAGGCCAGCTTCCTCACGCGCTTCGCCGACTCGGTGACCATCATCCACCGGCGCGACTCCTTCCGGGCCAGCAAGATCATGGCCGACCGGGCGCTGAGCAACGAGAAGATCAAGGTCGAGTGGAACAGCACCGTCGAAGAGGTCCTGGGCGCTGACGGCAAGGTCACCGGCGTACGGGTCCGCAACGTACACAGCGGCGAGACCAAGGTGCTGGACGTGACCGGCGTGTTCGTGGCCATCGGCCACGATCCCCGCAGCGAGCTCTTCCAGGGCCAGGTCGAGCTGGACGACGAGGGCTACGTGAAGGTCCAGGCGCCCAGCACCCGGACGAGCGTGCCCGGCGTCTTCGCCGCCGGTGACGTGGTCGACCACACCTACCGCCAGGCGATCACCGCGGCCGGCACCGGTTGTGCCGCCGCGCTCGACGCCGAACGGTTCATCGCGACGCTCAGCTGAAACAGGAAACACATCCCGGAGGAGGGCAATAGTGGGAAATACCAAGGCGGTCACGGACGCGAGTTTCGTCGCCGACGTGCTGCAGGCTGACAAGCCGGTACTGGTGGACTTCTGGGCCGAGTGGTGCGGGCCGTGCCGTAAGGTGTCGCCGCTGCTCGAGGAGATCGCGGGCGAGATGGGCGACCAGGTCACCGTCGTGAAGCTCAACATCGACGAGAACCCGGAGACCGCCCGGGCGTACCGGGTGATGTCGGTGCCGACCCTCACCGTCTTCAAGAACGGCCAGCCCGTGCAGTCGGTCGCCGGCGCCAGGCCGAAGGGCGAGCTGGTCCGGCTCATCGAGTCGGCCCTCTGATCAGCACGAACACCACCGAACCCCGTACCCGCTCGTCGGGTGCGGGGTTCGGTGTTTTTCCCGGCCCGAGCCCGTCGCCGGTCCGGAACGCATAGCCTCAAGCTCAGGGCCGCCGCCCGGCCAGCCAGACTCGTGCAGAGGGGGTCGTGCGTGCGTCCGATCCGACCCGGAGACCGGGGACCTGCGGTCACGGAGATCCGTACCATCCTCGCCGGCCTCGACCTGCTCGCCGCCGGCCCGCACAGCGACGAGTTCGACCTGGACACCGAACGCGCGGTCCGCGCGTTCCAGCAGTCGCGGGGGCTCAGCGTGGACGGCCGGGTCGGCTCGGAGACCTGGGGCGCGCTGGAGGCCGCACGCTGGCGACTCGGTGCCCGCACCCTCTACCACGCGGTCCCCGAGCCGCTCACCGGCGAGGATGTCCGGTCGCTGCAGGAACGGCTGCTGGAGATGGGGTACGACGTCGGCCGCGCCGACGCCATCTACGGCATCCGGACGTCCCGGGCCGTGGCCCAGTTCCAGCGCGAGGTGGGTCTCACACCCGACGGCTCCTGCGGCCCGCACACGATGGACGCGCTGCGCCGGATCGGTCGCAAGGTCGTCGGCGGTCGCCCCCAGTGGTTGCGCGAGTCCGACGCGATCCGCCAGTCCGGACCGGCGCTGGTCGGTAAGACGGTGGTCATCGACCCCGGCCACGGTGGCACCGACCCCGGGATGGTGGTTCCGGACGGCCCGCTGCGCTGGACGGAGGCCGACCTCGTGCACGACCTGGCGAGCCGGTTGGAGGGACGACTCGCCGCGTCCGGGGTCCGGGTTCAGCTCACCCGGGGTCCCGCGCCCGACGCGTGCCTGCCGGACACCGACCGGGCGTTGCTGGCGAATTCGCTCGGCGCCGACGTGTTCATCTCCCTGCACCTCGACGGGCACGCCAACCCGGACGCGGAGGGGGTGGCGACCTACCACTACGGCACCGACAACGGGGTGACCTCGGCGACCGGTGAACGGTTGGCGGGTCTGGTGCAGCGGGAGATCGTGGCGCGGACCGGGCTGCGGGACTGCCGTACGCACGCCAAGGCGTGGGACCTGCTGCGACTGACGAGGATGCCGGCGGTCCGGGTCGAGGTCGGCTACCTCACCTCGCCCGTGGACCGCGCCCGGCTCGTCGACCCCCGCTTCCGCGACCGGGTGGTGGAGGCGATCGTGGCCGCCGTCCAGCGGATGTACTACCCGATCGAGCGGGACGTGCCGACCGGCTCGCTCGACGTCAGCGAACTGCGTGCGGTCGTGGCCGCCGGCACCGTGGTCGACTGATCCCGCTCAGCCGCCCGTGGAGCGGGTGGCCGGGGCGGGCCGGACCGGCCGGAGCAGCGTCTCCGGGCTCATCGAGCCGAGCAGCTTCTCCAGCGCGTACTCGACGTCGGACTTCCAGCTCAGCGCCGTACGCAGTTCGAGCCGCAACCGGGGGAAACGGGGATGCGGACGTACCGTCTTGAAGCCGACGGAGAGGAAGAAGTCGGCCGGTGCCACGCAGCCGCCGGCCGGATCGTCGGCGTCACCGAACTTGGCGTCGCCGAACGCCTCGATCGCCTTGATGCCCCGCTTCGTCAGGTCCCGTGCGACGCCCTGCACCAACATCCGGCCCAACCCGCCCCCGGCGAACGCGGCGACCACGTTGGCGGTCATCAAGAGCGCGGCATCGGCCGAGACCGGCGACGTCGGGAACGCCATCGAGCGGGGAACGTAGGCGGGTGGCGCGTACATCACGAAGCCCGCCGGCATGCCGTCGACGTACGCGAGCTTGCCGCAGGACCCCCACTCCAGCAGGGTCTGGGAGACCCACGCCTCCTTCTCCAGGCCCGGGTCACCGGCGGCGCACGCCCGGTCCGCGGAGACCGGATCAAGCTCCCAGTAGACGCACTGACGGCAGGGGCGCGGAAGATCCTCCAGCGTGTCGAGGGTCAGGCTGACCAGACGTCGCGACATATGGCGCATCCCCACAATAGGCTCGGTGGTGAGACCGGCACGGAACGACAGCGCCGCCTTCCTGCCCCCGACGAGCGATCGTACGCCGCCGATCGACCGTACGGGAGGGGACTCGCAGATCCCCACCCCCGACGGGAGGGTCCGCCATGTGGTCGATCCGTTCCGGCAGGGCGGCAACCAGGCCTCGGCGGACTAGGATCGACAATCGGTGTGCCGCCGCCATGGACACGAGCAGGCGGGGTACCCGGGGCGGTAGCCACCCGAGCAGTGATCGAGGTGAGGTCATGACCGGCACGACACTCGACGACTACACCGACCGGTATGCCCGGCGCGTGCGCGGGATGACCGTCTCCGAGATCCGAGCACTCTTCGCGGTGGCCAGTCGACCGGAGGTCGTGTCGCTCGCCGGCGGCGCTCCGTACATCGCCGCGCTGCCGCTCGACGCGGTCGGCGAGATGCTGGGCCGGCTCGGCTCCGAGCACGGGGTCACCACCCTTCAGTACGGCATCGGCCAGGGCACCCTGGAGCTGCGCGAGCGGATCTGCGAGGTGATGGCCCTCTCCGGCATCGACGCCGCGTGCGGCGCCTCCCCCGAGGACGTGGTGGTCACGGTGGGCGGTCAGCAGGCGCTCGACCTGGTCGCCCGGCTCTTCCTCGACCCAGGCGACGTGGTGCTCGCCGAGGGCCCGACCTACGTGGGCGCGCTCGGGGTGTTCCAGGCCGCCCAGGCCCAGGTGGTACACGTGCCGATGGACGCCGACGGGCTGATTCCCGAGGCGTTGGAGACGGCCATCGCCGACCTCGCCCGGGCCGGCCGACGCGTCAAGTTCCTCTACACGATCCCCACCTACCAGAACCCGGCCGGTGTGACCCTCAGCGAGGAACGCCGCGAGCGCGTACTCGACATCTGCGAGCGTGCCGGCCTGCTCGTGGTCGAGGACGACCCGTACGGCCAGCTGGGTTTCGAGGGTGAGGCCCCCGCTCCGTTGCGGGCCCGGCGGCGCGACGGCGTCTTCTACCTCAGCACCTTCTCCAAGACGTTCGCCCCCGGCCTGCGGGTGGGGTGGATCCTGGCGCCGCACGCGGTCCGCGACAAGATGGTCATCGCCAGCGAGGCACAGATCCTCTGCCCCAGCGTCTACGCCCAGTCCGCCGTCTCCACCTACCTGAGCACGATGCCGTGGCGGCAGCAGCTCAAGGTCTACCGCGAGGTCTACCGGGAACGCCGCGACGCCCTGCTCGACGCGTTGGCCGATCTGATGCCCGAGGGCACCAGCTGGACCACCCCGGCCGGCGGGCTCTTCGTCTGGGCCACCCTGCCGGAGGGCCTGGACTCCAAGGCCATGATGCCGCGCGCCATCGCCGCCCGGGTCGCCTACGTGCCCGGCACCGGCTTCTACGCCGACGGCACGGGCACCGGCGCGATGCGGCTGAACTTCAGCTTCCCTCCCCCGGAGCGCATCCGCGAGGGCGTACGCCGGTTGGCGGGCGTCATGGAGCAGGAACTCGCGACCCGGCGCGTCTTCGGTGCCGTGGGCGGTGTCGCCGGCCGTCGCGGCCGGCCCGGCTCCGACGTGCCGGGTCCCGACTTGGCATGATGCCGGCATGGGTACGACCGCTGCCGAGCGTTTCTCCGTGACCGATTCCGCCGTCGCGGCCGACCTGCGAGTGCTGGTCCTCGCCGGCGGACTCTCCTACGAGCGGGACGTGTCGTTGCGCTCCGGTCGACGCGTGCTCGACGCCCTGCGCGCCGTCGGCGTCGACGCCGAACTGCGGGATGCCGACGTGGCCCTCCTGCCGTCCCTCACCGCCGATCCGCCGGACGCCGTCGTGATCGCGCTGCACGGAGCGACCGGCGAGGACGGCTCGCTGCGAGGAGTGCTGGACCTGTGCGGCATCCCGTACGTCGGCTGTGACGCCCGGGCCTCCCGGCTCGCCTGGGACAAGCCCTCCGCAAAGGCGGTGCTCCGCGAGGCCGGCATCCCCACCCCCGACTGGGTGGCCCTGCCGCACGACCGCTTCTCCGAACTCGGGGCGGTCGCCGTGCTGGACCGCATCGCCGACCGGCTCGGCCTGCCGTTGATGGTCAAGCCGGCGCAGGGCGGCTCCGGTCTGGGCGCCGCCGTGGTCCGGGACGCCACGTCCCTCCCGGCCGCGATGGTCGGTTGCTTCGCGTACGACTCGACGGCCCTCGTCGAGCGGTACGTGGCCGGGATCGACGTGGCGGTCTCCGTGATCGACCTGGGAGACGGTCCGCAGGCGCTGCCACCGGTGGAGATCGTGCCGCGCAACGGCGTGTACGACTACGCCGCCCGCTACACCGCCGGCCGCACCACCTGGCACGCTCCCGCCCGGTTGGAGCCGGAGGTGGCCGCCTCGGTGGCCGACGTGGCGTTGGCCGCGCACACCGCGCTCGGTCTGCGGGACCTCTCCCGAGTCGACGTGATCGTGGACGCGGAGGGCCGTCCGCACGTGCTGGAGGTCAACGTCTCGCCCGGCATGACGGAGACCTCGCTGCTGCCGCTGGCCGTCCAGGCCGCCGGCCTGGACTTCGGCCGCCTGCTCGGCTCACTGGTCACCCGGGCCGCCGCCCGCCACACATCCTGACCTGACCGGTCGGGTACCTTCGGGCACCTCTCGTGACACCCTGCACTTGCGGTAGATCACCTTGTCGAAGGCCGGCGGCCTGCCGCCGGCGCTGCCCTTGGCCGCCCGGCTGGCGACTTGGTCGCTGCGTTCCGGGATGACGTGGCGGATCCCGCGCTGCCGCAGGGCTCGGCGGGTGGAGTCGTGTGCGTAGCCCTTGTCTGCGATCAGCACCTCGGGGCGCTTGCGGGGCCGTCCGGGTCCGGGCTCGTTGACGCGGATCGCGTCCAGCAGCGCCATTAGCTGCGGGTTGTCGCCTGCCTGGCCTGGGGTGAGCAGGATCGACAGCGGCCGGCCGGGTCCGTCGACGGCGAGGTGGATCTTCGTGCTCAGTCCACCGGCGCAGGCGTTCGTGGCAGGTCTTCCACGGCCCGAAGCGTTCCGGCAGGTCACGCCACGGCGCGCCGGTGCGTAGCTTCCACAGGATGCCGTTGATGACCTGGCGGTAATCCCGCAACCGCCCCCGCGCACCGCCCGGTTCTGGTAGGACCGGCGCGATCACCGTCCACGCCTCATCGGTCAGTTCACCACGCCGCCCCACCGGCACATCGTCGACGATCGGGCATTTCCGAGCATTAGTCCTCACCCGGCATTGCCGCCGCGGCGGGCGTGGGGGTGGCTTGACATCCAGACCGTCGTTCGCCACCCCCCCACGCGCAACCGGTTGATCAGCGAGGTGCGCTCACGTCGGGTGGGGTGACTCCGCCGTCGCTGGCGTCGTCGGTGGGGGTCCTCCGCTGAGCTGGGACGACCGGAGTAACCGGTGCCGGATCCTCGGCGTCGCGTTCCGGCTCCGAGGTCCTCGTGCCATCGGCGACCGATCCGACCGCAGGGGCATCGAGTACCGGGCTGATGGGCGACTTCGGCTCGGACGCTGGGGCGACTGTCGATCCGTCGGCGTCGTCAGCGAAGGCCGTTACCGGGTCGTCGCTGTCCACAGACTGGTCCTCCGCCGCAGCCGGCGACTCGGAACCGAGGTCGCCATGGACGTTACCGTCGGCGTCCTCGACTGGCTCGGGAATCTCCTCGGCGGCCTCGATGACAGACACCGCTTCGTCCGCTGCGGCTGCCGCGTGTGCCGCCGCCGCCGCAGACTGGGCCAGCAGGCTCGACGGGGCCTGCCACTGGATGCGGGGTGGCTCGGCCAACGGTCGGCCACCGAACTCGGCGAGCCAGGCGGCGACGAGCGCCAGATTCTCCCGCCACTGCTCCTCGGAGATCGGCGGCAGGATCGAGTCCCACAGGGACAGAAAGGTTCCCCGTAGTTGGAGCCGACCGTACGGCCGGGCGAGGAACCACATGTGCAGGTGGGCGGAGCCGTCGCCCCACCGGTTCACGTGCACCCGTGCCACGCCGTCCAGCGACCGAATGGCTCGCTCGAGACGTACTGTCATCACCCCCAGCTCGGCGGCGAGCAGGTTCGGCAGGTCACCCAGGTCCAGGTGGCTCCGCGATTCGAGGATGAGCACCATCGGCAGGCCGGTCGGCCGGTCCATGGCACGGACCCGCCACCGCTCTCCCACCCAGATGTAGGCGTCGTCGGGCGCGTTGCAGGCGGTGCATTCCCGGAGACCCTCACCCTTGCGGGGCGGTTCGACCGGGACCGGTTCTTCGAGCTGCTTCACCCGCAGCTCGCCCTCGAAGGGGAACGAGGGCCACTGGGTGAAGTCCGGGACTGAGGGAGGGGTGTCGCGCACGACGCTGACCCTAACCGAGTCTGGCACCGCTGTCCCTACCTGATCGACCGGTTCCAACCGCCACGATCAGCGTCCGTCGTCGATCGGCAGGGCCCGTCGCCGTTGGCCGACGAGTCGATATCCACAGGCTGCCAAAGGCGCTCGTACACGCGGTCATCCACAGGCTGTCACCCGCTTTCACGCGGTGTTTCACGTGAAACTGGGGGTGCCTGTGGACAACCGGTGTGGATAACTTTTCGCCCCCTCGATCGTTGCCCGCGCGTCGCGCCGGTCGCGCTCCGACCCACCACTCCTGGCGCCGCTGGGACGCGTGGGCGCCTCGCTCGCCGAGGGCCGTTTCACGTGAAACGCGATTACCCACACGAGGGTCCGAACGCCGCGAACTCGGGCCCGGTGAGCAGTGGCCCGCGCGCCGCCTGAGAGGGCCGCTACCGCCCTCAGGACACCGAGGGGCACCCCGGGCTCACCCGGCCGCCTTAGACGCCCTCGCGGGCCGTAGCGGGCGGACGCGTCCGGCTGGCAACTCGGGGACGCCGAGTCGAGACCGAGCGAGCCGCTCCCGCGTCCGTTTCACGTGAAACGAGGCCGAGGGCCGCACGCCCGAGGGCCGCACGCCCGAGGGCCGCGCCTCCCTGGGGAGGCGCGGCCCTCGACGGGAGGTCGCGGACGTCAGTCCTGCGACCCCTCCTCCTGTACGCCGATGATGCCGACGATCCGTTCCAGATCATCCACGGTGGCGAACTCAATAGTGATCTTGCCCTTGCTGCGACCGATGTCGACCTTCACCCGCGTGTCGAAGCGGTCCGACAGACGGTCGGCGAGATCCGACAGGGCGGGTGCGTGGGGCTTCGGTCGCCGCTTGGCGGCCGGTCCCTTCGCCGGACCGTCGTTCAGCGTCAGCGCCACGATCTCTTCGGTCGCCCGTACCGACAGCCCTTCGGCGACGATCCGCAACGCCAGCTTCTCCTGGGCCTCCGAGTCGTCGAGGCTGAGCAGAGCGCGGGCATGGCCGGCGGAGAGGATGCCGGCGGCGACCCGGCGCTGCACCTGGGCCGGCAGGTTGAGGAGCCGGATCGTGTTGGAGATCTGCGGCCGACTGCGGCCGATCCGACGGGCCAGTTCCTCGTGGGTGGCGCCGAACTCCTCCAGCAGCTGCTGGTACGCGGCGGCCTCCTCCAGCGGGTTCAGGTTGGCCCGGTGGATGTTCTCCAGCAGCGCGTCCCGGAGCATCGCGTCGTCGCGGGTGTCCCGGACGATGGCCGGGATGTTGTCCCGTCCCACCGCCTGGGCTGCGCGCCAACGACGCTCGCCCATCACCAGCTCGTACTTCTCGTCGTCGAGCTGGCGCACGACGATCGGCTGCAGGAAGCCGACCTCCCGGATGGAGGTCTTCAGCTCCTCCAACGCCTCCTCGTCGAAGACCTGGCGCGGCTGCTTCGGGTTCGGCATGATCGCGTCGACCGGGATCTCCGCGAACCGAGCGCCCGGCACGGGGCTGAGCTCAGGCTCCGGTTGGTGGGCGGCGGCGCCCACCGGGGCCGTGTGCACGGCAGTGGGGGGCACGCCCTCGTCAGCGTCGACGCTCCCGTTCTCCGGCTCGGCAGTCACGGTGCCGGCGGCACCCGGCACGGGCCCGGTCGGGATGAGAGCCCCCAGGCCCCGCCCCAGACCGCCCCGAGGGCGGTTCTTCATGCCACGCCTCCCAGCGACTCGTCCCCACTACGCATTCCGGCCCACCGGCTCCTTGACGCCCCGCTCGGCGATCTCCTGGGCGGCCTCGAAGTAGCTCGTGGCACCCCGCGAACCGGGATCGTAGGTCATGACCGACTGGCCGTAGCTGGGTGCCTCCGACACCCGCACGTTGCGGGGGATGACCGCCTGGAGCACCTTGTCGCCGAAGTGGTTCCGGACGTCCTGCTCGACCGCGTCCGCGAGGCGGGTACGGCGGTCGTACATCGTGAGCAGGATCGTGGAGACTTCGAGCTTCGGGTTGAGGTGTTGCCGTACCAGGTTGATGTTGTTGATCAGCTGGTTGAGGCCTTCCAGCGCGTAGTACTCGCACTGGATCGGGATCAGCACCTCCTGCGCGGCGACCAGCGCGTTGACCGTGAGCAGGCCGAGCGACGGCGGGCAGTCGATGAAGACGTAGTCGAACTGGCCCGGGTAGGCGGCGATGGCACGGTCGAGGCGCGACTCGCGGGCCACCACGGACACCAATTCGATCTCCGCCCCGGCGAGGTCGATCGTGGCCGGCACGCACCACAGGTTGGGGATCCCCTCGACCGCCTGCGCCACCTCGGCCAGCGGCACGCTGTTGATCAGGCAGTCGTACACGTCTGGAATGCCGGTGTGGTGGGGCACGTTCAGACCGGTCGACGCGTTGCCCTGGGGGTCCAGATCGACCACGAGCACCCGGTTGCCGTGCAGGGCGAGCGCCACCGCGAGGTTGACCGTGGTCGTGGTCTTACCCACGCCGCCCTTCTGGTTGGCGACGCACATGACCCGGGTCCGATCCGGTCGAGGCATGGTCACCTCGCCACTGGGATTCAGGATCTGCACGGCGCGCATCGCCTCCATAGCCAAGGGTGGGTCATCCTCTTCGCGCGTCGGGGTTTCACGTGAAACGTACGTGGGGTCAGCCGCAACCGCTGCCAACGACTCGGCCGACGCGACCGGTACGTCGGGAACCACCGGCGCGGCGTCGCGCGCCGCTGCGGCGGTGGGCTGGTGGGGCACGGCGGACTCGAAGCGCACCGCCGCAGCTCTGTTCCGCCGACCCGGCGTCTGCCGCACGTCGGCGGCATTGGCAGGTCGACTCGGTCCGTCGGCCGCCCGCCGACCGGTCGTCGGCTCCGGCCCGACGGTCGGAGTCACTTCGTCGTCCGGTGCGGCGAAGACATCGTCGTCCACCGGAACGGATGTTCCGGCGACGCCGGGGGACCAGCTCGGGTAGTCGGTTTCACGTGAAACAGGGTCGCTGGTTGACCCGGTCACGCGTGGATCGTCGTACCTGCCGTCGTCATGCACCTGTCATCCCTGCCCGCTTCGGATGGTCGGTCCGCGCCCCGGTCAACTTGGCCACACCCGCTCTCGCACCCCGGAGCGTACGGCCCCTCGGGAGCGGTCGGAGTCCGCGACGTCCGTCGGCCGCTCCACATTATCGACGCGCGGCCAGCCTACGGCGGACGGGCGTGGCCGGTCCACGTCGGGTTCTCATTCCGTCGTCCATCCGTACCGATACAACGAGTCAACCCGTCGACCGGACGCCCGATGGCGCGCTGGTCAGCGGCGGCGAGTCCGCCCGCCGCGCGAGCGCTTGCTCGCCGCCGGTCGGGCCGGGCCGACCATTCGCTCCCGCACGATCTCCACCACGGTGGTGGGCGGGTCGATCACGCCCACGCCGCAGAGGTGCACGGCCGCCTCGCCGCCGCCGAGCCGCTCCACGACCGTGGCGTGCTCCTCGATCTCAGCCGCTGCGGACGATCCCTTGAGGGCCAGCAGTCGTCCACCACGTACGGCGAGCGGCAGGCACCAGGCGGCCAGTCGGTCCAACGGCGCGACGGCGCGGGCGGTCACCACGTCACCGCTGATCGGGTCCCGGCCGCTCGACCCGCTGGCGGCCTCGTCGGCGCGGCCACGGAACACCCGCACCGATCGGGTCAGGCCGAGCCGCTCGACGACCTCGATGAGGAACGACGTGCGCCGCGCGAGCGGCTCGATCAGCGTGACCGTCAGGTCGGGACGCGCGATGGCCAACACCAGACCGGGCAGCCCGGCGCCGGAGCCCACGTCGAGCACGCTCGCGTCGCTCGGAATGCGCTCGACCACGGCGGCACAGTTGAGGAGGTGACGGTCCCAGATCCGGGGTGCCTCCCGCGGGCCGATCAGACCGCGGACCACGCCGTCGGTGGCCAGCAGTTCGGCGTACGCGGCGGCGATGTCGAGCCGGTCACCGAAGAGGGTCAACGCGGCCGAAGCCAGCTCGGGCGGCAACGCGGCGTCGGCCGGCGACGGCGGATTCCTGTCGGCCGCGTCGTACCCCGCCGGGCTGTCGCCCCGGACAGCCGACGGCCCGGACGGCGTACCGCCCGGGCCGGTCACGGCATCAGCCGCGGTGTCGTCGTGGGTCAACGGAGTCAGTCCGCCGGCCGTACGACGATGCGACGATTCGGCTCGACGCCCTCCGACTCGCTCGCCACGCCGGCCATGGCGTTGACCACGTCGTGGACGCACTTGCGCTCGAACGCGTTCATCGCCTCCAGGCGCACGGGCTCGCCGTACTCCTTGACCTTCTCGACGGCGTTCTTGGCGACGGCGGCGAGTTCCTTGCGACGGTTCGTCCGGTAGCCACCGACGTCGAGCAGCAGGCGGCTCGGCGTACCGGTCTGCCGGAAGACGGCGAGCCGGGTCAACTCCTGGAGCGCATCCAGGGTGGCGCCACGCTGGCCGACCAGGTTCTGCAGCCGGGAGCCGACCACCTCGACGACGGGACGGCCGCCGGCCACCAACTCGTCGATGTCGCCGTCGTAGTCGAGGATGTCGAGCAGTCCCTCGACGTAGTCGGCCGCGATCTCGCTCTGCCGGAACAGGTCGCTCTCGCCCGCGCTCCTCTTCTCACGACCACCGGCCGGGGCCTCGGCGTCGTCGGCGGCGTCGTCGGTGTCGTCGCCGTCCACCTCGAGCGTCGCGGTCTCCTCCTCGTCCAGGGACTGGTCGGCGCGGGGGATGCTGGTCTCGGTCACGGTCTCATCTCCGTACTCGCTCGGCCGGACCGTCGGGTCCGCTGGTTTCCCGGGGCCGGCGGGAGGTCGCCGGTGCCCACGGGCACGTCTGTACGGGCAGTGTCGCCCGTGACCGCGCCGTGCGCGGCCGGTTCCGCCCGGCGCCGGCCGTACGGCGGCTGCGCGGTGCGGGGCCTGGGCCGTCGCCGGTTGCCCGGCGACGGCCGCACGGCGTTCAGCCCTGCCGCTTGGCGGGTCGGCTCTTCTTCGGGTTGGCGGGCTTGGCACCCGGCTTCGGACCGGCCACCTTCGGCGCGGCGGCCTTGACGGGCGCGGCCGGGGCGGCCTTGCCACGCCCGAAGAGCCCACCCGACTTGGCGGGCTGCACCGGGTTGCGGCTCGCCGCGGGGGCGGTGGCCTTCTTGGCGGTCACCGGCGGCGGGAACTTCCGCAGCACCCACTGCTGCTGGCCGAGGGTGAAGAGGTTGTTCGTGACCCAGTAGATGATCACACCGATCGGGAAGATCGCGCCGGAGATCAGCAGCGAGGCCGGGATGCCGTAGAGCATCAGGCGCTGGATCATCCGCTGCTGCGGGTCCTCGGCCCAGCCGGTCTTGAGGATCATCTGGCGGCTGGTCAGGTAGGTGGTCGCGATCATGACCAGCACCAGGACACCAGCAATGATCTTGACGGTGGTGCCGTTCGCACCCAGGCGCGCCAGTTCGTCGGCGGTCGAGCCGAACTTGCCGGCGATCGGGGCCGTGAAGAGCTTGGCGTTCGACGCGCTGTCGAACTGCTCGACCGTCCAGCCGTAGAGCGTCTTGCTCTGCTTGGCCGGGTCGAGGCGGCGCAGCACGTGGAAGAGGCCCAGGAAGACCGGGATCTGGAGGAACATCGGAAGGCAGCCCATGAGCGGGTTGGCCTTTTCCTTCCGGTAGAGCTCCATCATCTCCTTCTGGAGCGTCTCCCGGTCACCCTTGTGCTTCTCCTGCAGCTCCTTGACCTTGGGCTGGAGCGCCTGCATCGCCCGCTGGGACTTGATCTGCTTGACGAAGACCGGGAACAGGATGACCCGGACGGTGACCACCAGGAAGACGATGGCCAGGATCCAGGCGAAGTTGGTGCCGATCACCGCGTCGACGGGCACCCCGATGGCGTCCCAGGCAGAGTGCCAGGTCAGCAGGATCCACGAAATCGCGAAGTAGATCCAGTCGAGACTCAATTCGGGGCTCCAGTCACATCGACACGGCGGCGACCGCCCGGCTCCGGAACCGGGTCATGTCCACCAGGGTGAAAGGGGTGGCAGCGCAGTAACCGCCGGACCGCCAGCACGACTCCCCGGAACGCGCCGTGCCGCACGAGCGCCTCCTGGGCGTACGCACTGCACGACGGGTAGAACCGGCAGCGTGCCGGCAGTGCCGGACTTATCCACCGACGGTACGCGATGATGGGCGCGATCAGCACCCGGGCACCTGTCGACGATGGGCGTGTGGCGGTCGGATCGGCGCTCACCGGGGCCGCCTCTCTCGCGGCGACCGGGCAACCGCGATGGCGGCGTCCAGGTCGGTGGTGAGCCGGGCGTACGACGCCTCGGCCGCGGCGGGCAGTGCTCGGACGACCAGGGTGCTGCCGTCGGGCAACGCGCCCAGCCGCTCCCGGACCAGCGCCCGAAGTCGACGCCGGACCTTGTTACGGACCACCGCGTTGCCGACGGCCTTGGACACGACGAAGCCGGCGCGGGCCGGACCGGAGGGCTGCTCCGCGCCAGGCTCCCGCGCCGGCTTCGGCGAGGTCGTTGTGCTGTGGTCGATGGCCGGAGGCACGGTCAGGTGGACCACGACGGCACCTCGGCCGACGCGTCGGCCACCGCGAACCGCTGCGGCGAAGTCAGTGCTGCGCCGCAGTCGCTGTGCGGCGGCCAGCACGACTGCCCACGTCCCCCGGACCAGCCCGGTCGGCTCAGGCCGACAGGGTGGTGCGACCCTTGGCGCGGCGGCTCGAGAGGATGGCACGGCCGGCACGGGTGCGCATGCGCAGCCGGAAGCCGTGGGTCTTCGCGCGCCGGCGGTTGTTCGGCTGGTAGGTGCGCTTGCTCACGTCAGGCTCTCCGTTTTCGTACGCGCCCCGCGCGACGGGATCGCCGGGGTCGTGGGGTGGTCCAGGCCACCTCGACGATGGCCACCGTTCGGCGCTGCCCGGCGGATCGGGACCGACGGTGCGGGGGAACGACCGCGGGCAGCAAGCACCCATCACCCTAGCAGAGGGCGAGAGAGCAGCCGCTCCAGCCTACGCAGGGGTGCAATGACCGTCAAACACCCACAGCGAGGAGGTCGGGACGCGCCCGGGACCGAAGGGGCGGTTTTCGCTGATGCCGACAAGGTCGCTGGGGCGTCGCCGGTTGATGGGGCAGGGGCGACGCTGTTACCGTGCCCGATTGCGGTGAGCGTCGGATGCTCCGGTCGTCGCGCGCAGGCAAGACCGGACACGCTGGTGAATCGTTCGGCACGGTGAACCCGCTTCAACGGCCGTCCAGGCAGGGGCAGGTCCCGCGCCCGGCGGGCGGCCACAATCGGTCGGTGCACAGGCTGTGGATAACCTGTGGACGAGCGCTGGTCAGTTGTCCGGGTGGGTGATGTTCCACCCGTGCACGCGGCGGGCCCGGGACGGGCGGCTGGCAGACAGCGGCGGCCGGGAGCAGAGGCGAGGGGGTGGCACGACGGTGGCCGGTACGACCGACCTTGCCGCGGTGTGGTTGGCGGCGACCGACGAGCTCGCCGACGAGATCATCTCCGCCCAGCAGCGCGCCTACCTCCGGTTGACCCGGCTGCGGGCGATCGTCGAGGACACCGCGCTGCTCTCGGTACCGGACGCGTTCACCCGGGACGTGATCGAGTCGCGGCTGCGCCCGGCGATCACCGAGGCGCTCACCCGCCGACTCGGCCGGCCGATCCAGGTTGCCGTGACCGTACGCGTGGCGGAGGACGCCAGCGGCCGTCCGGCCGGCACCGTCTACCGCAGCACCCCCGAGCCCGGGCCACTCGACGTCGACGAACCGCAGTCGGGCCCGCTCGGGGACGAGTACGCCGGACGGTCCATGGCGAACGAGGCCATCGGCGAGCAACTCGGGCCACGGCTGCCTGAGACCGCCGTACCGCCGGCGGGCCCGCCCCCCGCGCCGGTCGTCGACGCGCACCGGCCCGGGCTGATCCCGGCCAGCCGCGACGGACAGGAGGCGCTGTTCAGCGCGGCCTTCGTCGAGCCGATGCGGTCGTCCCGACCAGCGCCCGAACGGCGGGGGTACGACGAGCAGGCGGCCCGCCTCGACCCGCCCGGCCCCGACACCCGGCCGTACGAGCCCCGCTACCGCGAGGACGCCACGTCCCCCCGGGACCAGCACGTGATCCGTCCCCTGCCCCGCGACGGCGGAACGGACAGCGGCCCGGGTCGCAGCGGGATGGATCATCGTCCCGGCGGGCGTGACGAGCGCCGACTGCCCGGCGCCGACACCGGTGGCAACCGGTTGAACCCGAAGTACATGTTCGAGACGTTCGTCATCGGCTCGTCCAACCGGTTCGCCCACGCGGCGAGCGTGGCGGTGGCCGAGTCGCCGGCGAAGGCGTACAACCCGCTCTTCATCTACGGCAGTTCCGGGTTGGGCAAGACGCACCTGCTGCACGCCATCGGGCACTACGCCACGACACTCGGCAACGCCCGGTCGGTGCGGTACGTCTCGACCGAGGAGTTCACCAACGACTTCATCAACTCGCTCCGGGACGACAAGACCAGCGCGTTCCAGCGGCGCTACCGCGACGTCGACATCCTGCTGATCGACGACATCCAGTTCCTGGAGAACCGCGAGCGCACGCAGGAGGAGTTCTTCCACACCTTCAACACCCTGCACAACGCCAACAAGCAGATCGTGATCACGTCCGACCGGTCGCCGAAGCAGTTGGCCACGTTGGAGGACCGGCTGCGGACGCGCTTCGAGTGGGGGCTGCTGGCCGACATCCAGCCGCCGGACCTGGAGACGCGGATCGCGATCCTGCAGAAGAAGGCGGCACAGGAGCGCCTCTACGCCCCGCCGGACGTGCTGGAGTTCATCGCCTCCCGGGTGTCGAACTCGATCCGCGAGTTGGAGGGCGCGCTGATCCGGGTGACCGCGTTCGCCAGTCTCACCCGCTCGACCGTGGAGTTGTCGCTCGCCGAGGAGGTGCTGCGGGACTTCATCCCGGACGGCGCCGGCCCGGAGATCACGGCGGACCAGATCATGGTCTCCACGGCCGACTACTTCGGCGTGAGCCTGGAGGATCTGCGCGGCCAGTCCCGCTCGCGCGTCCTGGTCAACGCCCGCCAGGTCGCCATGTACCTGTGCCGGGAGCTGACCGAGTTGTCGTTGCCGAGGATCGGGCAGGCCTTCGGTGGCCGGGACCACACCACTGTCATGCACGCGGACCGCAAGATCCGCCAGCAGATGGCCGAGCGGCGCTCGCTCTACAACCAGATCGCCGAGCTGACCAACCGGATCAAGCAGAACACCTGAGGGGTACGACGCCGCACGACTCCGCAGGACACGCCCGGCCGGATCTCCGGCCGGGCGTTCTTCTTTGGACGCCGCGACGCCGCGACGCCGCGACCCGACTCCGGACGGTGCTCGCTTCGACGTCGGCGGCCGATTTCGCCGCCAGACGAGGGCTTCGGCTTGACCCTCGACATGGTGTAGGCCACAGGATCGGTGCCGTGTCCACCTCAAAGCTCACTCGTTGTCCACAACTCGTTATCCACCGTCGGTGGATAACTACGGTCGGTCCCGCCCCGGTTACCCACAGGCTGTGGAGAAACCCTGTGCACGACGCTGTGGACGCCTGGGGACAACGCCGAAGTTATCCACCGATGATCGTCGAGGTGTGTACGAGCTGTTGAAGGTTCTGGGGACAACGCCAATGGTGATCTTCTCGGCCGTCCACAACCTTGGGGAGAAAGTCGGTGGATTACCGGTGGACAACCGGTGGACAACGGTGGACAACCGGCCCGCGCCGCCGGGCTGTGGACAGGTGACGCGGTTTCACACCCGGTTCTCCACAGCCAACTCACCGGTGGATAACCTGTCTGAGCTGCGCAGACCCGAGTTCTCCACAGTTTGCACAGGTGCGATGAAGACGATGGGTTATCTCTTCTAAGAGAACAAAAACCAATCATCACCGTTGGGCTTTCTGTGGATCGGGCCGAACGCTGCCGGACAGGCCGGTCAGCATCGACACGATCCATGGGGTCGGGCGCACAGCCGATGTCCCCGCGCCCTAAGGTGCGATGGACACCCGCACGGTCGGGCGGGACGGTAGGCAGCGGTCGGCATGAGAGAGTTGTCGCTGACGTCGACGCGGAGGCATTGATGAAGTTCCGAGTGGAGCGCGACGCGCTCGCCGAGGCTGTGGCGTGGACCGCGAAGAGCCTGCCCAACCGGCCGTCCGTACCGGTGCTCGCCGGGGTGATGCTCCGGGTCACCGACGGCAACCTGCGGGTCTCCGGTTTCGACTACGAGGTCTCCAGCCAGGTGACCGTCGAGGTGCAGGGTGACGCTGACGGCGCCGCGCTGGTCTCCGGCCGCCTGCTCGCCGAGATCACCAAGGCGCTGCCGGCCAAGCCGGTCGACATCGCCGCGGTCGGCGCCCACCTCGAGCTGGTCTGCGGCAGCGCGCGGTTCACCCTGCCCACCATGCCGGTGGAGGACTACCCCGCCCTGCCCGAGATGCCGCAGAGCGCCGGCACCGTCGACGCCGCGGCCTTCGCCACGGCGGTCGCCCAGGTGGCCATCGCCGCCGGCCGCGACGAGACGCTGCCGATGATGACCGGTGTCCGCGTCGAGCTCTCCGGCAGCACGCTGTCGATGCTCGCCACCGACCGGTACCGGCTGGCGCTGCGCGAGATCCAGTGGCGACCCGACGACCCCGAGGTCAGCATCAACGCGCTGGTGCCGGCCCGCACCCTGAACGACACCGCCAAGGCGCTCGGCCCGCTGGGCGGCGAGGTCACCCTCGCCCTCGCCCAGGGCGCGGCGGGTGAGGGCATGGTCGGCCTCGCCGGTGGCACCCGTCGTACCACGAGCCGGTTGCTCGACGGCGCCAACTACCCGCCGGTGCGCTCGCTCTTCCCGGCCACCCACAACGCCGAGGCGCGGGTGTCGGTGAGCACGCTGATCGAGGTGGTCAAGCGGGTCGCCCTGGTGGCCGAGCGCACCACGCCGGTGCTGCTCAGCTTCAGCGCCGACGGCCTGGTGGTCGAGGCCGGCGGCTCCGAGGAGGCACGGGCGAGCGAGGCGATGGAGGCCACCTTCACCGGTGACCCGCTCACCATCGGCTTCAACCCCCAGTACCTCATCGACGGCCTGGCAAACCTGGGGGCGCAGACCGCCATGCTCTCGTTCGTCGACGCTTTCAAGCCGGCGGTGATCTCACCCGCTGGCGAGGATGGTGAGGTCATTCCGGGGTATCGGTACCTCATCATGCCGATCCGCGTCTCTCGCTGATCGGCCCAGCAACACCAGATCCACGGAGGTAGGAACAAATGCAGCTCGGCCTGGTAGGACTCGGCCGGATGGGCGGCAACATGCGCGAGCGGTTGCGGGCTGCCGGCCACGAAGTGGTCGGATTCGATCACAACCCGCAGCTGAGCGACGCGGCTAACCTCGCCGAGCTGGCACAGAAGCTCGAATCGCCGCGTGCCGTCTGGGTCATGGTGCCGGCCGGCGTCACCGATGCCACGATCGACGAACTCGCCGAGGTGCTCGGGGACGGCGACATCATCATCGACGGCGGGAACTCCCGCTTCAGCGACGACGCTCCCCGTGCCGAGCGGCTGAATGCGCGCGGTATCGGCTACGTGGACGTCGGCGTCTCCGGCGGCGTCTGGGGCCGGCAGAACGGCTACGGCCTGATGGTCGGCGGCGCCCAGGAGCACGTCGACCGGCTCATGCCGATCTTCCAGGCGCTCAAGCCCGAGGGCGAGTTCGGCTTCGTGCACGCCGGCCCCGTGGGCGCCGGCCACTACTCGAAGATGGTGCACAACGGCATCGAGTACGGCCTGATGCACGCCTACGCCGAGGGCTACGAGCTGCTGACCGCCTCCGAGCTGGTGACCAACGTCCCCGGCGTGTTCAAGTCGTGGCGCGAGGGCACCGTCGTCCGCTCCTGGCTGCTCGACCTGCTGGACCGGGCTCTCGACGAGGACCCGGAGCTGGCCGACCTGAGCGGCTACACCGAGGACACGGGCGAGGGGCGCTGGACGGTCGACGAGGCGGTCCGGCTCGCCGTACCGCTGAACGTCATCACCGCCTCCCTGTTCGCCCGGTTCCAGTCGCGACAGGACGACTCGCCCGCCATGAAGGCCGTCGCCGCGCTGCGCCAGCAGTTCGGCGGCCACGCCGTCCACAAGCGCTGAGCGGTATCCACAACCTGTGTACGTCCGCCGGCTGGAACTGGTCGACTTCCGCTCGTACGAGCGGGTCGCCGTCGACCTCCAGCCGGGGGCGAACGTCCTGATCGGCGCCAACGGTGTCGGCAAGACCAACCTCGTCGAGGCGCTCGGTTACGTGGCGACCCTGGACTCGCACCGGGTCGCCACGGACGCGCCGCTGGTCCGGATGGGCGCCTCCTCGGCGGTGATCCGCTGCGCGGTCGTACACGACGGGCGGGAACTGCTGGTCGAGCTGGAGATCGTGCCGGGGCGGGCCAACCGCGCCCGACTGGGCCGATCTCCCGCCCGGCGAGCGAGAGACGTGCTCGGGGCGCTGCGGCTGGTGCTGTTCGCCCCGGAGGACCTGGAGCTGGTCCGGGGCGACCCGGCCGAGCGTCGCCGCTACCTCGACGATCTCCTGGTCAACCGGCAACCCCGCTACGCGGGCGTACGCGCCGACTACGACCGGGTGGTCAAGCAGCGCAACGCCCTGCTGCGCACCGCGTACCTCGCCCGCAAGACCGGCGGCTCCCGGGGCGGCGACCTGGGCACCCTCGCGGTGTGGGACACCCACCTGGCCCAGCACGGCGCGGAGCTGCTCGCCGGCCGGCTGGAACTGGTCGCCGCGCTCACCCCGCACGTCGCCAAGGCGTACGACGCGGTCGCCGCCGGCCACGGCGCGGCCGGCATCGCCTACCGGCCGACGGTCGAACTGGCCGAACCGACCACCGACCGGGCCACGCTCGCCGAGGCGCTGACCGCCGCGCTCGCCGCCTCGCGGACCGCCGAGATCGAACGGGGCACCACGCTCGTCGGGCCACACCGGGACGAGCTGGCCCTGTCGCTCGGCCCGATGCCGGCCAAGGGGTACGCGAGCCACGGCGAATCCTGGTCGTTCGCGCTCGCGCTGCGACTCGCCGGGTACGACCTGCTACGCGCCGACGGCATCGAACCGGTCCTGGTGCTCGACGACGTCTTCGCCGAGCTGGACGCCGGTCGTCGGGAACGGCTGGCGGAACTGGTCGGCGGGGCGAGTCAACTGCTGGTCACCTGTGCCGTGGACGACGACGTTCCGGCCGCGTTGCGGGGCACCCGTTACCAGGTCGGCGAGGGGACGGTACGACATGTCGGATGAGCCAGAGACCCGGCCGGCGCGCGCCACGTCCACCGGCAGCGGCCGGCAGGCCGGGAATGCCGCCGGCGGGCGTACTCCACCGGCCGGGGCGACCGACGGGCCGCCGGAGGGGCCCAGCGGCCCGGAGTTGGCGCGGGCGGTGCTCGACGCCGCGCTGTCCCGCCGCCAGGCGGCAGCGCGCACCCGGCGTACCCCCGGTGGTGGCGCCGACGGCGCTGGCGGCTCGGGACGGCGGCTGCGTGGCTACTCGGGCCCCGGGCCCGACCCGCGCGACCCGCAGCCCCTGGGCGCGGTGCTGAACCGGCTGGTGAAGGCGCGGGGCTGGCAGCAGCCCGCGGCCGAGGCCACCGTGTTCGGCGCGTGGGAGCGGGTGGTTGGCGCGGAGGTGGCCCAGCACAGCCGGCCGGTCAAGCTGGAGGACGGCGAGTTGACCGTGGAGGCGCGCTCGACGGCCTGGGCCACCCAGTTGCGGCTGCTGGCCGGCTCGCTGCTCAAGCAGATCGCCCAGGAGGTCGGCCACAACGTGGTGCGCAAGCTGCACATCCACGGCCCGGCCGCGCCGTCCTGGCAGAAGGGTCCACGCCGGGTGCGCGGGCGGGGACCGCGCGACACGTACGGCTGAGCCGGCCTACTCAGCGCGCCGCTGCGCCTCCCGGGCCGCACGCCGGCGCTCGCGTTGTTCCTGCGTGTAGCGCTTGCGCTCGGCCAGGTCACGTTTCCAGGCCTCGCGGGCGGCCGTCGAACCGCCCTGCACCGCGCCCTGCACGCCGTCGGCCGGCCCGGCGAGGTGCCGGAAGGCCCAGCTCAGGAGTCGACCGCCCTCGCCCGGTGCCCTGGTGGTCGCGCCGTCCTCGCTCATCTGCCGCCCCTCCTGCGTGCCGTCGCTCCAAGGTTGCCGCACCAATAGTTGGTGCACCAACGATCGGTACGATAGTTGCCGTGCGCGAGGAGAGCAACCGATGAGCGACCAACCGCAGGGCACCGATCCGCTGGCGCTGGAGCAGCAGGTCTGCTTCGCCCTGTCGGTCGCGGCACGCAGCGTGGTGGCCGTCTACCGGCCCCTGTTGGAGCCGATGGGCCTGACCCACCCGCAGTACCTGGTGATGCTGGCGCTCTGGCAGCACGCCCCGCTGTCCGGCCGTGACCTCAGCCGCCTGTTGCAGCTCGACCCGGGCACCCTGTCACCCCTGCTCAAGCGGCTCGAAGCGGCCGGCTACCTGCGCCGGGAACGGGACACCGCCGACGAGCGCAGCCTCGCCGTCACCCTCACCGCCAGCGGCGTGGCCCTGCGCGCCCAGGCCGAGCGGATCCCGGCCGCGATCGTCCAGCGCCTCGGACTGCCCGTCGAGGACCTGCAACACCTGCACGCGGCGCTCACTCAGGTGATAGCCGCCGCCAACCGCCCCGCCGGCCCGGAGGCTCAGGCGTCGGCGTAGACGGCGAAGCCGCGCTCGGCGCACCGCCGGTAGAACGCCGCCAGCACGCCCAGCTCCGCGCAGGTGAAGTTCCACTGCGGCGGATCACCGCTCTCGTCGCGCAACGCGTCGAGCCGGGTGTCCAGCCAGCGCAGCTGCTGCTCCGCCAGCCGACCGTCGCCGAGCAGCGCCCGCAGCACCGTACTCACCGAGTCGAAGGTGACCGCCTCGCCGTACTCCCGGTGCCCGGCCACGAACCGTTCGATGCCACCGGCGATCCAGGCGCAGCCGTCCGGGTCGATCACCGGATCCTCGTCCTCGGCCGCGGCGTCTGTGGCGTACAACACACCTTCGAGGCCGAGCAGGAGATCCACCAGCTCGGTGTAGGCGGTCGCCCGGACGGTGCCGGTCTTCGCGATCAGCTCGGCCAGCGCCGCAGTCGGCGCGGAGATCCGTGGCAGGTCGACGATCTCGCCGAAGTCGACGAACTCGGCCGGCGCCACCGGATCATAGAAGCGGCCGGTCCGCGGCCACTGCACCGCGACGTTGTCCAGCCCCATCTGTCACCTCTTAGAGAGCACGTGTCGGGTCGATCGGGTCGATCGTCCCGGTTCCGACCGGTAAAGATCAAGGCCGCTTCCGGGGCGCCGCAAACGTACGGCACGGACGATCCGACCGCGACCCCCGACCCGCCCGAGCGCGGGTCAACCTGTCTGGGGGCGGCGCGTCCGAACAGGGCGTGGCGTGTGGGGGGAGTCGAGGGTAACGGGGTTCTGCCGGCTACGGACATCTCAGCCGCCTCGTTGAGGGTGCCGAGTGGTGGTTCTGTCTCCCGCGCACAGTAGGATTGACAGCGAGACGAAGACCCGGTGCGGGTGAGCGACGGGGCCGGTGGCCCCAGGTCATTCTCCACTCCGAGTCGAGCCGATCGCGATCCGCGGGCGACCGCGGCGACCGGCGCGTTCCCGCTGTCCGGAGGTCTCCGGCACCGGTCCGCGCGCCGACGTCGCGTCCTGTCCCGCCGAACCCGCGCCCGACGCGCCCCACCGGCGCCGACGACGCGAGAAAGTGGCCGAGGGTGGCAGCGCAGGACAAGCAGGAGTACGGCGCAGAGTCGATCACCGTTCTCGAAGGTCTGGAGGCGGTCCGCAAGCGGCCCGGTATGTACATCGGGTCCACCGGCGAACGCGGTCTGCACCACCTCGTCTGGGAGGTCGTCGACAACGCGGTCGACGAGGCTCTCGCCGGATACTGCGACACCATCGACGTGGTGCTGCTCGCCGACGGCGGCGTCCGGGTCACCGACAACGGCCGAGGCTTCCCCGTCGACCTGCACCCCAAGCTCAAGAAGCCGGGTGTCGAGGTCGCGTTGACCATCCTGCACGCGGGCGGCAAGTTCGACGGCAAGGCGTACGCGGTCTCCGGCGGTCTGCACGGCGTCGGTGTCTCCGTGGTGAACGCGCTCTCCACCAAGATGTTCGTGGAGATCCACAAGTCTGGCTCCGTCTGGCGGCAGCACTACACCAACTCCAAGCCGAGCCCGCTGGAGAAGGGCGAGGCTACCGACCGCACCGGCTCGGCGGTCTCCTTCTGGCCCGATCCCGACGTCTTCGAGACCGTCGACTTCGACTTCCAGACCATCTACCGGCGCCTTCAGGAGATGGCCTTCCTCAACCGTGCCCTCCGCATCCACCTGCTTGACGAGCGGGTGTCCCAGGAGGAGGACGGCCGGCAGCGCGAGGTGACCTTCTACTACGAGGGCGGCATCTCCGACTTCGTCCGGCACCTCAACGCCTCGAAGAACCCGATCCACAAGACCGTGGTCGAGTTCGGTGCCGAGGAAGAGGGCATGTCGGTCGAGATCGCCATGCAGTGGAACGAGTCGTACGGCGAGTCGGTCTACACCTTCGCCAACACGATCAACACGCATGAGGGCGGCACTCACGAGGAGGGCTTCCGGTCCGCGCTGACCAGCGTGGTCAACCGCTACGGCACCGACAAGAAGCTGCTCAAGGGCGACGAGAAGCTCTCCGGCGAGGACATCCGCGAAGGGCTCGCGGCGATCATCTCGGTCAAGCTGGCCAACCCGCAGTTCGAGGGTCAGACGAAGACCAAGCTCGGCAACACCCCGGTGAAGAGCTTCGTCCAGCGGGTCTGCAACGAGTGGCTGGTGGACTGGTTCGACCGCAACCCGGCCGAAGCCAAGATGATCATCCAGAAGGCGTCCCAGGCGGCCCGCGCCCGCATCGCCGCGCAGCAGGCCCGCAAGCTGGCCCGGCGCAAGTCGCTGCTGGAGTCCGGCTCGATGCCGGGCAAGCTCGCCGACTGCCAGTCCACCGACCCGCGCGAGTCCGAGGTCTTCATCGTCGAGGGTGACTCGGCCGGTGGCTCGGCCAAGCAGGGCCGCGACCCGCGCACCCAGGCGATCCTGCCGATCCGCGGCAAGATCCTCAACGTGGAGAAGGCGCGGATCGACCGGGTCCTCAAGAACAACGAGGTCCAGGCGCTGATCACCGCGCTGGGCACCGGCATTCACGACGACTTCGACATGGAGAAGCTGCGGTACCACAAGGTGGTGCTGATGGCCGACGCGGACGTCGACGGCCAGCACATCCAGACGCTGCTGCTCACCCTGCTGTTCCGCTTCATGCGTCCGCTGGTCGAGCTGGGGCACGTCTACCTGGCCGCCCCGCCGCTCTACAAGATCAAGTGGAACAAGAAGGGCGACGACGCGCAGTACGCCTACTCCGACCGGGAGCGGGACGGGCTCATCGCGCTGCGCCAGCAGAAGAAGCCGAACGCCAAGCCGGACGACATCCAGCGGTTCAAGGGCCTCGGCGAGATGAACTATCCCGAGCTGTGGGAGACCACGATGAACCCGGCGACCCGCACCCTGCGTCAGGTCACGCTCGACGACGCTGCAACCGCAGACGAGTTGTTCAGCGTCCTGATGGGTGAGGACGTCGAAGCCCGCCGGTCGTTCATCCAGCGCAACGCCAAGGATGTGCGGTTCCTGGACATCTGACGGACGTCGGCGGGCCAGCCGGGCAGGACCCGGCTGGCCTGCCGGTCCACAGAGTTATCCACAGCTTGACGGCTATCCACAGCCGTTATCCACAGCACAAAAACGACTCTGAGTCTGATAAGGGTATACAGTGACCGATTCCCCCGAGTCCACACCGAACGAGCCCGAGGTCCCCACCGAGGCCATCGCCGCGGTGGTCGCGCACGACCGGATCGAACCGGTCGGGCTCGAGGTGGAGATGCAGCGCTCCTACCTCGACTACGCGATGAGCGTCATCGTCGGGCGCGCGCTGCCGGACGTCCGGGACGGGCTCAAGCCGGTCCACCGCAAGATCCTCTACGCCATGTTCGACTCCGGCTACCGGCCGGACCGCGGCTACGTGAAGTGCTCCCGCGTCGTCGGCGACGTGATGGGCCAGTTCCACCCGCACGGCGACTCGGCGATCTACGACGCGCTGGTCCGGATGGCGCAGCCCTGGTCACTGCGCTACCCGCTGGTCGACGGCAACGGCAACTTCGGCTCGCCGGGTAACGATCCGGCTGCGGCCATGAGATACTGCGTATCCGGAAATGTCCGGATACGCACCGCCGAGGGCAGCGTGCGGATCGCGGACGTGGTCGCCGACGCCGCGCCGTCCAGCGAGACCGACATCGACCTGAAGGTCCGCGACCGCAACGGCGACCTGGTCCGCGCCTCTAAGTTCTTCCACTCCGGCGAGCACCCCACGCTGCGGCTGCGCACCTGCGAGGGGTACGAGCTGACCGGCACTCACAACCACCCGGTGCTCTGCCTGGTGGACGTCGCCGGCGTGCCGACCCTGCTGTGGAAGCTGCTCGCCGAGATCTCCCCGGGCGACCGGGTGGTCGTGCAGCGTTCGGTGCCGGACGAGATCGGCTACCCGATGCTGGAGCACATCGAGGCGGCGATCCTCGCCGGTGCCTTCGTCAGCGAGGGCTGGGTATCCGCGGACCGTGCCGGCTTCAACAACGTCGACCGCGACTTCTTCGTCCGCGTACTCGCGGCCTACGACCTGGCGGTGGGTGGGCCGCGCTACGTGAGCGAGCGGGTCATCGCCTCCGGCAGCACGCTGCACGAACTGGACGTACAGAACCTCACCGCGCTGCGCACGAGCGTCCTCGGCGAGATGGTGGGCGCTCGCAGCGCCGCGAAGTTCGTTCCCGAGTTCGTCTGGCAGGGGCCGGCCGCAGTCAAGCGGGCGTTCCTCCAGGCGCTGTTCGAGGGTGACGGGTCGTCGTCGCTGCTGCCGCGCAACACCATGCAGATCTCGTACTCGACCCGCAGCGAGCGGCTGGCGGCCGAGGTCCAGCAGTTGCTGCTGGAGTTCGGCGTGATCAGCCGGCAGACCAGCTACGACAGCGGCGAGATCAAGGTCGTGGTGACCAACCGCCGCGACGCCCGGATCTTCGCCGCGCACGTCGGCTTCCTCGGCCGCAAGCAGGCCAAGCTGGAGGCCGAGCTGGACCAGGTGCCGGCGAGCAGCACGGCGCTCTCCAGCGACCATGTGCCGCTGGTCGGTGACTTCATCCGCGAGCACGGCGCGACGCGCTGGACGGAGCGCGACTGGCTTCGCCGGCACAACGTGGACCGAGTCGAGCGGTGGGAGCGTGACCGGGACGAGATCGCGGCGCGGATCACCAACTCAGAGGTGCTCGACGTGGTCGAGCCGTTGGTCGACGGGCGTTTCTACTACGCCGAGGTAGCGCAAATCACGGACGCCGGTGTGCAGCCGGTCTACAGCGTCCGGGTCGACACCGACGACCACTCGTTCGTCTCGGACGGCTTCGTCAGCCACAACACCGAATGCAAGCTCGACCCGCTGGCCATGGAGATGCTGCGGGACATCGACGAGGACACCGTCGACCTGCAGGACAACTACGACGGTCGGGCCAAGGAGCCCACCATCCTGCCGTCGCGGATCCCCAACCTGTTGGTGAACGGCTCCGAGGGCATCGCGGTCGGCATGGCCACCAAGATCCCGCCGCACAACCTGCGCGAGATCGGCGCGGCGGTGCAGTGGTGCCTGGAGCACCCGGAGGAGGACGAGGAGACCACCCTCGAGGCGCTGCTCGGCATCGTCAAGGGCCCGGACTTCCCGACCCACGGTCTGATCGTCGGCACGACGGCGATCCAGGACGCGTACCGCACGGGTCGTGGCTCGATCCGGATGCGGGCCGTGGTGGAAGTCGAGGAGGACAAGCGGGGTCGTCCCTGCCTGGTCGTCAGCGAGCTGCCCTACCAGGTCAACCCGGACAATCTCGCCGAGCGGATCGCCGAGCTGATCAAGGAGGGCAAGCTCGCGGGGATCGCCGACATCCGCGACGAGTCCTCCGGTCGTACCGGCATGCGAATCGTGCTGGTGCTCAAGCGCGACGCGGTCGCCAAGGTGGTGCTGAACAACCTCTACAAGCACACGCAGCTTCAGGAGACGTTCGGCGCCAACATGCTGGCGCTCGTCGACGGGGTGCCGCGCACGCTCAACCTGGCGCAGTTCATCCGGTACTACGTCGAGCACCAGATCGACGTGATCCGCCGGCGGACGGCGTTCCGGCTGCGCAAGGCCGAGGAGCGGGCGCACATCCTGCGCGGTCTGTCCAAGGCGCTGGACGCCCTGGACGAGGTGATCGCGCTGATCCGGCGGTCGCCGACGGTGGACGACGCCCGGCAGGGCCTGATCCGGCTGCTGGAGATCGACGAGATCCAGGCGACCGCGATCCTGGACATGCAGCTTCGTCGCCTCGCCGCCCTGGAGCGGCAGCGGATCCTCGACGACCTGGCCAAGCTCGAGATCGAGATCGCCGACCTGAAGGACATCCTGGCCAAGCCGGAGCGGCAGCGGCGGATCGTCTCGGAGGAGCTGGGCGAGATCGTCGCGAAGTGGGGCGACGATCGGCGTACGCAGATCATTCCGTTCGACGGCGAGGTCTCGATGGAGGACCTCATCGCCCGGGAGGACGTGGTCGTCACGATCACCCGGACGGGGTACGCCAAGCGGACGAAGGTCGACCTGTACCGCTCGCAGCGGCGGGGCGGCAAGGGCGTCAGTGGCGCCACGCTGCGGCAGGACGACATCGTCAGCCACTTCTTCGTGTGCTCGACCCACGACTGGATCCTGTTCTTCACGAACAAGGGCCGGGTGTACCGGGCCAAGGCGTACGAGTTGCCGGAAGCCAGTAGGGTAGCCAAGGGCCAACACGTGGCCAATCTGCTCGCCTTCCTACCGGATGAGCAGATCGCGCAGATCATCGAAATCCCGGACTACCAGGTAGCCCCCTATCTGGTACTGGCCACGAAGAACGGCCTGGTGAAGAAGACGCGGCTCGAGGAGTTCGACTCCAACCGTTCCGGCGGCATCATCGCGATCAACCTGCGCGATGAGGACGAGCTGGTCGGTGCTGCTCTCGTGGCGCCGGAGAACGACCTGCTGCTGGTCTCGAAGAAGGCGCAGGCGATCCGGTTCAACGCCTCGGACGAGGCGCTGCGGCCGATGGGTCGGGCCACCTCGGGCGTGATCGGCATGCGCTTCACGGACGACGATGTCCTACTCGCCATGGAGGTCGTCCGGGAGGGTCTGGACGTCCTGGTGGCCACGAACGGGGGTTACGCGAAACGTACCCCGATCGAGGAATACCCGGTGCAGGGCCGGGGAGGTAAGGGCGTGCTGACTGCGAAGATCACCGAACGGCGCGGTGGTCTGGTCGGTGCGGTGGTGATCGACCCGGACGACGAGTTGTTCGCGATCACCAGCAACGGTGGTGTCATCCGGACTCCGGTGAAGCCTGTACGCCGTACGCGTGACCGGAACACAATGGGGGTCAAGCTGATGGACCTCCCGGACGGCGTGACTATCGTGGCGATTGCTCGCAATGCCGACGAGCCTGACGAACAGGACTAGTTGAATGACGGAGACACAGGCGAAGTCGGGGAACACGGGGACCTCGGCCAACCCGGTCGACGAGGAGGCCGCCAAGGGCGGCACACCAGCGACCGGCCGCGCGGCCGTGGGCCGGGCCACGGTTCCCGCCGACGCGCCTGCCCCGAAATTCACCCGGGCTCCCGGCATGACACCCCCGCCGGAGCAGCCCGGCGAGGACGCGGGATCGGGTGACACCAAGGCCGAGAAGTCGGCCGGCGAGGCAGCGACGTCGTCCGGGGCGGCCCCCACGGCGGCCGCCCCGAACCCGGCGCGTCCGACGACCACGCAGCCGATCAGCACCCGACCCGGTCAGGCGACATCGACCGGGGCGACTGGCACGCAGCCCCGGATCACACCGGGTATGACGCCGCCGGATCCGGGTCGTACGTCCCCCGGTGGTCGCCCCGCCAGTGGTGGCGGCCTGCCGCCGGGGATCGGCAACGCGTCGGCCGTCGGGGCTGCCCGGGTCGGCGAGGCCGTCCGCGCCGCGCGGAGCTCGGTCAGTTCGGCGGCGTCCCGTGGGCCGCGCCGGGCCCGGCTGAACCTCAAGCGGATCGACCCCTGGTCCGTGATGAAGTTCGCGTTCGCCGTCTCGGTGGTGCTGTTCATCGTCGTGGTGGTCGCCACGTCGGTGCTCTACCTGGCGCTGGACGCGATGGGTGTGTTCCAGAGCGTCAACGACAGCCTCAGCGACCTGGTCAACGCGGGTGGTGGGCAGAGCACCAGCGGGTTCCAGATCACCGCCAAGGGCGTGATCCTCAGCTCGGCGCTGATCGGCCTGGTCAACGTGGTGCTGTTCACCGCGCTGGCCACGCTGGGCGCGTTCGTCTACAACGTCTGCGCCGACCTGGTCGGCGGGATCGAACTGACGCTCGCCGAGCGGGACTGAGTGTGACCGGGGCGTCGGGGCCTCCGCGGAATGCGGTCGCTCCGACGCCCCGTACTCAGGTAGGTTTTGCGGGCGTCGACGACCCGGCTCGCGCAGTCGGACCCCGATTTGGGGCCGGCGCGGCGGATGGGTTAATCTTGCTCGTCGCTACGCGGGGCTATAGCTCAGTCGGTTAGAGCGCAGAGCTGATAACTCTGAGGTCGATGGTTCGATTCCATCTAGCCCCACCGCACATCGTCCGACGGTAGTCGAGCGCAAGGGGTTGCCCCATGTTCAAGAAGCTGCTGATCCTGGCCGGCGTCGTCGGCGTGGCTGCCGTCGTCTTCAACAAGGTCAAGGCCGCCAACGACGAGCGCGCCCTCTGGCACGAGGCGACCACCGCGCCCGACCTGCGCTGACTTCTTAGTGGCGGCGAGCCAGTCGCCGTCATTTGCGGGGCCCTAGCTCAACTGGCAGAGCACTGCCTTTGCAAGGCAGGGGTTAGGGGTTCGAGTCCCCTGGGCTCCACCAGCGCTTTCTTCGGCCGATCCCGGCCCCTCGGTACAGCCGGGCGGTTACGCCGCCCCCTCCTCGCCCAGCGGGCGTCAGCAGGTCAAGGGGTTCGCTAGGGTGCTCGCTGTGATCCGGCAGACCATGATGGCCTCCGTCGACAAGCCGGGCGAGGTCGAGGCGGCTGAGGCCTGGTTGAACGCCAACCGAGACGCTCTCGCCTACGCCGAAGAGGAAGGCGGCTGCGGCTGCTGCGTCCGAGCCTGGAAGTTGGAAGGGCCTGCCGAGCTGTTGGCGACGATCCCCTACGAGGTCTCGGCTTCCTCCGACTGGGATACGGCCTAGCCACTTCCTCGGACCAGACCGGCGGGGACGTGCCTCCTCAGGCAGTCGAATCCTTCGACGCCGCACCGTGGGTGGTCATGGTCGACGTGTGAGGTCCATCGCCTCGACTGCCGTTACCAGTGGTGCCAACTCGGGGTTCTCGGCGGCGTCGTCCAGCGCCTTTCGCAGGGCGGTGTCGTTGGTCGGCCGGGCCTCTCGCAGGAGTTTCAGGCCGGCGTCGGTGACGTCGGTGTAGATGCCGCGGCGGTCGGTCGGGCACAGGTAGCGGGAGAGCAGGCCACGGTCCTCCAAGCGGGCGACCAGGCGGGTGGTGGCGCTCTGGCTCAGCACCACGGCGTCGGCGACCTGCTTCATCTGCAGATGGCCGCCTTCGCGGTCGTGCTGGCGGCTGAGCACGTCGAGCAAGGAATACTCCCGCACGCTGAGGTCGTGCGCGGACTGCAGAGCGCGCTCGAGGTGCGCCTCGATCCTGCCGTACAGGAGCGAGAGGGCTGCCCATCCGCTGGCGAGGGCGGTCAGCGCGGGATCCGTGGCGGTCATGGTCCGGGTCTTCCTCTTCAGCCGGGAGCTTCAGGGTAAGCCTGCTTCGGGAATGTCAGCTAGCGCCTACATCAGGCCCGCGCAAGCAAGTTGGTGGCCGTCCACCTGCGAAAAGAAGCGCCCGGCCCGACGACGTGTCGGGCCGGGCGCGTCCGGATCGAGCTACGCGACGAAGCGGGAACGGCGACGGCGTGCGATCACGAAGCTCGCGCCGCCGACGAGCAGGAGCGCGCCGCCGATGCCGGCCACGGTCGCGGTGTCGGCGCCGGTCACGGGCAGTCCGCCACCATTACCGCCGGCAGCGACCGGGCTCGTGGAGGTGGCCGCGGTCGGCGCGACGCTCGACGTCGCGCTCGCCGTGGGAGTGGGCTGCGTCGTCGGCGTCGGGGTGGGCTGCGACGCGCAGTCGAGCGCCCGCGCGGCGTACAGGCCCTCGTTCAGGTAGGCCAGGTAGGGATCGACGCCCTCGGCGTCGAGCGTCTTCTGCGCGGCCTCCTTCACCTTCGGGCCGGCGCCGGTCATCGTCTGCCCCACCTTGATCCGCAGATCGATCGCCCAGACGGCCTGCGCGTCCTTCTTGAGCCAGGCGCGCAGGTCATCCGAGGTGCCGCCCAGCCGCTCCTGGATGACGTCGGGCAGGGTGGGCAGGGCTTCGTCATTGGCGGCAGACAGGATCCGGTTGGTCAGCAGTCGTAGCTGGCCGACATTGGCGGTGTCCAGGTCGAAGGTGAAGAGCTCACGGATGTCCTTGAACGTCTTGCGCTCGACCGTCTGGCAGTTCTGGTCGAGCCCGGGCGACGCGCTCTGTGCCATCGCCGGCGCCGCCGGAACCATGAAGGCCAGCGCTATCGCGATGCCGGCCGGGATCTTGCCTCGCATGTGGATGGTCCTCCCCGTTGTAGATCAAAGCCTGCGGATACTACCGCCGACGGGCGTAGCCCATGGCCCCGCGTTTACCGGGATCGGAGGCGGGGATCCGCGCTCGTGCGCATCGACGTGAACGAACCGAACTCCGCCGAGAAATTCTGGGAAGGGATGCGGGAGGTGGCCGCTGCCGCTACCCGGCACCAGGACGACGACCTGCTCGAAGCGGTCGTCAAGATTGGCAGAGCCGCGCTGGCCCAGGGCATCGAACTCGTGCCATCCTGCGGATTCTTCCTCGCGTGTCCGGTGTGCAGCGCCGCGTCGGGGCAGCGCTGCATCAATTCGCCCGGCCACCCCCTGGGCGACGACAGACTTCATCCGGAACGCATCGAGTTGGCCGAGAAGGCGATGCGGGGGGAGGTGCCGCTCCCCGGTCCGCTCCGGTAACGACGTGTCGGCTCGTGGGTCGTCCTTGTCAGGTGCAGGAGCGCCGCCCGCGCGTCAGCCGTTCAAAGCGCGGACCTGCCCGGAGCCACAGGAGCGACACCGCCAGCCCGGTGGTTCCCATGGCGACGATGACCCCTCGGGGCAGTTCGGTGTTGACCGGCTCCGGCATGCACCTGGACGGGGTGTAGTCGATGGTGAGCGGCTGGTGCAGCGGCGGTAGCCGCCGGTCGGGAAACGACCGTTCGTAGATGCCGCAGGTGGTGGGCCCGTCTACGGCGTCCACCCGCAGCAGCACGTAGGGGCCGTGGGCGGTCCGGGCCGGTTCCACCGCGATCACCGTCGCCGGCGTCAGCACGCCGACGGGTGGGGGCGGCTCGCGGTCGTCGGTGACACCCAGCAGTATCAGCAGGCCGCAGGGCAGCAGCAGCGCCAGTGGAAGACTTGGCCAGGCTTTCGGACGAGTTCCGTTGGCCAGGAACGACGGCATGCCGCCAGGCTAGTCAGCGAGATCAATGATGCCCGAGCCACCGGTCAGCGCTGCCGTCAGTCGCCGTCGACCGGCTGGGCGAGGTCGGGTCGGGCCGACGGGAGATGCGCGACCAGCCGGGTGAGCGCGCCGTTGGCGAGGGTGGCGCCGAGCGCCGATCCGGCGCCGATGGTCCAACCGACCGGACCGAGCGGCGTGCAGCCGAAGAACTGACTCACCCCCGGCGTCTGCACCACCACGACGAGCACTCCCAGCGACGCCGCCGTGGACGCCAGCACCGCCGGGCTCGTGCCTCCGGCCAGGATGGTCTGCCCGAGTTGGGTGCCGACCAGCGAGACGAGAGCGACGGTGCCGGCCCGGCGCTGCCGTCCGGTGTACCGGGCCAACGTCCAGCCGACCGTTGCGCCCAGCGTGGTGGACGCCGCGCGCAGTCCGATCTCCCGGCTGAGGGTCTCACCGAGGGACGCGTCCGGGCCCTCGGTGAGCAGTCCGTCGGTGCGGTCCGCGGCGGGCGGCCGGACCGCGATGGCCAGCGCCGGCGCCAGGTCGGTGAGCAGGTTGACCAGCAGCAGTTGCCGGCCGGTGAGGGCCGAGCGGCCGGTCGCCGCTGCGCTGAGCACGCTGAACGCGATCTCGCCGAGGTTGCCGCCGACGAGGATGCTCAGCGCGTGCCGGACCGACGACCACATGGCACGCCCTTCGACCAGGGTGGCGATGATGGTCTCCAGGCGGTCGTCGGTGACCACCAGGTCGGCGGCCGCCCGGGCCGCCGGTGTGCCACGTTGGCCGAGGGCGATGCCGACGTCGGCCAACCGGATCGCCGGGGCGTCGTTGGCGCCGTCGCCGGTCATCGCCACGGTCCGCCCGCACTTTTGCAACGCCTGGATGATCCGTACCTTGTGCGTCGGGGTGCAGCGGGCCACCACGTCGGTGGTGGCGAGCCGCTCGGCGAGCGCCTCGTCGTCCAGTTGGTCGAGTTCGGTGGCGGTGACCACCCGCTGCTCGTCGTGCTCGCTGATGGTGGCCGCGATGGCCTCGGCGGTGGCCGGATGGTCACCGGTGATCATGATGGTGTGCACGCCCGCCTGCCGGATGCGGCGTACCGCCGGCGCGGCGCTCTCCCGCACCCCGTCCGCGAGCGCCAGGAACCCCACGAAGGTCAGCCCCCGGACCTCGGAGTCGGTGATCTGCGCGGCGTCCACCTGGCACTCAGCGACGGCGAGGATCCGGTGCCCGGCGCCCGCCCGGTCGGCCAGCACGCGCTGGAGTTCCGCGCGGCCGGCGTCGTCCAGCGGCTCCCGTCGGCCGTCGGTACGGCGGTTCGCGCAGCGTGGCAGCACCGTCTCGGGGGCGCCCTTGACGCTCAACAGCAGGTGCCCATCGGTCTCGCCGACGGTGGCGTGGTAGCCCCGGGACGGCTCGAACGGCAGCCCGCCGACCGCGCGCCAGCCGGTCGCCCCGGTCTGTTCGACAACCTGAGCCGTGGCGGCGCCCCGCCGGACCGCCCGGTCGGTCTGCAACGCCAACTCTTCCGGATCGGCCGCCGCCGGGGTGGCCCGCAACGCGGTGGCGAGGGTCGACCGCAGGCGGTCGTCGAGCCGGTCCACCGGCGCGTACCGGTCGCCGACACCGTCGCCGACCCCCGCGAGGAGCAACTTGCCCTCGGTGAGGGTGCCGGTCTTGTCGAAGCAGAGCACATCCACCCGGCCCAACGCCTCGATGGTGCGCGGATTGCGGACCAACGCGCCGTGCTCGGCGAGGCGCCGGGCCGCCGCCAGTTGCGCGGCGCTGACCAGGAACGGCAGCCCCTCCGGCACCGACGCCACGGCCAGGTTCGCGGCGGTCGCCGCCGTTTCGGCCAGGGGTACGCCCCGGAGCAGTCCCGCCCCGGCGACGGCGATCGCCGAACCGGCGGCCAACGGGATGGCGGCGCTGGTCAACGAGCCGAGTCGGGCCTCCACCCCGCTGGTCGGGGGCGCCTGGCGAACCAGCGCCAGGCTGCGTCCGGACTCGGTGTCGGCCCCGATCGCCACCACGACGGCGGTGCCGTGGCCGGCGGCGACGGTGGTGCCCTCGTACAGCATCGAGTGGCGGTCGGCGATGGCCGCGGCGACGACCGCCCGATTGCTCTTGGCGACCGGCAGCGACTCGCCGGTCAGCGACGACTCGTCCGCCTCCAACCCCACCGATTCGAGCACCCGGCAGTCGGCCGGCACCGAGTCACCCGGTTCGAGGGAGATGACGTCGCCGAGCACCAGATCCTCGGCCGCGACGACCTGCTCGACTCCGTCCCGGTGGACCCGGGCGGTCACCGCCGAACGCGACAGCAGTTCCGCCAGCGAACGTTCCGTGTTGCGCTCGTGCACGGCGCCGACCAGCGCCGAACCGCCGACGACGCTGCCGACCAGCGCGGCGTCGACGAGCGAGCCGAACGACGCGGACAACACCGCCCCGGCCGCCAGTACGGGGGTGAGTGGGTTGGACAGCTCGTCCAGGAACGCCCGCAGCAGCCCACCACCGCCGGGCGTGCCGCCGCCCGTGCCGTGGCCGTCGTGCCGGCGGTGCGCCTCCGCGCCGGTCAACCCGTCGGGTGTGGTGTCCAGGCGGTCCAGCACGGTCCGTACCGGCATCAGGTGCCAGGCCGTCGCCACCGGCAGCGGTGTGTCCGACCGGTCGGGTAGCCGGTGGGCCCGCCAGACCCCGTTCGCGAACGCCAGTGCGGCCGCGCCGTTGACCGCCACGAGGGCCCGATGTGGCAGTTGGGCCGGCGGCGCGGTGAACGCGCCCAGCGCACCCAGCCCGGTGCCCGCCATGGCGAGCCGGATGTTCTGCTGGGTCATCCGGCGGGCTGCCCCGGTCGCCTCGATCACCAGTGCCACCACCCGGAGGTCGGCGCCGACCAGCAGGTGCGCTCCCCACGGGGGCAACTCCTCGGCGGCCGAGATGCCTAGCCCGCAGTCGGACGCGCCGAGCGCCGCCCGGTCGCCGGAGACCAGCATCACCACCGCGCCGTCGCGCTGGAGCGCGCGTACGGAGTCGGCCAACCGGTCTCCACCGGGCAGCAACGCGTCGGCGAAGTCGTACCGCTGCTCGTCGCCCCCGGCCACGACCAGCCTCAGTCCGGCGTGACGCGCGGCGGCGGGTAGACCGTCGACGCCGGGCGCGGGCTCCGGTTCGACCCGCAGCAGCGCGGCCAGTCGTCCCGCGTTGGTCAGCCCGAGCAACTGCCCGCCCGCCGTACGCAGCCGCTCGCCGTCGGGTACGTCGCCGCGGGCGTTCTCGGGCAGTTGGTGCAGAGGTGCGAGCCGCCAACCGTCGGACTGCCGCGAGGTGGTCGGGTCGGCGGGGTCGAACAGCTCGAACGCCCGCTCCGCCACCTCGTCGACGTCCGCGTCGGCCGCCGGGGCCAGATCGGCGAGTACGCCCCGCTCCGAACCGAGCACCGCCGCGTCCAGCACCAGCGTGTCGATCCGGTCCAACTGCCGCAGCACACTGCGGTCCATCGCGATCACCCCGCGCCGGGCGAGGATCCGGCCGAGCTGCGCCGCGTACCCCTCCCGTCCGCTGCCGGGGGCCTTCGGTAGCGCGGAGAGTCCCAGCGCGGCGGCCCGCTTGGGTCCGGCGAGCGGCGTCGCCGCCGCTGCCGCCGCCGCGCCCGCCGCGAGCACCCGGTTGATGTAGCGCTCGACCGGGCCGTCCGGCTTCGGGCAGGGGCGCTCGACCGCCGGCCACCGGGCGGTGGCACGTTCCGGGTCACCGGTCAGCCGTGGCTCGGCCTCCTCCCAGGCGGCGAGCTGGGCCCGCGCCTCGCCCCACTGCACCATCCGTTGGGCGCCGTCGAGGACTATCCCCGTCCACCTGCCGGTCAGGCCCTGCACGACGGCTTCGGCCAGCGGGAAGATGACGTCGGCGCGGGGATCGGAGCGCAGTCGTCTGCCGACGAACGCGTGCAGTTTCGGTTGGAGGTCGGCGGCGGCCAGCAGGCCCGCGACCTCACCGGGCAACGGGGTGAACGGCAGGATGCGGGTGGCCGCCGAGATGGTCAGACCCAGCGCGTCCGAGGCGAGCGCGCCGAGGGTGCGCGGCGTACGCGGCCCCTCTTCCGGCGGGTGCGGGGGTGGGATCTCCGGGTCCGGTTCGTGGTCACAGGTCCGCTCGACCCGGCTGATCGCGGCGATGAGGTCGCGCAGCCTCGGCTCGGGAGCCTGCACGGCCACCACGACCCGACCCGAGGGTGCGTTCACCCGGGCCCAGGCGACTCCGGGCAGTCGTTCCAGCGCGGCCTCGACCTGCCGGGCCAACCGGTCGCCGCCGTCCTGGCAGACACCGTGCACCTCGATGTGGTGGCGGCCCGGGCGCGACCAGACCCGGCGTCGGCTCAGGCCGGCGGTCCGGGCCAGACGGGTCGCGGCCGACCCGACGGTCCGGGACGCCTCACCGACCAGGTGCGGCACGCCGATGGACGGCAGGAGGCGGCCGGCGGCGCGACCCGCCGCCGTCATCGAGGCGTACGGCCGGACGGACGCCGGCCCGACTCCCCGTTGCCGTTTCTCGTGCCGTCGGTCATCTCGTCCTCCCGCCGCCCTCGCGTCCGGCGGCCTGGCTTCCCGACCTGGCGTCCGTTATGCCCCTCGGAGGACCGGAACTTTGCGCGGCGGGCTGCGCATGGACGGGGTGGGCGGTGGAATCCGACGACCAGCACCGGACATGGGGAGGCCGGAATGAGCACGCTGACGCGACACCTCAACGGTTCACGCGAGAACGTCCAGATGTACAGCCGGCGGGTCGAGTTGCCCATGCTGGGTGAGGTGGCCGTGCCGCCACCGGACAAGGTCGCCTACTACGCCGGGCTCGGGGTCCTGGCCGCGTTGCAGGTGATCGAGTGGCCGCTCGCCCTGGTGATCACCGCCGGGCATCTCCTCGCGGACCAGCACTTCTCGGGACTGGTCCGCGGCCTCGGGGAGGCGATCCAGGAAGCCTGACGAGAGCCGGGTCACGCCCCGGTTGACATGAATCCGGGTTGAGGTCGCAGGCTCGGTGCATGTCGAGCCGAACCGCCACCCTCGCCCCAACGTCCGCCGGGCTGTTCGCGTCTCGGCTGCGGGCGATGACGGTCGGTAGCGTGGCGTTGGTGTCGCTGCTTGCCTTCGAGGCGCTGGCGGTGGGCACGGCCATGCCGACCGTGGCGCGCAGTCTGGACGGCCTGGCGTTGTACGGCATCGCGTTCGGCGGCCCGTTCGCCGCCGGTGTACTGGCCATGGTCGTCTCCGGCATCTGGTGCGACGCGCGCGGACCGCGAGGGCCGATGTGGCACGGCGTCGCCTGGTTCGTGGTGGGACTGCTGATCGCCGGTACGGCGCAGGCGATGACGGCACTGGTGGTCGGCCGGGTGGTGCAGGGCTTCGGCTCCGGGCTGCTCTCGGTCGCGCTCTACGTCATCGTCGGGCAGGCGTACCCGGAGGAACTCCACCGGCGGATCTTCGCCGCGTTCGCGGCGGCGTGGGTCGTACCCTCGCTGGTCGGGCCGGCGCTGGCCGGGCTGATCGTCGAGTACCTGGGCTGGCGGTGGGTCTTTCTCGTGGTGCCGGCGGTGGCCGTCCCGGCGGTGTTGCTGATCCAGCCGGGCCTGCGGTCGCTCGACGCGACCGTGCCGACCCGGCCGCCGGGCGGCGCGGTCGCCCGCATCGGTTGGGCCTGCGGGGCGGGCGCGAGCGCCGCACTGTTGCACATCGGGGGGCAGCAGCGTGGCGTGGCGGCCCTGACGGTGATCGCGCTCGCCCTGGCCGGTCTGGTGATCTGCGCTCCGCGCCTGCTACCACCCGGGTTCCTCCGGGCGGGCCGAGGGCTGCCCACCGTCGTCGGTCTGCGGGGTCTGGCGTCGGCGGCGTTCGTCGGTGCCGAGGTGGTCATCCCGTTGATGCTGTCCCGGGAGCGGGGACTGTCGCCGACCGCCGCCGGGCTGGTCCTCACCGTGGGCGCTTTGGCCTGGTCGGTGGGCTCCTGGATACAGGGCCGAATTCCGGTGCCGGCCTCCCGGGCCAGCCTGCCGCGCGTCGGCCTGTGCGCGATCACGGCCGGTACGGCGACGGTGGCGCTGGCCGTTCGACCCGAGGTGCCGGTGGCCGTCGCCGTGCTGGGCTGGGCGGTCGCCGGGCTCGGCATGGGACTGCTCTACCCGTCGTTGTCGGTGCTCACGTTGGAGCTGTCCGCACCCGGTGAACAGGGCCGCAACAGCTCGTCGCTGCAACTGGGCGACTCCCTCTTCGCGGCGACCGTGCTGGCGCTCACCGGCGCCGTCCTGGCTGCGGGGAGCGCGCCCGGCCCGTCGAGCTATCTGGTGACGCTCGTGGTGGCGGCCGGTCTGGCGTTGCTCGGCGCGTTACTGGCCGGCCGGGTGGTGGTGCCGGGGAGCACCCGGCCGGGCGGGTGATCCACCGACGATTCGGCGCATCGGTCCCGGTCGGGCGTCAGGATGGCAGCGATGAGCTTCCTGACCGTCCTGCCGCTGGCCGTGGTGATGGTCGCCGGGACCCAACTGGTCGTGGCGATCTTCCTCGCCTCGTCCGACCGGCCCCGGGCCGCGTCGTCCGGGTTCCTCGCCGGCGCCGGACTGGTGGTGGTCGCCGGCGTGACGGTGAGCTGGTTGCTGACCCGGGTGCTGGGCGGGCTGGCGAACGACGCCAGCACGGCCGCCCGCAAGGTCGACAGTGGTCCGGCCATCGACCTGGTGGTCCTCGCGCTGTTGGTGGTCATGGCCGTGGTGATCTGGGTACGCCGCGACCGCTCCGGGCCGCCACGATGGCTGGGCAGCGTCAGTCACGCCGATCCGCGCTGGGCGGCGCGTACGGGCGCGCTGCTCTTCGTGGTGACGCCCACCGACGACCTCACCATGGCGACGGTGGGCGCGACGGTGGCCCGGCACGATCTTCCGTGGTGGCACCTGGTGCCGTTCGTGCTGCTCACCGTGCTGCTGCTCGCCGTGCCGCTACTGGCGCTGGTGCTGCTCGGGTCGAAGGCCGCGAGGGTGCTCGCCCGGATGCGGAGCTGGGCCGAGGGGCATGCCTGGATCGTCAACGAGATCGTGATCGCGTTCTTCGCGCTGCTCACGGTGTTGGACCTGCTCAAGTCGGGGTGAGGTCGCGGTGCCCCGGACACGTACGGGGGAACCGCGCGGAGATGAGAGATGTGCCGGTTCACGTTCGTCTTACGGTGACCCCATGTTCGTTGTCGTCACCACGGTGATCCTCTACGTCTTCGGTTTCGTGTTCCTCTACGGCGTGATCCGGCTGGGCGTCCGGCACGCGCTGGAGGACCTGGAGCTTCAGCGGGCCCGGGCCCGACGCGAAGAGGAGCTGGCGGCCGACCGCGACCGCTCGTTCATGCGCGACAACGCGTTCCTCGCGGGCAGTTGAGCCGCGACGTGGACGTGGCGTCGCGGGACGTGCCCGGTGTCGACGGGCGATCCGGCGGCACGGGTGCGAGGATCGCATCCGTGATGGGAACGTTGAAGACCGAACCGGCCCGTACCCGCCTGGATCTGCTCGCCCCGCCGGTCGCGGAGGCCATTGCCCAGTGGCCCGCCGAGGCGCCGGTCGACGTCGACGACGTGCTGGTCGCGCCGATCGACGCCGACCTCGCCGACACGGCGGAGTTCTGCGCCGCGTACGAGGTGGGGTTGGACGTGTCGGCCAACTGCGTCGTGGTGGCCGGCAAGCGCGAGGGCGTGGTCCGCTACGCGGCCTGCATCGTGCTGGCGACCACGCGGGCCGACGTGAACGGGGTGGCCCGCAGGGCACTGGACGTCCGCAAGGCGAGCTTCGCCCCGATGACCGACGCGGTCGATTTGACCGGCATGGAGTACGGCGGGATCACCCCGATCGGGCTGCCGGCGCAGTGGCCGATCCTGGTGGACGCGCGGGTGATCGCCACCCCGCACGTGATCATCGGGTCCGGCGTACGGCACAGCAAGATCGCGCTGCCCGGGCCGGCGCTGGGCGCACTGCCCGGCGCGCAGGTGGTGGAAGGCCTGGCCAGACCGGCCTGACCAGGCATCAGCATCGATACCGTTGCACGTGAAACATCACGCCTGACCGGCGGCGGCCTCCCGCTGCTCGACCTCGGCCAGCGCGGCGAGCAGCGTGGACGTCTCCTGGGCGCCGCTGACCGCGTACTTCCCGGCCAGCACGAACGTCGGCACGCTGCTGATGCCCAGGTCACGGGCGGCGGCCAGGTCGGCGGCGAGTTCAGCGGTCCGCTCGTCGGAGTCGAGGAACCGGCGGACGTCGGCAGCGTCCAGGCCGATCGAGCCGGCGATCGTCGCCAACACCTCCCGGGAGCCGACGTCGAGACCCTCGGTGAAGTGCGCCTGGTACAGGGCGTCCACCATCTCGGCCGCCCGGTCGCGCTCGCTGGCGTAGCCGACCAGCCGGTGCGCGTCGAAGGTGTTCGCGGCCACCGCGTGGTCGTAGTCCAGCCGGAGTCCGTCACCCGCCGCGACCTGGACCACCCGCTCGACCATCTGTCGCGCCCGCTCGGGGCCGCCGAACTTGCCGGCCAGCGCGTCGACCACCGGGAGCGGTTCGGGCACCGGCGACGGGTCGAGCTGGAACGGCCGGTAGCGGACGGTCACCTCACCGTCGTAGCGGGCGATTGCCTCGTCCAGGCGACGCTTGCCCAGGTAGCACCACGGGCAGACGACGTCCGCGTAGATCTCGATCTCCATGATCGGTGGCAACTGCCCGTTCAGCCGAGTTGTTCCCGGACCTGCCGCTTGAGTCGGCCCAGGATCGCGGTACCCCCGCGTACCCGCAGCGGACTGATCGCCTGGGCCAGGCCCATCCGCTGGTAGAGATCGTCCGGAACCGCCAGCACCTCCTCGGCGCTCGCGCCGGCCAGCCCTTCGGCGAGGATTCCGGCGAACGCCCGGGTGGTCGGCGCCTCCGGCGGGCAGTCGAAGAGCGTCTCGACCACCCCGTCCGGCGTCACGGTGGCGCGCAGGAAGAACGCGGTCTGGCACTCGGGCACCTGCTCCATGCCCTCGCGCGTGGTGTCGTCGTCCGGCAGCACGGGAATGACGTCCGCGTACTCCAGCAGCATCTCCAACACCAGGTCGCGCGGCGCGGCGGCGAACTCGTCGACGATCTCGGCCAGTCGGGCCGGCATGTCAGCCATGAGTCGAGGCTACCGCCGGCGCCGACGGCTCACGTGGTCGGCGACTGTTCGCTGATCTCACTCAACGCGCTGGTCGGGTCGAGCTGCATGGCCAGGTCACCGAGCGAGACGATGCCCACCAGCTTGCGGTCGGTGTCGCAGACCAGCACCCGCCGGATGCCCCGGTCCCGCATGAGCGCCGCGGCCTCCCCGGCCGTGCAGTGCTGCTCGATCATGACCACCTCGCGGGTCACGATCGAGCCGATGGTGGTCGATGCCGGTGACGCGTTCTCGGCGACCGCCCGGACCACGATGTCCCGGTCGGTGAGCATGCCGGCGAGGGTGGCGCCGTCGGTGACCACCACGTCGCCGATGTCCGCCTCCTTCATCACCCTGGCCGCCTCGTCCAGGGTGGTCTCCGCCGACAGGTACACGACCTGCTTGGTCATCACGTCGCTGACCCGGTAACCGGTCATGAGATCCTCCGAAGACGCTCTACCCGATCCGACTGCACTACCCCGTGACGCGGCGGCTACACCAGGTTCGCACGTTCGCGGCCGACCTCGTCGACGATCCGCCCCACCACGGCGTCCACCGGCAGTTCCGTCCGCCGGTCAGTCGCCCGCTCACGCAGCTCGACGTACCCGTCGGTCAGACGGCGGCCGACCACGACGGCGCGCGGGATGCCGATCAGCTCGGCGTCGGTGAACTTCACCCCGGCCGAGACGTGCGTGCGGTCGTCGACCAGCACGCGCAGGCCGGCGGCGGCCAGCCGCCCGCCGAGGTCCAGCGCCGCGTCGAGCTGCGGGCCCTTGCCCGCCACCACCAGGTGTACGTCGCACGGCGCGACCGCCGCCGGCCAGCGGAGCCCGCGCTCGTCGTGATGCTGCTCGGCGATGGCCGCGACCGCTCGGGAGATCCCGATGCCGTAGCAGCCCATGGTGGGTCGGACCGGCTTGCCGGCCGGCCCGAGCACGTCGACGGCGAACGCGTCGGTGTACCGGCGACCGAGCTGGAAGATGTGCCCGATCTCGATGCCCCGCCGGATGGTCAGCTCGCCGTCGGCGCAGTCGGGGCAGGGGTCGCCGGCACGTACCTCGGCCGCCTCGATCGTGCCGTCGGGCGTGAAGTCCCGGCCGCAGACCACGTCGGTGGCGTGCCGACCCGGCTCGTTCGCGCCCGTCAGCCAGCCGGAACCGGTCACCACCCGGGGATCGACCAGGTAGCGGATGCCCAGCTTGGCGAGCACCTGCGGGCCGAGGTAGCCGCGTACCAACTCCGGATGTTCGGTCCACTCCTCGAAGACCGCCACCTGCGCCGGCTCCAGCGCGGCGGCGAGCCGCTTCAGGTCGACCTCCCGGTCACCGGGCAGCCCGACCACCAGGGGTTCGGCGCGGTCCGACCCGGGCTGACGCACGGTCAGGACGACGTTCTTCAGGGTGTCCGCGGCGGTCCAGTCGTCGCGGCCACCGAGCCGGCGGCTGTTCGCCAACTCGACCAGGCCGGCGATCGTCGGAGTCTCGGGGGTGTCGTGCACCCGCGCCGCCGGCTGGGCGTCGGGATCGCCCGCAGCGGGCGCGCGGGTGACGACGGCCTCGGTGTTCGCCGCGTAGTCGCAGGCGGTGCAGCCGACGAAGGTGTCCTCGCCGACCGGCGTCGAGGCCAGGAACTCCTCCGACGCCGAGCCGCCCATCGCGCCGGACATCGCGTGCACCACCGTGTGGTCCAGGCCCAGCCGATCGAAGATCCGCTGGTACGCCGCCCGGTGCCGGGCGTACGCGTCCCGCAGGCCCGCCTCGTCCAGGTCGAAGGAGTACGCGTCCTTCATCAGGAACTCCCGGCCGCGCAGCACACCGGCCCGGGGTCGCGCCTCGTCGCGGAACTTCGTCTGCACCTGGTACAGCGTCACCGGGAAATCCCGGTACGACGTGAACACGTCCTTCACCAGCAGCGCCGCCATCTCCTCGTGGGTGGGCGCCAACAGGTGTTCGGCGCCGCGCCGGTCGGCGAGGGTGAAGAGGAGGTCGCCGTACTCGGTCCACCGGCCGCTGGTGCGGTACGGCTCGGCGGGCAGCAGCGCCGGGAAGTGCACCTCCTGGTCGCCGATCGCGTTCAGTTCGGCGCGCACCACCTCGGTGATCCGGTCCAGCACCAGCTTGCCCAGCGGCAGCCACGTGTAGCCGCCCGGCGCGGCGCGGCGGATGTACCCGGCGCGCAGCAGCAGCCGATGGCTCGGCACCTCCGCGTCGGCCGGATCCTCGCGCAGGGTCCGCAGCAACAGGGTCGACATGCGTAGCAGCATCCGCGCAGCCTAATGACCGCGATCCGGGCACGGCGAGCCAATTCAGGCCGGGTCAGGGAGTGCCGGGGAGGCGGCCCTCGCAGCGGATGTCCGGATCGGCCACCGGCCGGCGGGGCATCATCCAGTCGAGGGCGGTCTCCTCCACCGGCCAACCTCCCACCGAGACGAGGCTGTACGGCACCGCCGCCGCCTGCGGGCAGAGGACCTGCGACTCGACCCAGTCGTTGGGCAGGAACCGCACGGTGGCGGTGCGGTCCAGCACGATGGTCGACGTGTCGGTGACAGTGATGAGCGCGCCGAGCACCACCTGCCGGCCGTCGGCGGCGGACGGGGGACCGTCCGGGGTTCCCGTGCCGCCGTTTCCGGGGGCACCCGGGGCCGCTGAGTTCGTGCTTTCCAACGGCCGCGGGGCCGGGCCGTCCGGGGCTGTCGACGCCGGGACTTCCGGGGTCGTCGCGGCCGATTTCTTCGGGACCACCTCGACGGCGGCGGTGGGCAGCAGCGGCACCCGGAGGAACACCGCGCCCATCACCACGGGGAGCACGGCGGCGACCGTGAACGCCAGGCCGTGTGTCAGCGCCGGGGCGATCCACCCGGGAATCGGGCCGGTGAGCAGCAGGGTGGCGGCGGGTGGCACGGCCAGCAGGGCGGCGGTGGCCAACTCACCCTGCCGGAACGCCGTCCAGATCGCCGGTCCGAGCACGCTGTACGCCAGGACCGCCGCCGCCAGTGGCAGGGCCACGCTGACGAACAGGATGCGGGTCGGCTGATCCGGGTGCAGGTAGCGGGTGCGCAGCGCCAGCAGCCAGAGGCCGAGCATCAGCAGCGACGGCAGGAAGCGGAGCTGCCAGGTGAGCGCCGCCAGCGCGACCGCCGCGCTGATCACCCAACCGGGGGTACGCGCCGTCCCGGAGGCCAGCAGCGAGCGTTCCGGGTCGAATCGTTCAGGGGCGCTGAGCCGGAGCAGCCGACCGAGGACGCCGAAGGTGAGCACGACGACGGGGAATGCCCACACCAGGGCGATCAACAGGGCGCTGAGCAGGCCGAGCGGGCTGACGTACTGGACCAGCAGCAGCATCGTGGACATGTCCTGCTGGCTGAGCTGCCAGAGCCGCAGCACCAGCAGGAGGACGGGGAAGGCGGGTAGGAGGGTCAGCAGCCACTGTTGCGCCTGCCGCGCCCCCGCCATCCGACGCGGGCGAACGGCCCAGTGTGAACCGGTGACGACCCGGGGTGCGCCGGGGGCGGCAGTGCGATCCTCTCCCACGGCCACTGTCGCACCTCCACCTTCCTCGGATCGGGTTGCTGCTGTTCCGCGACCGGCTGCGGGAGGTTGTACCCCTGCTGCCATCGGAGGTTGGCGTTGAACGCGTTCTCCCAGGCCGAGTTGTCCTCGTCCTTGGCCGACTCGTAGAGAGCCAGGTCGACAAGGTCGAGCAGGGCCTTGTTGGGGCCGGTGTTGACGCCCCACCGCTCCTGCGGCGACGAGCCGATGTCCCAGTGCCGCAGCGGTTTGACGTTCTTGAGGGTCACGGTGAACCGCTGACCGTCGTCGCCCGGCTGGTCGCCGGTGACGAAGCCGGCGAGGATCGCCGCGTCGGTGGTGACGGCCTGCACCTTGCCGTCGTACATCTCCTGGATGCACTCGCTGATCCGGTTACGGCCCACCGGCGTGGCACCGGCCTCGGCGAGGCGCTGAATGGACGTCGAAGTGGTCAGCGAGCAAACGGTCAGCCCACGCAGATCCTCCAGGCTGCTCACCTGGCCCTTGAAGTCCTTCAACGTCACCACCGACTGCTCGGTGTGCAGGTACGCGGCCGAGAAGACCGCGCCCTCCTCTCGGCGCTTGTCGTTGATGCTGTACGACGCGATGACCAGGTCGACGGTGACGAAACCCTCGCCGTCCTGGGCCTGCCGACGGGCCCGGTCCTCACTCTCGATCGGCACGAAACGCACTTGGGAGTGGTCGAAGCCGAGATAGCTCGCGATCATGTACGCGATGTCGACGTCGAAGCCCTTCCAGACGTTGTTCGGAAGGCGCTGTGAGATGCCCGGCTGGTCGTCCTTCACCCCGATGATGAGCTGCTGCTTGCCCTTGAGCTGAGCGTCCTCCAGCAGCTCGTCCCGGGTCGGCGGACCCATGGCGAGGACGATCGGGACCAGGGCGGCGGCCAGGACGGCCAGCGCGACGACGAGCCCCACGAGTCGGATCTGACGGGTCCGTGTGGTGCGCGACGGTGTGTCCGCCGCCGGCGCCGGCCCGGCGGGGCTCGGCTCGCTTGCCTGACTCAACTAGGCCCTCCCCGCTACCCGGCCCGGTGACCGGCCCTCCATTGTGGGGCCTGCCGGCGAGGGAGGGACATCCCGACATCAGCCGGATTGGCGACACCAAGCCGGCGGCCTAGCTGGCCGGATCGGCTTGATCGACACGAGTTCGCCGAAGTCGGGGTATCAAGTCGACTCCGATACCCCCATATCAGCGACCTCGTGTCGATCAAGGCGGCAGAGCCCGGCGCTGGGCTCGAGCACGGCACTCGATCGAGGCGCGCGCATGACGTCCGCCACGTCGGCCGGTCGGGGCACCGGCCGACGCGCCTGCGGTGAAAGACTGGTCGCCGCAGGCAACGGGTGGCGTGAGGGGGCGCGGGTGCGCTGGCGCAGTTTTGTCGCGGTCGGGGACAGCTTCACCGAGGGTATGGACGACGCGTACCCGGATGGCACCTTCCGGGGGTGGGCCGACCTGGTGGCGACCCGGCTCGCCGCCGAGGCGGGCCCCGACTTCCGGTACGCGAACCTGGCCATCCGGGGCCGGCTCTTCCCGAGCGTGGTCGCCGAGCAGGTGCCCTCCGCGGTGGCGATGAAGCCCGACCTGATCAGCTTCGCGGCCGGCGGCAACGACGTGCTGCGCCGCACCTTCGACCCGGAGACGCTCGTCTCCCGCTTCGACGATGTCGTTCGGCAACTCCGCTCCGGCGGTGCGGACGTGCTGCTCTTCCGATTCGCGGACGTGATGGCACGCCTGCCCGGCCAGCGTCTCGTCGCTCCCCGGGTGCAACTGCTCAACCAGGCGGTCGGCGAGACTGCCGAGCGGCACGGCGCGATCCTGGTCGACCTGTACGCCGACGACACGTTCCTCAACCCGATGCTGTGGAGCACCGACCGGCTGCACCTCTCTCCGGCCGGTCACCGGCGGGTCGCCGGGCAGGTGTTGAATGCGCTCGGCGTGGGCTGTGACGAGGAGTGGCTGCTGGTCCCGCCGCACCCGGCGCCGTCGCCGTGGCTCGCCGCGCGTGCGTCCGACCTGCGCTGGGCCGGGCAGTACCTGGCCCCGTGGATCAAGCGGCGGCTCACCGGCCGGTCGTCCGGTGACACGGTGACCGCGAAGCGTCCGCTGCTCGGGCCGATCGTCGACTGACCGTGCGCACGTTGCACACCGCGCCGCTGCTGCGCCGCGAACGGGACGGCGAGCCGGTGCGGGAGCACGCCGTGCTGGTCGTCGGCGACCGCGTCGAGGCGATCGGCCCGCTGGCCGAGCTGACCGAGGCGTACCCGGGGGTGCGGGTGCGCCGCTGGGCCGGAGTCCTCGGTCCGGGCCTGCTGCACGACGGCCCGCTGCCGGCGGCACCCACCCCGCGTGAGCGGGTGCACGCGCTGCTGCGTACCGGAGTGACGGCGGTGCTGGCGGATCATCTGGCCGAACCGGCACTACGGGGCGCCGTCGACCGCAGTGAACTGCTGGTGCTGGCCGGACCAGCGGCACCGACCCTGGTGAGCGGTGGCCGGGCGGACCTGTCGGTACACGACGTCGACGGAACCTGCCTCGCGACCGTGGTCGCCGGCCGGATCGTGCACCGACGCGCCTGAACGCGGCAGCGTTAGCTGCGACACCCCTGACCCCCCGATCCCCGATGGCGGGCCGCCCGGCGGTGTCGCGGCGTACCTTGGGGCTCATGTCTGTGCCGAACGATCCTGATCCCCGCCTCCAGTCGTACGCCGACCCACGGCGGCTGGTCACCACCGACTGGCTGGCCGAGCACCTGGGCGACGAGGGCCTCGTCGTGATCGAGTCCGACGAGGACGTCCTGCTCTACGAATCCGGTCACATCCCCGGCGCCGTCAAGGTCGACTGGCACCTCGACCTGAACGACCAGGTCACCCGGGACTACCTCGACGCGACCAGCTTCGCCGAGATGTGCGCCGCGAAGGGTATCGGTCGGGGCGACACCGTCGTCTTCTACGGCGACAACTTCAACTGGTGGGCCGCGTACGCCCTCTGGGTCTTCTCGCTCTTCGGCCACGCCGACGTGCGGCTGCTCGACGGCGGCCGGCAGAAGTGGGTCGCCGAGGGGCGCGAGCTGACCCGCGACAAGCCGGCCCGGCCCCGCGCCGACTACCCGGTGCCGCTGCGGGACGACGCGCCGCTGCGCGCGTTCCGCGAGCAGGTGATGGCCCACATCGCGGTGGGTCGGCCGCTGGTCGACGTCCGGTCCCCGGGCGAGTACACCGGCGAGATGCTGCACATGCCGGACTACCCGCAGGAGGGCGCGTTGCGGGGTGGGCACATCCCGGGCGCGGTCAACAAGCCGTGGAAGTCCGCCGCGAACGAGGACGGGACGTTCAAGTCCGCCGACGAGCTGAAGGCGATCTACGCTGACCAGCTCGGGCTCAGCCCGGACGACGACGTGATCGCGTACTGCCGGATCGGCGAGCGGTCCAGCCACACCTGGTTCGTGCTGCGGCACCTGCTCGGCTACCCGCAGGTGCGCAACTACGACGGCTCGTGGACGGAGTGGGGCAACCTGGTCCGGGCGCCGGTGGTGAAGGGCGACCAGCCCGGCGGCATCGCCGCCTGAGACGCGGGCTCGGCCGGCTGAGCACGCCACGCTGCTCAGCCGGCCAGTACCAACACGCCCGCTCTTCAGCCGGCCAGTACCGACACGCCCGCTCTTCAGCCGGGCAGCGCCAGCACGCCGCCCCTCAGCCGGCCAGCGCCAGCACGCCTCGCAGGTCGGCGATGATCCCAGTGATCTCGCCGGTCTCCGGGTCCCAGCGCGCCAGGGCGGCCGGTTCCAGGCGCAGCAGCACCGCGCCCTTGTTGTCCCAGCCCAACACCGGGCAGCAGCCCTTGCCACGGTCCCGCCCGAGGTCGAGCAGGTGGGTCACCGAGCCGGTACGGGAGTCCAGCACGGCCACCCCCTCCGCGCCGCTGATCTGGTTGTTGACGATCCACGCTGCGCTGGCCAGCCGGCCCCCGTGCAGCCAACCCCGGCCGTAGAACTCGTTGACCTGATAGGGCGGCGGCAGCCCGTCAAAGGTGATCCGCGATTCGGAGCGGACCGGGCCGTCGAAGGCGGTCCGGCTCTGCAGCTTCAGGTCACCGCGCTCGCCGACCAGCTCGAGCACAGCCGCCCCACGGCCGGCCTCCGGATCGGGCGTGACCACATTCCAGGCCGACACGTCGGTGGTGCTGGCCGCCTCGGTGTCCCGCTGTACCACGTACGTCCGGTTGTCGCCGCCGACCAGCACCCGGTCGTGCGCCCACACCACCAACTCCAGGTAGCCGTCGAGGGGGATGCGACGTACGCCCGCCGTGGTGAGGTCGACCATGATCAGCTCGTTGGTCTGCGCGAACGCCGCCCACCGCCCGTCCGGCGACAGGACACCCGGCTTGACCGCTGTCGCCTCGTTGCCGCTCTCGTCCCAGGTGGGTGCCGGCGTCACCACGTCCAGACTGCGGACCACGCCGTCGTCGCCGAGGATTCGGATCGGGCCGTCCGGTTGACCCTCCTCGCTCAGTGGCTGGAACAGCGCCAGCGCCCGCTGGACCGGTCGCGCGGACAGCGCCACGGTCGGCGGGCCGCTGATCCGGCTCAGCGGATCGGGTGGGTACGTCAGCTTGGCGGGCGGGCGCTGCACGGGATCGCCGTGGGTGGGCGCAACGGTCGGCGCCACCGGATGGGCCAGGCGTGGATCGGGGGACGGTCGTAGGGCGATCGCCGTACCGCCGGCCAGGGCCACCGCCACGACGACCGCGCCGAGGGCGCGTCGGGTCCGCCGGGTCCGCCGCGCCCGCTCCCAGCCTGCCGTCGCCGGTGCGCTGGGCAGCACGTCCTGCACGGTGACGGTGAACAGGTCGCGCAGGTTCTGCTCGTTCACTGGTTCACCTCCACACCGTTGACGCCCCGACCCGGTCGGTCGTCCCCGGTGAGGGCGGGAGCAACCTCCCGGAGCCGCCGCAGCGCCAGGTGGCACTGGCTCTTCACGGTGCCCACGGTCACCCCGAGCGCCTCGGCCGTGGCGACCTCGGTCAGGTCCTCGTAGTAACGCAGCACCAGCACGGCCCGCTGGCGTGGCGGCAGCATCCCCAGCGCGTCGTGCAGGGTCAGCCGCAGCGCGCCGTCCCGGTCCGGCGCGGCCCGCTCCGGCGGCGCGGCGCTGAGCCACTCCCGGCGGCGACGTCGCCACCAGGACACCGCGTCCCGGTAGAGGATGGCCCGCACGTAGGCGGCGGGATCCCCGTCGCGGACCGAGGTCCAGCGCAGCGCGAGCTTCAGCAGGGCGTCCTGGAGAAGGTCCTCGGCCTGGTGCCGGTTGCCACAGATCAGGAAGGCCGCGCGCAGGAGCCGGTGCTGGTTGCTCTCCACGAAGGCGAGGTAGCCGTCGCGGCCGTCGTCCGCCGTCGATCCCATCCGCACCCCTTCCGGCCGCCCGCGGTGCGCGTCACCCGACAGACGCACGGGAGGGCGGAAAAGGTTGGACCGATTTTCCGGCCGGTCGCAGGATCCGCCACGCCACCACGGTCACCAGCGCGAAGACGCCCGCCGCCGCGCCCACCACCGGGACCGTCCCGTGGACGGCGGCGACCAGCCCGGCGAGTCCCGCGCCGACCGGCGCGGTGAGCAGACCGACCATCCGCTGGGCGGCGCCGACCCGGCCGAGCAGCCTCGACGGCACCTCCCGCTGACCGTACGACGCCCACAGGCTGTTCCACACCACCGTCCCGGCCGCGAAGACGGCAAGCGCGAACGCGCCCGGCACCGGATGCCGGGCCAGCGCGAAGCCGGTCAGCGCCACGGTCTGCGTGGCGAGAACCGCACCCAGCGCCGGTACGGTGCCGAGCCGGGCGGCGAGCCGGTTCGATCCCAGCGCCCCGGCCACCCCGCCGAGGATCACCGACGCGGCGAACAGCCCGTACCCGGCCGGCGGTACTCGCAGCACGTCCAGCGCGTAGAGCACCAGCACCGCCATGATGCCGGAGATCGCCAGGTTGCTCGCCGCGGCGAGCAGGGTGACCCGCCACATGGTCCGGTGCGCGCGCAGCCACCGCACTCCCTCGACGACGTCGCCCCACACGGACGCGCGCCCGGTCGCCGGCGTGACGGGTACGGCGACCGGAGAGGTGAGGGCGAGCACGAGCAGGGCGGCCACCGCGAAGGTGACGGCGTCGAGAGCGAACGGGAGGGCGGGAGCGGCGGCGAACAGGACACCGGCGGCGGGAGCGCCGAGGAAACCCCCGGCCACCGCCGCACCCGCCTGGAGGCGGCCGTTCGCCCGGGGCAGCGCGGCCGGCGGCACCAGGGCCGGGAGCATCGCGAAAGAGGCGGCGTCGAAGAGCGTTCCCAGCGCGGCGAGCAGGAACGCCGCCACCAGCAGGAGCCCGATGCCGGCCCGGTCGACGGCCACCGCCACGGCCACCGCCGCCACCACTGCGGCGCGTACCCCGTCGATGCCGGCCATCGTCCGGCGGCGGTCCCAGCGGTCCGCGTACACCCCGCCGAGCGGGCCGAAGAGCAGCGGCGGCACCTGCGCGGCCACGGTGACCGCGGCGATGACCCGGGGGTCGCGGGTCAGCGTGGCCGCGAGCAGCGCCAGCGCCGGCGTCCGCAACGCGTCCCCGAAGCGGGACGCCACGGCGGCGGACCAGAGCAGCCGGAAGTCCCGGCCCAGAACGGAGGAGGTCATGCCGCCGACCGTGCCGGTTCGACCGGGTCGAGGGTCAAGCCGCCGGGCGAAAGGGGGACGCGGGCCGCCGGTGATCTTGGGTACGGTGAGCGCCGGCATCGGGACCGGGGAGAGCACAGGCGTGGACCACACCTTCCAGGTCGACCTGCGTGGCGTGGTCGACCTGCTCAGCCATCACCTCTACGGCAGCCCTCGGGTCTACGTCCGGGAGCTGCTCCAGAACGCCGTGGACGCGATCACCGCCCGGCGTACCACCGAGCCGGACGCGCCGGCGCTGGTCCGGATCGAACCGCCGGAGATCACCGGGGACGGCACCCTCCGGGTGCACGACACCGGCGTGGGCCTGACCGAGGCGCAGGTACACGAGCTGCTGGCGACCATCGGCCGCAGCTCCAAGCGTGACGAGTTGGGCTTCTCCCGGCACGAGTTCCTCGGCCAGTTCGGCATCGGCCTGCTCTCCTGCTTCCTGGTGGCCGACGAGATCCAGGTGCTCACCCGCCACGGCGACAATCCGACCGTCCGCTGGACCGGGTACGCCGACGGCCGGTACGCGGTTACCGTCGCGCCGCCGGAGCAGGCCCGCGCCGAAGTGGGCACCACCGTGACGCTGGTGCCCCGACGTGATGCCGACCAGTGGTTCAGCACCCCGACCGTCGTCGACCTGGCGCGGCTCTTCGGCGCGTTGCTGCCGGTCACCGTCCGGGTCGGCGACGTGGTCACCACCGTCGGTGAGCCGCCCTGGCCGACGACGCCGGGCACGCCGGTCGATCGGGCGGCGCTGATCGCGTACGCCCGCGAGACGCTCGGGGTCGACCCGTTCGACGTGCTGCCGTTGAGTGTCCCCGAGGCCGGGCTGACCGGTGTCGCCGTCATCCTGCCGACCCCGGTGAACCCGGCGGCCCGTGCCGGGCACCGCGTCTACCTCAAGCGGATGCTGCTCACCGAGAACGCCGACGGCCTGCTGCCGGACTGGGCGTTCTTCGCGCACTGCGTCGTCGACGCGAGCGAGTTGCGTCCGACGGCCAGCCGCGAGGCCCTGTACGAGGACACCCTGCTGACCGCGACCCGGGAGGCGCTCGGCGACCAGGTACGCGGCTGGCTGGTCCGGCTGGCGCGACACGACCCGCACCGGTTGGCCCAGTTCCTCCAGGTGCACCACCTCGGCGTGAAGGCGCTGGCCCTGCACGACGACGACATGCTCCGGCTGGTCGACAGGTGGTGGCCGATGGACACCAACGTCGGCACGCTCACCCTCGCCGAGTTCCGGGAACGCCACGGGGTGGTCCGCTACGCGGCCAGCCTCGACGAGTTCCGCCAGCTCGCCGCGGTGGCCGCCGCACAGGACCTGGCCGTCGTCAACGCCGGTTACACGTACGACACCGAGCTGATCGAGCGACTGCCGGCGGTGGACCGTTCGGTGCTGATCGAACGGCTCGAGCCGAGTGACCTCACCACCCGGTTCGAGGCCCTCGACCCGTCCGTGGAACTGGCGCTGCGACCGTTCCTCACCGCCGCGCAGCGGGCCGTCGAGCGTTCCGGTTGCGAGGTGGTCATCCGGGCGTACGACCCGGTCTCGCTGCCCGCGCTCTACCTGGTCAGCCGGTCGGCGGCGTTCAACGACCAGCTCGCCGCCAGCCGCGACCGGGCCGACGAGCTGTGGGGTGGGGTGCTCGACGCGCTCGCCGCCACCGCCCCACCGGACCGCCCGCAACTGGTGCTCAACCACCGCAACCCGCTGGTACGGCGGGTCACGATGCTGGGCGACCCGGAGCTGGTCGGGCTCGCCGTCGAGGCGCTGTACGGGCAGGCGCTGCTGCTCGGGCACCATCCGATCCGCGCGGCCGACGCCGCGCTGCTGAACGATTCCTTCCTCGGCCTGCTCGGCCGGGCCGTGCCGGGACGGGAGCAGGAATGAGCGACGAGGACCTGTGGCGGGTGCTGGGTGGCATCGCCGACATGCCGTACGGGGCAGGGCAGATCGCCGCGTTGGAGCAGTTGCTGCGCCGGGTGGACGCCGCCGACGACCGGCACCTCGCCTTCGTCACCCGCATGCAGGCGACGACCGGGTACGTCTACGGGGGCGAGCCGGCGAAGTCGTTCGTGACGTTCTCCTGGTGCCTGTCCGAGTTCGACCGTGACCCGCAGCCCTACCACCAGCAGCACCTGCACCAGTTGCTGTGGCACTTCAAGTACATGGTGTCGGGTCTGCTGAAGTTCCCCGAGGTGCCACTGGACCGCACGTACGGCGTGCTCGACGACATGGAGCGGCGCTACCGGGCCGGCGGGCACAGTCTGCAGACCGTCCACAAGCACCGGTTCAGGGTCGCCGACCACGTGGGCGACGCCGAGGCTGCCGCGCACTGGTACCGGCTGTGGCAGACGACGCCCCGTGACGAACTGTCCGACTGCGCGGGTTGTGACCCGACGAGCCAGGTGGGCTACCTCGCCGACACCGGTCGGGACGCCGAGGCGGTGGCCCTCGCCGAGCCGGTGCTCGCCGGTCGGCTCACGTGCACCGAGCAGCCGCAGGCGATCCTCACGGCGCTTCTGCTGCCGTACCTGCGGACCGGTCGGGGTGAGTCGGCGCGCGACGCGCACCGGGAGGCGTACCGCAAACTGCGCGGCAGCCTCGCCGACCTGTGGGACATCGGCGACCACATCGAGTTCTGCACGCTCACCGGCAACGAGGCGCGGGCGGTCGAGCTGGTCGAACGGCACCTGGACTGGCTGGACCGACCGCCGTCGCCGGCCGCCGCCATGCACTTCGCGGCGACCGCCGCCGCCGCGCTGCGCCAGGCCGGCGTGGCCACCGTGTACCGCCGGGCCGCCGAGGGCCGGCCGGCGGCCGAGGTTCCGGCGTCGGCGCTGGCCGACGAGTTGGCCGACCGGGCGACCGAGCTGGCCGCCCGTTTCGACGTCCGCAACGGCACTACCCACCAGTCGCAGTGGATCGCCCGTCGGCTCGCCGTACGACCGAGCGGCGAGCACGTGCCGCTGTCCGCCAGCGTCCGTCGCCGTCCGGCCCGAACCGGTGGGGACGCGCCGGTCGGCGGGGCAGCGCCCGCGTCCGAACGGCCCGGCCGCGCACCGGTCGCGGTGTCCACCGTGGCTCTACCCGCCGACGCCGACGAGCTGCTGACCGTCGCCGAGGAGAGCTGGGGCCAGCACGACCGGGCCACCTTCCGGGCGGCGCTGGCCGCGTACGACGACCGGTTCGACGCCGCCGACCTTCCGCCGCGTACGGTCGCGCACCGACTGTCGCTGCGGGCGGCCGAGCGGGGCGACGAGGACGACGTCGAGGGTGCGGTCGAGCTGAACCGGGCGGCGTTGGACCTGTACCGCTCCGCGGGCGAGGAGCTGCCCGCCCAGGTGGTCGCGGGGCGGCTGGGTGTGCTGCTGACCCGCGCCGACGAGCACGCCGAGGAGGGGCTGACGCTGGTCCGGGAGGCCGCCGAGACCCTGGATCGGCTCGGCGACCCCCGGCAGCGCGCCGCCGGGTACGACCGGCTGGCGTTGGCGCTGCTGCACCGGCACCGGTGGGCGGATGCCCTGGCGGCCCTTTCCCGGATACCGGCCGACGCCGGTGGCGACGAGCACCTGGCGGCCCGGGTCGCGCTGCACCGGGCACATCTGCTGGAGCAGTCCGACCGCGTCGACGAGGCCCGTGCCGCCGCCGTCCAGGCCCGCCGGATGGCCCGTGAGCTGGGCGTCGACGAGCTGGTCACGGCCGCCTGCCTGGCCTGCGCCCGGACGGTCGACGATCCGGCGGAGGCGGTGGCCGCCTGCGACGAGGCGCTGCGGGTGGCACCGGCGGACGCGGAGCTGCCCGTCCGGGTCGCCCGCGCGCGGGCACTGCTCTCCGCCGGGCGGGCCGACGACGCGGTGGACGACTTCGTCGAGGCGGTGACGCTCTGCGTGGAGCGGGGCGCCGAGGGGGACGCGTTCCTGCGCTGGGAGCTGGCGAACGCGTACCGGGTGGTGGGTCGGCTCGCCGAGGCGGCCGAGGTCGCCGAGGAGGCCGTGCTCGGCCTGGACCGCCTGGGCGCCCAGGCGGAGGCCGACCGCTGCCGGCACCTGCTGGCCGGCGTGTACGGCGGGCTCGGCGAGATCGACCCCGCGTTGGCTCTGCTGGAGCAGTTGTCCGTCAACCTGGATGGCCCGGACAACCTGCCCATCCGGGCCCAGGTGCTGGAGGAGGCCGGCGGGATCCTGTACGACGCCGACCGGGACGCCGCGGCCGCCGAGCGGTTCGCCGCCGCCGCCACGGCGTACCGGCTCGCCGATCTGCCGCTGGACGAGCTGCGGGCCCGTCGCCGGGAGGCGTACGCCTGGTTCTGGTCCGACAACCTGCCGGAGGCGATCCGTGTCGTCGAACTGGCGGACGGGTTGGCGGCGGTGTTGGCCGGGCAGCCGGAGCCGCCGCCACCGGTGACGTACGAGCTGGCGATGACGGCCGAGACCGGCGCGCGGGTGCTGACCGGGGAGGGCCGGGCGGACGAGGCGCTGGAACGGCTCGCCGGGGTGCCCGACCGGCTGCGGTCGATCGAGGCCTTCGGTGAGGCCGCCCAGGTGGAGATCCTCGTCGGTGAGTTGCTGCTCCGACTGGACCGGCCGGTCGAGGCGGAGCCGCTGTTGCGTCGCGTACTCGGTGGGTTGCCGGCCGGATCGCGGCCGGTCCGCCAGACCGCGTGGTTGCTGGCCCGTGCGTTGGACCTGCTCGACCGGCCCGCCGAGGCAGCCGCCCTGCGACAGGAGCACGACCTCGACCCGGACGACTGACCGCTGCGGCGAACCGACCGGTATCCGTCGCCCCACCGTGTCCAGCTCGCGGTCTACGCTTGCCCGGTGACGGTGGAGCAGCAGGCACGGGGGGCGGCGGGTACGGGCCGGCGCCGGTCCCGCAAGGACGAGATCCTGGAGATCGCGGTCGGTCTGTTCGCCGCCCGCGGCTACCACGGCGTGTCGATGGACGACATCGGCGCGGCAGCCGGGGTGACGGGTCCGGCGCTCTATCACCACTTCGCCGGCAAGGAGGCGATGCTGGCCGCGGCGCTGATCCCGGTCAGCGAGGGGCTGCTGGCCGGCGGGCGGGAACGCGCCGCCGGGCACCCGGACGACCCGCGCGGCGTGCTGGAGTCCCTGATCGACTTCCACGTCGAGTTCGCGCTGGCCAACCCGGCCGTGATCGCGCTGCACCTGCACGAGCTGGACCGCCTGCCGGAGGAGCCGCGACGACGGATCCGCCGGCTGCAACGGATGTACGTCGAGGAGTGGGTGACGGTGCTCACGGCGTTGCACCCGGGCATGCCCGACGGCGAGGCTCGGGTGCTCGCGCACGCCGCGTTCGGCCTGATGAACTCGACTCCGTTCCTCGGCGGCGAGGTGGACCGGCGACGTCGGGCCGAGCTGTTGCGCGGAGCGACGCTGGCCGCGCTGCTCGCCTGAGCCCGACTCGTCAGAAGTACGCCGGTCATGATTCCCTGACATCGTCCCAACATCCGGACGCCGGGAGGAAACATGATCGAGTCACTGCTGGTCGCCAATCGGGGCGAGATCGCCCGCCGGGTCATCCGGACCGCCAAGCGGCTCGGCATCCGCGCGATCGCGGTGTACTCGGAGGCGGACGCCGACCTGCCGTTCGTCACCGAGGCGGACGAGGCGGTCCTCATCGGCCCGCCGAACCCGGCGCAGAGCTACCGCAACGTCGAGGCGATCCTCGCCGCCGCCAAGTCGACCGGCGCGCAGGCCATCCACCCCGGCTACGGCTTCCTGTCGGAGAACGCGGAGTTCGCTCGTACCGTCGAGGCCAGCGGGCTGATCTGGGTCGGACCCGGCGCGGACGCGATCAGCGCGATGGGCGACAAGATCAATGCTCGGAACCTGATGGCGGCGGCCGGCGTGCCGGTCGCGCCCGGCACCACCGATCCGGCCGCCGACCTGGACGCGGCCGTGACGGCCGCCGCCGAGATCGGCTACCCGGTGATGGTCAAGGCTGCCGCCGGTGGCGGCGGCATGGGCATGGGCGTGGCCGTCGACGAGGCCGCGTTGCGCACCGAGTACGACAAGGTGCGCGCCTTCGCCGAGCGGATGTTCGGTGACGGCTCGGTGCTGATCGAGCGGTACTTCCCCCGGGTGCGGCACGTCGAGGTGCAGATCCTCGGCCTGGCCGACGGTCGGGTGGTGGCGCTCGGCGAGCGGGAGTGCTCGGTGCAGCGACGCAACCAGAAGCTCGTCGAGGAATCCCCGTCGCCGGCGGTCTCGCCGGAGCTGCGGGCGCGCCTCCTGGCGGCGGCGGTGCGGGCGGGCGAGGCCGTGGGCTACCGCAACGCGGGGACCGTCGAGTGTTTGCTCGATCCTTCGACGAACGAGTTCTTCTTCCTCGAGATGAACACGCGCCTTCAGGTGGAACACCCGGTGACCGAGTACGTCTACGGGATCGACCTGGTCGAGGAGCAGTTGCGGGTGGCGTCCGGGCTGGCGCCGACGTTCGATCCGGACGCGCTCGCGCCGAGCGGGCACGCCATCGAGATGCGGATCAACGCCGAGGACCCGAAGCGTTTCCTGCCCGGCCCCGGTGTGATCCGGACCTGGGTGGAGCCGACCGGCGAGGGGGTCCGGGTGGATTCCGGCTACACCGGGGGCAACACAGTCACGCCGTTCTACGACAGCCTGCTGGCCAAGCTGATCGTCACCGGCACGACCCGCGACGAGGTCCTCGAACGCGCTCGCGACGCGGTGGCGGCGTTCCAGATCGAGGGCCCGAAGAACAACGTCCCCTTCTTCGCCGAGCTGCTGGGCAACGAGGAGTTCCGCTCCGGCGCCTACGACACCGGAATCGTCTCCCGCATGCGCTGACCGTTCCGCGCTCCTGCCTGTAGTTGATCAAGAGGTTTGCGTCGTCCGGGGCCGGAATTTTGACGCAAACCTCTTGATCGACGCCGCTGGCGAGGGCTTGTCAGCGGTACCTGGGTAGGTTGTCGGGGCTGTCGGTCCCGTGCCAGGGCTGGTCAGTCAGGCGGGGTCGCTCTCCTCGGCTCTGCCCGGGCAGGCCGGGACCGCCGGTGTCCAGCCTCGGTGCACGATGGTTGCCCGGTACCGGGCCGCCGGCCCGGAAGTGCCGGGCGTTGGGTGCCCCGGTGGACGGGCCACTCGACGGATCGCGTTGTCGAGGTAGATCGTTCGACGTGGTGTCGAGGCCGGCGGTGGCCCGCAGCTTGCTGACCTCCACCCTGAGGTCCAGACGTTCCTGCTCCAAGGCGGCGATCCTCTGGCGTAAGCGCTGCTCGACATCCTCGCCCGCCCCGTTCTCGTCTTGTTCGTCGTCCCGAACGCCGTTTGGCGGTTTTTCGCCGCGGGCTAGCTCGTACAACTCGGCGAACTGAGCCAACCGCTCCCGTCGGAACTCCGGTGGCAGCGCGTACTTCACCACGAGCATCACCGTCTGCCAGGGTGGGCCCTTGCTCTCGGCGGTGAAGTGCCGCGACAGCTTCTTGCGCAGGCGGAGTTGTTTCCTGCTGCGACTGGCGCGGTCAGGGTCGGTTCGGGGCGTGTGGACCAGGTCGGCCAGCTTCCGCCAGGTGTCGATCGGGCCGATCTCGGAACAGTTCGCCACGATCTCGCGGACCGCCAGTGCGTAGGTCGCGACGGCGGGGTTGTGATAGCGCTGCGCGTGTTGCGCTTCGAGCTTCGATCGTGAGACGAGTCGGTGTCTCCGGGTGTGTTCCTCTGCCTCGTTGTTCATGCCTCTCCTTTCGTCCCGGTGGTCTCGGAACTTGCAATGGACTGGTCATGCGGGTCCTTCCAAGAGCTCACATGACTCGGACCAGTATTTGTACCGCCTCCGATCAACAGCGCGGGTCTTGCGGGCTGTGTCGCCAGTCAGATTCTGGCCGGGTCGCTGGCCGGGGCGGAGCCCTTGTGTCGGAGGCGTTCCGGCTTGGTCCTTGTTGGACTTCCGCTGCTCCGTCGCTTTGGCCGGGGTGGCCGGTCGAGAACCCGGTCAGAAGATCGTTCGGTCCGTCGGATCGCGTCGTTGTCGTAGTCGATGGGAGACGACCCCATTGTTTGTTGATCGCGGGATCAGTCGTGGAAGTTCCACGGAATGACAATCCCGCGACAATTGTCAACTGACGCTGGAGAGGAAGGCAGATGAACGGTAATTCGGTTCGACCGCCGAACACGGGACGACGTATCGTCCGAACTCTGCGGAAGATGTCGCTCGGCGCCGATGGTGTTGCGGTGCTGACCCTGTGCGTGGGTCGGGAGGACGCCGCCGCGTGCGCCGGCGCCCTCTCGACCGCACTCCGATGCGCTGCGGAGCTCTTGGAAGGACCGTCGCAGCGCTGACCACCGGAGGCGTCCAGACGGTGGGGTCGAGCCGATGGCTGGCCCCGCCGTCCCGCCGGCACCAACGTAGCCACCCGACCGCCCGCAGTTCCATGCCGCCGCCGGTGATGGCATCCTTCTGGCCTGATTCATCCGCCGAAGGGTGGTCCGGTGGTGGCTGGACGGCCCACCTCGGCGGAGAGCCATCGCACACCGTGTCCGTACCGTCCTCGACACTGGCGGTTATCCGGGCCGATGTCGCTACCGTTGCCCCACCAGGGCAGACAGTGAGGTGACCCCATGGCGGAACTGCCAAACTCGGTGTCGATCCGTGAAGTCGGGCCGCGGGACGGGTTGCAGAACGAGGAGCCCATCCCCGCCGACGCCAAGGTGCGGCTGCTCGACGCGCTCTCCGCCACCGGCGTACGCCGGATCGAGGCGGTGTCGTTCGTGCATCCCAGGGCGATTCCGCAGATGGCCGACGCCGACGAGGTGTGGCGGCGGGCGGCGAAGGTCGACGGGGTGCGGTATTCGGCTCTGGTGCCGAACACCCGGGGCGCCCAGCGGGCCCTGGCGGCCGGCTTCACCGAGATCGAGGTGGTGGTGTCGGCCAGCGACACGCACAACCGCCGCAACGTCAACCGCTCGACCGACCAGTCGCTTGACGACATCGCCGAGCTGATCGACCTCCTGCACGGCGCGTCCGCGCGGGCCGAGGTGATCGTGGCGACCAGCTTCGGGTGCCCGTACGAGGGGGACGTCGACCCGGGCCGTGTCGCCGGCATCGTCGACCGGGTCGTCCGCGACGGCGCGGACCGGGTGGCTTTCGGCGACACGACCGGCATGGGCACGCCGCGTCGGGTCCGTGAGTTGCTGACCGCGGTACGCGACCGCAACGCGCATGTGCCGGTGCTGCTGCACTTCCACAACACCCGGGGTACGGCGCTGGCCAACCTTCTGACCGCGCTGGAGCTGGGCGTGACCGAGTTCGACGCGAGCGTCGGCGGTCTGGGTGGCTGCCCCTACGCGCCGGGTGCGAGTGGCAATCTGGCGACGGAGGAGGCGGTGCACATGCTGCACGACATGGGCATCGACACCGGCATCGACCTGGATGCCCTGATCGAGGTGGCCGAGTTGGCCGAGGAACTGCTCGGCAAGACGCTGCCGTCCGGGGTGCTGCGGGCCGGTCCACGTACGCGGCTGACGCCGATGCCGAGCTGAGGACACGCGGAAGGGGCCGGCGAGCTGCCGGCCCCTTCGTGGTACGCGGGTTCGGTCAGCCCACCGTGGTGAGGGCCGACGGCCAGCTGTCGCGGAAGATGTCCGCGCTGCGGTCGGTGCTGCGCTCGGTGGCGATGCGGGTACCGGCGAAGAGGTTGCTGACCCGGTTCGCCTCAGCGGTGCTCGGGTACGGGTTGGTGCAGCTCGTGCCGGCGCTGCCGCCGGACATCAGGATCGCGCAGTTGCCGTTGTAGTTGTCCGGCAGGCCGAGGATGTGACCGATCTCGTGGGTCATGATCCGCAGCGGGCTGTACTGCGCCGCCTGCTGCGTGTCGATGTAGACCCGGCCGTTGCCGAGGCTGGTCCGTACGGCGTACGAGCCGCCGCCGGTGATCTGGTAGATCCGCAGGTTGGAGCCGCAGTTCGCGGAGAGCGTCAGGTTGACGGTGGCGTTGTTCCAGATCGAGGCGGCCTGGTTGGCGGTGCCCGCGTAGGCGCCTGCCTGGCTGGTGTTGTAGCAGATGGTCATCGCGGCGGACGCGGGCGCGGGGTTGGCGACCGTGACGCCGAGCGTGGCGCCTGCCGTCGCGACCAACGCGACGGCGAGCCGACTGAGTCGTGAGGTCATCGCTGACTCCTATCCGGGAGGGGGTGACAGGAGCCTATCCACAGAGATTAATAGATTTCAATGTTTCGTTCGAAGGGGCGTCGGTGCGGCATGGGTCGCCGGAGGGTGCGTGGATGCGATAGCCTAACGATCGTTCAGGTCAGCACGGGCGAGGGAGTCGGCGTGACGCTCGACGGTGAGGCGCTGGAACAACTGCGCAAGCGGGCCCGGTCCGGCGGCGCGGACAAGTACCACGCGGCCAACGAGGCCAAGGGCAAGCTCTTCGCCCGCGAACGCGTCACGCTCCTCGTCGACGAGGGCTCCTTCGTCGAGGACGGCCTCTACGCCAACGCGCTCGCCGACGGCCTGCCGGCCGACGGCGTGGTCACCGGCACCGCCACGATCGACGGCCGACAGGTCTGCCTGATGGCCAACGACTCCACCGTGAAGGCCGGCAGTTGGGGCGCCCGTACCGTCGAGAAGATCATCCGGATCATCGAGCGGGCCTACGGGGCCGGCGTCCCGATGGTCTACCTGGTCGACTCGGCCGGCGCCCGGATCACCGACCAGGTCGACCTCTTCCCCGGTCGCCGTGGGGCCGGCAAGATCTTCTGGAACCAGGTCCGCGCCTCCGGCTCGATCCCGCAGGTCTGCGCGCTGTTCGGCCCGAGCGCCGCCGGAGGGGCGTACATCCCGGCGTTCTGCGACGTGGTGGCGATGGTCGACGGCAACGCCAGCATGTATCTCGGCTCCGACCGGATGGTCGAGATGGTCACCGGGGAGAAGACCACCCTGGAGGCGATGGGCGGGGCCAAGGTGCACACCGCCGAGTCCGGCGTCGGGCACTTCCTCTGCAAGACCGAGGCCGACGCGCTCGACGTGGTGAAGACCTACCTGTCGTACCTGCCGGCGAACTGGACCCAGGCGCCGCCGGCCGCGCCGGCGGTCGCCGCGTCCGCGAAGGTCGACCTGGCCGCGCTGGTGCCGGCCAGCGAGCGGCAGGCGTTCGACATGCGACGGTACGTCAAGGGCCTGCTCGACGAGGGTTCCTTCTTCGAGATCCAGGCGCTGTGGGCCAAGGAGTTGACGATCGGCTTCGGTCGCCTCGACGGCCAGGTCGTCGGCGTGGTCGGCAACAACTCGATGTTCAAGGGCGGCGTGCTCTTCGTCGACTCGGCCGACAAGGCCACCCGGTTCGTGCAGCTCTGCGACGCGTTCAACGTGCCCCTGCTCTTCCTCAGCGACGTTCCCGGATTCATGGTCGGCAGCGCGGTGGAGAAGCAGGGCATCATCCGGCACGGCGCCAAGATGATCACCGCGATCTCCGAGGCGACCGTGCCGAAGATCTGCGTGGTCGTCCGCAAGGCGTACGGCGCGGGCCTGTACGCGATGGCCGGCCCCGGCTTCGAGCCGGACGCGACGATCGCGCTGCCCAGCGCCAAGATCGCGGTGATGGGCGCCGAGGCCGCCGTGAACGCCGTCTACGCCAACAAGATCGCGGCGATCGAGGACGCGGACGAGCGGGCCGCCTTCGTGGCCGCCAAACGGGCCGAGTACGAGCAGGACATCGACGTCGTCCGGCTCGCCAGCGAGCTGGTGGTGGACGCCATCGTCGAGCCGCACGACCTACGCGACGAGCTGGTCCGCCGGTTCGCGGCGGCCCGCACCAAGGACCGCACCTTCTCCCGGCGACGGCACGGCGTCACCCCCGTCTGACCCGCAAGGAAGGGCCCCCGCTTAACGCCTGGTGTATAGGAGGGGGCCCCTCCTAACGCTTCAGCCGCTTCCGCGTCACGAGCGCCGGGCGGCCCGCCCCAGTAGGAGGATCGAGATGGACTTCCGGCTCACCGACGAACAAGCGGCGCTGCGGGAGAGCGTGCGGGACTTCGCCCGCGAGGTGGTCGCCCCGGTGATCGCCGAGCACTACGAGCGGCACACCTTCCCGTACGAGGTGATTCGGCAGATGGGCAAGATGGGCCTGTTCGGCCTGCCCTTCGACGAGGAGCACGGCGGGATGGGCGGCGACTACTTCGCGCTGTGCCTGGCCCTGGAGGAGTTGGCCCGGGTCGACTCCAGCGTGGCCATCACGTTGGAGGCGGCCGTCTCGCTCGGCGCGATGCCGATCTACCGCTTCGGCACCGAGGAGCAGAAGGCCACCTGGCTGCCCCGGCTGCTCAGCGGGGAGGCCCTGGCCGGCTTCGGCCTCACCGAGCCGGGCACCGGTTCCGACGCCGGCGGCACCCAGACGCGGGCCGTGCTGGACGGCGACGAGTGGGTGATCAACGGCGCGAAGGCGTTCATCACCAACTCGGGCACCGACATCACGGCCATGGTGACCGTCACGGCGGTGACCGGCACCAACCCGGACGGCTCCAAGGAGTTGTCGACGATCATCGTGCCCACCGGCACGCCCGGATTCACGGTGGCTCCGGGTTACTCCAAGGTCGGTTGGACCGCCTCGGACACCCACGAGCTGACCTTCGACGACTGCCGGGTGCCGGCGGCCAACCTGCTCGGTGCGCGCGGCCGGGGCTTCGCGCAGTTTCTGCGGATCCTCGACGAGGGCCGGATCGCCATCGCCGCGTTGGCTGTCGGTCTCGCCCAGGGCTGCGTCGACGAGTCCATCAGGTACGCCAAGGAGCGGCACGCCTTCGGCCGGCCGATCGGCGACAACCAGGCCGTCCAGTTCAAGATCGCGGACATGGAGCTGAAGGCGCACACCGCCCGCCTGGCCTACTACGACGCCGCCGCCCGGATGCTGGCCGGCGAGCCGTTCAAGCGGCAGGCCGCCATCGCGAAGCTGCACGCGAGCACGATCGCGGTGGACAACGCCCGGGAGGCCACCCAGATCCACGGCGGCTACGGATTCATGAACGAGTACCCGGTCGCCCGGTTCTGGCGGGACTCCAAGATCCTGGAGATCGGCGAGGGCACCAGCGAGGTGCAACGCATGATCATCGCCCGCGATCTGGGTCTCTGACCCCGCCGTAGGGCGCCGGCTACCGATCACCATCGATCAACCGGTCGGCTGTCGGATTATCGGCGACCGGACGTCGGCAGGACGACGTTCGACTGCCGATGGTCGGAGGCGAACCGTACTCTTCGTGCCCATGACTCCGGATCATGGGTGGTCGCGGAGCCCGGCCGGTCGTACCGGGCTGCCGGAGCTGCTCCGTGCGCACCGGCGCGCCGCCGGTCTGACCCAGGCGGAACTGGCGTCCCGTGCCCGAGTCGGTGTGCGGACGGTGCGGGATCTGGAGCGTGGCCGGTCGGTCCGGCCACAGCGCACGACCGTCGATCTGCTCGCCGCGGCGTTGGGGTTGACCGGTGCCGTCCGGGCGGCATTCCTGGCCACGGCCCGCGGCCCCGTCGGCGGAGAGCCGCCGTCGGATGTCGGCCCGGGCACGGTCGGCGTCGCGTCGGCGGAAGCCACCCGAGCCGACGCGCCGGTCGCCCTCCCGCCGCCGGTCGCCCTGATTGGACGCGATCGCGATGTCACCGAGTTGGCCGCGATGCTGACCGCAGAACACGGACCACGGCTGATCAGCCTCGTCGGCCTGGCCGGTGTCGGCAAGACCGCGCTCGCGCTCGCCGTGGCCCACGCGGCGGCACGGGCGCATCCAGGCGGTGTGGCCGGCGTGCTGGTCGGCGAGGGCTCGGACGGGCCGGACGTCCTCGCGGCCTCGATGACCGTCCTCGGCGCCGCCCGGTTACCGGAACTGGTCGCCCGCCTCGCCGGCCGGCGGGCGCTGCTGGTCATGGACGCCGTCGAGCGCGCTCCCGGCCCGGTGGCCGAGACACTGCACCGGTTGGGCACCGTACTGCCGTCGCTGCGGGTGCTGGTCACCGGCCGGCATCCGGTCGGGTTACCCGGCGAGCGGGTCTGGCCGGTCGCCCCGCTCGAGGTGCCGCCGCCGGACGGTGAACAATCCGGTCCCGCCACGCTCGTCTCGTGGCCAGCGGTCGCGCTGTTCATCGCACGGCTCGCCCAGGTCCGTCGGGAACCGCCCGGCCCCGACGAGCTACCGGCACTGGCCGCCCTGGTCCGCCGGCTGGGTGGCCTGCCGCTGGCCATCGAGCTGATGGCCGCCCGTGGCCGGCTGCTCGACCTCACCGAACTGCTCGACCGGTACGGCGACCGCGTGCTCGACCTGACCACCTCGACCGAGGAGACCCGTGCCCGGTGGGACCGGCCGGAGTCCGCCGCCCGCCGTCCGTACGCCACCGATGCCACCCGGGCATCGGTGGCGGTGACCCTGCGGGACGCGGTGGCGACCAGCTACCGCCTGCTCGCGCCGCACGAGCGCGACGCGCTGCGGCGACTCGCCATGTTCGGCAACCGGTGGTCGGTGGAGATGGCCGAGGAGATGCTCGCCGACGAGGCCGACCGGGACGGGACCGTCGCCATTGATCCGGTCCCGGTGCTGGACCGCCTGATCGAGCTGGGCCTGCTGAGCGTTCGCGGCACCGGGCCGTTCCGGTTCCGCCTGCTCGACGCGGTCCGTGACTTCGCCGTGGAGCAGGCGGTCGGCGGCGGTGAGCTGACCTGCGTACGGCGTCGGCACGCGGAGGTGACCGCCCGCCTCGTGGCGCGGACCGCCGCCGACCTGGCCGGCCCACGGATGCTCGACGCGGTGCACCGGCTCGACCAGCTGAGCAGCGATATCAGCTCCGCGCTCGCCCACGCGGCCACCGATGACCCCCTGACCGCGCTCCGGCTCGCCGCCTGCCTCCCCCGCTGGTGGCGTTTCCGGGGCCGGGACGTCGCCGGGCGGCAGTGGCTGCGACGTCTGTTGGCCGACCCGCGAACCGCCGACGCGGATCCGATCCTGCGCGGCTGGGCCAGCCTCGGGATGGCCCGGCTCGCGGCCGAACACGGTGCCGAGGCAGAGGAGTTGCCCACGGCACGCGCCGCGTTGGAGATCTTCCGACAGTCCGGCGACGTGACCGGCGAGTTGGAGGCGCGCGGAGTGCTTGGTGCTCTGCTGACCACCGTCGGCGGACACGACGAGGCGCGGGAACAGGCCGAGGCGGTGCTCCGGCTCGCCGCCCGCAACGGTCGTACGCGTGATCTGGCGGTCGCGCAGAACAGCCTGGCGTGGCACGAGATCCGCGTCGGCGACCTGGCGGCGGCACGCCGGCGACTGGCCGCCGTGGACCGGCTCGCGGCCGAGGGGGGTGAGCAGCGGTTGCGCGTACTGGCCTGGGCCAACCGGGCCGAGGTGTCCCGCCTGGAGGGCCGGTACGCCGATGCCGTCGACCAGGGGCGGCGTGCGGTGGCGGCGCTGTTCGAGCTGGGCGACCCGGGACATCGCCGTCGGGTGCTCGGCACGGTCGGTCTGGCGCTCGCTCAGGACGGCCGTGCCGCCGAGGCGACCGAGCTTCTCACCGAGCTGCGCGCCGGCGGCGCCGAGGCGACCGTCGCCGTGCCGGGGCGGCAGTGGATGGAGCGGGTCGGACTTCCGCGACCACGGTCGGACGACACCGTGTTGTCGTGGAGCGGACCGGAGGCGGGGATCTGCGCGCTGATCGAGGGGAACCTGGCGCTGCACCGGGGTGATCGGGAGTTGGCGGCCGAGTGGTTCGCGGCCGCCGCCGAGGCCGGTCACGATCGCCGGGACGTGGTGGAGGCGCTGGTGGGCCTCGCCGCGAGCACCGGAGATCCGACGGTCCTCGATCGCCTGGACCAGGTCTGCGAGGACGCCGGGATCCGACTGCTGCCGCAGGAGTCCGGGCTGCTCTACGCGCTGATCGCAGCGCGGGGTGGAGCCACCGAACGGTGAGCGGCGGCCGGTCGGCGGACCGCCGGATGGAGAGTGGCGCGGGCGAAGAGCCCCTTGGTGCTACCCCTCGCTGTTCGCCCGCGCCGTCACCCCCCGGTGATTCCCCGGTGGGCGAAAGCCTGCCACCGTTGCCGGGGAAGAAGGTGTTTTTCAAGAGGTTTGTCCGGACTCTGGGGCCAGTTCTGCCGGTCTTTCTGCCGGTACCGCCCGGACGCCCTTCTTGCGGGTCGACGGTCAGGTCGGGTCGCAGTCGTCGGCCGTCTCCTGCTCGGTACTACCGGCGGTCGCGCCAGGATGGACCGCGTCCCGCACCCGCCGCAGGCCGTCGAGCAGTGCCGCCAGGGCCTCGGGTTCGAGCTGGCCGGTGAACCACTGTTCGATGATCCGCAGGTGCCCGGGCAGCGTCTCGTCGAGCCGCTGCATTCCGGACGCGGTGACCACCGCGTACGAGCTGCGGCGGTCGTTCGGGCATGCTCGACGGGTGAGCAGTCCGTCGCGTTCCATCCGGTCCACCACCCGGGTCACCCCGCTGGTGGACAGTGAGGTCTGTGCGGCGAGGTCGGTCATCCGTAGCTGGTTGCCGGGCGAGCGGGCCAGTCGGGTGATCACCTCGAACTCGACCTGGGAGAGGCCGTGCTCCTCGAGTTGGGCGGCGAACCGGGCGGAGAGCCCGGCGTGGGCCTCGTACAGGAGGCCAACCGCGGTGATCCGGGGGTCGTCGAACACGTTGGTCACTCGTTAACCCTACCAGTCCTTGACACGGGGAATGTTGTTACGGTTATATTTGCTCAAGCAGTCGTTGGACTACTAAACGATCCTCTGGAGGACACCAGCCATGACCAGCAGCATCGACGCGGTTACCCGCGACTGGGACGGTCTCACCATCCCGGCGGCCGGCACCTACGTGCTGGACGCGGCGCACAAGCGGGTCGGCTTCGTCGCCCGGCACATGATGGTGAGCAAGGTCCGCGGTGAGTTCAACGAGGCGACCGCCACCATCACCGTCGCCGAGGACCCGCTGCAGTCCTCGGTCGTCGCGACCATCCAGGCCGCCAGCATCGACACCACCCAGGACGACCGGGACGCGCACCTGCGCAGCCCCGAGTTCCTCGACGCGGAGCAGTTCCCGACCCTGGAGTTCCGCAGTACCGGCGTCAAGTCCCGCAAGGGCAACGAGTTCGTGCTCGACGGTGAGCTGACCGTCAAGGGCGTCACCCGTCCGGTCGAGCTGGAGGTCGAGTTCGAGGGCGTGGGTCGCAGCCCGTTCGGCCAGGACATCTTCGGCTTCTCCGCGAGCACCGAGATCGACCGCGAGGAGTTCGGTCTGACCTGGAACGTCGCCCTGGAGACCGGCGGCGTGCTGGTCGGCAAGAAGATCAAGATCGAGATCGAGGGCGAGGCCGTCCGCCAGGCCTGATCCCACGGATCACCCGTACACCGGGCCCGCGCCGCACGTCGGCGCGGGCCCGGTGTCGTCCGTGCCGAGCACGTGTGAATTGTCACGACTTGTTCTTGCCTCCGTTAGGTCCGACGTGCCGGCGACGGGGTAGAGATGGCGCCACGAGCGAATCCATCCGGCCGGCGTCGGATCACCCGTCGTCGGCCTCTGGCCCCGGCCAGGCGAGCGCTCTTACCGTTGATGGTTCACAATGCGCTTCCGGGACGGCAGAATCCCGACCGCGCCGGTTGTCGGGAGGACACATGGGCAGGGACGTCTCGCAGGGCGCCTTCACCCGGGAGGACCGCGTCCGCTACCGGCAGAAGGTCCGGCGGTGCCTCGACGTCTTCGCCCTGATGCTCGACGACTTCGGGTTCGACGCCGACCGGCCGATGACCGGCCTCGAGATCGAGCTGAACCTGGTCGACTCGGCGGCCGAGCCGGCGATGCGCAACGAGGAGATCCTCGCCGAGATCGCCGATCCGCTCTTCCAGACCGAGCTGGGGCAGTTCAACCTGGAATTGAACGCCGAGCCCCGGCTGATCGAGGGCGCCGGTTTCGCCGACTACGAGCACGACCTGCGCAGCAGCCTCTCCCGGGCCGACGAGCGTGCCGCCAGGTCCGACGCGAAGATCGTCCTGGTCGGCATCCTGCCCACTCTCACCGAGGGGCACCTGGTCGAGGACAACCTCTCCACCAACGAGCGCTACCGGGTCCTCAACGACCAGATCGTCGGCGCTCGGGGCGAGGCCATCGAACTCGACATCCGTGGCGTCGAGCAGTTGCGGACGCACACCGACTCGATCGCCCCCGAGGCGGCCTGCACGAGTCTCCAGTTCCACCTCCAGGTCGCGCCGGACAGCTTCGCCGACTACTGGAACGCGTCCCAGGCCATCGCCGGAGTGCAGGTGGCGGTGGGGGCGAACTCGCCCTTCCTCTACGGCCGTCAACTCTGGGCCGAGACCCGGATCGCACTGTTCAAGCAGGCCACCGACACTCGTCCGGAAGAACTCAAGGCCCAGGGCGTACGCCCCCGGGTCTGGTTCGGCGAGCGGTGGATCACCTCGATCTTCGACTTGTTCGAGGAGAACGTCCGGTACTTCCCACCACTGCTGCCGATCTGCGAGGACGAGGACCCGGTGGAGGTGCTGCACGCCGGCGGGGTGCCCCAACTGAGCGAGCTGCGGCTGCACAATGGCACGGTCTACCGCTGGAACCGCCCGGTCTACGACATCATGAACGGCCGCCCGCACCTGCGGGTGGAGAACCGGGTGCTGCCCGCTGGTCCCACCGTGGTGGACATGCTGGCCAACGCGGCCTTCTACTTCGGACTGGTGCGTGGTCTGGCCGAGGCCGACCGGCCGATCTGGAGTCAGCTCACCTTCTCCTCGGCCGAGGAGAACTTCCACTCGGCGGCCCGCCGTGGTCTGGACGCCGTGCTGCACTGGCCCGGGGTCGGTGACGTGCCGGTCACCAAGCTCGTACTCGATCAGTTGCTGCCCGTCGCCGCGACCGGACTGGACGGCTTCGGCGTCGCGCCGGCGCAACGGGACCGGCTGCTCGGCATCATCGAGCAGCGCTGCCGTACCGGTCGCAACGGCTCCGTCTGGCAGACCGAGGCGGTCTGGGCGGCGGAGCACCACCACGGCATGGAGCGGCCGGCAGCCCTGCACCACATGGTCAAGCGCTACGCGGAACTCCAACGCACCAACGAACCAGTCCACACCTGGCCCGTCCAATAACCACCCCACCCCACCCCCCGAAGGGCCTCGCACCCTGCCTTGTTGATCAAGAGGTTCGCGTCAGGAATCGCGCTGCTGATGACGCAAACCTCTTGATCAACAGGTAGGTGGCGGTGAGGTCAGGTGGTGGGGCGGCGGGGTGGGCGGGCTCGGGACGCGGTGGGGGCGTCGGTTGAGGGTGCGGCGTCGGTTGGGGGTGCGGCGTCGGGGTTGGGGCGGGGGGCCGGGACGCGGGGTGAGGTCGTGGTCGCCTCGGTTGGCTGGTCCTCGCGTGGGCTTGTCGGTGCCGACGGCGTCCTGCCGCGTCGGGTTACCGTGCCGGCTGCGGCGTCGGTTACCGAGCGGGCGCGGCGTCCGGGCCGCCCGGCGTCCGCCACGCCCTCTCTCGTGGGCGTCGTCCGATCGGTCGGGAGCCCTCCGGCCCGGGTGAAGTCCGCCGGAGAGGTCGACGTCGAGCTGCGTGAGCCGACCGCAGGGGTCGACGCCGGTTCGCGGGGGCCGGTCGAAGCGGTCGTCGTCGGGTCGGACACGTCACCCGACTCGGGGTTCGCCGACGTACCCGTCGAGGCGGCGTCCGGACCGGCGGCCGGGACGGTCGGTCGGCGATCGGCGGCGCGTTGGTGACCGGCCCTCTCGGCGAGTCGGGCGACAAGTATCGAGCCGCCGACACCGGCGATCACCGCGTACGGGGCGATGAGCTGGGTCGAGAACTGTGCCGGGCCGGGGGCTGCCCACCTCGGCACGGTGGTCAGGTAGGCGAGCGCGACGAGCAGCGGGCCGGCCGCACCGGAGGCCGCCGCGCCCACCCGGTGTCCGCCCGGACGCGCGGCGCCGCGGGCGGCGAGGGCGCCGATCAGAAGCGCGGGTACGAGCGCCAGCAGCGCCCCGGGCCAGTAGATCTGGCCTCCGATCCAGTACCGCCCGTGGTCCGGGTCGAGCTGCCAGGTGCCGAGTTGGGCGCCGGTCAGCCCGCGTCCGACGCGTACACCGTCGATGACCGAGACCACGGCGAGCAGCCACAGCCAGGCGGCCGTCGCGGTGATGTTCACCGCGACCGTGCGGGAGCGCAGCGCCCAGAGCGCGACGAGGACGCCGATCAGGATTCCCAGCGCCGCGTGCAGGGCCGCGACCCGCTGCGGGGTGCCGGTGTCGGCGCCCGCGGCGACCCGGGCCGGTACGGCGACCAGCAGTACGGTGACCAGTCCACCGAGCCCGGCACCGAGCGCCAGGGACAGCCGGCGGAGCAGACCGGGATGATCGAGGGGCACCGGTTCGGCCCGCTCGACGACCGGCCGATCCGGCGGATCGATGACTGGCCGATCCTGCGTCACGTCGGCGTCCTCGGCCCGGGCCGGTTGGCCCGGCGTGAGCGCCGGCGACTGCGGCCGGTCAGCCTCGTCCGCCCGTAGGGCGCCGGTCGTCGGCGTGGGTGCCGCGCGCTGGTGCAGTCGCTGCGCGCAGACGGCTCCCAGCACAGTGGAGCTGGCGGCGAGCCAGGTGGCCCAGGCGAGGCCGTCGGCCCAGGCCGTGCCGTTGGCGCCGGCCTCGGTGGGCGTCCAGGTGATGACGCCGAGCCCATAGCCGAAGCCCAGTTGCGCGGCGCCTGCGCCGGCAGCGACCCCGACCGCCGTCGCGATCGATACTCCCCAGCCCCGTCTGGCCATGCCGGGCAGCGTAACGTCCCGTCGTCGGCGCGGCGAGTCGCAGCGACCCGCCGGTACGGACCGTCGGCGAAACGTGGTGGGCGGCGAACGGTACGGTCGCCGGTGATGAGGCGGTGGACGGTATGACGGACGCGAACACGGGTCGGCAGGAATCTTCCGGCGGCCGGGACGGCGGTGACGGCCGCCGAGCTGGCGTGCTGCTCGGTGGCGGACTGGTCGCGGTGCTCCTCGCCGTGGTCGGCGCGACCGGCGGTTGGCTGCTGGCCGGCGAGGACGACGAGTCACCGGCGACCCCGCAAGCGGTCGCCACCACGGCGGGTACACCGACCGGGGAGGCCACCTCGTCTCGGCCGACCACCGGTCGGACCACCCCGTCCGCTCCCCGCACGACCGCCTCCGCGACGAAGGGGACCGGGCTGACCGTACCCCCGGTGGTCGGGAGCGACTTCCTCCAGGCGCGCGAGATGCTGCGCAAACAGCGGTTGGGTTGGCGGCTGGTCTTCGGCAGCGGCACCGGACGCACGGTGGAGAGCGCCTCGCCGGCGGTGGGCACCCCGGTGACCCGGGGTACCACGGTTCAACTGCAGATCGCCGGGCCACCGCCCGCCGCCGAAGTGCCGGACGTGGTCGGCGACGACTGCGCCAAGGCAGCGGACGAGTTGGTCGAAGAGGGGCTCTACCCGCGTTACCAGAGCGGGCGCAGTGGAAAGGTCAGTCGGCAGGAACCGGCCGAGGACGGCCCGGCGCGCTGGAACGACGAGGTCAGCATCTGGTGCGGCGCGGCGGCCCCACCGAGCCAGCCGACCGCGAAGCCCACTCCCTGACCCGACCTGCCTGCCGAGCGGCTCCGACCCGCCGGCGGCACGCGGTTCGTGCCACCGATACCGGCCGATGTCGACCTGGGCGGTTAGGTTGACGTTGAGGGCCAGGGCACGCCCGCCCGGTTCGGGAAGGGACGTGCGATGAGCGACGACCGCCAGGAGCCGCCCGCCGGGTCAGCGGACGACGACCGCACGCGCCCTCTGCCGCCCACCGGCGGCGACCGCCCACAACCGACCGCGTCGCCCGACGAGACGATGCCCATCGACCGGGTCTCGTCCGGTGGTGGCGCTTCGCCGGACGAGACGATGCCCATCGACCGGACCGCGCCTGCGTCCGCGTCTGACCGGACGGCGCGGATGCCGGCGGAGCGCTCGACGCCACCGTCGTGGTCGGGGCGGGCCGAGGTGCGGGCACCTCGACCGGCCGAGCCGTCCACTGACTGGTACTCGGAGGAGCAGGGCGGCCGTCGGTGGTGGCTGCCGATCCTCTGGGGCGTACTCGCGTTGTTGTTCGCCGCCCTGCTCGGTGCGGCCCTGTGGGTGGTCTTGAGCGCGCGGGAGGACGACGCCGACGACCCGGCCACGCCGTCCGTCCCCCCGACCAGCGTCACCGCCGCGCCGAGCAGCAGCGCGCCGACGTCGGCGGCGCCCACCAGCGCGACGCCGAGCAGCCCGGCGGCCACCACCGAGGAGGCGCAGATACCGGTGCCGCCGCTGACCGGTCTCCCGCAGTCCACCGCCGAAGGACTGCTGGAGCGACTGGGTGTGAGCTACCGCGTGGTGTACCGCCCGTCCGAACTACCACCGGGCACGGTGGTGCGGACCGATCCGGAGGCCGGCACCCTGGTGCCGACCGACCGGGAGGTGCTGGTGGTGATCTCCCAGGACCGGCCGTCGCCGAGCGGCAGCTCGACCAGCCCGAGTCCGACGGCGACGGCCACGCCGTGACCGGTCCTCACCACCTGCGTCGACGGGTGCCGACGAGGCCGAGGCCGGCGAGCGAGATGGTGAGGCCGAATACCCCGGACCAGAAGAGCGACCGGCGTACGTCCGTGCTGTGGTGGCCGCCCGACGTCGGCTCGGCGAGTCCCTGCTGGCCGTCGGCCTGACCGCCAGCGCCGGAACCGGTGGCCGGGCCGGTCGTGTCGTCCGCCCCGGCGTACCCGTCGGAGGTGTCGGCGCCGATCCAGCCGTACTCGTCGACGGGTGGATCGGAGCCGGCCACGGTGATCTCCGGCGCCGGTACCGGAACGGCCAGCCGGGTGGACGACGACGCCGGATCGTGGACCAGGACCACGACCATGGTCAGGGCCCCGAGGAGGGCGAGCAGTCCGAGAGCGTAGGTGATACTCCAGCGGTGGTGCCGCCGCACGGCGGGCTGATTGACCATGACCATCCCAGGCTCAGGGTCCTGGACGTGCGGGTGGAACGGTGCCGGGGTGGGCGTACCGATTCTATGGCGACGGCACGCCTACCCGCGGCGGATCGCGCTGGTCAGCCGACTCTGACCGGCGTACGGGTGACCGGTCGCCGGGTCCGTACGGTGTGCGGGCGGGGCACCGGCGCGGCCTGCACCTGTTGCAGCCCTTCCCGCTGTACGAAGATCGACCGGCGGTTGACGGCGTCGCCGGCGGCGTTGAGCTCGTAGCCGTCGAGCCAGAGCCAACCGTCGTAGGTCGGCCAGTCGAGCACCCGGATCACCCGGAACATGATCGGCCTGAGGAACTGGACACTCGCCGCGCGAGTCACGTGCAGAACGTCACCGGAGCGGGGAAGCACATGGGCTCCTGGGGAGGGTAAGCCGGCGGGCGTGCCGGCGGTGACTGGTCTGGGATGTCTCGGCCCGGTTGCGGGATCGCGCCTCGTGGACCGTCTGGTGCTGGTGGTGGTCGGGCCGTACCCGCTGGTGGCGTGCCGCCACCCGACCATCACCTGACTGCTGCCGGGAACCGCGCCCACCGCCGCAGTCAGCTGGCTTGCAGCGGTGGGGTCATTACCCCGGCGCAGGTCCGGGTGTCGCTGGCCGGGCCCGCGCTCCGTCCGGCTGCCCGGAGTCAGTGGGTTCACCACTCCTGGAGAGCGGACCGGAACGCTGAGTGATCCGAGCCATACGGACAGAGTGCATCAGCGACGTGCTTCATGCAAGTTGCACGTCGACTTTTGCCGATACGTGAGTTCGCCACGCAAAGCGGCGCTTGAAGCGATCCGCGTGTGGGCGGCACACTGAGGGCCGGTTTCGCCCGTCGCGGCCGGCCGATGACCGGCACCACCCCTCGTCGCGAACGCTCGCCGGCCGACGGTCGCGCCCCCGGCGAGCGGCAACCAGTGGGCGCGTCGACCGGAGGTAGCCCGAGAGTGGGGTCGAGCAACCAGTGGCGATGGCCAGAAGTGCCGAGGCCGCGCGATGAGTGAACGGCGCAGCCCGACGATCAGACGGCGACGGCTCGGCGCCGAGCTGCGCCGGCAGCGGGAGTCGGCGGGGATCACCATCGAGGTGGTGGCCGAGCAGTTGGAGTGCTCGGCGTCCAAGGTCTCCCGGATCGAGACGGGCCACACCACGGCCACCCCGCGCGACGTGCGGGACATGCTGCGGATCTACGGCGTCGTGGGCGCCGAGAGCGACGAACTCGTGCAGATCGCCCGGGAGGCCCGGCAGAAGGGCTGGTGGCACCCGTACAGCACGGTGCTGGTCGGGGCGTACGTCGGCCTGGAGGCGGCGGCCAGCTCCATCCGGGCGTACGAACAGCAGGTCGTCCCCGGCCTGTTGGAGACCGAGGAGTACGCCGGGGCGATGATCCGCGCCGCCCGTCCGGACTTCACCGCCGATCAGGTACATCAAAGGGTGCGTGTCCGTCTGGGCCGTCAGTCGTTGTTGACCCAGGACGATCCGGTCGATCTGTGGGTGGTGCTCGATGAGGCGGTGGTAAGTCGGCCGGTGGGCGGGGACGAGGTGATGCGCGGCCAACTCAGGCGGTTGGTCGAGGTGGCCGAGTTGCCGAACGTGACGCTCCAGATCCTCCCCTTCGAGGTGGGTGCGCACGCCGGCATGGACGGCACCTTCACGATCCTCAGCTTCCCTGAGCCCGGTGATCCGGATGTTGTGTACGCGGAGAACGCCACGGGTGGGCTCTTCCTCGAGAAGAGCGACGAACTGCAGAAGTACAGCTTCATCTTCGATCACATCCGCGCTGCGGCCATTCGTCCGGAGGAGTCCGTCGCACACATCGCAAAACTGGCAGAGGAGCCGAAATGGCGACCAAGAGGTTCCCCGTGGACCTGACGCAGGCGACGTGGTTCAAGAGCTCGAAGAGCGGGCCCAACTGCGACAACTGCGTGGAAGTGGCGTACGTGACCGGTGCGGTCGGCGTCCGGGACTCGAAGGACAAGGCCGGTCCGGCCCTGGTCTTCGCGCCCGGCGACTGGCGTGCCTTCGTTGCCGGAGCCAGGGGTGGTGTGTTGGGCTCGGCCTGACCGAGTGGTCGATGAACGTCCCCGTCCGGTCCTCGACCGGGCGGGGACGTTCCGTGTCCGCACTCCGCGGTCCCGACCGCTGCCAGGTTCCGCCGGGATTCCCGTCGCCACAGCGGGCTCGCGTCGTTGAACCCGTCGGTACGGCCTGGTCGACGACCCGCCGCACCGATCCGCAAACCGAGCGAGGCAGGCGAGACGGATGACGACGATCGGTTCAGAGAACCTCACCAACGGTCCGGCCAAGCCGGAGCGCTTCGGTGGCAAGTACCGCGGGGCGCGTCGAGACACCGTACTGACCGAGGTGGTCTCGACCGACCAGGAGTTGGACGGGCGGGAGGTGTCGGACCCGGAGCCGATGGATCCGCCCCTCTCGCTGCCGTCACTGGACCCGAACCCGCTGGTCGAGCCGTCGTTTCCCCCGGACGGTTGGCCGATCGAGCCCACCAGTTCGCTGGCCGACCACCCGTTGCTGCGTGGTCTGCTGCTGGAGTTGCCGCCGAAGGGCAGCGTGCCGCCGCCCGGCTGGCTGGACCGCTGGTTCGAGGCGACCCGGGCGATCCTGGAGCTCCTATACGTGCAGGGGGCCGGCCGCTCGCGTTGACCGCGCGGCGGGGGTCGGCTGCGCCCGCTCGATGAACCGGCTGTGCCGCAGCGCGTGCCGGACGGCGATGGTCGCCACCGTGAGGGCGCCGACGGTGATCGCCGGGCCGGTGATCCCGGGCTCGGCGCCGAGGTCCGTGCCGGCTGCCGCGATCACCGCCGGAAGTGTCGCCAGGGCGGTGACCTGCAACGGAATGCCGACGAGCGGATGGGCCGCAGCGGCCCGCAGCCCGTGCGGGGCGGGTGTGCCGGGTGCGCTGTCGAACGCGCCGGCCCCGGCCCGCAGCCGGCGGATTCGGCGTATGGAGCAGACGGCGACCACGAGCGCCGGGCAGGTGGCGAGGGCGAGCCCGGCGGCGGCACGATCGATCGGCGCGGCGCCGGCGCTCGACAGGCCGCCGACGGCCACCGCCGCGATCAGCGCGAGGCCGACCAGCGCGAGCGCCAGCAACCATCCGGTACGGCGACGGAGCGCACGCGCATCGCGCAGCCGGGGCAGTCGGTCGGCCAGGACCCCGGCGGCCAGCCAGACGGCGGCGACCGGCAACAGGATGGTGAGCTGACTCTCCATGTCGGAGAGTCTTTCCCGTTCATCGGCGCGGCGAATCCGGGCCGGACCCCCGTTGGCCCCGGAGGTCGGGCCCGTAGGGGCATCCCATCCAGGTGATGGACGTTTCGACATGTTCATCTGTCGGGTCGGCGGACCTACTCTCAGCGAAATCGGCAAGCGTCGATTGAAAGTGCCGGTGGTCGCGCTTCACCGCCGGTTGGAGGGAGGTAGGGAGATGGGTCTTCCACGCAGGTCCGCACTGGTCGGGATGGCTACCGCGACCGTGCTGGCCGTCGGTGCCCCGGCTCTGGCCGCCGAGCCGGTGGGCGTCGTACGGGAGGCGGGCGGAGCCACCGCCGTGCCGGACAGCTACATCGTCGTCCTCAAGGACGGCACGGTGGCGCCCAACCAGGTCGGCGACACCGCGCAACGGCTGACCGGCCGGCACGGCGGAAAGGTCGCGCGCACCTACGGCACCGCGCTGCGGGGCTTCGAGGTCACCGTCAGCGCGACGGCAGCGGCACGGATCGCCGCCGACCCGGCTGTCGCGTACGTCGAGCAGAACCACACCGTGTCCATCTCCGGAACGCAGGCCAACCCGCCCTCCTGGGGCCTCGACCGCATCGACCAGCGCAACCTGCCGCTGGACAGCTCCTACACGTACCCGAACACGGCGAGCAACGTGCACGCCTACATCATCGACACCGGCATCCGCTTCTCCCACAACGACTTCGGCGGCCGGGCCACCTCCGGCTACGACGCCGTGGACGGCGGTTCGGCCGACGACTGCAACGGGCACGGCACGCACGTCGCCGGCACTGTGGGCGGCTCGACGTACGGGGTCGCGAAGGGCGTCCAGCTCGTCGGCGTACGCGTGCTGAACTGCTCCGGCAGCGGCACCAACGCCGGTGTGATCGCCGGCGTCGACTGGGTCACCCAGAACGCGATCAAGCCGGCCGTGGCGAACATGAGCCTCGGCGGCGGGGCGAACAGCTCGCTGGACACCGCCGTCCGCAACTCGATCGCCTCCGGTGTGACGTACGGCCTCGCGGCCGGCAACGACAACGGCGCGAACGCCTGCAACACCTCGCCGGCGCGGACCACGGAGGCGATCACGGTCGGCTCCACGACCAGCTCGGACGCCCGCTCGTCGTTCTCCAACATCGGCACCTGCCTGGACATCTTCGCGCCCGGCTCGTCGATCACCTCGGCCTGGTACACCAGCAACACCGCGACCAACACGATCAGCGGCACCTCGATGGCCACGCCGCACGTCGTCGGAGCGGCGGCCCTGGTGGCGAGCACGAACCCGAGCTGGACCCCGGCTCAGGTACGCAACCAGCTGGTGTCCAACGCCACCCCGAACGTGATCAGCAATGTCGGCTCGGGCTCACCGAACCTGCTGCTCTACGTGGGCAGCGGCGGCACCACCCCGCCGCCCACCGGCTGCACCGGCACCAACGGCACCGACGTCTCGATCCCGGACGCCGGCGCGGCGGTGACCAGCTCGGTCACCATCTCCGGCTGTGGGCGCAACGCCTCCTCGGCCTCCACGGTGGCGGTGAACATCGTGCATACCTTCCGCGGTGACCTGGTCATCGACCTGCTCGCCCCGGACGGCAGCTCGTACCGGCTGAAGAACAGCAGCACCTCGGACAGCGCCGACAACGTGATCGCCACGTACTCGGTCAACCTGTCCGGCGAGGCGGCGGACGGCACCTGGCGGCTCCAGGTGCGCGACACCTACTCGGCGGACACCGGCTACATCAACAGCTGGACCCTGACCGTCTGACCTGTTCCCCAGGGACGAGGCCCCATCCGGACGATCCCGGTGGGGCCTCGTGTCGTCCTAGACCGCGAAGGTCGCCGGCCGCTCGGTCGCCGGGGCCGGCGGGCGCGCCTTCCACAGGCCGGTCTTCTGGCCGGCGAGCCGGGCCAGATACGCGGGGTTGAGGATCACGTAGCGACGCCACAGCCGCTTGGGCTCCAGCCCGAGCCGCCAGAACCACTCCAGGCCGGCGCGCTGCATCCACGGCGGCGGCTGGCGCAGCAGCCCGGCGTGGTAGTCGAACGCGGCGCCGACCGCCATCATCGGCATGTCCAGCAGCGGGCGCATGGCGTACGTGAAGACCTCCTGGCGCGGGCAGCCGAGCCCGACCAGGACCAGCCGGGCGCCGCTGGACCGGATCCGGTCGGCGATCTCGGCGTCCTCGCCCGGCTGGACCGCGCGGAACTTCGACGGCTCCACCCCGGCGATCTTCAGGGCCGGGAACATCCGCTCCAACGCCGGGATCAGCTTCGCCAGCGTCTCCTCGGTCGAGCCGTACAGGTAGACGGGCAACCCCTCGTCGGCGAACCGGGAGAGCACGTGCAGGGTCAGCGTCGGCCCGTAGACCCGGTCGGTGAGCCCGGCGCCGTGCAGCAGGTTGAGCGCCCAGCGCACCGGCTGCCCGTCGGGGGTGACCACGTCGAAGGAGTTCAACCGGGCGTTGTGCGCCGGATCGAGCACCCCGGTCATCACGCCGTGCACGGCCAGCGCCGTCAGCGCGAGAGGCCGTCGCTCGTGCGCCGCGGTCACCACCGCGTCGGTCGCCGAGGCGTAGTCGGTGGCGTCGACGAGGACGCCGAGCACGTTGCGCTTGGTCTGGGGAGTCATGGCTGCGGCACCCACTTGTCCACGTTCGCCTCGTAGATCTCCCGCAGGATCGTCGGCACGTCGTACGTGATCTTCCAGTCCGGGTACTGCGCCTCGAACCGGGCCATGCTGCTCACGTACCACTGGTGGTCGCCGGTGCGGTTCTGCTCGACGTAGTTGATCCGCGCCTCACGGCCGGTGATCTCCTGGGCGATCGCGAACGCCTCGATGTGGGAGGTGTTGGAGTGCCGGCCGCCACCGAGGTTGTAGACCTCGGCCGAGCGGGGTGCCCGGAAGAACGCCTCGAACGCGGTCAGCACGTCGTGCGAGTGGATCGCGTCGCGGACCATCTTGCCCTTGTAGCCGAACAGGTTGTACGTCCGACCCTCCATCACGCAGCGCATCAGGTACGCCAGGAATCCGTGCAGCTCGGCGGCCGAGTGGGCCGGGCCGGTCAGGGTGCCGCCCCGGAAACAGGCGGTCTTCATGTCGAAGTAGCGGCCGTACTCCTGCACCATCACGTCCGCGGCCACCTTCGAGGCGCCGAAGACCGAGTGCAGTGAGTGGTCGATCGACATCTCCTCGGTGATGCCCTCGTACCAGCGGTGGTCCTCGGGCAGCTCGTACCGGGTCTCCAGCTCGAGCAGCGGCAGGCTGTTGGGCCGGTCGCCGTACACCTTGTTGGTCGAGCAGTGGATGAACGCCGCGTCGATCGCGTGCTGGCGGGTGTTCTCCAGCATGTTGAGCGTGCCACCGGCGTTCACGTCGAAGTCCGTGTACGGCTCCTTGGCCGCCCAGTCGTGGCTGGGCTGGGCAGCGCTGTGGATCACCACGGCGATGTCCGAGCCGTACTTCTTGAACACCTGCTCCAGGCCGTCCCGGTCCCGGATGTCCACGGCGTAGTGGGTGTAGGCACTACCGAGGTCGCGGCCGAGCCGCTCCAGGCTCCACGAGGTGGAGCCGTCCTCTCCGAAGAAGTACCGGCGCATGTCGTTGTCGATGCCGACGACGTCCAGACCGAGGCCGGCGAAGTGCCGGACCGCCTCGGAGCCGATCAGACCGCCCGACCCGGTCACCAACGCGACACTCACACGCCACTCCTGGTCCATCGGAGGCAGAAACCATCGGAGCATAGCGTGACGTCCGGCACGCCCCGATATGACGGAAGGGCCCCGCATCAAGCGGAGCCCTCGCCTTTTGGTGGGGATGGGGGGAGTTGAACCCCCACGCCCTTTCGGGCACACGGACCTGAACCGTGCGCGTCTGCCATTCCGCCACATCCCCGTGGCACGACCCGGGACACTCTAGCCGCCCGAACCCGCTGTCTCCAACAGGCCCCGGGAATACTACGCTGTCCCAGACGCTCGCCACGAGCGGTTACCGTTCGTGGCGGACGAAAGATTAGCACGGCGGTCCCGGTCCTTCCGAACGGGCCGGGAGCAGGCGGCCGAGCGGCGTGTGAGCTGCGCGCGCGCCGGCCGGATACCATCATGTCCTCGGGACCCGAGGAGGAGCCGGTGAGCGTGCTGCAACGCTTCGAGAAGCGTCTGGAAGGCCTGGTCGAAGGGGCTTTCGCCAAGGTCTTCAAAGGGGTGGTCCACCCCGTGGAGATCCTCAACGCCATGCAGCGGGAGGCCGAGGCGCACAAGGCGATCCTGGCCGGTGGGCGCACGTTGGTGCCCAACCGCTACGTGATCGATCTCTCGCCGTTCGACCACAGTCGTCTGGCGCCGTACGCCGCCGCACTGGCCCAGGAGCTGGCCCAGTCGCAGGCGGAGTTCATCGGCGAGCAGGCCTGGACGGTCTACGGCGACGTGATCGTGGAGATCGAGCGGGGCGAGGGCCTGGACACGGGAATGTTCCGCGTCACCGCCGAGGTCTACACCGGTGGCGAGGTCGCCCCGGTGTCGGCGCCCGGCTACGACGCCGGTCCGCCCGCCTACCCCGCGTACGACCAGGGTGGCGGCTACGGCCCGCCGCCCGGGCACGGTGGCGGTCGCAACGTGCGGCTGGTCTCCGGTGACGGACGCACCTACCCCCTCCAAATGGGGTCGACGGTGATCGGTCGCGGCGACCAGGCGAACCTGCGCCTGCCCGACGTCGGTATCTCCCGGCGACACGCCCGACTGGATTTCGACGGCGGCCAGGTTGTGCTGACCGATCTGGGTTCCACCAACGGCACCATGGTCAACGGGCAGCGGGTCTCCGCCGTCGCGCTGAACCCCGGTGACATGGTCCAGCTCGGCACCACGACGCTGACCTTCCGCGTGGACGGCTGAGCCGCCTTGCCGGCACTGGTCATCACCGTTGCCCGGTTCGGGTTCCTGATCCTGCTGTGGATCTTCGTGTTCACGGTGGTCGGCGTGATCCGCCGAGATCTCTTCGCGGGAGCCCGATCCGGTCGCCTGGTGGCGGCACCGCGCGCGGTTGGCGCCTCGACGGGGCAGGCGGCCAAACCGGCGAAGGCGAAGCGAGGTAGGGCGGCCCACCAGCTGGTGGTCACCGCCGGTCAGTTGGCCGGCACCCGCATCACCCTCGGTGAAGCGCAGATCACCATCGGTCGGGCCGAGGACTCCACCCTGGTCATCACCGACGACTACGCCTCCGCGCGGCACGCGAGACTCCTACCGCGCGAGGGTCAGTGGTTCGTCGAGGATCTCGGCTCGACTAACGGCACGTACCTGGATCGCGCTAAGGTCACCGGACCAACCCCCGTACCCCTCGGCGTGCCGATCCGGATCGGCCGCACTTCCCTCGAATTACGGCCATGACTCTGACCCTGCGCTATGCGGCCCACAGCGACCGCGGTCTGATCCGTGACGGCAATCAAGACTCCGTCTACGCCGGGCCGCGGCTACTCGCCGTTGCCGACGGCATGGGCGGCATGGCCGCCGGTGACGTCGCCAGCAACATCGTCATCGGTGCCATGGCGCCGCTCGACGAGGATGTCCCTGGGGACGCCCTCGTCGACGCGCTGCGTTCGGCCGTGGGCACCGCCAACCAACAGCTCCGCGACACGGTGGACGCCAACCCGCAGTTGGAGGGGATGGGCACCACACTGACGGCGACCCTCTTCTCCGGCAGCAAGCTGGGGATGGTCCACATCGGTGACTCGCGGGCCTATCTGCTGCGCAACGGTGAGTTCGCACAGATCACCAAGGACGACACGTACGTCCAGATGCTCGTCGACGAGGGCCGGATCAGCGCCGAGGAGGCCAGCAGCCACCCACAGCGGTCGCTGCTGACCCGCGCGCTGGACGGCCGGGACATCGACCCGGAGTACTCGGTGCGCCAGGTGCTCCCCGGTGACCGCTACCTGATCTGCAGCGACGGCCTCTCGGGTGTGGTGAGCGCCGAGACCATCGGCGAGACCCTGCGCGAGTACACCGATCCGCAGCAGTGCGTCGAGCGGCTGGTGCAGCTCGCGCTGCGCGGCGGCGGCCCGGACAACATCACGGTGATCATCGCCGATGCCACCGACCACGACATCGTCGAGGCGACCCCGATCGTCGGCGGTGCCGCCGCCCGGGACCGGGGCATGGCCACCTCCGCCGACGACTCGACCCCGGCCGCCCGGGCCTCGGCGCTCTCCGCGCCGCGCCCCGCCGCGCCGGAGGAGCCCGCCGCCGCGGACGACGAGCCGGAACCGCGCAAGCGCCGGCCGGTACGCGCCACCGCCATGGCCGTGGCCCTTCTGGTGATCCTCGGCGGCGGACTCTTCGCCGGCTGGACGTACACCCAGCGCCAGTACTACGTGGGCGCCACCGAGGAGGGCCAGGTCGCCGTCTTCCGCGGCATCCAGGGGCAGATCGCCGGGATGGACCTGTCCACCGTGCACCGCACCAGCGGCACCCGGTTGGACGACCTCACCGTCGCCGCCCAGGACACGGTCAAGGTGGGCATCCGCGCCAAGAGCGAGCCGGACGCCGAACGGCAGCTCGCGGAGCTGACCAGCGACACGCCGACCAACCCGAACCTGAAGCCGCTCTGCGCGCCCGACCCGGGCGCGTTGACCGGCTCGCCCACGCCCACTCCTTCCCCGACCCCGCCCGTGACGTCCCCGACGCCGGCCACCAGCCCCAGCGCGTCGGTGAACGGGGTCCTCAGCGCGAGCCCGACCACGGCGGTCACCGCCGGCGGGACCGATCCGACCACCGCACCCGACGCCACGCCCTCCGACTCGGCACCGCCGGCGCTCGACCCGGCCGGCTGCCGGTCTCCTGAGTGAGCGTCGACTGAGATCACAAGGACTCCACCCGTGACCGTAGCGGCCACACCGGCATCCTCGCCCGCCACCACGGGCGGGGAGTCCGGCGTACGCCTGGCCCGGTCCCGGCGCAACGCCGAGCTGTCCCTGCTGCTGTTGGCCATGGTGCTGGTGGCCGCGTACATGGCGACCGTCGAGGCGAACCTCCTGGACACGGTCACTCCGGATTTCTGGATGCCCGCCGCCGCGCTCGGGGCGGTCTTCCTCGGCCTGCACCTGGTCATCCGGTTCCTCGCCCCGTTCGCCGATCCGGCTCTGCTGCCGGCGGTGGCTCTGCTCAACGGTCTCGGCGTGGGCTTCCTGCGCCGGATCGACCTGGGTGAGGCCGCGCCGGTGGACCGGGAGGACCTGGCCACGTTCGCCGGCATCGGCGGCCGGCAGCTCGCCTGGACGCTCGCCTCGGTGATCCTCGCCGCGGGCCTGCTCGCGATCATGCGCGACCACCGTTCGGTGTCCCGGTACGCGTACACCCTGGGACTCGCCGGCATCGTGCTGGTGATGCTCCCGGCGGTGCTGCCGCGCAGCATGTCCGAGATCAACGGCGCCAAGCTGTGGATCCGTCTCGGCGGGTTCTCGATCCAGCCGGGTGAGTTCGCCAAGCTGGCGCTGCTGGTCTTCTTCGCGTACTACCTGGTGCGCAAGCGCGAGGTGCTCTCACTGGCGAGCCGGCGGTTCCTCGGTATCGACTTCCCCCGCGGCCGGGACCTCGGACCGGTGGTCGTGGTCTGGTTGATCAGCCTCCTGGTGCTGGTCTTCGAGAAGGACCTCGGCACCTCTCTGCTGTACTTCGGCATGTTCGTGGTGACCCTCTACATCGCCACCGAACGGGTCAGTTGGCTGCTGATCGGTCTGCTTCTCTTCTTCGGTGGCGCCTACCTCGCGTACGTCCTCGGTTCGACGGTCGGCGGGCCGTTCGCCAACTTCTACGTGCGCGCCGAGATCTGGCTGGACCCGTTCGCCGACCCGACCGACAAGGGCTATCAGCTCGTCCAGGGCCTGCTCGCCCTCGGCACGGGCGGGCTCTTCGGCGCGGGACCGGGCGGCGGTCAGCCGGACATCCTGCCCGAGGTGCAGAACGACTTCATCTTTGCCGGCATCGGCGAGGAGATCGGCCTCTTCGGTCTCTCCGCGCTGCTGGTGGTCTACCTGCTGATCGTGGAGCGGGGTCTGCGCGCCGCGCTGGCGGTCCGTGACTCGTTCGGCAAGCTGCTCGCCGGCGGTCTCGCCTTCACCCTGGGCCTCCAGGTCTTCGTGATCGTCGGCGGCATCAGCAAGCTGATCCCGTTGACCGGCCAGACCACGCCGTTCCTGTCCGCCGGTGGCTCGTCGCTGATGGCGAACTGGCTGCTCATCGCGGTCCTGCTGCGGGTCTCCGACGGGGCTCGGCGGCCGGTGACCGGTGGCGCCGGCAAGGCGGCCCGGCCGGCGGGCGGTCCGCCCGAGCAGTTGCACGGTGCTCCCACGGAGGTGATCAAGCCGTGAACGCACCCCTGCGTCGTGTCGGTGTCGTCGTCATGGTCCTGTTCGGTCTGCTCTTCGCGAACCTGAACTGGATCCAGGCGTACAAGGCTGATGAGTACCGCACCAGTGACTACAACGGTCGGGTCCAGGTCGCCGACTACAAGCGCAAGCGCGGCAACATCGAGGCCGGCGGCACCGCGTTGGCGACCAGCAAGGAGACCACCGGCAAGCTGAAGTTCCAGCGCACCTACCCGGGCGGCGCCAAGTACGCCCATGTGCTCGGCTACAAGCCGGTCAACCTGGCCGACACCGGCATCGAGCAGTTGGAGAACGACTTCCTGGCCGGCACCAGCGACCAGTTGATCGGCGACCGGTTCAAGGACATGTTCACCGGCGACGAGACCGCCGGCGGCAACGTGCTGCTCACGCTCTCGAAGCGGGCGCAGGACGTGGCGTACGACCAGATGCGCAACAACCAGGTGGATGCGAAGAGGGGCGCGGCGATCGCCATCGACCCGCGTACCGGTGCGGTGCAGGCCCTGGTGTCGATGCCCAGCTTCGACCCGAACCCGCTCGTCAGCCACGACACCACGGCGGCGGCTGCGGAGATCAACAAGCTGGAGCAGAACCCGGACGGTCCGCTGAAGAACCGCGCCCTCTCCGAGACGCTGCCCCCGGGCTCCACCTTCAAGATCGTGGTTGCGGCGGCGGCGTTGGAGAACGGCGTGACCAAGTCGACCCCGATCCCGGCCGGGTCCAGCTACACGCCGCCCACCTCGGGCAGCCCGATCCGTAACGCCGCAGCGTCGATCTGCCCCGAGCCGCAGGTCACCCTCCAGGAGGCGGTCACCGAATCCTGCAACACGGGCTTCGCGCAGCTAGGCGTACGGCTCGGCGCGGACAAGGTCAAGGAGAAGGCCCGCCAGTTCGGCTTCGAGCAGGAGGACCTCACCGTCGGCCAGCTCGGCGAGGGCGGCCTGCGGACGGCGGCCAGCCGGACCGGCGACATGCAGAACCCGGACGGCAGTACCGACCCGGCCGCGCTCGCCCAGTCCTCGATCGGCCAGAACAACGTCCGGATGACCCCGTTGCAGGGCGCGATGATCGCCGGGGCGGTCGCCAACGGCGGCAGCCAGATGCGGCCGTATCTGGTCCGGCAGCTCCTCGCCCCGGACCGGACCACCAGCTACTACACCGCGAAGGCACGGGAGCTGCGCCAGCCCGTCGAGCCGCAGGTCGCCTCCGACCTGCGCGACATGATGGTCAGCGTCGTGCAGAAGGGCACCGGCCAGAAGGCGGCGATCAGCGGTTACACGGTGGGCGGCAAGACGGGTACGGCGCAGTCCGCGCCGGACCGCCCCGACCACGGCTGGTTCATCGGCTTCGCGCTGGACAAGAACGGCAACCCGGTCTCGGCCGTGTGTGTCGTACTGGAGCAGGCCGGCAGCGGCGGCAGCGCCGAGGCGGCCCGGATCGGTGGCCAGATCATGCGGGCCGCCATCGCCGACCCAGGGGGCCGCTGACATGCTCAGCCCCGGCGTGCAGCTCGGCAACCGCTACCGTCTCGACGAGCGGATCGCCAGCGGCGGCATGGGCGACGTCTGGCGCGGCACCGACCAGGTGCTCGGCCGGACGGTCGCGGTGAAGAGCCTGCTCCCGGCGTTGCTCGACGACCCGGACTTCGCGGAGCGGTTCCGGGGCGAGGCCCGGACGATGGCCACGATCAACCACCCCGGGGTCGTCGACGTCTACGACTTCGGCAACGATCAGCAGATCGCGTTCCTGGTCATGGAGTACGTCGAGGGCGACGCCCTGTCCTCCACGCTCAGCCGGGTCGGCCGGCTCACCCCGGCCCGCACCATGGCGCTCGTCGCGCAGGCCGCGGACGCGCTGCACGCCGCGCACGAGAAGGGCATCGTGCACCGCGACGTGAAGCCGGGCAACCTGCTGGTCCGGCCGAACGGCACGCTCGTGCTGACCGACTTCGGCATCGCCCGCTCGGACATCGTCGGCCAACTCACCGCCGCCGGCTCGGTGCTCGGCACCGCCTCGTACATCTCGCCCGAGCAGGCCACCGGGCAGGTGGCCACCCCGGCGTCCGACGTGTACGCGCTCGGTGTGGTCGCCTACCAGTGCCTCGCCGGCCGGCGACCGTTCGAGGGGGACAACCCGCTCGACATCGCCATGCGGCACGTCCGCGAGACGCCGCGCCCGCTGCCCAACGACATCCCGCCGCAGGTCCGGGCGGTCGTCGAGCGGGCGTTGGCCAAGGACCCGGCCGCCCGCTGGCCGAGCGCCGCCGCCCTCGCCTCGGTCGCCCGGCAGCTCAAGGCCGCACTGTCCCAGCAGGCCCGGGCCGGCGGTCACTCCGCGCCGATCTCCGGGGCGCCGTCCTCGCCCGCCGCGCCGGGCCGGGCCCAGGTGCCGCAGGCGCAGCAGTTCCGCCCGCCGGGCGCGCCACACCGGCAGCCGCCCGTCGGGCAGCGGCCGACCGCGATCGCGCCGGCCCAACAACCCCGCCCCACCGCGGTCGCGCCGGCCGTACCGCACGCCCGGCCGCCGGTCGCCCAGGCCGGCTATCCGCGCGGCGCGGCGGCGGTGCCGCCGGCACAGACCCGGCAGGAACACCCTCCGGCGTACGCCCGGCAGGCCGGTCCGGCGTCCGAGCCGAGCCGGTCCCGGCCCGGGATGGTGCTCGTCGCCATCCTGCTGGCCTTACTGGTCCTGCTCTGCTCCGGCGTGATTTCCTACAAGCTGCGGAAGGCGTCGCAGACGGGTACGTCCGGGGCGACGACTTCACAGACCGTGACGTCCGGCGCGCTGCGGCTCGACGGACGCGACGATGCGACCCGGACGTCGTACCGTCGTGAGGTACGACTCCGGCCGGGTTACGGCGGGACGACGACGAGCGAAGGACGACAGACGCGATGACAGCGCAGGCCCGCCTGCTCGGTGGCAGGTACCAGGTCGGCGAGCTGCTCGGCTACGGCGGCATGGCCGAGGTGCACCGCGGTCGCGACCTCCGGCTCGGTCGGGACGTCGCGATCAAGATGCTCCGTACCGACCTCGCCCGGGACGCGACGTTCCAGATGCGCTTCCGCCGGGAGGCACAGAACGCGGCGTCGCTCAACCACCCGGCGATCGTGGCGGTCTACGACACCGGCGAGGAGACCGCCCCGACCGGCGAGACGCTGCCCTTCATCGTCATGGAGTTCGTCAACGGACGGACGTTGAAGGAGGTCCTCGGCGTCGAGGGCCGGTTGCAGCCCCGCCGTGCGTTGGAGATCTGCGCCGACATGTGCGCGGCGTTGGAGTTCAGCCACCGGCACGGGATCATCCACCGGGACATCAAGCCGGGCAACGTCATGCTCACCCAGACCGGTCAGGTCAAGGTGATGGACTTCGGCATCGCCCGGGCGCTGGCCAGCGGCGCGACGACCATGACGCAGACCAGCGCGGTCATCGGCACGGCCCAGTACCTGTCGCCGGAGCAGGCGCGCGGTGAGGCCGTGGACGCCCGCTCCGACGTGTACGCGGCGGGCTGCGTCCTCTTCGAGCTGGTCTGTGGTCACCCGCCGTTCGTGGGTGACAGCCCGGTCAGCGTCGCGTACCAGCACGTACGGGAGACTCCGCCGACCCCGAGCGACATCAACCCGGACGTCACTCCGGCGGTCGACGCGATCGTGCTCAAGGCGCTGTCGAAGAACCCGTTGAACCGCTACCAGAGTGCCGGTGAGATGCGCGCCGACCTGCTGCGTGCCGCCGCCGGCCGCCCGGTGCTGGCCACTCCGGTGCTGCGCGAGGCGGAGACGGTGGCGATGGCCCCGGCCGGCGGCGGTGCCGCCGGCTACCCGCCGGCCGCCACCGGGCAGCAGACCCGGCAGATCCCGGCCCGGGTCGGCGACCCGCGCCAGCGCAAGGCGTCCTCCTGGCTGATCGCCCTGTTCAGCGCGGTCGGCGTGCTGGCGGTGATCGCCCTGGTCGCCGCGCTGCTATGGAGTGAGCAGCAGGACAAGGACCTGAAGGCGGTGCCGACGCTCGCCGGCAAGACGCGCGACGCGGCGGTCACCGAGATCCGCAACGCGGGTTTCAACCCGGTGGTCGGCGATCCTGTCCTGGCCAACGACTGCACGAAGGGCACCGTCGCCAAGCAGGATCCCGCGGCGGGGGCCCGGCTGAAGTCGGAGAGCACGGTGACCGTCCAGATCTGCGACGGCAAGCCCGACGTCAAGATCCCCCCGGGTCTGGTCAACTCGCAGTTCGACAACGTCGCGCCCCAGCTCGAAGCGTTGGGGCTGACCGTGGAACAGAAGCCGGTCGACAACCCCGCGCAGAAGGGCATCGTCGTCAAGGTCAGCCCGCCCTCGGGGTCCACCGTTGCCCAGGACAGCAAGGTCACCCTCGAGGTCTCGCGCGGCAACGTCAGCAAGGTGCCCAACGTCGTCAACTCCACGAAGGACGACGCCGCCGCCGAGCTCCGCGCAGCGGGTTACGTGGTCAGCTTCCGTGAGGGCGACGAAGTGCCGGCCGCCGAGGCCGGCCGGGTCCAGAGGCAGAACCCGAAGGGCGGCACCGAGCTGGCCCAGGGCAAGACGGTGATCATCGAGGTCGGCATCCCGGAGGAGGTCGAGGAGACGCCCACTCCACCGGGGTCGCCGACGCCGACGCCGAGCGGCACGCCGACGCCCGGCGGCGGTGGCGGCACGGGCCAGCCGATCATCCCGCCGTTCCGGGTGGACGGGGAGTAGCCGTCCGCATCCCGGGGCGGGGCCTGCGGCCACCCGTCGACGACCGCCCACCGGCGGGTCGCTGGCGACGGCGGCTGCGACACGTGGCGGTCCTGGGCGTGGTCGTGCTGGCACTGAGCAGCGTCCCGTGGCTGTGGACGACGCTCGGCGCGCGCGGGCACACCCACGATGAGGCGGGGGCGCCCGCCGCCGACGTCGTGATCGTCCTCGGCACGGCGGCGGCAGCGGACGGACGGCAACCGGGTGACCGCCTCGCCGGCCGTCTGGAGACCGCCGCCGAGCTGGTGCGTACCGGGCGGGCGCGGGCGGTGTTGGTGTCCGGGGACGGGGGTGGCACCTCCGGCGACGAGCCGACGGTGATGACCGCGTACCTGACCGAGCGGCTCGGCGTCGACCCGGGACGGGTGGTGGCGGACCCGTTCGGCCTGGACACGTACGACAGCTGCGTCCGCGCCCGGGACGTGTACGGCGTCGAGCGCGCGCTGATCGTGACGCAGTCCTACCACCTGTCCCGGGCGGTGACGCTCTGCCGCCACCTCGGCCTCGACGTCGACGGGGTGGCCGCCCGCTGCGACGGGTGCGGTTCCGTCATGCTCGCCGGTAAGGCGGTCCGGGACTATCTGGCCAGCGGCAAGGCGGCCTGGGACGCGTTCCGGGAGCGGCCGCCCGCGGTCCGGTCACCCGCGAACCCGGCCGTGCGGGACGCCCTCAGAAGCTGACCGGGTGTTCAGGAGGTGGCGAAGGCGGCGAGCCGCCGGGCGTCCACCTCGGCGGCCAGCGCCGGCGCGCGCTCCAGCGCCTCGGTGTGACCGCAGCTCGCGAGCCAGTTGGCGAGCATCAGGTGGCCGCCCTCGGTGAGCACCGACTCCGGGTGGAACTGCACACCCTCGATGGGCAGCGTCCGGTGCCGCATCGCCATCACCACTCCGGACCCGGTCCAGCCGGTGACCTCCAGCTCGTCCGGCAGTGTCTCGGGCAGGACGGCCAGTGAGTGGTAGCGGGTGGCGGTGAACGGGTCGGGCAGGCCGGCGAGTACGCCGACGGAGTGGTGGCGTACCTCGGAGGTCTTGCCGTGCAGCAGCTCGGGGGCCCGGGTGACGGTCGCACCGAACGCCTCCCCGATGGCCTGGTGACCGAGGCAGACACCGAAGATCGGCAGCTTGCCCGCGTACTCCCGGATGACGTCCAGGCAGATACCCGCACGGTCCGGGCTGCCCGGACCGGGTGAGAGCAGGACGCCCGCCGCGTCCAGCCGGCCGACCTCGGCGACGTCGATCTCGTCGTTGCGGCGCACGTCGCAGTCCACGCCGAGCTGGCCCAGGTACTGCACCAGGTTGAAGACGAACGAGTCGTAGTTGTCGATCACCAGGACGCGCATCGTCACCTGCTCGAAGGGGTCGGCTCGGGGTTGTTCCGTTCCGTGTCGTACGGCAGCTCGTGCTCGTCGCCGGTCGGCGTGTCGTCGGTCACCGCATCGCCTCCGCTCGGCTCGCCGGGAACGCCGGAGTCCTCCTGGGTGACCTGGACGTCGTCGAAGGGCAGCAAGGGCTCGGCCCACGGAAAGGCCACGTACCAGAGCAGGGCGACCGTGGCGGCCGCGAGCAGCACCGACCCGACGAGCTTGCCGGCCAGTCCGAACGGAAGCTTGCGCCAGATGAACGCGTACACCGGGTCAGCCTCCCAGCTCGGTCGGGCGACCCGCCGACTTGGGCTGGGTCCGGTCCAACTCCGCGTGGATGATCAGGCGCTGGTAGTTGTCCCACTTGGGGTTGCAGGTGGTCAGGGTGAGCATCCGCTTGGTCGGCTTCTTGTTGGGTTCGCCGGGCACGGGCGCCACGACCTCGACCTGCGTCGGCTTGACGATGCGGGTCTGTGCCACCCGGTAGACGTACCAGTCGGTCTTGCTCTCGACCACGATCGCGTCGCCGTCGTGCAACTCGTCCAGCCGCCAGAAGGTGGCCCGGTTCCGGTGGCCGGCGACGGAGAAGTTGCCGACCTGGCCGGGCAGCGCGCTGGTCGGGTAGTGGCCCGGCGCGTAGCGGATGTCGTCCTGGGTGACGCCCTCGACCACCACCCAGTTCTTGTCGAGCTTGGGGATGTAGAGGCCGGCGATCGGCTTGCCCCGCACCGGCGGGGACGGCTTGGCGCTCGGGGCCTTCGATGGGACGACCGTCGGGTCGTCGGTGGGGCCCCACTCTCGGGCGAGTTGGCTGCTGAGGTCGTTCTGGTGGGCGTCCACGACGGCGGACTTGCCCCACACCTCGTAGCCGGCGAAGAGGAGCACCACCAGGCCGAAGGTGATCAGGACTTCGCCGGTGGCCCGGATGCCGGTCCGGAGTCGGGAGGCGATGGACGGACGGGTCAGCTCCGAGTAGACGCTCTTGTAGCCCTCGCCGGTCTGGTGCGGCCGGAGTTGGACGACGCGCTCCCCCCGACGCGGCCGCGGCGGCTCGGCGGCGCCGTCGCCCTCGCCGGTCGGCCCCTCCGGTGCCGCCGTACGGGGAACCGCACCCATCAGCGCCGTCGTGTCGATGGACGGAGGCCGGGGTGTCGGCCTGCCGGTCACGGTGGGTATGAGCGCGGTGGCGTTCGGGTCGGCGGTGCGGCCGGGTGCGGCCGGGGAGACGGGTGCGCCCGAGCCGCCGGTCGGGCGCGTGGACCCGGGGGTGATCTTCGGAATGAACGCGGTCGGCGCGTCGCCGCCCGGCGACGCGGGGACACCGGGGAGCGGGGACGCGCTCGGTGGTGTGGGCGTGCTCGGTGGCGTGACGGCGCTCGGTGGTGTGGGCGCGCTCGGTGGAGTGACGGCGCTCGGCGGTGTGGGCGTGCTCGGGGGCGTGGCGGCGCTCGGCGGTGTGGGCGTGCTCGGGGGCGTGGCGGCGGGGGGAGGAGTCGACGCGGTACCCGGCCAGCGCGGCGGCGCGGTCGGGGTCGCGTGGTCGGGGGAGCCCTGCGGGTCGGACCATCCGGGGCTCGGTGCCTCGAAGGCGGCGGGCGGGCCCGTCGGCCGTGACCGGCTGGGCAGCACGGGATCCGGCCAGTTACCGGTCGGCGTCCGCCCCGGGGTCGGGGCGGGCCGGGACGGCGACGACCCGGGTCGCCCTACGGTGGACTCGGCCTGGCCGGGCGATGACTCCACCCGGCCCGCAGGCGGCTCGGCGCGACCCGGCTCGGGTCGGTCGACCTTGGGCAGGAAGGCCGTCGGATCGTCGGCCTGGTCCCGGTGTCGGCCGTCGCGGCGCTCGTCGGGGCCGCTCACTTGGGCACCGTCGCCGAGCGCAGGGCCGTCGAATCCTCGAAGGCCGGGACGGTCACCGTGGAGACGGACTCCTTGTAGCCGAGTTGGTAGTCGTCGACTGCGTCCTTGAACAACCGGACTCCCTCAGAGCTGGCGAGGGCCTGCTGGAGGGCAGCGGGATCGCCGATTGCTACGATCTTGAACGGTGGGGAGTACACCCGGCCATGAAGCAGCAGGGTGTTACCGACGCAGCGTACCGCGCTGGTTGCGAGCACGCGGACGTTCATGATTGACATGGCCTCCGCGCCACCCGCCCAGAGCGCGTTGACCACCGCCTGCACGTCCCCCTGGTGCACGACCAGGTCGTCGTTGGTGGCGTCGGAGTGAGCCTCGTCGTTGTGCTGGGGCGCGTCGTTCAGCTCGACCGTGACGGCCGTGCCGGTGACGGGAGTGAATCCGGCCGCCGCGAGGCTGCGTTGGGCTCGGTTCTGCTGGGCCTTGATCGGGGCGTCCGAGTCGGCAAGCGTGTTGGTGCGTTGCTCGACCTCGCCGCGCAGGGTGGCGGCCCGGCGCTCGCTCGCCGTGACCTGCTGCTGCCGCTCCTCGATGAGCTGGTTGAGCTGGGGCCGCCGGTCCTCCCGGAGGGCGGTGCCGCCGGCGGTGGTCGCGGTGGTGGTGAAGAGCAGTCCCGCCGCGGCGGCGATCAGGGGCACCCCGATCGACCAGCCCGGTCGCCGTTGGCGTGGCCGCCGGGGCAGCAGCCCGGCGACGGCCCGTCGGAGGACCTTCTGCCAGGAGGCGGCGCCGGATGTGTACTCCACCGAGCGTTCCTTCCGAGTGTCGGGGACCGGTTCGTGACGACCGGGCCGCGATGCGAACAGTCCCGCCCTTTTCGGTCACTCCATGTACCTGCCTGACCCCATTCGTGGTCCAGGCGGCCGTTCGGGACTACGCTAGCTGTCGAACATTATTGGCCATGAACCGTCGCCTCCGCGTCCGGTTGTCAGGCCGGACGAGGTTGTCACCCCCTCTGGAGAGCGCCGTGCCCAAGTCTCAGGTCCGCAAGAAGAAGGTGTACACCCCGCCGACGGACGTCCGTCCGACGACGACGGCGGCGTCGCGCAAGCCTAGCCCGGTGTGGCTGCCGATCACCGCGGTCGCTCTGATCGTCGCGGGCATCGGCTGGCTTGTCGTCTACTACCTCTCCGAGCAGGAGTACCCGGTCGCCTCGTGGCAGTACTGGAACCTGGCGGTCGGCTTCGGCGCGATGGTCGCGTCGCTGGTGCTGCTCTCCCGCTGGCGCTGAGCCCGCTCGGGCCGCCGCCGCACCGCGCGATCCACCACCGGACCGCAGGATCTCCGTCACCCGCCGTCCCCCTGCCCGGCAGGACCGGGCCGGGCACCCTATGGTGTCCGCAGGCGGCGTGGCCTACTGCGAGATGACTCACGTTACTGCTGGGTAACCTTGCGCGTAGGCTGCACTGCATGACCGAGCGGAGCGAGGTCATCGACCGGTCCGGTCGCAGGTGCGGCGGCGCGACGCTGTCCTACGCCTGTCCCGGCCCCGGTTGCTGAACCGCTCGACGAGCAGCAGACCGGGGAGGCCAACTCGATGGGCAGCGTCCAGATCGTCACCACGATCCTCGCGGCTGGCATCACCGCCGTGGCGGTGTGGCTGGCGGTGCGCGCGGTCATGAAGATGACGGCCGTGATCCGGCTGGGGCAACCCGCTCCGGAGCGGTTCGCCGACAAGGGCGCCCGCACCAGGAAGATGCTGGTGGAGACCGCCGGCCACACCCGGATGCTCAAGTGGGGTGTGGTGGGTGCCGCCCACTGGTTCGTGATGGTCGGCTTCATCGTGCTGTCGCTGCTGGTGCTCGAGGCGTACTTCGAGGTCGTCACGCCGACCGGTGGTCTGCCGATCCTCGGGCACTGGACCGTCTTCGGGCTGGCCACCGAGATCATCACCGTGCTGGGGCTGGTCGGCATCCTGGTGCTGATGGCGATCCGGCTCCGGAACCGGCCGAACCGGCCCGGCGGTCGCTCCCGCTTCACCGGCTCGACCATGTGGCAGGGGTACTTCGTCGAGTGGGTCGTGCTGCTGGTCCTGGTCTTCGGCCTGGTGATCCGGGGCTTCAAGGTCGCCACCGACCACTTCGAGTACCCGGTCTGGGCGACCCCGGTCAGCCACGCGGTCGGCGCGATCCTCCCGGACTGGTCGGACGGCGCGAGCGTCGCCGCGCTCATCAAGATCGTCATCTCGATGACCTGGCTGATCGTCATCTCGCTCAACGTCACCATGGGCGTCGCCTGGCACCGCTTCCTGGCGTTCCCCAACATCTTCTTCAAGCGCGACCCGGAGAAGCCGGCCGGCTCCGGTCTTGGCCCGCTGCGCCCGATGACCAGCCAGGGCAAGCCGCTCGACTTCGAGGAGGCCGACCCGGAGAAGGACCAGTTCGGCGTCGCCCAGGTCGAGCAGTTCACCTGGAAGGGCCTGCTCGACTTCAGCACCTGCACGGAGTGCGGTCGCTGCCAGTCGCAGTGCCCCGCCTGGAACACCGGCAAGCCGCTGTCGCCGAAGCTGCTCGTGCTCAGCCTGCGCGACCACGCGTACGCGAAGGCGCCCTACCTGCTGGCCGGCGGCGGCAAGGACCTCACCGGCGAGGAGAAGGCCACCCAGGCGCAGCTCGCGCACCTGGACGTGCTGTCGCTCGCCGAGGGTGACAAGCCGCTGATCGGCACGGCCGAGGAGGGTGGGGTCATCGACCCGGACGTCCTCTGGTCCTGCACCACCTGCGGCGCCTGCGTCGAGCAGTGCCCGGTGGACATCGAGCACGTGGACCACATCGTCGACATGCGGCGCTACCAGGTGCTCATCGAGTCGAGCTTCCCCTCCGAGGCCGGCGTGATGCTGCGCAACCTGGAGAACAAGGGCAACCCGTGGGGTGCGCCGCAGAACACCCGTGAGGACTGGACCAAGGGCCTCGACTTCGAGGTGCCCCGGGTCGGCGAGGTGGACGACTTCGAGTACCTGTTCTGGGTCGGCTGCGCCGGCGCGTTCGAGGACCGGGCCAAGAAGACCACCCGGGCGGTCGCCACCCTGCTCAACGAGGCCGGCGTGAGCTTCGCGATCCTCGGCGAGGGCGAGACGTGCTCCGGCGACCCGGCCCGCCGGATCGGCAACGAGTTCGTCTTCCAGATGCTCGCCCAGCAGAACGTCGAGACGCTCAACGAGGCGTTCGAGGGCCGGGAGAAGACCAAACGCAAGATCGTCGCCACCTGCCCGCACTGCTTCAACACCCTGGGCAACGAGTACGGCCAGCTCGGCGGCGAGTTCGAGGTGGTACACCACACCCAACTGCTGGCCCACCTGGTCTCCACCGGCAAGCTGACCCCGGTGCAACCGGTCGACGGCGGTGTCACCTACCACGACCCCTGCTACCTGGGCCGGCACAACCGGGTCTTCGCCGCCCCCCGCGAGGTGCTGGGCGACTCGATTCAGGGCGAGCTGACCGAGATGCCGCGCAACAGCGAGCGCTCCTTCTGCTGCGGCGCCGGCGGCGCCCGCATGTGGATGGAAGAGAAGATCGGCAAGCGGATCAACGTGGACCGGGTCGAGGAGGCAATGGCCACCGGGGCGAAGACGGTGGCCGTCGGCTGCCCGTTCTGCTCGACCATGCTCAACGACGGCGTCAATGGCAAGGGCGCCGGCGAGGAGGTCGAGGTCATCGACGTGGCGAGCGTCCTGCTGCGCTCGGTCAAGCCCGAGCAGCCGCGCGGCGACAAGGAGTCGACGCCGGTCGCCGGTTGAGGCGTACACCCCGGTTCCGAACATCGGTGGCGGCGGCCCGCAGGGGCCGTCGCCGCCGTGCAAGAATCTCGCCGAGGTGAGGAGACATCGACGGCCTGCTCTTGATGACGCTGCTGCCGCTGGTCGGGTTCGTTGCGCTGACCGCCGGCAACGCGTTCTTCGTCGCGGCCGAGTTCGCCCTGGTCACGGTCGACCGCGCGGAGATCGACCGGCGGGCCGCCGCCGGCGACGAGGCCGCCCGGACGGTACGCGCCGCGCTGCGCGAGCTGTCCTTCCAGCTCTCCGGGGCGCAGCTCGGGATCACCATCACCGCCCTGCTCACCGGCTACCTGGCCGAACCGGCGCTGGCTCGGATCTTCACCCCGCTGCTGCGTCCCGTGGCCGGGGAGAGCACCGAGCGCTTCACCCCGTTCCTGGCGCTGGCCCTGGCGACGCTCCTGTCCATGCTCTTCGGTGAGCTGGTGCCCAAGAACGCGGCGCTGGCCCGGCCGATGCCGGCCGCGCTGGCCACCGCCGGGCCGATGCACACCTTCTCCCGGACGTTCGGCTGGTTGATCCGGGGCCTGAACGGTTCGGCGAACCGGCTGGTCCGGGCGCTCGGCGTGGAGCCGCAGGAGGAGTTGGCCAGCGCCCGCTCGCCCGAGGAACTGGGGCTGCTGGCCGCCATCTCGGCCCGCGCGGGCGCGCTGCCGCCGGACACGGCGATGCTGCTGCGGCGCACCATCCGGTTCGGCGACAAGCGGGCGGCCGAGGCCATGACCCCGCGGGTCGACGTGGTCGCGCTGCGGGCCACCGCCACGGTGGCAAAGCTGCTGGAGGAGTCCCGGCGGACGGGACGGACCCGCTTCCCGGTGTACGAGGAGACCCTCGACCTCGTCACCGGCGTCGCGGGCGTGCCGGACGCGCTGGGCGTGCCGCTGGCCGCGCGGGCGTCGACGGTGGTGGCGGCAGTGGCCCGTGAGCCGGTGTACGTGCCGGAGAGCCTGGACCTGGACGGCGTGCTGGCGGCGTTGAAGGCGGCCGGGGCCGACCTGGCGATCGTCGTCGACGAGTACGGCGGCACCGACGGCGTGGTGACGATCGAGGACCTGGTCGAGGAGTTGGTGGGCGAGATCGCCGACGAGTTCGACCCGGCCAGCGTGGACGACGTCGATCCGCATCAGCTGACCGTTCCGGGCGGCGAGCGCACGGTGTTGGTCGACGGGGTGTTGCGCTCCGACGAGTTGGTCGAGCAGACGGGCTTCCGGCTGCCCGAGGGGCCGTACGAGACGCTGGCCGGGTTCCTGCTGGCGCGGCTCGGGCACATTCCGCTGCCCGGCGAGACGGTCGACGCCGACGGCTGGGAGTTCACCGTGGTCGAGGTGGAGCGGCACCGGATCGAGCAGGTCCGGGTGCTGCGACCGGCGGAGCCGGACGCCGATGACTGAGCTGCTGGTGGCCGTGCTGCTCCTGCTCGGCAACGGCTTCTTCGTGGGTAGCGAGTTCGCGCTGATCGCGTCCCGGCGGACGGTGATCGAGCCGTTGGCGGCCGGTTCGAAGCGGGCCCGCTGGGCGTTGTCGGCGATGAACCAGATCCCGCTGATGATCGCCGGCGCGCAGCTCGGCATCACGGTCTGTTCGCTGGGCCTCGGCGCGATCGCCGAGCCGGCGTTGGCCCATCTGCTCGAGTCGCCATTCCGCGCCGTCGGTCTGCCCGACCGCGCGGTGCACCCGGTGGCGTTCGTGCTGGCGCTCGGTGTCGTCGTCTTCCTGCACACGGTGGTCGGCGAGATGGTGCCCAAGAACATCACGCTGGCCGGTCCGGAGGTCTCCGCGCTCTGGCTGGGCCCGGCCATGCTGGCGTTCTGCGTGGCGACCAAGCCGCTGCTGCTGGCGATGAAGTGGGCGGCCCGCCGGGTGCTGGCCCTGTGGCGGATCGAGGCGACCGAGGCCGTGAAGACGGTGTTCACGGCCGAGGAGTTGGCGGGCCTGGTGTCGCAGGCGCGTACGGAGGGGCTGCTCGACGCCGAGGAGCACGCCCGCATCACCGGCGCTCTGGCCCTGCACACCCGTACGGCGGCGGACGCCCTGCAACCGTGGTCGACGGTGACGACGGTCGCCGAGGACGTCTCGCCGGCGTCGCTTGAGGTGTTGGCGACCCGTACCGGCCGGTCCCGGTTTCCGGTGGTGCAGCGGTCCACCCGGCGGGTGCTGGGCTTCGTGCACGTCAAGGACGTGCTCGGGTACGCCGGGCAGGGCCGCCGCGCTCCCGTGCCGGAGGCGGTGTACCGGCCGTTGGCCGTGGTCCCGCCGGACCGTACGCTCGCCGATCTGCTGCTGGCCATGCGCAGGGAACGGCGGCACATGGTGCTGGTCAGCGACGGACGCCGACCTCTCGGTGTGGTGACGCTCGATGATGTATTGACCGCAATCGTTGGTTAATTGACCAACACCCTTGGTGTGCAAGTGGTTGCGCGACAGTGACGGTGACTCGGCTCGCCTTGAATTCGGTCCGGCGCTTCCCTAATGTGGTGCACCGACCGCTGTGGGTCGTCTGCCTCGGCCCTTCCCTCACGCGAGGCGCCCGGCGGTCGGTTGCAAAGGAGTCGGTGCCGGTGGCAACCATGCCCCCTCATCGTCACGCACCAGGGTCGCCCGTTCGACCGCGTGGTCTGCGCCGGGTCGCACGTCGCCTGATCGTGCTGGTCGCCGCCGCTGCGGTCGGTGCCGGCATGATCGCCGTGCCGGCGCAGGCCGAGCCGACGGTCGACGAGATCGAGGCGCAGATCGACAAGAAGTGGGAGGAGTTGGAGCCCACGATCGAGAAGTACAACAAGGTGCGGGCGCAACTCGCCGTCAACCGCAAGAAGTCGTCCGAACTTCAGAAGAAGATCGAGCCGCTGGCCCTGCAGAGCGAGCTGGCACTCAACCGGGTCGGCGACCTCGCTTCCCGCTACTACATGTCGGGCCCCTCGCAGGAGATCGGCGCGCTGCTGGTCAGCGCCAAGCCGGACACGCTCACCGAGCAGCTCACCCTCCTCGACCGGCTCGCCTCCCAGGAGCGCAAGCAGGTCGAGGGTGTGCTCGCCGTCCGGGCCAAGTACGACGGCGAGAAGCAGAAGCTGGACGCGCTGATCGCCACCCAGACCAAGCAGCAGAGCGAGCTGGCGGCCAAGAAGAAGCAGATCGACGCCGAGATCAAGAAGCTCGAAGCGTCGATGCCCAAGACCACGGTCAAGACGGCCGGTTGCCCGACCATCAACGGCGTGGTCTCTGTCGCGGCGCAGAAGGCGATCAAGACCGCCTGCCAGCAGGTCGGCGATCCGTACGTCTGGGGCGCCACCGGCCCGAACTCGTTCGACTGCTCGGGCCTGACCCAGTACGCCTACAAGTCGGCCGGGATCTACCTCACCCACCACACGGGTGACCAGTGGAACGAGGGCAAGGCCGTCTCGCGCGCCGACGCCCGTGCCGGTGACCTGGTCTTCTTCTACTCCGGCCTGAGTCATGTCGGGCTCTATCTGGGCAACAACCAGATGGTGCACGCGCCACGCGCCGGTAAACCGGTGCAGGTGTCCAGCATCAACACCATGCCGGTCGCCGGGTTCCGCCGACCTGGCTGATCCCCAGCACGCACCACGACGGCCCCCGGTCACCTCGACCGGGGGCCGTCGTGGTTCCTCAGCGGGGTGCGCCCACCGGAGACGGCAGGAGCTGTACGTCGGCGAGGTCGACGTACATGACGCGGTGGCCGAACTGGATCTGCGCGTACCGGTTGTTGCCCCGGATCACCGTCCAGTCGCCGGGCGAGGAGCCGTCGAACGTGCTGGCCCGGTAGTACTCGCCGGGCAGCACCGCGCCGACGGCGTACCGCTGTCCGGCGGCGAGGGTGTATTGCAACGGTGAGATCGCCTGGTAGGGCACGCCGGCCGGGTAGGCCGCCTGCTCCGGGTACGCCCGCCCGTAGACGGGGATCGTGGCCCGGCCGGGCTTCGGGGTGACCACCATGCCGACCGTCCAGGTGGCCGTCGGCGCGGACGCCGGGTTGTGGAACCACGCCCGCTGCCCGAGGTACCAGATGGCCGTCCAGTCGCCCTGTCGACCGGCCAGCGCGTACGTCTGGCCGGCGGACGCGCGGGCCCCGTGGTCCGACACGTCCATCGTGTTCGGGGTGCCGTCGGGGCGCAGCGCGATGTCGTTGACCAGCGGCGCGTCCGGAGCCGGTGCGGTGCGTAGCACCACCGACGAGGAACCGCGGGGCGCGCACGGCGTCCCGGGGGTGACGCATCCGGTGAACGCCGGCTGGTTGGTCGCGTAGTCGGGGTCGATCCGGACCAGTCCGGTGGCCGGGGTGCCGGTGTCCAGCCGTGGCGCGTGCAGCAGGTCGAGGTAGTGCGTCCAGTCCCAGTAGGGTCCCGGGTCCCAGTGCATCCCGCGGACCGTCGACGCGGTCGTGCCGGGCACGTTGTCGTGCCCGATGATGTGCTGGCGGTCCAGCGGGATGCCCAGCCGCAGCGCGAGGTGCCGCACGAGCTTCGCCGAGGTCCGGTACATCGCCTCCGTGTACCAGGTGCCCTGCGCGGCGAAGCCCTCGTGTTCCAACCCGATCGACTTGGCGTTGACGTACCAGTTGCCGGCGTGCCAGGCGACATCCTTGGTCTTGACGTGCTGGGCGATGTGGCCGTCCACCGAGCGCAGCGAGTAGTGCCAGCTCACGTAGGTCGGGTCCTGGACGAGCTGCAGGGTGGTCGCCCAACTCGCCTCGGTGTCGTGGATGACGATGTACTCGATCTTCTGCCGGGCGGGCCGGTCGGACAGGTCGTGGTTGCCGTAGTCGCCGTCGCCGAACGCCGCGTAGGGTGCCGGGATCCACTCACAGGACACGGTGCTCGGGCACTCCAACCCGTCCGGGCGGGCGAGCCGGCGCAGTCCCAGTCGGTCCAGCCAGGTCCGCTCAGGGCGTACCGCCCGGGCCGGCAGCGTGACCCGCTGGCCGTCGTCGGTCACCCGCGTCTCGCCGGCGCCGATCGTGGTGAAGACCTCGTCGGCGAAGGCCGCCGCGGCATCGGCGCTGTCCGCGCCGGCATAGCGGGCCACCGCGCCGTACCAGGTGGCCGGGTCGGTGCCGACTCCGACCGGGGCGCCGACCTCCCGTTGGTACGCGGCCAGCAGCGCCGCCCCACCCCGGAGGTTCGTCGTCGGGTCGGTACGCAGCGCCTCGGTGGTGGCGCCGGTGAGCGCGGCGGCGGCGTCCACGGTCTGCAGCGCGGCGCTGGGCGGCGCGTCCCCGGTGGCGGGCGCCGGTGCGAGAGCACGACGGGACTCGTCGCCGCGCGGATCCTCTCCCGGGGCGTCGTGGTGACCGCGCCCGGGTAGGGCGGCCACGTGCCGGGCATCGGTCAGGTGCATCGGGCCGTAGCCGCCGCTGGTGCTCGGCGTGCCGGCGTTGCTGTCCCAGCGGGACTCCAGGTAGGAGACGCCGAGCAGTACGTCGATGGGTACGCCGTACTCGGTCGCTGCGGCGGCGTACTGCTGCTGGCGGTCGGCGGCAGGGGCCGCGGTGGCCGGGCCGGAGGGCAGCGGTACGGCCGCCGTGGCGGTGACGAGCGCGACGGCGAGCAGGGTCGGACGTTTCATCGAACCCCCTACATGTGAACTGGTGTCGGTTGCGGTCACCTTCGCCCTGCCCGGGAGTCCGCGTCAATACCTTTCCATGTTTCGAAACGTGCGGTAAGAAATCTTCACATCGGTTCGATGGCCCGCGGCAATCAGTACGGAGTGTCACGGCCGCACGGGTTGCGGATCGGTAACGGCCGTCTCTACTCTGGTCATTCGTCGGCCCGGTAGCAGGTCTGCCCACCCCGGGCGGTAACGGACCGACACCGCCGAGTCGCTCGCGAGCGAGCCGGGGACCCAGGTTCCTCGGGGTGAATCCGCAGTTCCTGCGGTAGGGCGCCCACTTCCCGCCCGAACCCGTCAGCTAACCCGGTAGGCGGTCAGGAAGAAGGAGTACGGAACCCGGTGGCCCTCCAAGCCCCGCGGCCGTCGTCCGGACGGTCGGCTCCGGCCGACCCGCCGTCGACCGTGCCGCGTCCACGCTGGTCCCGCTTCACCACCGCTCTCGCCGCCCTGGTCGGCGTCGCCGTCGTCCTGACCGGCAGCGCCACGGTGGCCCACGCCGATCCGTCCGTCGCCGAGATCGAACGCCAGATCGACGACGACTGGAACAAGCTCGAACCGATCATCGAGCGGCACAACGCCACCCGTGCCGACCTGACCCTCAAGCGCAAGCAGGCCGACGCGCTCGCCGCCCGCATCGCGCCGCTGGAGCGCCAGGTCGACGCCGCGATGGACAAGGTCAGCGCGCTGGCCGTCCGCGCGTACATGGGTGAGAACCTGTCGACCGTCAACACGATGCTCGGCAGCCGGTCGCCCAGCGAGATGGTCGGTCAGCTCGAAATGCTCGACCGCTTCGCCCACAACCAGCAGGAGGACGTCCGCCAGGTCGCCGACCTGCGCAACGAGCTGGCCCGGCAGAAGGCGCCGCTGGACGAGATGGTGGTCCAGCTGACCCGCACCGAGGCCCAGTTGGCTGCGAAGAAGAAGCAGATCAACGAGGAGATCGACCGGCTGCAGAAGCTGCGCCTCAAGGTGTACGGCAGCGGCGGCGGCGGTCCGCTGCGTCCCGCGCCCTGCCCGGCCAGCTACCCGGGTGGCGGTGCCGGTATCGCGGTCAAGTTCGCCTGCGCCCAGATCGGCAAGCCGTACGTGTGGGGCACCGAGGGACCGAACTCGTACGACTGCTCCGGGCTGATGCTGGCGGCATGGGCGAAGGCCGGTGTGTCGCTGCCGCACAACGCCGCCGCGCAGAGCCGGGTGACCAAGAACGTCAGCAAGGGCGACCTGCGCCCCGGTGACCTGGTCTTCTACTACAGCGACATCCACCACGTCGGGATGTACGTCGGCGACGGCTGGGTGGTGCACGCCTCCCAGGCCGGTGTGCCCGTCAAGATGAAGAAGGTCGACGACGGGCCCATCCACAGCTACGGCCGCCCCGGCTGACGTGTAAGGAAGGGCACCCTTCTAACGCTTCAGGTATAGAAAGGTGCCCTTCCTAACATCGGAGGGGCCGATCAGCGCGTCGGCCAGGCACGCCAGTTCTGCCAGGAGCGGCTGGGCGTCGGGCCTCGCTGGCCCTGGTAACGCGACCCGTAGACCACCGAGCCGTACGGGTGCTCGGCCGGCGACGAGAGCCGGAAGATGCAGAGCTGCCCGATCTTCATGCCCGGCCAGAGGGTGATCGGCAGGTTCGCCACGTTGGACAGCTCCAGCGTGACGTGCCCGGAGAAGCCCGGATCGATGAACCCGGCGGTGGAGTGGGTGAGCAGGCCGAGGCGGCCCAGTGAGCTCTTGCCCTCCAGCCGGCCGGCGAGCTGGTCGCCGAGCGAGATCACTTCCAGCGTCGAGGCGAGCACGAACTCTCCCGGGTGCAGCACGAACGGCTCACCGTCGGGCACCTCGACCACCGAGGTCAGGTCGTCCTGCTGCATGGCCGGATCGATGTGGGTGTAGAGATGGTTGTTGAAGACCCGGAACAGCCGGTCGAGTCGTACGTCGATGCTGGAAGGTTGGACCAGGGTGGGCTCGAACGGCTCCAGGCCCAGCGTGCCGGCCTTGATCTCGGAGACCAGGTCACGGTCGGAGAGCAGCATCGGACCACCATAGCGAGGCGGGCGGTGACCAGCGTGTCGAGGTCGCTCCTCGTACATTTGTTCGATAGAATGCTCGCATGGCTTCCTGGTCCGATTTCGCCGCCGACGAGCCCCGCCTCGCCGACGGCATCCGCGTTCTCCTGCAGCAGTACGGGCCGGGCTTCGGCTATCTGGCCACGGTCCGCGCCGACGGTGGGCCCCGGGTCCATCCGGTCTCCCCGGTCATCACCGACGAGGGGCTGTTCTGCTTCATCATCGACTCGCCGAAGCGCCGGGACCTCGAACGGGACGGCCGATACGCGCTGCACTCGTTCCCTCCCGAGGAGAGCGACGACGAGGCGTACGTGGCGGGCCACGCCTGGCCGGTCACCGATCCGGTCCGGGTGGCCAGGCTGGCGCAGAGCGCCCGGGCCGAGCCGCGGGCCGACTGGCGGCTGTTCGAGTTCACCGTCGACGTGGCGATGCTGACCCGTCGCGACCAGCACGGTCTGGGCATCGCCGTGGGGCGCCCGGCCGTCCAGGTCTGGCTCGATCCGCAGACCCCGCCCGCGGCGGCCGCGCCTTCCCCCGTACCGCAGACGCGCCCGACCCGTCGCAGCCGCGACGTCCAGTGCACGGCGGCCTGACCACGGCCCTGGGGGCAGATACGCCGATGCCGGCTCCGTCGTGACGGAGCCGGCACCTGGTGTACGCGAGGAGCTAGGCCGCGCGGTACGCGTTCCAGGCGGTCAGCATGCGGCTCGCCTGACCCGCGGTGAACTGGTACATGCACGAGTCGTAGGTGTAGTCCATGAAGTTGGTGATCGGGTCCAGGCCGGCCGCCGAGCAGGTGTTCCGGCCGGTCGGGCACTCGTACGCGGGCGACGCCTCGGCCGGGGTATCGCTGACCCCGTCACCGGAGCCGCCGCAACCACCCTGGAAGGTGTGGTAGAGGTTCAGCCAGTGGCCGACCTCGTGGGTGCCGGTGTCGCCCTGGTTGTAGTTGGTGGCGGTGCCGCCCGGCAGCGACTCGCTCAGCACGACCACGCCATCCATGCTGCTGAGTCTGCGCTGCGGAAAGGTCGCCCAACCCAAGAGGTCGTCGCTCAACTCGCCGAGGTAGATGTTGAGCGTGTTCTTGCCGCCGACCCGCAGCGACGACTTCATCGACCGCTCCGCCGACGAGCCGTCGACGATCGGGTACCAGGACGGGTTCGTCACCCGGTTGATCGAGTCGAGTCGGAAGGCGAAGGCGGTGGCCGCGCCGCCGGTCCCGCCCGCGTAGGCCTGGTTCAGCACGCTGATCTGCGAGGTGATCATCGAGTCGGGGATGTTGCCGCCGGCCCGGGTGCTGTTCTCCTGGATCACGTGCACCACCACCGGGATGGTGACGGTGGCTGCCAGCGTCGTGGCGCCGGCGCCGGCCCGGTAGTTGGCCCGCTCGCGCAACGCCGCCGCCAGGTCGGCGTCCCGCTCGCGGACCTGCTTGGCGGTCAGCTCGTTCGGTTCGTGCAGGGCCCCCGCGCCGGGCTTCGCCCGGGCGTTGGCGTGGCTGGCGGCCGGCTCCGCGCAGGCGCCGCCCGGTGCCGCGGAGAGGGCCGAAGCGGCCGGAACGACGCCCACCGCAGCGGTGCTGAGCAGCAGCGCGAGGGTCGTCGACGCGACACCGGCGACACGCCGGGTCAGCGGTTTGGGACGGAGTCCCATGAGCCCACCTCTTTCTGGCGGCGCGGCAGGGGGTGTGTCACGCCGTGGCTGGGAACGTGTGGCAGACGTTACAACTCATCGACGCATTTGAGAACGACCATATGTTGCCGTCTGGAAACTTCTTTGGGTGCGAGCGGGGGCGGTCGGCGCGTGGGGGTGGCTGGGTGCATGGCTGCGACGACTCGGGTACAGTGGTGCAGCCTGCGGGTGTAGTTCAATGGCAGAACATCAGCTTCCCAAGCTGACAGTGCGGGTTCGATTCCCGTCACCCGCTCCACGCACGGAAGCCCTGGTCAGGACAGACGTCCCGCCAGGGCTTCCGTGGTTCCAGGTCATGCCGAAACAGGGATGGGCCATTAGCCCGCCTCGGCGCCGGTCCGTCGCCCTCGGCAACCCGCTTGACCTTGCGCTTGCTCGGCTTGCGCCGGCCGGCCTTGACCGCTCGATCGCGTCGACAGCGCTCACCACGCGGCGTGCCATGGACGGCTTGTGTCGTGTAGCGCGGCGCGGGCGCAGGCGTGAACCATCCGGGCCAACAGGTCAGCGGGGCTGGCTCTGGCGCGGAGGCGACGATGTTCCGCTGTGCTGCAGGTCGTGGAAGCGGAACCGGGCAGGCCGGCCGAAGCCACCGAGTCGCGCTACCTGAGGGCGTTCTGGGAGTTAGAGCGGCGCAAGGTCCGCTTGATTGAGGTGGCGGGTCGGACGGCGGCCCGCTTTCAGCGAGGGCGGCTCGAGGGCGTGCGGGATGGCAGCGGCTATCTCATTCGGTGACATCCTCGACAGCCGCGTGAAGCGCATCGACGAGGTCGGGAGACAGGTTGTCTTGGAGTATCCGACGAAAGTCGTTTGGACTCATCTGTTGCCGCAGCTGCTTCAGCTCGGTCACCGTCTCTCTGGGCCACTGGCCGTACAGCGATCGCCAGTTGCCAGCCGCTCTGAACAACGCGCGGGCTGCATTGTCGAAGCGCCGCTGATCCTGAGCGACCAGGCCGAGCCGGTGGTAGGTGCTGGCGGTGTTGTGCCGGTCGTTGAGCCCTAGGTAGATGGTCAGGGCCTGGTTGTAGTGGGCTTCGGCTTCGTCGAGGCGCCGCTGATCCTGCGCGACCCTGCCGAGATTGTGATAGGTGCCGGCCGCGTTGTTCCGGTCGTCGAGCTCCAGGTAGATGGTCAGAGCCTGGTCGTAGTGGGCCTCGGCTTCGTCAAAGCGCCGCTGAATTTGCGCGACAACGCCGAGCTGGTGGTAGATGCCGGCCGCGTTGTGCCGGTCGTTGAACTCCAGGTAGATGGTCAGGGCCCGGTTGTAGTGGGCTTCGGCTTCGTCGAAGCGCCGCTGATCCTGCGCGACCCTGCCCAGATTGTGGTAGATACCGGCAGCGCTGTGCCGGTCGTTGAACTCCAGGTAGATGGTCAGGGCCCGGTTGTAGTGGGCTTCGGCTTTGTCGAAGCGCCCCTGATCCCGGGCGACAACGCCGAGATTGTGGTAGATCCCGGCGGTGCTGTGCCGGTCGTTGAACTCCAGGTAGATGGTCAGGGCCTGCTTGTAGTGGGCTTCGGCCTCGTCGAAGCGCCGCTGATCCTGGGCGACGACGCCGAGCTGGTGGTAGGTGCTGGCTGCGCTGTGCCGGTCGTTGAACTCCAGCTTGATGGTCAGGGCCTGGTTGTAGTGGGCTGCCGCTTCGTCGAAGCGCCGCTGATTGTGCGCGACAACGCCGAGTTGGTGGTAGGTGAGGGCAGCGCTGGGCCGATCACCGGACGCCAGCTTGATGGTCAGGGCCTGCTTGTAGCGGGCTTCGGCTTCGTCGAAGCGCCGCTGGTCCTGCGCGACCCTGCCCAGATTGTGGTAGGTGCCGGCGGTGTGGTGCCGGTCCTTGAACTCCAGGAAGATGGTCAGGGCCTGGTTGTAGTGGGCTGCGGCTTCGTCGAAGCGCCGCTGATCCTGCGCGACTCTGCCGAGCTGGCCGTAGGTGAGGGCGGCGCTGGACCTATCAGCGAACTCCAGGAAGATGGTCAGGGCCTGCTTGTAGTGGGCTTCGGCTTTGTCGAAGCGCCGCTGGTCCTGGGCGACGATGCCAGCCAGGTGATGCAGGGCGGCGGATTCGCGGCGTAGGTCTTCGCGGTCGGGGTCGCGGGGGGCGGCGATAGCGCTGTCGAGCACGTGCCGGCGGGTGTCCTGTTGTTTGGTCTGGTCGAGGTACTCCTCTACCGCCTGAACGATGGGGAGGACAACTTGGCCAGTGTGAAGTCCGTGATCGAGGGCGGCGATGAGGTTGGCGTACTCGGTGCGCGCCGTCGCGTGTCCGGTCTCGCGCTGTCGCGGCTCCGGTGAGGTGAGCATCCGGTAAATCAGATTCCCGATGCCGGTGTAGAGCTGGTAATGCGCATCCTGGGCGGCATTGTGGAGTTCGGGGTGGTCGTTGATGCGGGTACGTAGGAAGTAGGGCAGCACCGGCAGGATCTGCACCCAGCCGGTCAGGTGGGGGTGGGAGGTGGCTAGTCCGACCCGGACGGTTTCGGCGACCGCCGCCGTGAGGTCGATCGGGCCGAGGGCTTCGACCGCCTCGTGGTCGGCAAGCAACTGCTGGTAGGCGTCGAGGAACGGTGCGGGGATGCTGGCGGTGAATGGTGCCAGCAGCAGCAGGGAATGCTGGATCGTGGGGTTGAGTTTGCCGTGGCTGTACTCGATGACCTGGTTGATGCGCTCGAGATCCGTGGCGCTGTTGCCTTGTTGTAGGTCGGCGAGGACCTGCGCCGGGGTTTGCGTGGCGAGGGTGGGCAGGACCACCGTCAGCGGCAGCGGATACCCACCGAGCAGGGTCGTCAGCCGCTCCAGTGCATCGCGCTGCTGCTTGTCGTGCAGGTGATGGGTTCCACCGTGGCGGGTGAGGATGGCGTCGATGAGCACCGATGCGGCCTGGTCGTCCAGGCCGGCCAGGGAGTAGGTGTTGTCGCCGAAAGTACGTGGGCCGATCCATTGCTCGTGCTCGCGTGACCCGAACAGCACGAGAGTTTTTCCGGCGCGCAGGCGAGCTAGAAACCCGCTGAGTCGTTCACGCTCTGTGTCGTTGAGGGCGTGGGGGATCGCCGCCGGGGTGGCGGTGATTGACTCGGTGTTGTCCAAGACCAGCAGATACCTGCGTGACCGCAGCAACCGGGCAATGTGCTCGGACTGCGCCTTCTCGGGCAGCAGTTCTAACTTCGCCTGCTCCACCGAATCCAGCAGAGTGGCGGCGATCTCGGGGATGATCTGGTCAAGGGTCCAAGCTCGGTGTTCGTAGCTGAACCGGAACACCATCTCCACGAGGCCGGTGCGTTGCCACCACCAAGCCAGATGTTCCAGCAGTGTCGACTTCCCGGCGCCAGCCATGCCTTTGACCAGCAGCATGTTCCGTTCGTCTCGGATCAGCAGCCGCCGCTCGATTGCTTGGATGTCCAGGTCCCGGCCGACGAACCCGTATTCCGTGTCCGGTTCGTCGCCGACCAGCGCCTCACGTTGAAGAAACCGGGCCTGCTGCTCGGCCGACATCTCCGACAACGAGAGCCTCACGTCCTGCTGGCTGAATACCACCGGCAGGACCCAGTCCTCCAATTCCAGGTCCTGATCGAAGTACGCTTGCCGGGTCTTGTCGTCGAACAGTGACCGCCGCGCGGTCTGCATCGCCGAGACCGGGTCGTCGCCTGCGGCCAGGCCCGAGTAGACCAGTGGCATCGCTTGCTTGGCGGCTGACACCGTCACCGAGTACGCCATCCCCACTGTCACTGGGACACCGGCCTCCACCAGGCGTTGGGCAAGGCTGGCCTCGCTTGCCGGTTCCTTCGCCGACTGACACGCGTTGAGAACGGCCACCGGAACCCGATGCTCCGCCAACAGATTCGCGATGTCCTCGGCAGCCACCGGTTCCGCCTTGCCCTCGACCGCGGTCTCGAGGAAGAGGAACGCCCGCTCACCCGCAAAGAGCGTCGGCCGCCGCGTTCCGAACAGATACCGGTCGGCGGCCCGACCCCGCTCCAACTCCGCGAACCCCGCCACCGCACCATGCACATCAAAATGAATCACCTGGTAGTAGCCGCTGCCGTGAAGCGTCGTCGCCGCGCGCAGATGCTGTTCCAGTGCCTGCCACGTCCCCGGGCGCACCAGATCCACCACCACCGGCCGGTCCGCCCGACGCAAGCCTTTCAACAAGGGTCGGGAAATCGTGCGGTAGCCGACATCGGAGCGGCCGCCGGGGCGGGCCGTCACCACAAGAATGTTCAACGTCGGCCGCTGCGGCGGCAGGTCGAATCCCGACGGGGTCAAGTACACGCAGCGGACGATCGGCAACCGAATCGCCATCGGCACCGGCAGCCCCGGGTCGTACAGAGCCTCCCAATGCAGGCGGTGAAACGCCGCCGAACCCCGCACCTGCACCCGGTAACCGTCGAACCCGCGCCGCGCCACCACCCGGTAGTCAACCAACGCATCCCCGGCGAACACCTGGCGGAACAACCGCTCACCATAGGCCCGCAGCTGCTCCACAGCCTCCCGCGCCAAATCCTTATCCAGGAACGGAAATCTCAGGTGCTCCTCGAAATACCACCCCAGCCGGTTCTCGTCACCATCGCCGGCCGGGTCGGTGATCGTGACCTCGTACTCCGCGCCGTCGCCAAAGGACACCCAGGCGATGAACGAACCGTCAGCGGCGCGTGACCGCTCCGAAATTTTGATCACCATCACCGGCCGGGGCTCGCCGCTGACGCTCACGAAGCGCTCCGGCGAACCCGGACCACCACCACACGATCATCACCCGAACGGGTCTCGGTCAGCTCCAGCTCCGTCACGTCCACAGCCGGCCGCTGCTGAACCACAAGCCGCCGGACCAGGTCGTACAGCAGGCCGCTGGCCAGATTGACCGCCAACGGCACCAACACCAACTCCGCCAATCCTGGCAAGAATGTTTCCGGAGCCGCCTGCTGTACCGACGCCGCTCCCAGGGCAGCAGACTCCTCATCGGAGTCCCACGCCTTCGCCAACGTCACCGGCTCCACACCCACCGCCGGATCTACCGCCACCACCAGCCGCGCCATCCCAAACCCTCCCCGGTCAAGGTCCACGCTACGTGTCACCACGATGACAACAGCGGTCAAATAGACGACAGCGCCGTACGAAGCCGTTCAACGAAGGGGATTTGGAGAGATTTAGAACACGTCCATCCGAATGCCCGACGGTGCCGTCCCGGCAGTCAACATCCGGCACCAACAACCGTCGCATCAGACCGGTGTCGCGGCCAGTTCACTCGGCGGGCTCTAGGTGCACGCCTTCATCGACACATACGGAACAGTAATGTGGGCGGTTTCTCCGAATCGGCTTGCCACCCGCGCATGCGCTACTGCTTGCGCTTGAACGACCTGAAGTGCCACACGACGATGGAGTCCCTCGACAACAACCGCGGTGTGCCGACCTGCCGTAGGTCCCGCACTCCAGCCTTTCAGGGCCACGTCCGCTATGAGCTCAGCGCAACAGCCTGTAGCTCGTCGATGGCGGTGCCGTACCATGTGCCTCGGGTGAAGGCGTGCAGGTCGCCGCCCCGGCAGGTGTAGCGGAGACGCTGTGCTTCGACGCCGTCGGGCAGCACGAGGCGGCACTGCCCGCCGATGCGGCGCACACCGTCTCGGTCGATGCGCAGCAGCGTCACGACGTCGTACTCGGGGCCCGGACCCCCGAGTCCTGGTTGAACCGGGCCAGGCCGTGTCCCTCCGACCCGCTTCCGCCCAACGCTCCCTCATCGAAATATCCGGCCCATACCTTGCCGGACGGCGTCGTCTGGAGTTCCTCGATGGCATCACCGAGGTGGCCACGGTGCTCCAGATCGCCGTCGTATGTCCATACCTCACCGTTGGTCACGCCAGACCCGGCGCGGGCCGCCACCAGCAGGACCCGCCCCTCCGGCAGCGGTTGCACGAACGACACACGGAGGTCTGTCTCCACATCGATCGCGCCGACAATCCGGACCCCGTTGCCACCGGCATGCCACGTCACCTGCTTGCGCCGGGAGGCCGTCCGGTGTGACCAGACGGCGAACGCCGTCCCATCGGGCCCAACGCCGACGGCCTCAGGCTCGCGTTCCATGTCCGCGCAATCTGCGGGTGTCAGAAATCCGTGGCGTTCCAGTGGCACCACCGGCAGCTTCAATACCTCCAGCCGCCGCTGAAGACTGGCCTGGTCCCGTTCGCCTCGTCTTGTCGTCATCACGTTGCCACTGGCCACACCGCGGTGAAGTCAACACGCAGGACCAGCGACGTCAGGTCGTCGGCTGGGGGCAGAGGGGTCACAAGCCTGTCCTCTCCGCCCGTCCCCGCGGCTCCTCGGTAGCTTCTTGCGGACCCAAGGGGAACTCGCAGACGGCGCGCCAAGATCTCAGCCCCGGCGTGCCGGCGATGAGGCGAACCATGTCGACGGCGGCGCCGATCGGCAGCTGTGCCGAGACGGTCTCCGCAGCCTGGCTCAATGTGGGCTTGGGGGCATCCTGGCCGAAGGTCAGGTGCGGCACCACATTGGTGTGCTCTCCCCCATAGGGTGCGGTCCCGGGAAACCGCTGCCACACAGCCGTGGTGAGGTTCACGAACGGACGGTCCGGCTGCGGTGCGAGCCATACGACCGTGTCGCCGAACCAGCCGACGTGCGTCAGCGCGACGTCGAACCGCGGTATGCCGGCAATGGTCTCGCTCAGCACGGTCAGGACCTGCTCATCGATCTGCTGTGGCGCTAGAAACGGGTAGAGAACGGTGACGTGTGCCGGCACGCCCCACGAGGCCGCTGGGTCGAGAGAGTCCCGAAACCGGCCTACCGCTTCCTCGGCCCCGGGTATCGGCACGATGAGCGCCGTCTGGGTCGGTTCCATCCCGGAAGTTTCCCGATCAAGGCCGGTGCTCGTCTACCCGCAGCCGCGCGGGCATGTGTGCGCCGGGGCGGCTACCGCCTCCAGAACAGCAGGTGGGTGACGCCGCTGGAGCTGGGCACCGTATCCAGGTGGAAGCGGTCGAGCAGGTCGGTGTGGCTGTCCCACAGTCGCTCGCCCCGGTACAGGTCGACGGGGGCGACGGCGATGTGCAGGGTGTCGACCAGGTCGGCGTCGAGGAACTCGCGGATGGTCGCGACCCCGCCGCCGAGGCGTACGTCCCGTCCGTCGGCTGCCTCTTTCGCCCGGGCCAGCGCCTCGGCCGGACTGGCGTCGAGGAAGTGGAACGTGGTGTCGGCGAGGGTGAACGACGGCCGTACGTGATGGGTGAGCACGAAGACCGGCGTGTGGAACGGAGGGTTGTCGCCCCACCAACCCTGCCACTCGTGGTTCTCCCACGGTCCACGCTGGGGGCCGAACTTGTTGCGGCCCATGATCTCGGCGCCGATGTTGTGTTCGGCGTCGCGGGTCAGGTAGTCGTCCAGGCCACGGGTCCCGCCGGGCTCGGTGCGGTAGATGAAGCTGGCGGTGGCGGAACGCCAGGAGAACAGCGGGGCGGGGTCGGCGTGACCGAAGGGCCGTTCCAGACTCTGCCCCTCCCCGGTGCCGAACCCGTCACGCGAGACATTGAAGCACTGCACCCGCAGTAGCTGTGGCATGAGAAATCCCCTTGTGACGTCAGTTGACGGTCGTCGTCGGGCCGCCGCCGCGACCGCGGTCGTCGAGCACGAGCGGGGCGCGACCGTCCACGGCGTACCGGATGTGGGTGACCTGCGGCGTGTGGATGACCCGGGTCGGCGTCAGCTCGATCGCCTCCTTGGCGTCGAGATCGAGGTCGGCGTCGAGGAGTCGCAGGCCAGTACCGAGCACGACCGGTACGACGTGCAGCTCCAATTCGTCGAGCAGGCCGGCCTTGAGTACCTGTCGGACGAGGCCGCCGCCGGCCACGGCTACGTTCTTGCCGCCGGCCACGGCGCGTGCCTGCTCGACCGCGCTGGCCACTCCGTCGGTCACGTAGGTGAAGCTGGTGCCACCGCCGCGCAGCAGGGTTTCGCGGGGTCGGTGGGTGACGACGAAGACCGGTGCGCGGAACGGAGGCTCCTCGCCCCACGGCACCTCGCCGCCGTCGGCCATCCGCCGACCCATGACGTACGCGCCGGCCGCCTCGAACGTCTCGGCCAGCACGTCGGAGTTGGTGTCCCGCTCGCCACCGGCGAAGCCCAGCCGTTCGCGCCAGGCCGCTGCCTCGGTGGCCCAGCGGGTGATCCGGAAGAAGCCGGCGGCCTCGGCCGAGTCGATCCAGTCGCCGTCGCCGTCGAACTGTGGGCCGGCGTAGAACCCGTCCAGGGACACCGACAGCTGTGCGGTCACCTTGGTCATCTCGCTTGATCCCTCTGCTCGGGCGGCACCCGTCGGGTGCCTGCTCGCAACGAGGTCGGAGTCGATCGGGACACCCCTACCGGAAGATCGTGTGAGCTGGATCACAGAAGAGTACCGGTAGGCTCGCGATCATGCGGATTGGCATCGTGATCCTGCCGGACCAGCGCTGGAGCCAGGCGCAGCACCGCTGGCGGCAGGCCGACGAGTGGGGCTTCGACCACGCGTGGACGTACGACCACCTGGGCTGGCGGGACCTGGTCGACGGCCCGTGGTTCGACTCGATGAGCACGCTGACCGCCGCCGCCACCGTGACGTCCCGGATTCGACTGGGCACGCTCGTGGCGTCGCCGAACTTCCGCCATCCGGCCGCGTTCGCCCGCAAGATCACCACGGTGGACGACGTGTCGGACGGTCGACTGCTGCTCGGCCTCGGTGCGGGCGGCATCGGGTTCGACTCGGCGGTGCTGGGTGGCGAGACGCTGCCGCCGCGCCAGCGGGTCGACCGGTTCGCCGAGTTCACCGAACTACTCGACCTGATCCTGCGCGAGGACGGCACCACCTGGCGGGGTGACTGGTTCGCCGCGGTGGACGCCCGCAACAACCCCGGCTGCGTGCAGCAGCCCCGGGTGCCGTTCGTGGTGGCCGCCAACGGGCCGCGCTCGATGCGGCTGGTGGCCCGCTTCGGGCAGGGATGGGTGACCACCGGCACCGGCGACGACAACGACCTGGCGAGCTGGTGGACCAGCGTCTCGACGCTGTCCGCGCGGATGGACCGGCCGCTCACCGAGGCCGGCCGCGACCCGGCCACGCTGGACCGTTACCTGCTGCTGGACTCCGCGCCGGTGTTCTCGCTGACCAGCGCGCAGTTCTTCGCCGACCAGGTCGGCCGGGCTGCGGAGCTCGGCTTCACCGACGTGGTGACGCACTGGCCGCGCGCCAGCAGTTGGTACGCCGGCGACGAGGCCGTCCTGGTCGACGTGGCGACCCGACTGCTGCCCGAGCTACGCGGATAGCGTCGGCTCAGGTGCCCAGGTCTCCGGTGGCCACGCCGCCCTCGCCGCCGGAGACCAGCCGCAGGCGCAGGCAGACGATCGGGGTGTCGTCGTCGACGGGTGTGCCGAGCCGCGCCCAGTAGGCGGCGTGCCCCGCCCGCCACTCCTCGATCGAGCGGTCACCCTCGCCCTCGGCACGGGCGAACTCCCAGGGCACGTCGCCGAAGCGGACCACCTCGACACCGGTGATCTCGACGACGCCGGCCAACGCGTCGTCGTCGTCGACGAGCGCCAGCCGTTCGCCGACCTGCTCCAGCTCCTCGTTCTCTTCGGCGTACTCGGCCAGCCGTCCGGCGGTCGCGGTCTTCACACCGGCCAGCACCAGCGTGTTCAGGGTCGTCCGCAGCTCGCCCGGCGTGCCGAGGGCGAGCGTGCGCAGGTCACCGATCCGAGGCCACATCCTGCCGAGGCTAGGCCAGCGCGGCCGGACGCGCCGCCGTAATCCGTCCCGCGCGGCTCAGATCAACTGCACGGCGTAGCCGGCGGCGTCGAGCAGCCGCTGGTCACCGGTGGCCGCGTGGGCGTCGAGGACCGCGTCGGCCAGCTTGACCACGTGCTCGTCGCCGTGCCGGACCGCCCGGGCGAAGACCTCCGCCGGGGTCCCGGCGGCGACCGACGGCGGCGCGGCCGCGTCACTCGAGGCGTACACCGAGGTCACGGCCGCCGTCGCGGCCCAGGCCGCGGCGAAGCTCGGTGCCCAGAGCGCCCGGTCGAGTGCCGGCAGGGTGCGCAGCACGGCGGTCGGCGCCGTCACGGCGTGCACCAGCATGACCGGCTCGGCGTGCCCGAAGCGCAGGTAGTCGAGACCGGCGCGGTACACGAGCGTGCCGAGCCCCCGCTCCGCCTCACCCGGCGTCCGCGCGGGGCGCAGCGCCGTGAGCGCCGGTTCCCACCCGGGTACGCTCACCAGCCGTCCCAACCGCTCGCGGATGCCCCCGGTCCGGTCGTCGATGCGGGGCAGCCCGGCCAGCGCGGCGGCCACGTCCGGCTCGGCGGAGTCCGGGTGGCCCGACGAGACCGAGCTGAGCAGCCGGTCGGCGCCGGGCACCGGCTGCCAACGGGCCGCCCAGTAGCCGAGGGCCTGGCCCAGTTCGGTGAGCCGGGGCGGGTTCGCCCCGTACAGGTGCAGAGCGCGTACCGCGTGCCCGACCCGGATCACCCCGTGGGTTGCGCCCGCGGCGATGCCGGGCAGCAGTCGGGGCCACCAGGTGCCGAGCACGTCCCGCCACGGCGCCTCGCGTAGCTGTCGGTCGAAGTACTCCAGCCAGTCGCCGGTCCGCTTCGCGTCGCCCAGCGCCGCCCGCCAGTCGTCGATCGGACGCAGTCCGCGCGGCAGCTCGTCCAGCCGGGTGAGGTAGTCGTCCAGCCAGCGGTGCACCTCTCCCTCGTGTCCGTGCCGGGCCAGCGCCTCGACGGCCATCGGGCCGTGGTTGGAGAGCCAGCCCTCGAATTCGGGACCGGTGTGGTGCAGCCGTTCGTACGCCTCGTCGAGGATTCCGTCGCTCATGCGTCGATGGTCGAAGGTGAAGTGCGCTTCAGGTCAACCCGGCAACTCCTCGCTGGTGATCAGGCCGGTGATCCGAAGCGCGGCGGCGGTCTCCGGCGGGCAGTCGACGGCCACCACGGCCGCCCCGAGGACCTGCGCGCCGCGTGTGGCGCAGATGTCGTAGAGGGCGCGGATCTGGGCACCGGTGCGTACCCAGTCGTCCACCACCAGCACCCGGTCGTCGGGGCCGAGGTGCCGGTCCCGGACGGCCAGGTCGACCCGCCGGCCCCGATAGTCGGGCGGGCTCTGTGCCCAGGTGAGCGGGCCGGCCGGCAACCTGCCGTCGCCGGTTTTGTGCGCGGCCACGAAGCCGACCCCGAGGGCGGTGGCGGCCAGCGGTCCGAGCAGCAGTCCGGTGACCGCCGGGGCGAGCACCACCGTCGGTCGGGCCTCCCGGTGCGGGGCGACCAGGGCGGGGCCCAGCTCGGCCAGCACCGCCGGGTCGCGCCACCAGCCGGAGATGTCGCTGACCAGGTGGCTGACGTCCGGGCCGGGGTCGATCCAGCGGAACAGGGCGGCCAGGCGTCCGGTCAGTTCGGTGGGCATCCGCTCATCGTGCGGCACGGGCGCTCGGCGCGTCCGCACCTGGGCCGCTCGACCCACCCCGCCTCGGATGATCGGCTAGAGCTACTGGGGCAAATACTGGCATACCACCATGATCACGTTGACTTCGGAAGTGCTTCTCTCGTTACGGTCCGACCCGGTTTGTTCAATCGACGAAAGGATCGGCCGGTGGCAGGTAGGCACTCCCGTACCCGCATCTTCTCCTCCCCGGCGGGCATCGCGGCCACCGCGGCGGTCGGCGTCGCCCTGGCCGTCGGCGGCACGGTCGGCGCCGTCCAGCTCACGTCGGGCTCCGGCCAGTCGGGCCAGGCGGCGTTGGACTTCACCCCCACCACCGCCGCCAGCCTCACCCCCGCCTCCCCGAGCATCTCGCCGAGCGCCAGTGCCACCGCGACACCCAGCGTGACGGCCAGCCCGTCCGCCAGCCGTTCGCCGCAGGCCGCCTCCCGGGGCAAGGCCCGCACCGCGGCGCCGAAGCCGAGCCCCACCAAGGCCAAGAAGACCACGCCGGCGGCGAAGGTCCTGGAGAGCGGGTCGTGTGGCGCGTCCTTCTACTCCGACGGGCAGCTCACCGCCAACGGTGAGTCGTTCAACCCGAACGAGTTGACCGCGGCGCACAAGACCCTGCCGTTCAACACCAAGGTCCGGGTGACCAACCCGAGCAACGGCAAGTCGGTCGTCGTGCGGATCAACGACCGTGGGCCGTTCATCGACGGTCGCTGCCTCGACCTGTCCCGGGCCGCCTTCGCGACCATCGCCTCGGTCGACGTCGGCGCGCTCACCGTTCGCTACGAGGTTCTCGGCTGAGCGTATTCGAGAACGCCGATACGGTCACGAGCGTGGGCCGGGCGGACAGAACATCCTCGGACGACGGGCCAGGTTCATTCACCGGTTCACGTCGATCAGGCATGCTGTCCCTCGTACGCACGCGACTCCTCCAGTCGGGCCGTAGCCCGCTGAGCCCCGGATCCCGCGCCGGCATCGGCGCGGCCGTCGTCCTGCTCGCGATCGTCTCGGTGCTGGAACTGGCCGACGGCCGTCGGGTGCACTACGTCGCGCTCCTGGCCGCCGCCCCGATCCTGGCCGCCGCCCTGGCGGCCTGGAGGGTGGTGCTGGGCGTGGGCGCCGTGGCGACCCTGATCGGGATCGCCTTCGCGGCGACCGACCCGCGGATGATGTTGGTGACCTCGGTCAACATGGTGGCGGTCGGGCTCGCGAGCGGGCTGGCCGTGGCGGTGGCCTGGGTACGACAGCGGCAGGCGGAGCAGATCGCCGAGCTGACCAAGCTCGCGTCGGTGGCCCAGCAGGCCGTGCTGCGTCCGCTCGGACCGCAGATCGGCATGCTCTCGGTGGCCGGCCGCTACATCTCATCCACCGCCACCGCCGAGATCGGCGGGGACCTGTACGAGGCGATCGACACCCCGTACGGCGTCCGCATGATCATCGGTGACGTACGTGGCAAGGGTCTGGACGCGGTCCGCCTGGCCAGCATCGTCCTGGGTTCGTACCGGCACGTGGCCTACGAGCGGGCCGACCTGCGTGCCGTGGTCGCCGACCTGGACCGCGCGGTGGCCCGCAACGTCGGCGACGAAGATTTCGTGACGGCCGCGCTGGTCGAGGAGCGGGGCGGGACGCTGACGATCGTCAACTGCGGCCACCCCGCTCCGCTGCTGCTGCGCCGGGGCGCGGTGATCCCGCTGGAGCCGCCGGCGCCCGCGCCGCCGCTCGGGTTCATGCCGGCGGTCCGGCCCCGGGTGGAACGCCTGGAACCGGGCGACCGCCTGTTGTTGTTCACCGACGGTCTCGGGGAGGCCCGGCGGGACGGCGAGTTCTTCCCCACCGCCGACCGCGCGTGGCGGCTGCTCGGGCACGGCACGGTCGCCGACGGGCTCGCCTCGCTGGAGACCGCCCTCGTCGAGTGGGTGCACGGCCGCCTGGACGACGACATCGCGCTGGTCCTCATGGAGTACGTCGGTTCCCGTACCGGGGTCACGTCGGCCGTGCCGAGCTGGGAAGTCGGCGCCGCCGAGAGCTGAACGGGTCCACCGCTCGGAAACTGTGTAATCGCCGTCACTCCACTGATCGGCTTGTCGCTGCCTACCCGCGAGTAATACAGTCGGGGTTACTGATCGGTAACACCTGTCCGGAAGCGGGGCCAGTGAGCATGACCCACTACAAGAGCAACCTTCGGGACCTCGAGTTCAACCTGTTCGAGGTCTTCGGGGCGGACCGGGCGTTCGGCCAGGAGCCGTACTCGGAACTGGACACCGACACCGCCCGGAGCTTCCTCGCCGAGGTGGACCGCCTGGCCCGCGAGGACCTGGCCGCCAGCTACACGGACAGCGACCGCAACCCACCGGTCTTCGACCCGGCCACGCACACCGCGCCGCTGCCGGAGTCGTTCAAGAAGTCGTACCAGGCGTTCATGGACTCGGAGTTCTGGCGGCTGGACCTGCCGCCGGCCCTGGGTGGCACCAACGCCCCGCGTGCCCTCTGGTGGGCCCTCGCCGAGTTGGTGCTCGGAGCTAACGCGCCGGTCTGGATGTACTCCTCCGGTCCCTCCTTCGCGCACGTGCTGCACGTCGAGGGGACCGAGCGGCAGAAGGGCTGGGCCAAGCTCTTCATCGACAAGCAGTGGGGCTCCACCATGGTGCTCACCGAGCCGGACGCCGGTTCGGACGTGGGCGCGGGTCGTACGCGGGCGATCCAGCAGCCCGACGGCAGCTGGCACATCGAGGGCGTGAAGCGCTTCATCACCTCGGGCGAGCACGACCTGAGCGACAACATCGTGCACTACGTGCTGGCCCGCCCGGTCGGCGTGGAGGGCGTCGGCGGCCCCGGCACCAAGGGCCTGTCCCTCTTCGTCGTGCCGAAGTTCCACTTCGACGAGACCACCGGGGAGCTGGGCGAGCGCAACGGCGTCTACGCCACGAACGTCGAGCACAAGATGGGTCTGAAGGTCTCCAACACCTGCGAGATGACCTTCGGCGAGCACGGCGTACCGGCCAAGGGCTGGCTGCTGGGCGACAAGCACGACGGCATCCGGCAGATGTTCATGATCATCGAGTACGCCCGGATGATGGTCGGCACCAAGGCGATCGCCACGCTCTCCACCGGCTACCTGAACGCCCTGGAGTACGCGAAGAACCGCGTGCAGGGCGCCGACCTGGTCCAGCAGGCCGACAAGACCGCCCCGCGGGTCACCATCACCCACCACCCGGACGTGCGGCGCTCGCTGCTGCTGCAGAAGTCGTACGCCGAGGGTCTGCGGGCCCTGGTCCTCTACACCGCCACCTGGCAGGACAAGGTCGCGCTCGCCGAGGCGGCCGGCGACGAGAAGGCCACCAAGCTGGCCAAGCGGGTCAACGATCTGCTGCTGCCGCTGGTGAAGGGCGTCGGTTCGGAGCGGGCGTACGAGCTGCTCGGCCACGAGTCCCTGCAGACCTTCGGTGGCTCCGGCTTCCTTGCGGACTACCCGCTGGAGCAGTACGTCCGGGACGCCAAGATCGACACCCTGTACGAGGGCACCACCGCCATCCAGAGCCTCGACCTGATCTTCCGCAAGATCGTCCGGGACAACGGCAAGGCGCTGCTGGCGGTGTCCGGCGAGATCCAGGAGTTCATCTCCAGCGAGGCGGGCAACGGCCAGCTCAAGGAGGAGCGGCAGGCGCTCGGCAAGGCGCTGGCCGAGATCCAGAACATCCTCGGTGTGCTGACCGGCTGGCTGGGTGAGGCGCAGGCCGGCGACCCCCGCGCGCTCTACAAGGTCGGCCTGAGCAGTCGGCGGTTCCTGCTGGCGATCGGTGACCTGGTCGTCGGTTGGCTGCTGCAGAAGCAGGCCGACGTCGCGCTCAAGGCCCTCGCCGGCGAGGTGTCCGCCACCGACAAGGCGTTCTACACCGGCAAGGTGGCCGCCGCCCGGTTCTTCGCCCGTGAGGTGCTGCCGCGCATCGGCGCCGACCGGCGCATCATCGAGGGTGCCGACCTCGACGTCATGGACCTCCCGGAGGAGGCCTTCTGACCGTGCCACGGCACGCTTGAGCGGTTCCGGGTCGCACCACCCGGCACCCTCCCGACGGCCGGTGGGGCCTCGCGCCCCGCCGGCCGTCGCCGTCTCCGGGGCCACCAGCCGAGCGGTACGACGTGCGGCGCGTGTTGGCCGGGCGCGGTCGGGTATGCCGCTGCCGTGGCGGGTAACCCGCCTCGACCACGGGAACGCCCAGAGCCACCGCACGGGGGAGTGCAGCGCACATGGGTGTAGGAAGCGGCATCTTTCTCATCGCGCTCGGCGCGATCATGACCTTCGCGATCCGGGCCAACGTCTGGTGGATCGACCTGCGCGCGGTCGGCTGGGTGTTCATCCTGGCCGGGCTCGCCGTGCTCCTGACCACCCTCTGGTTCTGGCAGGACCGGCGCAAGCGGGCCCGGACCCTCATCGTGGAGGAGAACCGGCTGTCCCATCCCACGGCGATGATGCCTCCGCCGCCGGACCCGCCGCCGCCGACCGCGCCACCGTCCTGACCACCTGAGCGCGTACGCCTGAGCCACCCACCGAACGGCGGGTGGCTCAGCCGCGTGCCGTGTGCCGCTGGGCGATCGGCGCTCCGCCCCGGTCCCACTGGGTCCAGGTGGCCGCGCTGCGGTGCACCGCCAGTTCGGCGGTCCGCAGTCCCTCCTCGTCCGCCGTCTCCGGGTCGAGAAACGCGGAGAGCAGCGAGACACCCGGATTGTGGGCGATCAACAGCACCACCCGAGCCGCCGGATCGGCCGTCCGGGTCAGCGACAACAACTCCTCGGGGTGGGCGTCGTACGCGCCGGGCTCGTAACGCACGCTCGGGCGGGGACCGGCCGGCCCGCCCTCCGGGGGCGAACCCGTCATTCCCATCGCCACGCCGTGCCAGGTCTGCCGGGTCCGCCGGGCGGTCGAGCAGATCACCACGTCGGGCAGCAGGTCGTGGTGGGCCAACCATGCCCCGGCCGCCGCCGCGTCGGCCTCCCCACGGGCGCTCAGCGGGCGCTGGGCGTCGTCCGTACCCTCGCTGCCCGGCTCGGCCTTCGCGTGCCGGAGCAACACCAGTGTCCGCGCCTCGGCGGGGCTGTCCGTCATGCCCCACAGCTTGCCCGATTGGCGATCATCCTGCCGGGGTAAGTCCAGGGATGCCGCACCCCCTACCAACGGCCGCGGCGGGTCGTACGCCAGGTTAGAGCCGAGGAGCGAGACATGGGCATTGGTGGCAGCATCTTCCTGATCGCGCTGGGCGCGATCTTCGCATTCGCCGTGGAGGCCGACCTGGGCTGGCTGAACCTGTCCGTGGTCGGCTGGGTGTTGATGCTCGCCGGCGTCGCCGGCCTGCTCGTCACCCTCTACTTCTGGAACAGCCGCCGTCGTACCGTGGTCGCCGCGCCGGTCCGCGAGGACGTGGTGGTCGACCGGGTGGTGCCGGTCCAGGACGACCAGGTCATGCGGGAGTACCGCGAGGTGCGTCGGCCGGGCCGTCCGGTCTGACCCCTGACCGCGTGAGCCGGGGTCCCGCAGCGTGGCGGGGCCCCGGCTCACGTATGTGCGGAGCCCGGAGGTGCCGGGGCATCGGTAGCGGCCCGGCCGCCGGGCGGCGGAGGCCACTGCCGCAACCCCCTTTGCTCTGCTTCAGCGGAGGAAACACCCGGTGTCCGCTTATCGGACGTCAGGTGTTTCCTGGACTGAAGCAGAGCAAAGGACGCCCGACCACCCCTGGCTCCCGCCCGCAAGCGGTCGCCACCAGCCGTTCCGTCTGCGGCTCGCCAGCCGGAGCCACTCAGGCGAACAACGCGAAGTAGATCGCGACGTGGTGGCACAGCGCGGCCACCAGCGTGCACGCGTGGAAGAACTCGTGGTGGCCGAAGACCGTCGGCCACGGGTTGGGCCGGCGCAGGGCGTAGAACACCGCGCCGACGCTGTAGATGGCACCGCCGACGACCAGCAGCACCAAGGCCGTGACACCGCCGCCGTGCAGAATGTCCGGCAGCATGGCGACCGCGACCCAGCCGAGCGCCAGGTAGAGCGGCGCCGAGACCCAGCGCGGCGCGTGCGGCCAGACGAGCTTCAGCGCCACGCCGCCGAGAGCCCCACCCCAGACCAGGGCCAGCATGATGGTGGCCTGCCGGGTCGAGAGCAGCATGGTGCAGAGCGGGGTGTACGTGCCGGCGATGAACACGAAGATCATGCAGTGGTCCATCCGGCGCATCACCTGGTAGCCGCGCTCCGACCACACTCGACGGTGGTAGAGGGCGCTGGTGCCGAACAGCCCGCAGACCGTCAGGCTGTAGATGGCGCAGCTCACGAGGGGCGCCCAGCCCGGGCGGCTGGCGGCGATCGAACAGAGCACGATGCCGGCGACCAGCGCGACGAAGAAGGCGTACGTGTGTAGCCAGCCGCGCATCCGGGGCTTGCCGATGTCGACCGGCTTCAGGCGAAGCGGGGCGGAGGTGGTCACGCCCACAGGTTACGGCACCGTAGGTTACTTTCAAGTAGTCCGACCGGTGACGCGTGGCACGCGCGGCGCTCGTCGGTGAAGATGGGGCGATGCGGATTCGGCCCGTTGGGGCGCACGCCCTTTTGATCGAGTTCAGCTCCACCGGCCTGACCGCGTCTGACCTCGTGGAGGCGTGGCGGGCCGAGTTGTGGCAGCGCCGCGAACGCGGGGACCTGACCGCGATGGAGATCGTCCCAGCCGCCACCACGGTCCTGCTAGACGGACTACCAAACCCCACCGCAACCGCCGCCGTGCTGTCCCGCTGGGCACCCGAAGTCACCGCCGCCGCGAGCGCGCCCTCCCCTCCCGCCGATCTTGCACTTTCTGCGCCGACGAAACAGCCTGATCAGGTCATATCGACAACAGAAACTGCAAGATCGACGCACGAGGCCCATGGCGCGGACGTCGTCGTTCCGGTTTTGTTCGACGGGCCGGACCTGCCGGTCGTCGCCGAGCACTGGGGCGTCGACGTGCCGGCGGTGCGGCATCGCCTGACCGACACGCCGTTTCGAGTCGCGTTCTGCGGCTTCGCCCCTGGCTTTCCCTACCTGACCGGGCTCCCCGCCGAGCTGGCGTTGCCCCGGCTGCCCACCCCGCGCCCACGGGTACCGGCCGGCTCGGTCGCCCTGGCCGGCCCGTACGCCGGGATCTATCCCAGCGCGTCCCCCGGCGGTTGGCTGCTGGTCGGCCGGACCGACCTGCCCCTCTTCGACGTCGACAGCGACCCGCCCGCCCGGCTCGGCCCCGGCACCCGCGTACGGATGGTGACGGCGTGACAGGTCCCGCCGAGATCGAGGTGCTGCGCGCCGGGGCGCTCACCACGGTGCAGGACCTCGGCCGGCCCGGCTGGGCACACCTCGGCGTACCCCGCTCCGGCGCGCTCGACCCGGCCGCCCTGCGGCTCGCCAACCGGCTGGTCGGCAACGCCGAGGAGGCCGCCGGCCTGGAGATCACCCTGACCGGCTGTGCGCTGCGGCTGACCCGTGCCACCACCGTCGCCATCACCGGCGCGCCGGTGACCGTCCGGGCCGGGGACCGGGCGGGCGACACCGGACGCCCGCTCAGCCTGCCCGCCGGTACGGTGCTGCGCGTCGGGCCGGCCCGTCAGGGCGTACGGAGCTGGCTGGCCGTGGCCGGGGGCATCGATGTGCCGGCGGTGCTGGGCAGCCGCGCCACCGACACCCTCGCAGGTCTCGGCCCGGCCCCACTGCGCGACGGTGACCGGCTGCCGCTCGGCGTACCGACCGGCGAACCCGCACCGGTGGACGTGACCATCGCTGCGACCCCCGCGCCGGAACTGCGTTTGGGCGTACGCCTCGGTCCCCGTGACGACTGGTTCACCCCCACCGCTCTCGACCGGCTGTTCGGCAGCGCGTACACCGTGAGCCCGGTCAGCAACCGGGTCGGCGCGCGGCTCGCCGGCGCGCCGCTGCCCCGCGCGGTGGCCGGCGAACTGCCCAGCGAGGGCATCGTGCTCGGCGCGGTGCAGGTGCCGGCGGACGGCCAACCCCTGATCTTCCTCGCCGACCACCCGACCACCGGCGGTTACCCGGTCATCGGGGTGGTCACCGACGTGACCCCGCTCGCGCAGGCCCGCCCAGGTACTACCGTCAGGTTTCATGGACCTCAACGCTGACCTGGGCGAAGGATTCGGCATCTGGCGGCTCGGCGACGACGACGCCCTGCTGGCCCTGGTGACCAGCGCCAACGTGGCCTGCGGCTTCCACGGCGGCGACCCGTCCACGATGCGACGGGTCTGCGAGGGCGCGGTACGGCACGGGGTGGCGGTGGGCGCGCAGGTCGGCTACCGGGACCTGGCCGGCTTCGGCCGGCGGCGGATCGCGTACGACTTCACCGAGCTGCGCGACGAGATCACCTACCAGTTGGGGGCCCTGGACGCGTTCTGCCGGATCTTTCGGACCCGGGTGCGCTACCTCAAGCCGCACGGCGCGCTGTACCACGCCGCCGCCACCGACGAGTCCCAGGCAGCGGCCGTGGTCGCCGCCGTCAGCGACCACAACCCCGACCTGCCCGTGCTCTGTCTGCCCGGCTCCACGCTCGCCCAACTCGCCGTCGGCGCGGGCCTACCGGTGGTCGCCGAAGCCTTCGCCGACCGCGGCTACCTGCCCAACGGGGCGCTGGTGCCGCGCGGCACGCCCGGCGCGCTGATCAGCGACCCGGAGGAGGTGGCCACCCGGGCGGTACGGATGGCCACCGAACGGACCGTCGTGGCGGTGGACGGCACCGTGATCCCCTGTCCGGTCGAGTCGATCTGCGTCCACGGCGACACCCCGGGCGCGGTTTCCGCCACCGAGCTGGTACGCGCCAGCCTGATCGACGCCGGCGTGACACTCACCCCGTTCGCGTGAAAGGAAGGGCCCCTTGTTATCGGATTTTGCATAACAAGGGGCCCTTCCTTTCACTTAGGCGTCGAGGCCGCGCAGCACCAGGGGCAGCCGGGTCGCCGCGCCGTCGACTACGCGCACCGGGACCCCCCAGTCCTGCCGGGTCAGGTGGCAGGCCGCGTGCTCGACGTCCGCGTCGCAGGTCGCCGCCTGCGCCGTCACCTGGAGCACCCCGCCGGTGACCTCGCCGTTGAGCACCAGCCGGCGGGACAGTTCGGTGCCCGTACCGCCGCCGTCGAGCAGCAGCTCCGGCGGGGACGCCGAGACGACCAGACGGGTCGACGGCCCGTACGTCTCGTCCAGCTTCTGGCCCGGGGCCGGGGTGAAGACGATGTCCAGGGTGACCTCGCCGGCCGCCACGTCGGTCGGCTTGCGCTCGGTGCGGTGCCGAGGGCCGTCCACCGTGCTCGCGCCCGCCGCCGACAGGGCGCCCGGAGCGAGCCGGGTCAGCCGGTGCGCGGCGGACTCCACCACCAGCACCTCACCGGACGGGGTGAGCACCAGATCGCTCGGCTCAGCCAACCCGTCCGCCACCGTCGAGACCTGGTTGCTGGCCGGGTCGAAGCGGCGCACCGCGCCGTTGTAGGTGTCCGCGATCAGCACCGAGCCGTCCGGCAACGCGCACACGCCCAGCGGGTGTTGCAGCAGCGCCGACTCGGCCGGCCCGTCCACGTGCCCGAAGTCGAACAGACCCTGGCCGACGGCGGTGCCCAGCACCCCGTTCTCGACGTACCGGACGGCGCTGGTCTCGCTGTCGGCAACCCAGAGCCGGACGCCGTCGGCCGAGACGGACAGCCCCGACGGCTGCGCCATCCACGCCTCGGGCAGCGGCCCGTCCCGTAGCGCCTCCACGGTGGTGCCCGCGTACATGCCGGCGGTCCGCTTGATCGGGTCGAACCACCAGAGCTGGTGGATACCCGCCATCGCGATGATCAGCTTGTCGTCGTACCAGGCCAGGTCCCACGGGGAGGAGAGGTCCACGGCGAGCGCGTCGTGGGCGTGGTCGTCGACCGAGGCACGCCACTGCCGGCCGCTGCCGGCGACGGTGACCACCTCGCCGGACTCCAGCCGTACGCCCCGCAGCAGGTGGTTGACGGTGTCGGCGACCACCAGGTCGTAACCGGCCACCTCGGCGACGTGCGTGGGCAGCAGGCACAGGCCCTGCGGCTCGGAGAAGGTCGCCGAGCCGACCGGCCCGTCGGCCCGACCCCGCTCGCCCGAGCCGATCCGGCGTACCGGCGTCTCGCCGTCCGGGGCCACCTCGACCAGCGAGTGCCGCGCCGAGTCGGAGACCAGCAGGTTGCCGTCCGGAAGAAGCACCGCCTTGCCCGGGAAGCGCAGCGCCGTCTCCGGCGCCGGCGGAGGAACGTACGGCCCGTCGCCCCGGTGCAGGGTGCCCTTGGCCTCGTGGGTGGCGATCAGCTCGTCGATCAGCCGGGCCAACCCTTCGGCGTGACCCTCGCCGGCCATGGTGGCCACCACGTACCCCTCGGGGTCGATCACCGACAGGGTCGGCCAGGCGCGCGCCGCGTACTGCTGCCACATGTCCAGCTCAGGATCATCGAGTACGGGGTGGTGCACCCCGTACCGTTCGACGGCGGCGACCAGCGCGTCGGCGTCCTTCTCATGCTCGAACTTCGGCGAGTGCACGCCGATCACGACGAGCACGTCGCCGTACTTCTCCTCCAGCGGCCGAAGCTCGTCCAGCACGTGCAGGCAGTTGATGCAGCAGAAGGTCCAGAAGTCGGCAAGAACGATCTTGCCACGCAGATCCTGGAGAGTCAGATCCTTGCCGCCGGTGTTGAGCCACTGCCGGCCCCGAAGCTCGGGTGCCCGTACGCGCGCTGTCGTTCCCATGCCTGCCAGCCTGCCACGCGGCATCGGTGCGGCCGTGGTGACCCGGACGACATCACGCGCCGGGACCACCCGGACGCGAAGCGGCGGGGCCACGGTCGCCCGTGACCCCGCCGTCGTCGGTCCTACTTGGTGGCCGGCTTGAGGCAGAGCACCCGGTTGGTGCCCTCGCCGGGCAGCACCACGTGGGGCTGCGCCGGGTCGGCGCACTTGTCCTTGGCATCCACCTTGGAGACGATCGTGAACGCGCCCGCGTCGGTGCAGGGCACCTCCGAGGCGCCCTGGCCGACCTGCTTGACGCAGGTGCCGACCGCCGGGTCGAAGGCCGGCGTGTCGTTCCCGCCACCGAACTTGCCAAGCAACATCAGCAGGCCGAGCGGCACCGCCAGGATGAGTACGGCGGCGATCAGCACTGCGGCCAGGACCCGCCCGTTGCGCACCTTCGGCGTGGGCGGTTCCACCTTGGGCTCGTCCGCGTCCGGCTTGAACGCGTCGAACCGGCCCTGGTCCGATTGGCCGGCCTCCTGGCCCCAGGACGGTGTGGGCTGCGGCGGCGGGAAGGCCGGGAACTGCGCCCCCGGCGGCTGCTCGACGGCTGTTCCGAAGCCCGCGGCGCCGTTCGGCGTGGCGGTGCCGGCGGCCGGCGCGCCCGGTCCGAAGCGGTCGTCCGGACGCTCACCGCCGGACTGCGGCCGAACCCCGTTCATCGGCCGGTTGTTGCCCGGCGCGTCGACGAAGGACGGCACACCGGGCGGGAAGGCCGGCGGCGCGGCGGCGGCAGCTGCTGCGGGCGGCTCACCGAAACCGTTCGGTGCGGACGGCGCTTCCTCGCCCCACCCGGGGAAGCCCTGCCGTTCCGGCCCGTTCTGCCAGTCCGGCGGGCTCGGGCGCTCGGGCGCCTGCTGCCAGTCGGGCACGCCGGGACGACCGGCGTCCTGCTGCCAGTCCGGTACGGCCGGGCGGTCGGGCGCCTGCTGCCAGTCCGGAGCGCTGGGGCGCTCGGCGTCCTGCTGCCAGTCGGGCGTGCCCGGGTGCTCGGGGCTCGGGCTGGCCTGGAACGCCGCGGGACCTGCCTGCTCCGGCTCGTCCTCGTCGGGCCGGGACGGACGGCCGTACACCCGGGGTTGGGGTGCGGCCGCGCTGGCCGGCCGCATCGCCTGGTCGGCCGGGGGCATCACGCGGCTGGCCAGCGGCACCGAGGCGCTCGCCGAGGCGCGGCCCGCCGCGCCGGCGGACGAATCGGCGTCCGCCGCCGGTACGACCGCGCGGCCCGCCCCGGACTCCGGCGAGGTACGCGGAGCGGGCACCACGGCGGCACCCGCGGAGGCCTCCTCGCCCCGGCCCCAGCCGACCGGCTCGGCGTCGTGCTGCACGTCCGGGGTGTCCCGCTCGGGGTACGCCGGCTGCTCGGGGAGCGCGGCGAAGGGCGTCGGGGGCACGTAGTCGGCCGGTGGGGCGGCGGCGAGGCTCGCGCCCGGAACGCGCTGCTCCTGCGGTGGCAGCGGCACGGCGTTGGCGGGTGAGATGCCGGGCGCGGGCGCGGGCTGGTACACCGGCGGCTCGTCACCCCGGTCGGCGTCCCAACCGCCGCGGGCCTGTGCGGATGCCTCCGCCTCGGCGCGGCCCCACACCTCGCCCGCTGCCCACGGCTCGGTATGGGCGACGCCGGGCGTGGCCGGCGCCTGGTTGTCCGGGCCGGCGGCCGCCCAGCCGGGCGTCACGTCGGTGCCGGGCACGCTGACGCTGGCCCGGGCGGACGCGGGGCCGGCCTGCTCGGGTTGGGGCCATGCGGTCGGTTCCGGACGCTCGACGGGCTGGTCCTGGGACGGAAGCACCCAGTCCGGCTGCTGCGGACGGCTCTCTGCCGCACCCCAGGCCGTGGGCTGCGGTGCGTCGTCCTGCGCGGGCCAGGTACCGGCCGGGACCTGGGCCGCGCCGCGCGCTTCGGCCGGCGCCCAGCCGGGGGATGCCTGTTCGGCCTGCCCGGCCGGTTGGCCCCAGGTCTGGAGCGGCTGCTCGGCCGGCGTCCACACGGGCTGGTCCTCCCGGGCGGCGGCGGCCCCGACGGGCCATCCGCCCGATCCCGACGGGTCGTCCTGCTGCGCGGGTACGCCAGCGCGGCCGGCGTGCTGCGCCGGCTCGGCGTGCCACTGGGGGGCTGACGGGCTGACCGGGGCAGCGCCGGCGGCCCATCCGCCGGAGCGGGACGGGTCGTCCTGGGCGGGCCAGGCGGCGGTGGCCGGGGGTACCTGCGCGGCGCCACGCGCGGCCGGTTGGGCCTGCGCCCAGTCGGGCTGCTGCTCGGAGGCGGCGGGCCAGGCGGGGGCCGGCTGCTCGGGTGGCGTCCAGGCCTGTTGCGCGGGAGTCCACTGGGCGGTCGGGGCCGGCTCCGGAGGGCCTCCGGCCGCCCAGGCGGGCTGCGCCGGATCGCTGGGCTGCGGCGCGGCGGCAGCGCCCCATGCGGGGTTCGGCTGCTGCTCCACCTGGGTCGCCCAGGACGGGTTCGGCCGCGCGGGCGGCGGGGGTGGTGCCCAGCCCAGGTCGGGGCCGGCGGCGTTGTTGCCGTTGTCCGGCTGCGCCGGGCGGTCGCCGTACGGCGCCGGTCCGCCGGCGCCCGGTGACACCTCGTCCGGCTCCTGGCCGGAACGGTGCGGGCCCTCGGACGTCATGGGTGCGCCTCCTCCATCACATGTCGGCCGCCGGTGCCGATCGGTCTCCTCGGCATGGCTGCCGGCGTCACCGGCGTACCGCCGTGCCGGCTCCCCGCACCGTATCCGGTGGCCCCATGGGGCGTCCAAAGGAGCACCGGTCGTCACTGCCCGTCGCCGGGTGGTGTCGAGTAGCTTCTATCGGCTCGGCGTCGGCCGGGCCGGCGGACGGCGACCGAAGCCCACCGTACCGGGCGCTGCGGCAGTGCGGAATCCCGGTGTCACGTGCGGGCGTCCCGGTGTGACGCACGGGCGGAACGCCGATGGCCCACCCGGTGGGCCGGGTGGGCCATCGATCTGGAGGAGGTGAGGAAAGTTGTGGAGCGTCAGCTCATGTGACGCTGGGCGATGACGAGAAGCTCCTCGCGCACGGCCGGCGAGTTCGCCGAGCGCAACGCGTGCTCGATGGCACGGGCGCGGCGGTTGGCCTCGCGGTGGTTGCGGATTCGCTCGATCATGCTGCTCATTGCTGGGTCCCCCTGGCTATTCGGTTGTCGGCCCCTGATGTGTCTATTCAACCGCAGAAGCCGGCCAACTTCCATCGATTATTAGGTGAGCTGAGACACCTGCCTAACAATCAAAGGTCAACAGGGCCCATCGCCGACGGTTCCTTCGCCCAACGGACACGGCCGGTGTGCCGGGCGTTAACCCGTGGCACACCGGCCGTGGCTGGCGTCTCGAACCGTCAGGTCCAGGCGAGTAGCGCCGCCTCGGGGTCCGCGAGGAAGTCGCCGATGTCGCGCAGGAACTTCGAGCCCAGCTCACCGTCGATGATCCGGTGGTCGAAGCTCAACCCCAGGGTGGTCACCTGGCGGACCTTGACCTTGCCCTTGTGCACCCAGGGCATCTCCCGCACCGCGCCGAAGGCGAGGATCGCCGACTCGCCCGGCGGCAGGATCGGCGTTCCGGTGTCCACGCCGAACACCCCGACGTTGGTGATGGTCAGGGTGCCGCCGGACATGTCGGCGGGCGAGGTGCGGCCGGACTTCGCCGTCTGCACCAGACCGTTGAGCGCGTCGGCCAACTCGCGCAGCGAGAGCCGACCGGCGTCCTTGACGTTGGGCACGATCAGGCCGCGTTCGGTCGCCGCCGCGATACCGAGGTTGACGTACTCCTTGACCACGATCTCGTCACCCGCCCAGGTCGAGTTGACCATGGGGTGACGCTTGACGGCCAGCAGCACGGCCTTCGCCACCAGCAGCAGGGGCGAGACCCGTACGTCGCGCCACTCGCGCCGGCCCCGCAGGCGCTCCAACGCCCTCATCGCCCGCGTCACGTCGACGGTCAGGAACTCCGTCACGTGCGGGGCGGTGAACGCCGAGCGGGACATGTTCTCGGCGGTGAGCTTGCGGACCCCCTTGACCGGGATGCGCTGCTCACGGTCCGCGCCGAAGCTCGCGGCGCTCGTCGCGGTCGAGGTGGCCGCGACCGGCTCGGCCGCCACGGCCCCGCGGGACGCCTGCTGTACGTCCTCCCGCGTGATCGAGCCCAGCGGCCCCGACCCGATCACCGCTCGCAGATCAACCCCAAGATCCTTGGCAAGCTTCCGAACCGGCGGCTTAGCCAGAACGCCCGCCGTGCCTGCCCCGCCGCCTGCCCCGGGCCCCACCCCGCCGGGCCCCACCCCGCCGCGTCGATCATGGATTTGTGGTGCCGGACTTACGGCGGTTGGGGTGATTCTGTCACCCACCACAACTCCATGATCGACCCCAGCGGGGGTCGCGGTGGTGGCGGTCTGTGCCGGGACGGCAGCCTTGCGGGGGCGGCGCTTTGCCGTTGTCGTACGGGGGCCGTAGCCGACCAGGACCGCCGTGCGGCCGCCCGGGGCGGGACCGCCGATGAGACCGGGCTCGACCATGCCCTCGGCGGGAGCCACCTCCACTGCCGCCAGCGACGCCGCCGACGGAGTGGGCAGGTCACCGGCGGGCGTGGCCGTGGTGGACGGGACGTCCAGCGGGCCCGCGCCCGGGTCGGTGTCGATCGCGATGATCGGCGTACCGACCTCGACCGTGCTGCCCTCCGGGTGGTGGATCGCCTGCACCTGTCCGGCCCACTTCGCCGGGATCTCCACCGCTGCCTTGGCCGTCTCGACCTCGACGATCGGCTGGTTCAGCTCGATGGTGTCGCCGACCTTGACCAGCCAGGCCAGGATCTCGCCCTCGGTCAGCCCTTCGCCCAGGTCGGGCAGGTTGAACGTCTTGATCCGGGACATGTCGCTCACCAGCCGAAGGTGCGGTCGACGGCGTCGAGCACCCGGTCGAGGTCGGGCAGGTACTCCTCCTCCACCCGGGCCGCCGGGTAGGGGGTGTCGAAGCCGGTGACCCGCAGGACGGGCGACTCCAGGGAGTAGAAGCACTCCTCGGTGATGCGGGCGGCCAGTTCGGCGCCCAGCCCGATGTTGGACGGCGCCTCGTGCACCACGACCGCGCGGCCGGTGCGCTTCACCGACTCGTAGACCGCGCCCAGGTCCAGCGGGGACAGCGTGCGGAGGTCGATGACCTCCAGCTCCCGGCCGTCCTCGGCGGCGGCCGTCGCGGCCTCCAGGCAGGTGCGCACCATCGGGCCGTACGCCAGCACGGTCGCGTCCGTGCCGGGCCGCACCACCCGGGCCGAGTGCAGCGGGTACGCGTCGGACAGCGACGCGTCCAGGTCCACCTGGCCCTTCTCCCAGTAGCGCCGCTTGGGCTCCAGGAAGACGATCGGGTCGTCCGAGGCGATGGCCTGCTGGATCATCACGTACGCGTCCTGCGGGTTGGCGCAGGTCACCACCTTCAGGCCGGCGGTGTGCGCGAAGTACGCCTCCGGCGACTCGGAGTGGTGCTCGACCGCGCCGATGCCGCCGCCGAACGGAATCCGGATCACCATCGGGATGCGCAGCTTGCCGCCCGAGCGGTAGTGCATCTTCGCCACCTGCGACACGATCTGGTCGTACGCCGGGTAGACGAAGCCGTCGAACTGGATCTCGCAGACCGGCCGGTAGCCACGGATGGCCAGGCCGACGGCGGTGCCGATGATGCCGGACTCGGCGAGCGGGGTGTCGATCACCCGTTGGTCGCCGAAGTCCTTCTGGAGCCCGTCGGTGATCCGGAAGACGCCGCCGAGCTTGCCGACGTCCTCGCCCATGATGACGACCTTGTTGTCGTTCTCCAGGGCGCGGCGCAGACCGGTGTTGAGGGCCTTGCCGAGGGTGAGCGTCTCCGTGGCCATCAGTGGGCGCTCCCCTCGAACGACTCCATGTAGCGGTTGAACTGCGCACGCTGCTCGTCGAGCAGCGGGGAGCCGTTGGGGTAGACGTGGTCGAACATCGTCACCGGCTCCGGGTTGGGCATGCTGAGCACCCGCTCGCGCAGGTGCACCGACTCGCGGCGGGCCTGCTCGTCGACCTCGGCGAAGAAGGCCGCGTCGGCGATCTGCTGCTTCTCCAGGAAGGTCTTGACCCGCAGGATCGGGTCCTTCGCCTGCCACGACTCCACCTCGCTGGCGATCCGGTAGCGGGTCGGATCGTCGGAGGTGGTGTGCGCGCCCATCCGGTAGGTGTACGCCTCGATCAGGCTCGGGCCCTGCCCGTGCCGCGCGTTGTCCAGCGCCGTGCGGGTGACCGCGTACGACGCCAGCACGTCGTTGCCGTCCACCCGTACGCCGGGGAAACCGAAGCCGGCGGCCCGCTGGTAGAGCGGGACACGGGTCTGGCGCTCCAGCGGCTCGGAGATCGCGTACTGGTTGTTCTGGCAGAAGAAGACCAGCGGCGCGTTGAACACGCTGGCCCAGACGAATGCCTCGTTGACGTCGCCCTGGCTGGTGGCCCCGTCACCGAAGTAGGCGATCGCGGCCTCGCCGTCGTCGGTGCCGACCTTGCCGTCCATGGTGATGCCCATGGCGTACCCGGTCGCGTGCAGGGTCTGCGCCCCGATGACGATCGTGTACATGTTGAACTTGAACTCGTTCGGGTCCCAGCCGCCCTGGTCGACGCCGCGGAACAGGCCGAGCGGCATGATCGGGTCGATGCCCCGGCAGTAGAGGACGCCGTGCTCCCGGTAGGTCGGGAAGGCCATGTCCTGCGTACGCAGGGCGCGCCCCGAGCCGACCTGCGCCGCCTCCTGGCCGAGCAGGCTGGCCCAGAGGCCCAGTTCGCCCTGCCGCTGCAACGCGGTCGCCTCGGCGTCCAGCTTGCGGACCAGCACCAGGTCGCGGTAGAGCCCGCGGTACTCCTCGTCGGTGAAGTCGACGCGGTACTCGGTGCCGTCCGGTCCGGTGGCGCTGTCGATCCGCTCGCCTTCGGGGGTGAGCAGCTGCACCAGCTCGGGGTTGCCGGCCGCGCCCTTTCTGGAGCGGGGAGCTGCCCGCCTGCTGCGGGTGGTGCCCCCGGGGTCGCCCTTTGCCATCGGTCTCTCCCTGTCGTGTCTGCGTCGGCACCGGGGGGTCACCCGGCCACGCAACTCGTGCGCCTGTCCGGCTGCTGCCGGACCGGTTCCTGGCGGCCGCGCCTAGCCCGGGTGGGGGTTGCCGCGCGGCGTGAGCCGGGTTCTGGCCGAACCCGGATCGGGAGCGCCGGCGCCGGGCCGCGCCTGCCGCGGGGGTGCGCGGAGGTCGCGGCTGCGTTGCCGTCGTGTTCCATATTCGCAGAGCAGGTGAGCGTGCCCACAGTACGCCCAGGTCGCATTCCGACCGTCTACGGTTTGCCACCCTTTGTCGCCATCATGCCGCTTCGCGTCCACCGGGTGATCCGGTGCTGATTCGTCACCGTTCGGTCAGTGCCGCGTGTCGACACGCGGTGGGTGTTGGCTGACGGACCGTAACTGGGCGAGGCTGATTCCGCAGGATCGCGCCGATCGGGTGATTAGCCGGATTAACACCGTCGCGCGGTGCCGACAGCGACCGCAGGGTCCGACGACGAGGGGTGTGCGGTGGACGAGTCAGGTGACGGGCCCGGCACACCCGTGCTCGGCCGCCACCGTTCGCCGGGCGGCTACCGCCGGGTGATCGGAGCGCACCGGGCACCCGGCGCGGGTGGCCCCTCCCGGGGATACCTGCTCACCGTCGCACTTCTGGCCGGCACCGCGTCGATGCCCGTGCTCGCGGCGATCAGCGCGGGCTCGGCCACTCCCGGCACCTCCGCGCTGCCGGACGCCGGTACGCCGTTCATCCCGACCCCGTCGGTCGGACCGGTGGTCATCCCGATGCCGGTGACCAGTCAGCCGCCGCCGCCCGTGCTCCCGTCCCCCGGCACGCCCAGCGCCGGCCCGACCGCGACCACCGGCTGGCTGCCCGGCGCGCCCCGGCGTGTCCCGGACGACTCGTGGTACGGCCCGCACGTCGACGACCGGCTGCCCACCCGCCGGGTGGTGTCCGCGCCGCCGGCGCCCCGGCCCACCCGCAGCGCCCCGCCGGCCGGGCCACCGGCCAGCCCGTCGCCGGTGCCGTCGCCGACCGCGCCACCGGATCCGGACCCGACCGAGACGTCCAACCCGAGCCCGTCGCCGACCGATCCGACGACCCCCACCGCCACCGACCCGGGGACGCCCACCACGACCGACCCGGCGACCCCCGCCACGACCGACCCGGCGACCCCCGCCACGACCGATCCGGCGACGCCCGCCACGACCGATCCGGCGATCCCCACCGCCGTCCCCACCAGCACCTTCTCCGCCCCGGCGACCACAGCCCCGCCGTCGCCCACCCCACGCCCGTCCCCCGCCCCACGCCCGTCCCCCACCCCACCCGAGCCCACCACCGCGCCGTCACCGACGCTCGCGCCCAGTCCCACCGCCGCACCCGGGGACCCCCGCGATCTTGCACTTCCTGTCCCGACATAAGACTCGATACGGCCCATAACGACAACACAAACCGCAAGATCGGCGCGATCGTGCGGGCCCCCGCCCGGACCGACGACGTCAAGCGCGACCCTGCGCAGCCCATCACCCGCGGAACTCCGGTGATCAAGAGCTTTGCGTCAAGAATCGTGGTCGCGGTGACGCAAACTTCTTGATCACCGCGAGCGACCGCGGGGTGGGGCGGGGTGGGCGGGGGTGGGGGCTGTTGGGTGGGTCGGGCTGGCGGTGGCGGGTCCGTCCGTCGGCGGCCGGACCCGTGCATTCGGAGGCCTTCTCGGCGGTACGGTGACGGGCAGGTGTCGCCGAGACGGCGCTGGTCAGCGGTGGCGCGTATCAGGGGGGTGGCGTGGGCGGCGGTGCGGAACCCCGCCCGGTCGCCCCTCGTCCCGGTCCGGGGCTGCGGGTCGCCCGGCTCGTCACCGAGCTGACCGCGCCGGCCGTGCTGGTGTCGCTGTTGATCATCACCGTGAGCTGGCACAGCAGTCGGGACAGCGTTCGAGGGCTGGTGTGGGGCCTGCTCGCGACGGTCTTCGTCACCGGCATCCCGTTCGCCTACATCGTCGGTGGGGTCCGCCGGGGGCGACTCACCGACCACCACATCGGCCGTCGGGAGCAGCGCCGGGTGCCCCTGCTGGTCGGACTCGGCTCGGTAACCGCCGGGCTCGCCCTGCTCGTCGTCCTCGGCGCACCACGGCCCCTGCTGGCGCTGGCGGTGGCGGGGCTGGTCGGACTGGTGGTCGCCGTGTCGGTGAGCCACTGGTGGAAGATGTCGATCCACTCGGCGGTCTCCGCCGGCACCCTGGTCATCCTGGCGCTGACCTTCGGACGCGGGCTCCTGGTCGCCGCGCCGCTGTTGGGCGTGGTCGGCTGGGCCCGGGTACGCCTGCGGGACCACACCGTCGCGCAGGTGCTCGCCGGCGGAGTGCTCGGCGCGCTGATCGCCGCGGTCGTCTTCGGTGCCCTGCGCTGAGCGCACACCCCAGAGGCCCTGCGCTGACCGCACACCCCACAGAGACCCTGCGCTGAGCGCACACCCCACAGAGCAGGCGAAGTCGAGCGGGCGATGCGGAGAGGCCGGCCGGGACCCGACGTGACCCACCGGGCGGGCGGCCTGGTGCTGCCACCCGCCCGGGTGCCGTCAGGCGCCGTCGTCGGCGAGTCGGTGCCGGTTCGCCTCGATCCAGGCGTCCAGCGCGGCCGGGTCGTCCGGATCCACGCCGTCGGCCATGAGTTGCGCGACGGCCGCCGTGGCCGGGCTACGCCGCTCGCCGGTCGAGTAGAGCCGGGCGAACTCCGGCACCATCTCCTCGATCGCCTCGTCGGTCCGCTCGGCGGCGGCCTCGGGGAGCCCGCGCTGCTGTGACGCGTACCGGGCCCAGGCGCGCAGCACCCGGGGCAGCATCGCCGCGTCGTCCATGTCGAGCACGGCACGGCGGTGCACCCAGTCGAGCAGGAAGAGCCCGGACACGGCCGGACTCCACCGCATCGGGTCGGAGTCGGGGAAGGACGCCGAGTGGTCCAGGAGCAGGCTGAGGCAGAAGTGCAGCGACGCGAGCTCGGGACCGTCGACGCTGTCGAGCCCGAACCGGGCGGCCTCCGGCGACGCCAGGAACCGCCGGACGAGGTCGGTGCGTTCGGCGGCGGACAGCGGTTCGACCTCGGCCGGGCCGGTCGGCACGGCGGCCATGGGCAGCACCGCGAGCCGGGCGCCCACGAGCGCGCGGTCGGTGGCGAGCGAGCCCTCGCCGGGCAGCTCGCCCAGGTCGTCGGTGACCGAGAGGTGACGGGCCACCTCGCCGCGCAGCCGCGACGGGTCCTCGGTGCGGAACCAGGTCAGCTCGTCGTCCGCGCACATCTGCCGGACCTGGTCCAGGATCCGTTCGGCGGGCCCGCCCACGAAGATGTCCTTGGTGATCCCGATGTTGTGGTCGACGAGGGCCACCAGCGCGTGCTCCGGGCCTCCGGCCGCGTCGTCGTACGCGAAGGTGGCGAGGTAGGAGGTCTGGTCGCCGTAGACGTCGCCGTACGCCCAACTGCCGGTGAGGTGCACCCGACCGAGCTGGCTGGACCAGGCGGGGGCCTGGCTGCCGGGGCGTACCCGCTCGACGCCCTGGGCGGTCGGGACGAGCGCGGCGAAGACCTGGCGGATGGTGGTCGCCGCCGCGATCCGGCGGCGGGCGGTGGCGGCGAGGAAACCGGTGACGAACTCCCGCAAGGCGGTGTCGCGGTCGGTCTCCGCGATTGCGTAGACACTGCCCAGCAGCGCGCTGCCGAGCATCTCGGCGTCGAGGGCGGACTCCAGCTTGGTCACGTCGCGTGCGGCGTGCAGCACCGCGTCGTAAGGGGTCTGAGGCGTGGCCATGCTTCGACCCTACGCCGCTCGGGGCGTACGCAGAGGCGTCAGCGGCGGGCAGCCTCACCGAGCGCGTCGCGCGCCTGCGCGTACGAGGTGAGCACGATCCGTACCGGGGCGAGCACGTACTCCTCGCCGACCTCGGCGACCCGGACCGTCAGCCGCTGCCGGGCGCGGGCCCGCGCCCGTTGGGCCGCCCAGCGCACGACCGGTCGGGTCAGCGCCGCCGTCAGCAGCCCGGCCAGCAGGCCACCGAGCAGCAGCACGGTCGGCATCGGCACCTGCCCGACCATGGGGTTGTCCAGCGCGGGAAGGCCGAGCGCCCGCAGCGCGTAGCCGAGCGCCAGCCAGCCCAGGCCGACCACGGCGGCCAGGGTGACCAGCCACTGCACGCCACCGACGACCCGCCACCACACCGGCTGGTGGTCGAGGCCGAGGTCCGTGCCGGCGATCGCGCGGTCCAGCGCGTCCGGCAGGTCGTCGAGGCGGGACCGGGCCGCGGAGGTCACCGCCGTCGGCCAGGCGGCGGGCAGGTCGCCGCCGGCCCGGTCGGCCACCGCACGGATCGCCAGACCGAGCGACGACCGCTGGGCGGCCGTCGGATCGGGCACCGAGGTCGCCGCCACCAGGCTCTCGGCGGGGTCGGCGTCCGCGCCGGCCGGGCCGGGCAGGTGCAGCCGGCGCAGCGGGTCGGGCCGCAGCCGCCGCCAGCCCCGGACCACCGGCCAGCCGGTGGCCGCGCCGGCCCGATGTCGGTACGCCCGCTCCACCGCCTCGCTCACCGCCGGTACTCCGGCGGCGCCGGCCAGTGCCCGGTTCAACCCGGCGACGGTCGCGTCGTCCGGGCCGCCCCGCGGCCGGGCCGAGCCGATCATCTCGTCCAGCCCGGCGACCACGGTGTCGACGTCGCCGGCCAGTCGACGCAGGGCGGCCTGCCGCTCGGCGACCGTACGCTCCAACGCGCTGCGCAGCCCGACCATCCCGGCCGGGTCGATGGCGGTGGTGGCGAGCAGGGGTACGCCGGTCAGCCCGTCGGAGTCGAGCAGTCGGCGCAGGTCGTCCAGGACGCGGGGCAGCTCGGCCGCGGGCAGCCGGTCGGCCTGGTTGAGCACGACCAGGGTGACGTCCCGGTGCCGGTGGAACTCGCGCAGGTAGCTGTCGTGGATGATCCGGTCGGCGTACTTCTGCGGGTCGACCACCCAGACCACCTGGTCGACCAGGCCGAGCAACCGGTCCACCTCGAGGCGGTGGGACCGCTGCACCGAGTCGAAGTCGGGCAGGTCGAGCAGGATCAGGCCGTGCAGGGGCGTCTCGTCGTCGCCGTCGAGCGCGCTCTCGCGGACGAAGCGGTGCCGGGGCAGCACCCCGATCCAGTCGAGCAGCCGGTTGGCGTCCTCCAGTGGCCCCCACACGCACGCGTGCGTCACGCCGGTGGTGGGTCGGCGGACGCCGACCGGTGAGAGTTCGAGCTGGGCCAGCGCGTTGAACAGGCTGGACTTGCCGCTCCCGGTCGCGCCGGCGAGGGCGACGACGGTGTGGTCGCGGGACAGCGCGAGCCGGGTGCCGGCCCGTTCGACCAGGGTGTGCGCGGGCACCAGTTCGGCGTCGGGCAGCAGGCCGTCGACGGCGGTCAGGAGGCGGCGTACGGCGTCCAGGCGGGCGATCAGGTCGTCCGGGTCGATCCGCTGGTCGCCACGGAAGGCTTCGCGTACCCGGCCGGCGAGGTTGCTCATCGCGAACCCTCCTCGTCACCGGCCGGCACGGTGCCGTCGTGGTCGGCGAGGCCGCTGCGGTGCCGGGCCAGCTCGACCCGCCCGGCAGCCTGGCGCAGTGTCTCGCCGGCCGCCTCGGCGGGCCGGGCGTCGGCGGTGCGGGTGAGGAAGCGGTCTGCCTCCGCGTCCAGCAGCGTCCGCACCCGCGCGAGGAGGTCGACCCGGGCCTTGGCGGCGAGGGTACGCACCGCCTGGTCGCCGAAGATCGCCTGGAGTACGGCCTGCGCGGCGACCGTCGTGCCGGCCCCCGTCGCCACCTCCAACCCGGTGGGGATGAACGCGGTCGAGGCGAACACGGCGATCATCACGGCCAGCCCGGTGGCGTTCACCGCGTATGCGGCCGTCCGGGCCACGAAGCGCTTGTCGCCGCCCTCGACGCGGACCAGCTCCAGCACCCCGCGCTGCCAGTCCCGGACCATCCGCTCGGCGCGTTCGGGCAGGTCGCCGCTGGGGTGGGCGAGCGCCGGGTCGAGCAGATCCGCGCCGGCCGGGTGCGCCTTCCACCCGGTGTACGCGGATTCGGCGGCCTCGGACGCCACCCCGCGCAGCAGGGTGACGAGCTGCGACTCGATGGCGTTGCGCAGCTCGGCGGCGGGCGCGGGGCGGCCGGTGACGGCGGCCACCAGCCGGTCCCGGAGGCGCCCGATGCGGGCCTCCAGCGTGCGGAAGAACTCGCCCGTGCCGACGAACTCCTGCCAGCGGGCCAGGACCTCGCCGCGGAGCAGCCGACCGTCTCGCAGGCCCTGCTCGACGGTCCGCTCGGCGGCGCGGTACGCCGCCCGTACCCTCTCGTCCAGCGCGTCGGCGGCGGCGACCTGCTCGTCGGCGGCGTCGGCCAGCTCCTCGACGGCGGGGTGCAGGGCGGCCAGCGCGCCGTCCAGCGTCTGCCGGACCACCGCGGCGCGGGCGTCGGCGTCGGCGGCCAGTCGGGCGAACCACTCGGCCAGTGGCGCGGTGACCCCCTCGGGCAGCAGCCCCTGACCGTCGACCCAGGTCTCCGGCAGCACGAACAGCGGAGCGCGGTCGAGGTCCTGGGCGGCGAGCATCTCGGCGAGGTGCGCGGCGATCTCGTCGCTGGCCTCGGCGGGTACGCGGTCGAGCACCATGGCGATCACGGCTCCCCGGGCGCGTGCGCTCCGGAGCAGCTCCCACGGCACCGCGTCGGCGTACCGGGCGGCGGTGGTGACGAAGAGCCAGAGGTCGGCGGCGGCGAGCAGTTGGCTCGCGAGCGCGCGATTGGCGTCGACCACCGAGTCGATGTCCGGCGCGTCGAGGAACGCGAGGCCCGGGGGGAGGGCCGGAGCGGTCACCAGGTGCAGGGAGCGCGGGTCGTCGCTCGGCTCCGTCGTACGCGTCAACCCGGGCAGCAGGTCGCCCTGCCGGAACCAGGTCGCGTCGGCCGGGTTGCACACCAGCACCGGGGAGCGGGTGGTGGGTCGCAGCACCCCCGCGGCGCTGACGCGGGCCTTGACCAGGCTGTTGACCAGGGTCGACTTGCCCGCGCCGGTGGAGCCGCCGACGACCACGAGCAGCGGGGCGTCCAGCCGGGCCAGTCGGGGTAGCAGGTAGTCGTCGAGTTGGTCGGTGAGGGCGTGGGCGGCCTGCCGGGCGGAGCTGGCGGAGGGCAGGGCGAGCGGATAGTGGGTGGCGCCGATCGCGGCCCTCAGGCCCGACAGCGCGCCGGGGAGGCTGGCGTCCCCGGTCGTGACGGACGGCTCCTCCGCGGCGTCCGGAGGGACGGTGCGGGCGGCGACGGCGGGCGCGCCGGAACGGGTGGCGGAGTCGCCGTGCGTCGTCACCGCTAAAGCGTGCCCGACCGATGCAAGGGAAGACAACCGGACGGTAATAACGTCTGGGTTGCGTCGGGTCGGCTCAACTCGACTTGACGATTCGCGGGCGCGTGGCACTATTGAGTCAAGTTCACTCAACTTGTGGTGGGGCCCGCTGCGGGCGGCGCCCGCCGAGCAGTCGCGGGCGGTGCCCGTCACCTGCACAACCTTACGAAGCGAGGAAGCGAAGATGGCACGTGCGGTCGGTATCGACCTCGGCACGACGAACTCCTGCGTCAGCGTTCTCGAGGGCGGTGAGCCCACCGTCATCGCCAACGCTGAGGGCTCGCGGACGACCCCGTCGATCGTCGCGTTCGCCCGCAACGGCGAGGTGCTCGTCGGTGAGGTCGCGAAGCGCCAGGCGGTGACCAACCCGGACCGGACGATCCGTTCGGTCAAGCGTGAGGTCGGCACGAACTGGTCCGTCGACATCGACGGCAAGAAGTACACCCCGCAGGAGATCTCGGCCCGGACCCTGATGAAGCTCAAGCGGGACGCCGAGGCGTACCTGGGCGAGCAGATCACCGACGCGGTGATCACCGTCCCGGCCTACTTCAACGACAGCCAGCGGCAGGCCACCAAGGAGGCCGGTGAGATCGCCGGCTTCAACGTGCTGCGGATCGTCAACGAGCCGACCGCGGCCGCCCTGGCGTACGGCCTGGACAAGGGCTCCAAGGAGCAGACCGTCCTGGTCTTCGACCTCGGTGGCGGCACCTTCGACGTGTCGCTGCTGGAGCTGGCCGAGGGCGTCATCGAGGTCAAGTCGACCAGCGGTGACAACCACCTCGGTGGCGACGACTGGGACCAGCGGATCATCGACCACCTGGTCAAGACGTTCCGCGGTGAGCACGGCATCGACCTCGGTCAGGACAAGATGGCCCTCCAGCGCCTCCGTGAGGCTGCCGAGAAGGCCAAGATCGAGCTGTCCGCCGCCACCACCACCAACATCAACCTGCCGTACATCACCGCCGGCTCCGCCGGCCCGCTGCACCTCGACGTGACGCTCAGCCGCGCCGAGTTCCAGCGGATGACGCAGGACCTGCTGGACCGCTGCAAGGGTCCGTTCGAGCAGGCCGTGAAGGACGCCGGGATCAAGATCTCGGACGTCGAGCACGTCATCCTCGTCGGTGGTTCGACCCGGATGCCCGCCGTGACCGACCTGGTCAAGCAGCTCACCGGCCGCGACCCCAACAAGGGCGTCAACCCGGACGAGGTCGTCGCCGTCGGCGCCGCCCTGCAGGCCGGTGTGCTCAAGGGTGAGGTCAAGGACGTCCTGCTGCTCGACGTGACCCCGCTGAGCCTGGGCATCGAGACCAAGGGCGGCATCTTCACCAAGCTCATCGAGCGCAACACCACCATCCCGACCAAGCGCTCCGAGGTGTTCACCACCGCGGACGACAACCAGCCGTCGGTGCTGATCCAGGTGTTCCAGGGTGAGCGGGAGATCGCGGCCTACAACAAGAAGCTCGGCACCTTCGAGCTGACCGGCCTCCCGCCGGCGCCGCGCGGCGTGCCGCAGATCGAGGTCGCCTTCGACATCGACGCCAACGGCATCGTCAACGTGCACGCCAAGGACCTGGGCACCGGCAAGGAACAGAAGATGACGATCACCGGTGGCTCCTCGCTGCCGAAGGACGACATCGAGCGCATGCGCCGCGACGCCGAGGAGCACGCGGAGGAGGACAAGCGCCGCCGCGACGACGCCGAGACCCGCAACGTGGCCGAGGCGCTGCAGTGGCAGACCGAGAAGTTCCTCGCCGAGAGCGGTGACAAGCTGCCCAGCGAGAACCGCGAGCAGCTCAACGAGGCGCTCGGCGAGCTGCGGGGCGCCCTGGGCGGCCAGGACATCGAGAAGATCAAGTCGGCGCACGAGAAGCTGGCGCAGGTCTCCCAGCAGGCCGGCTCGCTGCTCTACGCGCAGCAGGCTGAGCAGGGTCAGCCCGGCGGCGAGGCCGGCCCGGGTGCGACCGGTGCGACCGGTGCGCCGGGTGGCGCGCAGGCCGGCGGTGCGGACGACGTGGTCGACGCGGAGATCGTGGACGAGGACGGCAAGAAGTGACTGCCCACCTCCGACACGTATCCACGGCGAAGGGATGAGGTAGCCCCATGACGCAGAAGCCACGAGCCGCCGACTCGGACGACACCGGGTCGACGCCGGGTGGCTCCGCGCCCACGGAGTCGACCACCGGCGCCGAGGAGCGGGTCGTCATCCGCAACAACCGCAAGCTCAGTGACGCGACGGAGCCGGAGGGCACCGCCGCCGACGCGGAGACCGGCGCCCCGGCCGAGGGTCTGGTCGAGGACGCCGAGGTCGTGGTCGACGAGATCGAGGTCGAGGTCAACGCCACCGACGGGCCGGAACCCTCCGGTCCGCCGGTGGTGGACGCCCCGGCGCAGCCGGTGGACGGCGGCGGCACGGGGACCACGCTCGGCGCCGAGCTGGAGGCGCTCCGCGCCGACCTCGACGAGCGGACCAGGGACCTGCAGCGGGTGTCGGCGGAGTACGCCAACTACCGCAAGCGGGTCGACCGCGACCGTGCCCTGGTGCAGGAGCAGGCGACCGGCTCGGTGCTGGCCGCGCTGCTGCCGATCCTCGACGACCTGGACCGGGCACGGGAACACGGCGACCTGGTCGGACCGTTCGGAACGGTGGCGGACCAGCTCACCGCCGCGCTGGGCAAGTTCGGCCTGACCGCCTTCGGCGAGCAGGGCGACCCGTTCGACCCGACCCGGCACGAGGCCGTCGCGCACCAGACCTCGGCCGAGGTCAGCGAGCCGACCTGCGTGCAGGTCATGCGGCGCGGCTACCAGCTCGGTGAGCGGCTGCTGCGCCCCGCGCTGGTCGCGGTCGCGGATCCGGAATAGTGCGAGACGGTGACCGGGCCGTCCCGTCCCCCGCGCTGCGGTGGGCGGGACGGCCGGGCCACGACGGTCGGAAGGGGGTGGACCGGTGAGTTCGAAGGACTGGCTCGAGAAGGACTTCTACGCCGTGCTCGGCGTGGACAAGGCCGCCTCCGCGGATGACATCAAGAAGACGTACCGCAAGCTGGCCCGGGAATCGCACCCGGATCACAATCCGGGCGACCCGAAGGCCGAGGAGCGGTTCAAGGCCGTCTCCGAGGCGTACAACGTGCTGTCGGACGCCGGCCGTCGCCGGGAGTACGACGAGATGCGGTCGCTGTTCGGTTCGGGCGCGTTCCGGCGCAACGCCCGCGCCGGCGGCCAGCCGGGCGGGATGCCGTTCGACGTCTCCGACCTGTTCGGCGGCGGAGCGGGCGGCGCCGATCGCCGTTTCGGTGGTGGCGCCGGTTTCCAGGACCTGTTCAGCTCGATCTTTTCGGGCGGGCAGGCCGGTGGGCAGGCCGCGGCGCGTGGTCCGGCCCGGGGCCGGGACGTCGAGACCGAGGTGGCGCTCGACTTCGGCGACGCGGTGCGCGGGGTGACCCTGCCGCTGACGTTGCGCGCTCCCGGTGTCTGCGACACCTGTCACGGCAGCGGCGCCAAGCCCGGCACCCAACCGCGTACCTGCCCGGTCTGCCACGGGGCCGGGGTGACGACCCGCAACCAGGGGTCCTTCAGCTTCTCCGAGCCGTGCGGCAACTGCCAGGGCGTCGGGACCGTGGTGGAGGAGAAGTGCCCGGAGTGCCACGGCAGCGGCGGGGTCACCAAGACCCGCACGATGAACGTGCGCTTCCCGGCCGGGGTGGCCGACGGCCAACGCATCCGGCTGGCCGGGCGCGGTGAGCCGGGCGAGCGTGGTGGCCCGGCCGGCGACCTTTTCGTGCACGTGAAGGTTCGACCGGACGAGTTGTTCGGGCGTACCGGAGACGACCTGACGTTGACGGTGCCGGTGACCTTCCCGGAGGCCGTGCTCGGCACGGACCTGCGGGTGCCCACGCTCGACGGCGCGGTGACGCTGCGGGTGCCGCCGGGCACGCCCAGCGGGCGCGTGCTGCGGGCCCGGGGCAAGGGCGTGGTCCGCCGCGACGGGCAGGCCGGCGATCTGCTGGTCACCCTGGACGTGGTGGTGCCCGCCCGACTGACGGACGAGGCGCGGGCCGCGCTGGAGGCGTTCGCCGAGCAGAGTCCTCCGGCGGCGCGGGAACATCTCGACGCGCGAGTGCGTCGGGTCGGATAGTCCGGTGGGATGGACGCGGAGGTGAGCGGGATGTCGGGCGAGTTCCTCGGTTCGGGTGACCCTGCCTACGAGGCCAAGGTGCTCATGATCTCGGTGGCGGCGCGGATGGCGGGGATGCATCCGCAGACTCTGCGCCAGTACGACCGGCTGGGGCTGGTGCAGCCTGGCCGGGCGGCTGGCGGTGGTCGTCGCTACAGCGTCCGGGACGTGGTGCTGCTGCGTGAGGTGCAGCGGCTCAGTCAGGACGACGGGATCAACCTCGCCGGCGTCAAGCGGATCATCGGCTTGGAGCGGCTGCTGGAGCAGGCGCAGCAGCGGGTCGCGCGGTTGGAGGCGGAGTTGGACGCCGCCTACCGCCGGGTGGCCGAGCTCGAGTCGCTGGCGCGCTTTCCGGGTCGGGATCTGGTGCCGACCAACCGCACGTCCACCGCGTTGGTGGTCTGGCGTCCCCGCCGCAACACCGACCGCTGACCCACGTACCGCTTCCTCGGCCCGGCCCGCGCTCTGATTTCCCGGCGCGGACCGGGCCGTTTCCGTTAACCTGTCGATAAGGGGTCCAAACGGCTTAATTCGGGCCTACCGGCATGGCGAGGGGGAGCGATGGCGGAGCCGGCGAAGAAGGTCGCTCAGCAGACGGAGGAGCGGTTGGAAGGCTTGGCCGACACCGTCCGCGAGAAGTTCGACAAGGTCACCGAGGGAACGTTCCGCGACCGGATCAAGGAGGGGCGATTCGCCGAGCAGGGCGAGCCGACCCGACCAGAACCGGACCGCAAGCGCGACTGACCGGCGACCAACGTACGGGCCGGGACCCACGGGGGGTCCCGGCCCGTTCGTCGTGCCGTGCGGGCCGGGACGCGCCGCCCCTACCCCGCGCCGCTCCTACCCCGCCGATCTTGCACTTTCGGTCGGTGAAAGATCCCGCTTTGCGTAGTAGTCGGCACAGAAAGTGCAAGATCGGCGCAATGAAGGGGCGAGGGCTCAGCCGAGGCGGCGGTTCTCGCGGACCAGGCCGCCCTCGCACCAGTCCCGGTAGACGAAGAGATCCGGCCGGGCCAGCAGTACCCGGCCGTTGTGCGCCCAGATCCTCATCAGCTCGTCGCCGTCGCGCTCGGCCTGCTCCACGAGCTTGCGGAAACGGCGCTTGGGATGGGCCCGGAAGTTCGTCCGGATGCCGTCGGCGGCGTAGATGTAGAGGCAGTGCAGCGCGAAGCGCCGGGCCGGGCACGTCGGATCCATGGCCAGCTCGAAGAGCGTCAACACCAGCCGGTCACCCGAGACCAGGAGGTCCCAGTCGGGCGGCATGGACGCCAACGGCACCGAATCCGGTTGGTACGCCCAAGCTCGCAACTCCGCCGGGCTCGGATCGACGGGGTTCGCGAAGCCGTGGAACGTCGACTCCTGCACGCTCACCGGCCAACCTTCCGCTCTCGCCCGCGGGTGGCAACGCTGCCTGCGGACCCTGGCTGCTGGGGCGAAACGGTAACCCGCCGTCGGTTACTGCGGTAGTACCCGTAAGGCGCAATTCGGCAACCGTTGGCCGGCCCGGCCCGAACGGCCGTTCGGGTGCCCTGGCCAGCGCCGCTGTCGTACCTCGTGAGGTACGCCAGCGGCGGCCGACGTCAGTCGTGGACGGGAACCGGTTGTTGCCGCTGGGCCAGGGCTCGGTTGCGCAACCACCGCTTGAACCACGGGAAGTCGGGCAGCCGGGCCAGGATCGGTCCGGTCACCACGGTGATGAGGACGTACGTCGCGGCGAGCGCGGCCAACCGTGGCTCGACGCTGCCGGCCGCGACCGCGAGGCCGGCGATGACGATGGAGAACTCACCCCGGGGTACGAGCGCCAGACCGGCCCGCCAGCGACCGGGTTCGGCGATGCCGACCCGGCGGGCCGCCAGGTAGCCGGTGAGCGTCTTCGTGCCCATGGTGACCACGGCCAGCGCGAGCGCCGGCAGCAGCACCGGCGGGATGTCCTGCGGGCTGGTGGTCAGGCCGAAGAACACGAAGAACACGGCCGCGAACAGGTCCCGCAGTGGGGAGAGCAGCTCGGTGGCGTGGTGGGCCACCGGGCCGGAGAGGGCGATGCCGACCAGGAACGCGCCGACGGCCGCCGACACCTGGAGCGACGCCGCGATGCCCGCGATCAGCAATGTCAGGCCGAGTACGCCGAGCAGCAGCGCCTCCGGGTCCTTCGCCGACAGGGCGGACGAGATCAGATGGCCGTACCGGATGGCGACCACCAGCACGATCAGCACCGTGCCCACCGCGACGGTGAGCGCGATCCCGCCGCCGAGCAGGCCGGTGCCGGCCAGTACGGCGGTGACCAGCGGCAGGTAGAGCGCCATCGCCAGGTCCTCGATGACGAGCACCGAGAGGATCACGGGAGTCTCGCGGTTACCGAGCCGACCCAGGTCGGCGAGGACCTTGGCGATCACACCGGACGAGGAGACCCAGGTGATGCCGCCGAGTACGAGGGCGGCCACCCAGTCCCAGCCAAGCAGCAGAGCGAACCCCGCGCCGGGCAGCGCGTTGAGCACTCCGTCGATCAGACCGGCGGGTGCCGCCGAGCGCAGGTTGCCGACGAGCTCGTTGGCCGAGTACTCCAGGCCGAGCATCACCAGCAGGAGGATCACGCCGATCTCGGCGCCGACCGCGAAGAACTCCTCGCTGGCGTCCAGCGGCAACAGCCCGCCGTGCCCGAACGCGAGCCCGGCGAGCAGGTAGAGGGGGATGGGAGAGAGGCCGAAGCGACGACTGAGCCGGCTCAGGAGCCCGAGCAGCAGCAGGAGCGCACCGACTTCGATGAGCAGCGTGGTGAAATCGTGCATCCGCCTCAGCCGTCCGGGTCACTGTCGGCGAGGATGGCGGACACACCGTCGAGACCTCTGCGGGTCCCGACGACGACCACCACGTCACCGGCGGCGAAGCGGAACGAGGGGAGCGGCGAGACGATGACCTCGCCGTCACGCAGCACCGCCACGATGGAGGCGCTGGTGCGGGTACGCGCCTTGGTGTCCGCGAGCGGACGGTTGACGTACCGCGACCCCGCCGGGATGGCGATCTGCTCGGTGAGCAGCCCGGCGGCCTGCTCGCGCAGCCCGGAGAGCTGACCGAGCATGAGCGACGCGCCGAGGATGTCGGCCAGCGCCTCCGCCTCGTCGTCCGTCAGCGGAATGTCCGCCTGGCAGGCGTCGGGATCGTCGGGGTCGTAGAGGACAAGATCGCGCCGGCCGTTGCGGTGGGAAACCACGCCGAGCCGCCGGCCGGATTCGGTCACCAGATCGTGACGCACTCCGATGCCCGGTAAGGCAGTCTGTTCCACGCGTACTCGCACCCGGGCAAGGCTACCGCTTCGGAGACGCCGATGATCGGATGGATGTCTGGGCGGGCAGCGGTGCTGCTGCTCGTACCTCTGTTGGCTGGGTGTTCGATCGGCGATGTCCGCCGTAAGCCGCCGACCGCGTCGTCCGGGGCAACCGCCACCGCGCCGTCTCCAACGGCCACCGTCGCGCAGGAGCGCCGCGTCCGGGTCGCCGTTCCCCAGCGGTACGACCCGCCGTACGTCGAGTTCGTCGACGCCGAGCACGGCTACGCCCTCTTCGCCAACTGCGGCGAGCCGCCGCCCGGCGACGACTGCCCGGCGCGACTGTTCACCACCCTTGACGGCGGACGGTCCTGGCGGGAGTTGCGACATCCCCACCCGGCGGCGGAGAACCACCAGCTCTACGCCGCGCCGGGGGTTCTGACGCTGTGGAGTGAGCCGCACGGCTGGTGGACCTCGACCGACGGCGGCACCTCGTTCACGTACGCGCTGAACGGGCCGCCGCCGCAGTGGGTCGGTGCCCGAAGTCGATTTCAGGTGATCGAGGCCGGTGATCAGATCGGCGAGTGGGACGGCCAACGGCTGCGCCCGCTGGCCGCGCAGCCCCGCGTACCCGGATTGAACGCGGTCGACGCGGGTGACGGCCCGCTGGTGGTCGCGACCGGGGAGAAGGACGGGAAGCTGTACGCGGCTGTGTCATTCGACCGGGGGCGGAGCTGGCAGCAGACCCCGGTGCCGGCACCCGACGGGCGCATCGGTGCCCTGCACGCCGAGGTCGAGCGGGACGGGACGGCCTGGCTGGTCGGGGAGCGGCCGGACCGCAGATCCTTCCCGGCGCTCTGGCGACTGCGCCGAGGGTGGGACCCGATCCGTGTCGACGGCGCTCCGCCACAAATCCAATCCGTCGCACCGATCGGCGGCGGGCTGCTCGCGGTGACCGGCCCGGCGGGCGCAGGGGCTGTCGGGGGCGACGGCCGCTACACCGAGTTGCCCTGGCCGATCGGCCCCGACCGCAGCCTGTCCGTGCTGACCGACGGCACGATCGTGGCCATCGGCGGGGACGGTGGGATCCTGCTCGGCGTCGGCTGGGTGGCCGAGCGTCGCTGGACGAAGATCACCCTCGACAACGCCTGACGTCGAGCCTGATCGACTCGACGTCACGCAAGTCGGGGTGTCCGGACCTCCAGGACACCCCAACTTCCGGGAAACCGAGTCGATCAAAGGCTGGCGAAGAACTCGCGGATGTCGCCGACCAGGACGTCGGTCACCTGGTGGGCGGCGTAGTGGCCGCCGACGTCACCGCGTCCCTCGACATCGGTCCCGTAGGCCGTCCAGCGGACGATGTTCGCGTGGTCCCGATCGGCGAAGCGGCGGATGGACTGGAAGTCACCGGGGAACATGGCCACCGCGGTGGGCGCCGTGGTCGGCTCGGCCGGCTGCTCGTCGGCGTGCGCGTCCTCCCAGTAGAAACGGATCGCCGAGGCGGCTGTGCCGGTCAACCAGTAGAGGGACACGTTGGCCAGGACGAAATCGGCGTCCAGGCTCTCGTCGAAGAGCTGCGCGTTCCAGGCCAGCAGCCCGACGGGCGAGTCGGCCAGCGCGTACGCCAGGGTCTGCGGCTGCTGGCTGTGCACCTGGTTGAAGGAGAACTTGTTCTCGTAGAACCACTGGAGGTGCCCCAGCGCCGCCTGGTCCGCCTCGGACAGGTCCGCGAACTCGGCCGGGTCGCCGGAGGGGAACGAGAAGAGCTGGGTGACGTGCACGCCGAGCACGTGCTCGCGGTCGATCCGGCCCAGCTCGGGCGAGATCATCGAGCCGGCGTCGTTTCCGACCGCGCCGTAGCTGTCGTACCCCAGGCGGTTCATCAGCTCGGCCCAGGCGCGGGCCGTGCGGTGCCGGTTCCAGCCGGCGCTGCGGGTGGGGCCGGAGAACCCGAAGCCCGGCAGCGACGGGATGACCACGTGGAAGGCCGGCGCGGCCGGGTCGCTCGGCTCGGTGAGCGGGCCGATGACGTCCAGGTATTCGAGCACCGAGCCCGGCCAGCCGTGGGTGAGCACCAGGGCGGTGGCGTCCGGCCGGGACGACCGGACGTGCAGGAAGTGGATCTGCTCGCCGTCGATCTCGGTCACGAACTGCGGGTGGGCGTTGAGCTGAGCCTCGACGGTTCGCCAGTCGAATCCGTCGCGCCAGCGGTCGGCGAGCGCGCGGACCCGGTCGCCGCTCATCCCGTACGCGTCGCCGACGCCGGGCAGCTCGGCGGGCCAGATCGTGCGGTCCAGGCGGGCGGCCAGGTCGTCGAGGGCGGTCTGCGGGATCTCGGCGCGGAACGGGCGGATCGCGGTGCCGGTCATCTCAGGCTCCTTCGGAACGGAATGCTTCGTTCTGCAATCACGGTAGCAGACCGGAACGATCCGTTCCAGTGGTAGCCTCGAGTCATGTCGACGAAGCCCTTGGCCGGCCGCCGCGCCCAGGCCGCCCGTAACGACGAGGTGATCCTCGAAGCCGCCCGCGCCGTCTTCCTGGACGACCCGAAGGCACCGATCGCCGCCGTCGCGGACCGCGCCGGCGTCGGGATCAGCGCGCTCTACCGGCGGTACGCGGGCAAGGAGGCCCTGCTGCGCCAGCTCTGCCACGACGGGCTGCGCCGCTACATCGCGGTGGCCGAGGAGGCGCTCGCCGAGCCGGACGACTGGGCCGCGTTCGCCGGTTTCCTGGCCCGGGTGGTCGACGCCGACGTGCACTCGCTCACGGTCCACCTGGCCGGCACCTTCACGCCGACCGAGGAGATGGGTCGGGACGCGGTGCGCGCGGGCGAGCTGGCCTCGGCGCTCGTCGATCGGGCGCACGCCAGTGGGCGGCTGCGCGCCGACGTGGTCGTACAGGATCTGGGGCTGGTGTTGGAGGGGTGCGCGGCCGTTCGCGTACCCGATGGGGAGCGGACGCGCGAGCTGCGCCGCCGGCAGCTCGCGGTGTTGCTGGGCGGTCTGTCGACGGTGTCGGAGGCGGGCGAGCTGCCCGGCCCGGCGCCGGCTGCCGGGGAGTTCGACTGGCGGTGGCGACGCCGCGAGTGACGGGCGTCACGCGCTAAGGTTGAGTGGAATACGCTCAACTCTGGTTGTGTCCAAGACAGTGGACAACGCCGATCCGGGGGAGCCCATGAACACCGAGAAACTCACCACCAAGACCCGCGAGACCATCACCGGTGCCGTCTCCCTGGCCAACCAGCGTGGCCACGCGACCGTGGAGCCCTGGCACCTGCTGCTGTCCCTGCTCGACACCGAAGGCTCGACCGCCGCCGGTCTGCTGCGCGCCGTCGGGGCCGACCCCGCCGAGCTGCGCCGGGCCACCGAGCGTGCGGTCGACGCCCTGCCGGCCGCGCGGGGCTCCAGCATCGCCGAGCCCACCCTGGCCCGCGAGTTCGTCAACGCCATCGGGGCCGCCGAGCAGATCGCCCGCCCGCTGGGTGACGAGTACACCTCCACCGAGCACCTGCTCGCCGGCCTTTCCCGCGTGGGCGGTGCCGTGTCGGCGGCGCTCAAGTCGGCCGGTGCCACCGAGGAGGCGCTGATCGCGGCCTTCCCGACCGTCCGGGGCGGGGACCGGCGGGTCACCACCGCCGACCCCGAGCAGACCTACCAGGCGCTCAGCAAGTACGGCGTCGACCTCACCGCGAGCGCCCGCGACGGCAAGATCGACCCGGTCATCGGCCGGGACTCCGAGATCCGCCGGGTCATCCAGGTGCTCTCCCGGCGTACGAAGAACAACCCCGTGCTGATCGGCGAGCCCGGCGTCGGCAAGACGGCCATCGTCGAGGGTCTCGCCCAGCGGATCGTGGCCGGTGACGTGCCCGAGTCGCTGCGCGACAAGAAGCTGGTCTCGCTGGATCTCGGCGCGATGGTCGCCGGCGCGCAGTACCGGGGCCAGTTCGAGGAGCGGCTGAAGTCCGTCCTGGAGGAGATCAAGAACTCCAACGGGCAGGTCATCACGTTCCTCGACGAGCTGCACACCGTCGTCGGCGCCGGCAAGGGCGAGGGCTCGATGGACGCCGGCAACATGCTCAAGCCGATGCTGGCCCGTGGTGAGCTGCGGATGGTCGGCGCCACCACTCTGGACGAGTACCGCGAGCACATCGAGAAGGACCCGGCGTTGGAGCGCCGCTTCCAACCGGTGCTGGTCGGCGAGCCGACGATCGAGGACACGATCGGCATCCTGCGCGGGCTCAAGGAACGCTACGAGGTGCACCACGGCGTACGGATCACCGACGCCGCGCTGGTCGCCGCCGCCACGCTCTCCGACCGGTACATCACCGACCGGTTCCTGCCGGACAAGGCGATCGACCTGGTCGACGAGTCCGCGTCCCGGCTCCGAATGGAGATCGACTCCCGTCCGGTCGAGGTGGACGAGATCGAGCGGGCCGTGCGCCGGCTGGAGATCGAGGAGATGGCGCTGGCCAAGGAGCCCGACGCCGCCTCCGCCGAGCGGTTGGCGCGGCTGCGCCAGGAGCTGGCCGACAAGCGCGAGCAGCTCACCGTGCTCTCCGAGCGCTGGCAGACCGAGAAGAGCCACATCACCAAGCTCTCCACCGCCAAAGAGGAGTTGGAGCGCCTGGGTGGCGAGGCCGAGCGGGCCGAGCGCGACGGCGAGTTGGAGCGCGCCGCCGAGCTGCGCTACGGGCGGATCCCGGCCCTGAAGGTCGAGCTGACGCAGGCCGAGGAGGAGCTGGCCCGGCTCCAGGCCGACGGTGCGATGCTCAAGGAGGAGGTCGGCTCGGACGACATCGCCGCGGTCGTCGCCTCCTGGACGGGCATCCCGGCGGGCCGCCTGCTGGAGGGCGAGACGGCAAAGCTGCTGCGGATGGAGGAGTCGCTCGGCAGCCGGGTGGTCGGCCAGGCCGAGGCCGTCGGCGCGGTCTCCGACGCCGTACGCCGGGCCCGGGCCGGTGTCGCCGACCCGGACCGCCCGACCGGTAGCTTCCTCTTCCTCGGCCCGACCGGTGTCGGCAAGACCGAGCTGGCCAAGGCGCTCGCCGGGTTCCTCTTCGACGACGAGCGGGCCATGGTCCGCATCGACATGAGCGAGTACGGCGAGAAGCACACCGTCGCCCGCCTCGTCGGCGCCCCGCCCGGCTACGTCGGCTACGAGGAGGGTGGCCAGCTCACCGAGGCCGTCCGCCGCCGGCCGTACTCGGTGATCCTGTTGGACGAGGTGGAGAAGGCGCACCCGGACGTCTTCGACGTGCTGCTCCAGGTGCTGGACGACGGTCGGCTCACCGATGGCCAGGGCCGGACGGTCGACTTCCGCAACGCCATCCTGATCCTCACCTCCAACCTCGGGTCGTCGGTGATCAGCGACCTGACGCTGGCCGAGGAGCAGCGCCGCGAGGGCGTCCTCGCCGTGGTCCGGTCGCACTTCAAGCCCGAGTTCCTCAACCGGCTCGACGACATCGTGGTGTTCGCGGCGTTGCGCGGGGATGATCTGCGCTCCATCGTGGACATCCAGCTCGACCGGATGCGACGCCGTCTCGCCGACCGGCGACTCGGCCTGGAGATCACCGAGGCGGCGCGGGGCTGGCTGGCCGAGCACGGCTACGACCCGATCTACGGTGCCCGCCCGCTGCGCCGACTGGTGCAGACCGCCATCGGCGACCAGTTGGCCAAGGCCCTGCTGAGCGGAACGATCAGGGACGGCAACACGGTCAAGGTCGATCTGAGCCCTGCCGGAGGCGCCCTGACGGTCACCCCCGCCTGAGCCCCGTGATCAAGAGGTTTGCGTCATCGGGACGTCTTCCCATGACGCAAACCTCTTGATCAACAGGGTGAGAGGCGGGCCGGCGGGGAAAGGAGTGGGGCATGTTCGGGATGAGTAGGTGGGAGCGGGACCTTCGGTCTGCGGTCGACGAGTTGATGACCGCCGACACGCTGGCCTTCGGCGGTGTCGGGTTCGCCGGTGAGGTTCTGCCGGTGACCGAGGCGTACCACCGCGTCGAGGCAGCACTCGACGAGCACCCCGAGGAGGTACGTCGGCAACTCGACCACCTCGTGGCGGAGGGCTCGCCCGCCGGCCGCGCGTACGCGGCGACGCTGCTGGAACGAGTCGAGCCGGCGGCCGCCCAGGCGACCTGGACGTCGCTGCGCGACGATCCCACCGAGTTCACCACCTTCGTCGGCTGCGTCATGGGCCGCTCCACCCTCGGCGACTACGCCACGCAGCGACTCGCGGCGGCCTGACGATCGCCGCGCACCCCCACGCGTTCGGCGGTCCGACGTGGGGGGCTGAGCTTTCGGTCACGACGCGACTCATTTCGGTGCGCCAGGTTGTTACCGTCTGCGCCGACGTACCTGGGGAGGTGGTCGGGTGGACGGGTCGCTGGCGTCCCTGGTGGGGGCCGTTGTCGTACTCATGACGGTCGTGCTCGTGGTCGTCGTGCGCGCCCGGCGGCGGGCCGCGGCCCGGCCCACCGGCCTCCCGCCGACCCGCCGGCTGGCCCCGGGTGATCGCGTGCGGATCCGCCAGCGGGAGTACGTCGTCAGCGGCACGATCCGACTTGTCGAGGGGGGCTGGACCTGGGTGCAGCACCTCCTCGACGACGCCTCCGGCACGCCGCACCGGCTCTCTGTCGAGGGTGACGGTGGTCCCGAGCTGGAGCTGGTGCTCTGGACCGCCGAGCCCGGCGCGACAGTCACCCCCGGCGCCCCCGAGATCGACCTCGGCGGGCGGCGATACACCTGGGCCGAGACCGGGCAGGCGCGCTACACCTCCACCGGGGAGACCGGCCTGCCGGCGGCGGGGACGATGCGCTACCACGACTACGAGTCGGGCGGGCGTGCCCGGCTCTCCTTCGAGGCGTACGGCGAAGAGGGCTGGCGGGTCGCGCGCGGTGACCTGCTCGATCCGGCCGACCTGGCGATCCGACCCGTCGACGACGCGCGCTGAGCGACCTCGCCGGGCGCGCCGCTTTCGTCACGGCATGCCGGAGTGGCCGGTTGCCGATACGGTGTGGGCCCGATCTAGGAAAGGAGAATCGTGGTCGACTCCCCGAGCACGCCGGCCCGCCAACGGCCCTCCACCGTGACGATTTCCAGCTACCTGCTCTACCTCTTCCTGGCGTGCCAGGTGATCAGTCTCATCATCACCCTCTCCACCATCGGCAAGACCCGGGACGTGCTCCGCGACGCGTACGCGGGCAGCACCGCCGACGGTGCCGATCAGGTGGCGAACTTCTTCTACGCCTTCGGCCTCGGCAGCGCCATCCTCGTGCTCCTGCTGGCGGTCGTGCTGGGCGTGCTGGCCATGTTCAACAACCAGGGCAAGAACGGTGCCCGGATCACCACCTGGATCGTCGGCGGCATCATGGTCTGCTGCACGGGTGGCAGCCTGCTCAGCGGTGCGGCCGGCGGCTTCAACACCGGTGGGAACACCGGCGGCGACATGCCGAGCGCCGAGGAGATCCGGCGTCGCCTCGACGAGGCGCTGCCCGGCTGGGTCACCCCGGTCAGCCTCCTGCTCGGCGTGATCAGCCTGCTCGCGCTGCTGGCGGCGCTCATCCTGCTGGCACTGCCCAAGTCGAACGAGTTCTTCCGCAAGCCCGCCGCCGCGTGGGAGCCGCCGACCCCGGGCGCCAGCTACCCGGCCTACCCGCAGGCATCCGGTCAGCCCGGCTACCCGCAGGCGCCCGGTCAGCCCGGCTACCCGCAGGCATCCGGTCAGCCGTCCAGCGGGGAGCCGGCCTACCCGTCGACGCCCGGCCCGGCGTCCGAGCCGGAGCAGCCGACCACCCCGCGGGCCAACCCGTCCAGCTCGGACCGCCCGGACGACACGCCGCCCACGGACCGCCCCGGCACGACCCCGCCGTCGACGAGTTGATCCACTGATAGGCACGACGCCGACGATCCCTCCGAGTAGGTTGCAACCCGACGCCTACCGGAGGGATCTGTCGTGTCGTACCCCGAACCGGCACCGCCCCGCCGGCCCGCCGTGGTCCCGGTGGCCACGGCCGTGCTGCTGCTGATGGCGGTCGGCGCGCTCGCGTACACCGCCGTCGACCTGGCGGTGCTGGGCCGGACGGTGGACGAGTTCCGCGCCGCGGCGCGGAACACCTCGGCCAGCCCGCAGCAGATCGACGACGTGGTGACCCTGCTGCGCGCGTCGGCGGCACTGACCGCGGTGGTGGCCGCGCTGTCCGCGCTCGTGCTCGCCGGCCTGGCCCTCGGACTGTTGACGGGTCGACGGGGCGTACGGGTGGCCATCTGGGCGGTCTGCGGGCTCGGCCTGCTCGCGGGCTGTTGCAGCGTGGCGGTGCTCGTCGGCGAACGCGCCGCGCCGCTGCGGCTGGGGGCGGACGAGCGGGCCACCGCCGAGCTGTTGGGTCTGCTCTCGGACGCGTACCCGTCCTGGTGGATTCCGCTCAATGCCGGGCTTTCGGTCGGGCAGGCCCTCGGTTACCTTGTGGTAGCCGCGCTGCTGGCCCTGCCGGCGGCGAACGCCTGGTTCGGTCGACACCGCCGCACGGCACCGACCGCGCCGTCCGCGTTCCCGCCCGCGTCGCACCAACCCCCGCAGGCGCCGGCCATGCCCCCGTACCCGCCCAGGTGAGGACCGCCCGTGACGCTCGAATCCACGACCGCCGAGCGACGGGCGTTGATCACCGGTGCCACCTCCGGCATCGGTGCGGCGTTCGCCCGGCGCCTGGCGGCCGACGGTTGGCACCTGGTGCTGGTCGCCCGGGACGCGGATCGACTGGCCGCGATGGCCACGGAGTTGGGCGCCCGACACGGGCACGACGTCGAGACGCTGCCGGCGGACCTGTCCACCGATGACGGCTGTGCCACCGTCGAACAGCGGCTGGCGTCCGACACTCCCGTTCAGCTCCTGGTCAATAACGCCGGCATCAGCCTGAACAAGCCGTTCCTGCGCTCCACAGTGGAGGACGAGGCGCGGCTGCTCCGCCTCAATGTGCACGCCGTCATGCGATTGACACTGGCGGCGTTACGTCCGATGACCGAACGGCGCGACGGGGCAGTGATAAATGTCTCTTCGGTTGCTGGTTTCGGCGCGGTGATGCCCGGGTCGACCTACTCGGCCAGCAAGGCGTGGGTCACCAATTTCAGTGAGTCCGTGGGCCAGTCGGCACGCCCTTTCGGCGTCCGGGTGATGGCTCTGTGCCCCGGCTACACCCGTACCGAATTCCACGAGCGGGCCGGCATCAACATGTCCAAGACGCCGAACTGGATGTGGCTGCGAGCCGAGGACGTCGTCGGAGAGGCCCTTCGTGACCTGCGCAAAGGCAAGTTGGTGAGTGTTCCGGCGTGGAAGTACAAGGTGGTCGTCGCCGGTCTGCGGCACGCGCCGCGCCGGCTGCTGGAGGTGGTCTCGCGCGACACCCGCGGCCGGATCGGTCGCGAGGAACGCTGAGCCCCCGGCGCGTCGTCGCGCCGGAGACGCCGCCGTCGGTCGTTGGCGCACCGCGACCGAACCGGTCGCTGAGCGTAGTCGGACATCGCCATTCATCGGTGTCTCACCGCCCCGATTCGGCAGGCCCGTCCACACGGCGTTCAGAGTTGCGCAGTAACCTCTATCGCCATGGGGGACCACGACGACCTGCGCAAATTCATTACCGACCTGGCTGTGGTCCACGGACGGGTCACGTTGTCATCGGGGCGTGAGGCCGACTGGTACGTCGATCTGCGACGCGTCACGCTCCATCACCAGGCCGCTCCGTTGGTCGGTAAGGCGCTGCTCGACCTCACCGCCGACTGGGAGTACGACGCGGTCGGTGGCCTCACCCTGGGCGCGGACCCTGTCGCGCTCTCGATGCTGCACGCCGCCGCTGGAACCGGCCGTGCCCTGGACGCCTTTGTGGTGCGAAAGGCGGGCAAGGCCCACGGTCTGCAGCGACGGATCGAGGGACCGGAGGTGGCCGGCCGCCGGGTGTTGGCGGTGGAGGACACGTCCACAACGGGCGGAAGTGTGTTGACCGCCGTGGAGGCTCTTCGCGAGGCCGGAGCCGAAGTCGTGGGCGTGGCGGTTATTGTTGATCGAGGCGCCGGCGACGCGGTGCGAGCCGCCGGATTGCCGTACCGGGCGGCCTATACGTTGGCTGACCTCGGCCTTGTGGCGTAAAAGTCTGCCGATTCGTATCTGCTGATATGCAGGCGGATCGATGCTGCTGGTGGAAGGATGGAATACGTGGGAACTGCGTTGGCCGAAATGACTATGCCTCAGATCTCGCCGCTTGCCGGTGAGCCGATCGAACGTGCCGATGCCGAGCGTCTCGCGGGGGTCCTCAAGGCCCTTGCGGATCCCGCCCGGTTGCGGCTGCTCAGCCTGATCCAGTCGGCCCCCGAGGGCGAGGCGTGCGTCTGTGACCTGACCGCGCCGCTCGGCCTCTCCCAGCCGACGGTCAGTCACCACCTGCGTATCCTCACCGAGGCCGGCTTGCTGGAGCGGGAGAAGCGCGGTGTCTGGGCGTACTACCGGCTGGTCCCGAGCGCGATCGCGACGATCGCCGACCTGCTGACCCCGCCGCGTAAGCGGGCCACCAAGAAGGCCCGCTGACGTAAGGCGCTGCGCACCGTCTCGTACCCGGGGCGGTGTCCGGTGGCGAACCAGGGGTGGCGCCACCGGTAGCTGATACCTGCTCGTCCCCGGCCGCACCGCCGGAGGCCGGGTCCGACATGCCGACGGCCGACCCCCGCACCAGGGGGCCGGCCGTCGTCGTATCTCAGGTCAGCGCTCGTGCCCGCGACGGTCGTGCGGGTTCTCGTCGTGGTCGAACTTCTCGCGCACCGCGTCGACGGCGCCCGCGGCGCTGGCCGCGGCGACGACCGCGACCGCCTCGCCCCGCTTGCGCGCCCGCCGGTCGCGGAGGAACTCGAAGAAAATCGGCAGCACCGAGATCAGGATGATCAGTGCGACCACCGGCAGGATGTAGTGGTCGATCTTGTCGCCGATCGCCTTGTAGATCCGGTCGGCCAGCAGGTAGCCGATCAGCAGGATGCCGTCGACCCAGAGCACCCCGCCGACGATGTTCCACAGCAGGAACTGCCGAGCCGGCATGCCCAGCGCCCCGGCGACCGGGTTGAGGAACGTCCGCACGATCGGGATGAAACGCGCCAGCACCACGGCCTTGGCCGGGCCGAACTTCTGGAAGTAGTACTCGGCCTTCTCCACGTACTCCTTCTTGAAGAGCCGCGAGTTGGGCCGCTCGAACATCCGTCGGCCGTACCGTGCGCCGAGCCAGTGCCCCAACTGCGCGCCGAGGATCGCGCAGATCGGCCCCCCGATCAGCAGACCGGCCAGCGAGAGCCGGGTGCCGTCGCCGAAGATGGCGTCCGCCACCGGCGAGGCGGCCACACCGGCGAGGAACAGCAGCGAGTCGCCGGGGAAGAAGAAGCCCACCAGCAGGCCGGTCTCGGCGAAGAGGATCACCCAGACGCCGACCAGCCCGAAGGTCTGCAACAGGTCCTTGGGATCGAGCGGGTTCAGGGCGACGCTCTCCGTGAGAGCGCGGGTCTTCTCAGCTGTGTCCACGGCCACAAAGGGTACCGAAGCCCGGTGCCCGGGCCGCGCCGGACCGGTCCTCACCACCCGGTCGCCGGATACGACGGTGCCCCGCCGACCAGCATGGTCGACGGGGCACCGGTAGTGCCGGGATGGATCAGGCGACGAAGCGGGTCCGGCGGCGCTTGGCCACCAGGTAGCCGCCGACGCCCGCGGCGAGCAGCAGCGCGCCCAGGCCGGCGAGCAGGCCGGTCGACTGACCGGTGATCGGCAGCGAGCCACCGTCACCCTCGCCGCCACCATTGCCGCCCCCTGCCGAGGCCGGGTTGATCACGATCGTCGCGGTGTTGTTGCCCTTGTTCGGGTCACCGGCGAGCACGGTGGTGATAGCACCCGAGGCGTTCGCGGTGACCATGTCGATCCGAAGTTGGAAGTCGTACGTGGTCACGTCGTCCGGCCAGGTCTCGAGGCTCAGGCACGCGTACTCCTTCGCGCCCGGCTCACCCCAGGCCGCGTCCCACGGGTCCCACGCGGTGCCCGGCTTGAACGGCACGCAGTTGGGGTCGACCTCTACCGCGGTGGTGCCGGCCGGAACGGTCACCCGAACCGGCAGGTCCTCCATCCCGAGGTCCGGCGTGCCCTGGCCGATGTACTCCAGCACCGCCGGCCCCAGGTTGGTGAAGCTGGGCGCGACGGTGACCACGTCGCCCTTCTTGCCACTTGCGGTCGCGCCCTTGGCCGCGAGGTCAGCCGAAGTGTTGCCGGTTACCCGAACACTCCCGATGGTGACGTCGTTCGACACGTCGACGTCCGTCTGCGGCACCCGTGCTGCCTGCATCGACTGCTCGACCAGGCGGAGCTTGTCACCCTTGCCGGGCTTGAAGTCCTCCATGGGCGAGTCCTTGGACGCCAGGTCCCAGTCGTCAGTGGTCCACCAGGACAGCGCCACTGAGAAGGTCGCACGGGTGCGTGCCTTCGCGCTCACCTTGATCGGCATGCCGTTCGAGAGCTTGTACGACTTGCCCGGCTCGATCTTCGTGTCGAACGCGCAGAAGGCGACCATGCCCCACTCGTCGGACCTGCAGTTCGAGTGGTCGCCGCCGTAGGCGGCGAGCTCCTGGGCCTGCAACACGAGAACGGCACCGTCGATGGCGGTCTCGCCGGTGTTACGGACGACGCCCGGCAGTTCCGCAGTGCTGCCCGGGGCGCCGCTGGCCTCGGCGGTCAGGTCGCCCGCCAGGTCGACGCCCTCGGCGATGGTGACGCCTGCCGTCGCCTTGGCGGTCTTGCCGCCAGAGGTGATGCTGACGGCCAGGGAGCCCTGCTGCCCCGGCTTCGCGTCCTGCTTACCCGTGACCGTGTAGTCGAACCACGGCGGCAGGCCGTCCTCCGTCTCGCTCTCGCAGTGCAGCTTCGTCGGCGAGACGTCGCAGGTCCAGCCCCACATCGGCTCCACGATGGCGAAGTCCGCGACCGCGGAGAGGTCGACGTCCACCGAGGTCTGCCCGAACGTCAGCTCGGACTCGTCATCGGTCGGCCGGGCGTAGAGATAGCCGGACGTGGACTGACCCGGTGCCACGAGCACGTCATGCGTGGCGATATCGAAACGGGCCTCGTCGGCGAGGGCCGGGCTGGCGGAGGCGGCGACGAACGCGCCTGCGACGCCCAGTCCGGCGAGCCAGCGCCGGGTGGAGTGCGTGAGCATGAGGGGGGATTCCTCCAGTTGGGGGATTCAGGTGCAGCCCGTGGATCTTAAGGAACCGCTAAGGTTCGGCGTCGCCCCCGATCACCGCCTGGTGAGCAGGACGAACCGAAAGGCTGATCACCGCCACCGCAATGTTCGGCGCGTCCGCTCCCGTCATCTGAAGCAGACCCCGGGAGGTGCAGTGACGTACGAGGAGTTCGCGGACACGCGGCTTGCCCCGCTGCTGCGGTACGCGGTGATGCTCACCGGTGATCCGCACCAGGCGCAGGATCTGGTGCAGGAGACGATGGTCCGGGTCCAGCTGAACTGGCGGCGGGTCGCCCGCGCGGACTCGCCCGAGCGGTACGTGCGCCGCATGCTCACCAACCAGTACGTCGACTGGAAGCGCGGCTCGTGGATGCGTCGGGTGCTGCTGCGCGGGGAGCCCGACGAGTCCCTGCCGGCGGCCGCCGACCACGCCCAGTCCGCCGTGGACCGGGACCAGATCTGGACCTGGCTGTCCCGGCTGCCGCGCCGGCAGCGCGCCACCCTCGTGCTGCGCTACTACGAGGATCTGCCCGACGCCGAGATCGCCGACATCCTCGGCTGTGCCGTCGGGACCGTCCGTTCGTCCATCTCCCGGGCCCTCGCGACGCTCCGGGCCGAGTACGTGGAGGTTCCCTCATGATCGAGGATGACCTGCGTGCCGCCTTCGCCCGGCACGAGCCGCTGACCCCGCCGACCGGCCCGCTGCGCGCGGCGATCGACCGCCTGACCATCCGCCGTCGCCGTCGGCGTCGCCGCTGGCAGGCCGGTGGTGTCGCGTTGGCCCTGCTCGGGGTGCTGGGGATCGGGGTGCCGCTGCTGACTCCCGAGCGCGGGGGTCCGCCGCCGGCTGCCGAACTGCTCGGTGAGTCCGCTCGACCGGCGCCAACCGGCGCTCTGAACATCCTGCTGCTCGGCCTCGACGGCGACGGGCCGGCGGCGACGCGGTCCGACGCGGTGCTGTTGGTGCACATCCCGGCCGACCGCAGTCGCCCCTACCTGGTGTCACTGCCCCGCGACCTGGGCGTGTCGATCCCGGGCCACGGCACCGACAAGCTGAGCGCCGCTTTCCCGGCCGGCGTCGGGTCGACCCGGCCCGAGATGACCAAGGGGTACGAGCTGACCCGGCGTACGGTGGCCGAGCTGACCGGGGTACGGGTGGATGCCGGCGTGGTGCTGACGTACCGCGCCGTGAGCGCGCTGACCGACGCCGTCGGCGGTGTGCCGGTCTGCCTGAGCGACCGGGTGCGTTCCGTACACACTCGGCGGGTCTTCCCGGCCGGGTGCCAACGCCTCGACGGCGCCGCGTCGATCGACCTGCTCCGGCAGCGCTACGGTCTGCCCGCAGGCAGCCAGGACCGGGACCGTAACGCTCGTCTGTTCGCCGCCGGTCTCGTCCGCCAGGCCACCGACCAGGGCGTACTGACCGATCCGGTACGCCTCGCCAGGCTGCTGGCCACCGTCGCCCCCGACCTCGTGGTGTCACCCGACCGGGCGGCCATCCTGGACCTGCTGCGGCTCGTGCCCACGCTGCGGTCGGTCGAGCCGGTCGGGATCGGACTGCCGGTCGCCCTGCCGACCGCGAGGGATCGCTCCCTGCGTGCCGACCCGACGTTCGTGCCGGAGTTCCTGAAGGCGCTGCGGGAGGACCGCCTCGGCGAGTGGGCCGCCCGTCACCCGACCTTGGTCGACCGGGCCCGGTAACTCCGTGAACTGCGACGGCACCCCACCGCCAAGGGGACGAACGACGGTGGGGCGCCGGTCAGGCGGGGCAGGTCAGGCGACGAAGTGGCTGCTGCGACGTCGGGCTAGCAGGTACGCGCCCAGACCGGCGGCGAGCAGCAGGCCACCGAGGCCTGCGAGCAGGCTCGTGGGGGTGCCGGTGATGGGCAGCGAACCACCGCCACCGCTGCCTCCGTCACCGTCACCGCTGCCACCACCTTGGCCCGGGTTGACCAGGATCGTGGCCCGGTCGTTGGCCGGCTTGATGTCGCCGGTGAAGCCGCCGCCGGCGGGACACTCACACGGCGCGTTGACCCACACCGTGCCCTTGGCGTTGGGGGCGATCTTGTCGATACGCAGCCGGAAGTCCACGGTGTAGGTCTTGCCCGCGACCAACAGCATGTCCGAGGCGCACTGGTACGTCCGGGTGCCCGGTCGCAGTTGACAGCCGAGGGGAACCTCGACGGCCGTGGTGCCGGGCGGCAGCTCGACGAGCGTGTGGGTGGCGGCCTCCCATTCCTCGCTCACGTTGTCGAGCGTCGCCGGGCCGTTGTTCCGGAAACCGACGGTTGCCGTCACGACCGTGCCGACCCCGCCCTTGAGGGTGGTGCCGATCGCCGCGAGGTCGGTGCCGTTCCTGCCGGTGACCTTGATGATCCAGCCCGTGTAGTCGTAGCCCGGGCCGACGTCGGTCTGGTCGGCCTGCCGCGTCCGGTTGGGCGCATCGGTCAGGGTCAGCTTCGGGCCGGTGCCCGGCGCGGCAGTTCGGGCACCGACGGCTTCCCGTACCCGGGTCAGGTCCTCGAAGTCGGCGATGGTCATGAACTGGGCATAGCCGGACTGGTTGGTCGGGGCGTAGGTGTCCCTGGCGAGTTCGAGGTTCAACGTGGTGGCGAGCCCCTCGCCCGGCGGGATCTCCTGGTCGAACTGGCAGGAGACTAGGTGGTCGTCGGAGTAGCGGCAGTTGCTGAACCGATCCTTGGTCCGGATCGCGTACGGAAGATCGAAGACCGCGACGAAGCCCGTGACGGTCTTGTCGCCGACGTTGGACACGGCCAGCGGGACCGTCACCTTTCCGCCCGGTTTGGAGGTGGCGGTGGTGAAGGGTCCGCCAGCCAGGTCCACGCCCTCGCCGATGCGGACCCGCGAGGTGTAGCTGCCTCGCCGCCCGCCAGCCGCCTCGAAGCTGACCACGAGGTCGCCAGAGTCGCCGAGCTGCGCGTCCTCGGTAGCGGCCAGGTTCACCCGCTTGGTGCCGTTCCGGTAGATCCCGCTGCCGAGCGGCGGTAGCTCGTTGAGGACGACAGCGAACTGCTCCGGACAGACGAGAACGCCCGGTTCCGGAGTCGTGCACGTCTGCTGGTCGGCCGGCGTGATGCTGATCTTGCCGGTGAGAGAGCGGTAGTCGTACCGCACGGAGACGCCTTCGAGGGTCGTCGGCTCGTTGGCGTACAGGAGCAGGCCGGACATCTTCTCCGAGCCGACGGCCAGCGTGGCGTCCTGGAAGTACGGCTCGATCGTGGCCGCGGCGACGGCGGGTGTGGCGGACGCGGCGACCAGGGCGCTCACGGCACCCAGCCCGACCAGCCAGCGGATCGAGTGCTTGAGCACGAGGGTCCTCCCGGAGAGTTGACGACGCTCGTACAACCTAGGGAGAACCGGCGTCCTGCGCACGCCCCGTCCTATCGATGCGCATCCAACTATCCGAACGGCGTGGCACCTCTGCCGTAACGGGCAGTCCGTGCTCGCAGCGGGATCAGCGGTAGTCGTCCTCGTCCGCGGTGACCACCCGGGCCTGCTCCATGGCGTCCCAGTCGTCGACCTCCATGCCGCGGTGTGGCTCGCCGTCGACGTCGGCGGGGTCGACCGAGGTGGCCTGTTCGACCGCGTCGGCCGGCTCCGCCTCCGGATCGCGTTCGTCCGCGGCGAGGTGGTCGCCGGGGGTGAAGTCCTCGTCGGGCTGACCCATCGTCCCTCCCGGGGTCTCGGGGCACGGCTCCCACCACCGTACGGGCTGCGTCCGCTCCGCGCCGGCAAGCCGAGTCGGCCGAATCACCCCGGGACGGCAGGAGCCGGTGCCAGGATGGTGCCGTGGGCTTCCTCATCCGACTGGCGATCACCGCGGTCGCGTTGTGGGTGACCACGCTGATCGTGCCCGGGGTGGACGTGCACGGCCGCTCCGGTGGCAACACCGTGCTCACACTGATCGTGGTGGCGCTCATCTTCGGTGTGATCAACGCCGTGCTCAAGCCGGTGATCAGGGTGGTCGGCTGTGTGTTCTACCTGCTCACCCTCGGCCTGTTCGCCCTGGTGGTGAACGCGCTGCTCTTCCTGCTCACCGACCGGATCGCGCGTGGGCTCGACCTGCCGTTCCAGGTGGACGGTTTCTGGGCGGCGTTCTGGGGAGCGATCGTGATGACCGTGGTCACCTGGCTGATCAGCGTGATCGTGCCGGACCGTCTGGACACCCGGTGAGGGGCTGACACCCCCTCGGTTGGTCCTGCGCACCTCACCTGCGGGATACTGCCGGGCGGAGGACAGCGCGGTCCGGCGCACAGACGAACAACAGCGGCCAGCACGGCCGAGAGTGGTAAGTAAGGAGCACATCACATGCCCATCGCTTCCCCCGAGGCCTACGCGGAGATGCTGGACCGCGCCAAGGCTGGCCGGTACGCGTACCCCGCGATCAACGTGACCTCCTCCCAGACGCTGAACGCGGCGCTCAAGGGCTTCGCCGACGCGGAGAGCGACGGCATCATCCAGGTCTCCACCGGTGGCGCGGAGTACCTGTCCGGTCCCTCGATCAAGGACATGGTCACCGGCGCGGTCGCGTTCGCCGCGTACGCGCACGAGGTGGCCAAGAAGTACTCGGTGAACATCGCCCTGCACACCGACCACTGCCCGAAGGACAAGCTGGACAAGTTCGTGCGTCCGCTGATGGGCATCTCGCAGGAGCGGGTGAAGCGCGGCGAGGAGCCGCTGTACCAGTCGCACATGTGGGACGGCTCGGCCGTGCCGGTCGCCGAGAACCTGCAGATCGCCGCCCAGCTCCTCGACGAGGCCGCCAAGGCCAAGATCGTCCTGGAGATCGAGGTCGGCGTCGTCGGTGGTGAGGAGGATGGCGTCGAGAACGCCATCAACGACAAGCTCTACACCACCACCGAGGACGGCCTGGCCATGGTCGAGGCGCTCGGCCTCGGCGAGAAGGGCCGCTACATGGCGGCGCTGACCTTCGGCAACGTGCACGGCGTCTACAAGCCGGGCAACGTCAAGCTCCGCCCCGAGATCCTCAACCAGATCCAGGAGGCGGTCGGTGCCAAGTACGGCAAGGACAAGCCGCTGAGCCTGGTGTTCCACGGCGGCTCGGGCTCCCTGCTCAGCGAGATCCGTGAGGCGCTTGACTACGGCGTGGTGAAGATGAACATCGACACCGACACCCAGTACGCCTTCACCCGGCCCGTCGCCGACCACATGCTGCGCAACTACGACGGCGTGCTGAAGATCGACGGCGAGGTCGGCAACAAGAAGCAGTACGACCCGCGCGCCTGGGGCAAGGCCGCCGAGGCCGGCCTGGCCGCCCGGGTCGTCGAGGCGTGCGAGCACCTGCGCTCCACCGGCACCACGATGACCAAGTAGTTGGTGAAAGGAAGGGCCCCCTATTAGCACCCGTCTGTTAATAGGGGGCCCTTCCTTTCACGCGGTCAGCAGGCGGACGGCTTCGCGGACGTCGTCGGTGAGGTGGATCGTCGACGACAGGTCACCGAACGGCGAGGCGGCCAGCAGCGGACGCAGCAACGCCTCCACCGGCAGCTCCCGCGTCCAGTAGGAGCGGTCCAGGAAGATGTACGCGCCACTGGCCCCGTCGGTGCCGTAGTAGGTCTTGGTGGCCGCCTGGAACACCTCCTGCACCGTGCCCGCCCGTCCGGGCGCGAACACGATGCCACCCCGAGCGAGGCGCAGGATCGTGTCCTCCCGGATCGCGTTCGAGAAGTACTTCGCGATCCGTCCCGCGAACAGGTTCGCCGGCTCGTGCCCGTAGAGCCAGGTCGGGATGGCCAGCCCACCGGCCCGCGCCCAACCGAGGTCGTCGCCCCGCTGGCGGGGTACGCCCGCGTACCGCTGCCGGGCCGTCAACGCCGCCGCCGTGTACCGGTGGTGGTCGGTGAAGTCGGGCGCGGTGGCCAGCAGGTCGATCGCCGCGGTCAGGTCCGCCGCCGGTCGGTCCGCCAGGTAGGCGCCGAGGTTCGCGGCCTCCATCACCCCGGGACCGCCACCGGTCACCACCAGCCGGTCGGCCCGCGCCAGCTCCCACCCCAGCACTGCCGCCATCCGGTACGCGGGGCTGCCGCGCCGTACCGCGTGCCCGCCCATGATGCCCACCACCGACTGCGCCCCGTGGGCGGTCAGCCAGGCCCGGGTGGCGTCACCCAGCGCGTTGTCCACGCCGTGGTCGTGCAGCCGCTGGCCGAGCGCCTCCTTCACGTCCGGCAGCGCGCCGCCGTGCGCCCGGTAGTGCTCGTACACCCGGGTGTCGTACATGCCGGCGAACCCGCCCTCGACGAACCCGGCGGCGAGGTCGTCCGGGGTGTAGAGGTGCGCCGGCTGGGTCGGGTACGGCAGCCCGGAGAACGGCGGCACCACGTTCGCGCCGCGCCGGACCAGGTCGGCGCCGACCTCCCGGGAGGCGAACCGGCAGCCGACGAAGAGAGCGCCGGTGACCTCGACTCCGGTCAGGTCGGGCACCGGGGCGAGGTCGAGGCGTAGCCCCTGCACGGTCAGCCCGGTCAGCCGGCCGGTGACCAGTTGCCGGTCGAATTCGTCCCGGGTCTGGATCTCGTCGGCGTGCAGGTGCGGTTCGATGACGTCGGTGGGTGGTGGGGTCGGCACCGGGCCATCCTGCCCCTTCGGCGGGGTCGGCCAAACCCCGGAGGGCCCGGGACGCGACAGGAGCCCGGCGGTCGTGGCCGCCGGGCTCCTGCGTAACCGGGTCCTGGGGAGGCTCCGGACCATTAGTTGTAGTGGAAAACACCTGGCGGCGGCATAGGCCGCAGGCGTGATGAACTCCTCAGCCGTTCAGCGGGACGCGTCCGCCGACCCGCTCGCATGTCGCCCTGTCCAGCGGGTTGAATGGGGCGATGCAGAACCTTTTGCCGGAGCCACCGGCCACCCTCCTGCCCGCGAACGACGAGGCCGACGCCGCCCTGGCCGCTGCCCAGGAGGCCGGCACCGACGAGGCGTACGCCGAGGTCGCGGCCCGCTTCCCGACCTTCAGCGCGGCGTGGGGCGCGCTCGCGGCCCGGGCGTTCGCGGCCGGCGCGGTGGTGACGGGCTACGCGTACGCGCGTACCGGCTACCACCGTGGCCTGGACCAGCTCCGCCGCAACGGCTGGAAGGGCCACGGACCCGTGCCGTGGTCCCACGAGCCCAACCGGGGCTTCCTGCGCTGCCTGTACGTGCTCTCCCGGGCCGCCGACGAGATCGGCGAGGCCGACGAGGCGGCCCGCTGCGCCCAGTTCCTGCGCGACTGCGACCCGGCAGCGGCGGACGCGCTCGCCAGCAACTGACCCGTTCCGACGGCCGGCCCGGCACCGGGCCGGCCGTCGGCTGCTCAGAGCCCTTCGGCGACCGCTGCGGCGATCTTCAGCCAGGCGTCCCGGGTGGCCGCGGAGAGACCGCCGTACCGGATCGGCTCGCCGCTGTCGATGAGCCGCTCGTACGGCGCCAGCAGCACCGCCCTGGTGCGAGCCGCGAAGTGCTCCTGGATGGCCGGCAGGTCGATCTCCTTGCGCGACGGCGGCATCGACACCACCGTCACCGCCTGCCGGACCAGCCGCTGCCGGCCGCTCTGCTCCAGGTGGTCGAGCATCCGGGCGGCGGTCTCCGCCGAGTCGTTACGGGCGGACATGGTGACCACGAGCTGGTCGGTGGCGTCCATCGACGCCTGCCAGTTCTGCGCCCGCACGTTGTTCCCGGTGTCCACGAAGATCAGCTTGTAGAACCGGCTGACCACCTCGCGGATCTCGGCGAACGCGGCTGCGGTCAACATCTCGCCGCCGGTGGCCGACTCGTCCGAGGCGAGTACGTCGAACATGCCCTCGCCCTGCGACCGCACGTACTGCGACAGGTCGCCGACCCGCCCGTGCGCGCCCTGGAACTGCCCGAGGTCGCGCAACATGTCGCGCACCGTGCGGGCGTGGAAGTCCTGCTGGGCGCGCATCCCGAGGGTGCCCTGGGTCTCGTTGTTGTCCCAGGCCAGCACGTAGCCGCCGCGCTTCTGACCGAACGTCATGGCGAGCAGCAGGATGGCCACCGTCTTACCGGCGCCGCCCTTCGGGTTGACCACGGTCACCTGCCGCAGCCCGCCGAAGTTGCGGCGCACCATCTCGATGTCCCGCTTGAGTTCCTGCTCGTGCCGCCCCGGAGAGAGCCGGAGCAGGCCCATCTTGTTGACCACCGCCCGTACGCCCATGGTGGCCACCGGGTCGGCGGGCCGGACCTGCCGACGGCGGGCGAAGTCCTCTGCCGTCGGCGCGGCCGTGGTCTCCGGCGTCCACGTGGCGTCCGGGTAACCCGTGGCCGGCACCCGCGCCACCGGGTCGGTCTCCTGGTACTGCTGCGGCGGGACCGGTGGAGCCGCCGCCGCGACCTGCTGCCAGGGCGGCGGATACCAGCCCGGCGACGGGGGGAACGGCCCCGGCGGCGGGGTCGGCACGGCGTCCTGCTGCGGTGGTTCCGCCGGGCCGGCCTGGCCGGGGATCGCCGCCTGACCGCCGTAGACCTGCCCCGCGTACATCTGCCCCGCCGCGCCGCCGCTGTCGACGGCGGGTGTCGGCGCTGGTGGGACCGGCGGGGTGGGGATCGGTGGCGGCGGGATGTCGACCTGCTCCGGTGCCGACGGGGTCGGGCTGGCCGGTCGCTGCGGTGGATACGCCCAGGGTGACTCGGTCGCGGGCCGAGCGGCCCCGACGGCAGGCGCGGTCTCCCCGCCACCCTGCGACACCGGTTCCGCTGCCGGCCCTGCTGCGGTCGGGCCGGCCTTGCCCGCGTCCATTGCGGCTGAACCGGCAGCCGTGCCAGGGCTTGCGGTGGCCCCTACCTCGGCGGCTAGGACCGGCGGGCGGTCCAGGGAGAACGGCAGGTCCAGGTCGACGCCGCCGGACGGCCCGGGGACCGGGCCGGTGCCGGAGCCGTCCGGTGGCCCCGCCGCGGGCGGGCTGCCGGCTGCTTCAGTCGAGGCGGCAGTCGGTCCGGCGACGGTGCCTGCCGCTTCCGGTGCGGCACCGGGCGCCCCGGTGCCGGTCGCTCCGTTCGCGCCGCCGGGCGACGCCGCGGTGGCCGCGGGGTTCGGCGTGGCGTTGCCGGTGGGCGCAGTGCCGGGCCCGATGAACCCGCCCACCGCGGGCGGCAGCGGTGGTGTCGGCGGTGCGGGCGGCGCCGAAGGAGCGGGCGACGTCGTCGACGCGGGTGACGCGGCCGGCGGGTCGGCCGGAGGCCAGCTCGGTTGCGCCGGCGCCCAGCCCGTGCCCGGCCCGCCCGGCCCGTTCGCGCCCCAGCCGGTCGGCGGCGGCACCGCCCCGGTCAGCGACGGATAGTCCGACGGAGATGGCGGCGGCAGGGCCGCTGCGCCCGGCTGCCCGGGGACGCCCGGACGGCCGACCGACGGCGCCGTGATCGGCGGTGCGGCGACCGGCGGCGACACGGCCGCCGGCGCGGACTGCGACGGGGCGACCCGCTGCTCGGCGACCGCCGCCCACGGCGGTACCACCGCTGCGCCCTGCTCGGCCGGATCCGGCGGCCACAGTGGTTCGATGTCCCGCTCCGGCACCGGCTGCTGGCCGGGCACCTGCGCCCGGTCGGCGTTCTTGTCCATTACGGTTCCTCCCCAGTCCTCCTGCGAGGATAGGCCCACCGGCCGACCGGGGCCGGTCGGCGCAACGGGGGTCAGACCACCCAGACCGCCCACGCACCCGGTTCGACCCACCACGAACGCTTGCGGGTCAGCTCACCCTCGACGCCGTCGTCGAGGTAGGGCACCTTTCCCTCGCGGGGCAGCACCGACACCGCCCGTCCGCGAGCCCGCCGCACTTCGAGGCGTACCCGCTTGCGACCCCACGCCGACCTGACGACCACCGGAACGGCCACCGCGACCTCGACCCGGCCGTCCGCCGGGTCCGGCGCGGCCAGCAACGTCACGTCGTCGAGCGACGCGTACCCGCCGGCGTTGCCGACCGCGCAGGCCAGCAACGGTTCGTCACCGTTCGTGAGGACGGCGTCGTCGACCTCCACCCGGGCCCGCCAGTGCAGCGGCCGGCCCGCGTCGTCGGCGGCCCCGAACAGGGCGCCGTCCAGGGTCACCGAACCGCCGTCGTTGCGCAGCAGATCCAGCCGACGCGGCGTGCCGTCGAGCACCGCGGCCGCCACGGCCGCCGGGTCGCGGGGCAACCCGAGCTGCGCGGCCAGGTCCCGCTGGGCGCCGCCGCGCGCCGGGTCGAGCGGGAGTACGGCGACCGGCGGCAGGTCGGGCAGGGTCCGGTCGTCGCGCAGATCCGCCGGGCGACGGCTCGGCGCTGGCGCGTACCGCCGAACGAGCCGGCGCAGCACGGCGCGCAACTGACCGTCGCTGGCCGTGGCGACGACCAGCCGGGTCTTGCCGTCCGTGTCCGGCCAGGTGAGGCCGTCCGGACGGGCCGGGCCATCGAGCTGCGCGAGTACGGCGTCGATCTCCGCGTCCGAGCGGGCGGTGACCATCTGCACCCGGGCGCCCCGGGCGGTCAGCGCGTCGGCGCAGGCCAGCACCGGCACCCGGGGCCGGTCGGTGGCGCAACTGTCGGCATCGGCCGGCGTCGGTCCGGTTCCGTCGACGCCCGCGCCGGTCGCGTCCGCGCCGCCGCAGCAGGCCTCGCCGCTGCCGCACCCGCCGGAAGCGTCCCGCTCCGACGCAAGGGTGAGCAGCACCACGTCGTACACCGAAGGAGCCTCCCGCCTCTCGACGCGACCCCTGCCGGTCGCGCCGTCACTACTTGTTAACCTGACACCCCGGGCTCGCCAACCGGTCGCCATCTGGCACCCGAGCCTTCTGGAGGCGGAAGAGATGCCAGCGATCGTGCTCATCGGCGCTCAGTGGGGCGACGAGGGCAAGGGCAAGGTTACCGACCTGCTGGGTGAGCGGGTCGACTACGTCGTGCGCTACTCCGGCGGCAACAACGCCGGGCACACGGTGATCACCCCGGACGGCCAGAAGTACGCGCTCCACCTGATGCCCTCCGGGGCGCTCTCGCCGAGCGCGATGATCGTCATCGGCAACGGCGTGGTCGTCGACCCGAAGGTGCTCCTCGCCGAGATCGACGGTCTCGCCGAGCGTGGCGTGGACGTCTCCCGGCTGCGGATCTCCGGTGACGCGCACCTCATCATGCCGCACCACCGGGCACTGGACCGGGTCGTCGAGCGGTACCTCGGCTCGTCCCGGATCGGTACCACCGGTCGGGGCATCGGCCCCGCGTACGGCGACAAGGTCGCCCGCATGGGCATCCGACTCCAGGACCTGCTCGACCCGGGCATCCTGCGCAAGAAGCTGGAACTCGCGCTGCGCGAGAAGAACCAGATGCTGTTCAAGGTCTACAACCGTAAGGCGATCGACCTCGAGGCCACGGTCGAGGAGTACCTGGAGTACGCGGAGCGGCTCAAGCCGTACATCGCCGAGACGCGGGCCATGCTCTGGGACGCCCTGGACCGGGGCGAGACGGTGCTGTTGGAGGGCGCGCAGGCCACCATGCTGGACATGGACCACGGCACGTACCCCTTCGTGACGTCGTCCAACCCGACGGCCGGTGGCGCCTGCGTGGGCGCCGGCATCCCGCCGACCGCGATCAACCAGGTGATCGCGGTGAGCAAGGCGTACACCACGCGGGTCGGCTCCGGGCCGTTCCCGACCGAACTGTTCGACGCCAACGGCGCGCACCTGCGCAAGATCGGCGCGGAGTACGGCACCACCACCGGCCGGGAACGCCGGTGCGGGTGGTTCGACGCCGTGGTGGCCCGGTACGCGTGCCGCCTCAACGGTGTCACCGACCTGGTCATCACCAAGCTGGACGTGCTCACCGGGCTGCCGAAGGTGCCGATCTGCGTCGGTTACGAGATCAACGGCAAGCGGGTCGACGACATGCCGATGAGCCAGACGGACTTCCACCACGCCACACCGGTGTACGAGGAGCTGGACGGGTGGTGGGAGGACATCACCAAGGCCCGCACCCCGGAAGACCTGCCCGAGAACGCCCGCCGCTACATCGCCCGCGTAGAGGAACTCTGCAACACGAGGGTGAGCGTCATAGGCGTAGGCCCAGGCCGAGACGAAAACGTAGTCCAACACCCCCTCCTCCCCTAACCCCCCGGGCCATTAGTGCCGGTGATCATGAGGTTGGCGAGGGCTGCGAAGATCGAGTTCCCCGTTAACCTCATGATCGCCGGATGCTCCGGCGGGTTTGTCCACAGGTTTTCCACAGGGGTGGTGTGGGGAGTGTCGGCGCGGCAGCGTGACTGCCGTGAATCGCGTGGATCTCCTGCGTTCCATCGCCGCTGAGCAAGATGGGTTGGTCACCCGGGCGCAAGCGATGCGGATAGGGTTCAGCCGGAACGACATCGATCAGCTCGTCGCCGCCGGCCGGTGGCGGCGGGTGGCCCGAGCGGTATACCTGACGTCTGGACATCGCGTCGACCCGCCCAGCCGCCGATGTCGCATCCGCGCTGCTGTGCTCTCGCTGGGTCCGCCCGCGCACGCGGTCTTCGGGACGGCGGCTGAACTACACGGCATTGCCGGCCTGCCGCAACGTGACGAAATCCACGTCGCGCTGCCCGGTAGGGCGGCCAGATTGGCGCGGATCGCAGACCCGGCCGTCGTGCTGCACCAGCTCGAACATCCGCCAGAGACGGTTTGTCGATGGAGGGGAATCCCGGTAACCACGCCGTTGACGACCATCAGCGAGATCCTCCTCCGGGAGGACCGGTACGCCTCTGTCTCAGTGCTCGATTCGGCGCTCAATCGCCGCCTGCTCACGCTTGATTGTCTGGCGCGCATTCCGGCGCTGATCAGGGGTCGGCGAGGTGCGGTCGCGGCACGGGGTTACCTCGCCGAGGCCGACGGCCGGTCTCAGTCACCTTTGGAAACCCGAAGCCGTCTCCGGTGCGTTGACGGGCGGGTGCCGCCCGACGTTCTCCAGTTGGAGATCCGCGATCCGGACGGCTATCTCCTCGGAACCGGCGACCTCGGTTGGCGAGGCCCGCGGGTGGTCGCCGAGGCGGATGGTCGGGATGTCCATAGCGTTCCGGAGGCGGTCTTCGCCGACCGGCGCCGCCAGAATCGTCTCGTGAACGCCGGCTGGACGGTCCTCAGGTTCACCTGGCAGGACACGATGCAGCCCGACTACATCCCGTGGACGGTCCGCCAGGCCATCGCCGCCGCTCGATTCAATCGATCATGAGGTTGGCGGCGTAGTGGATCGCAACGGCTCCCGCCAACCTCATGATCACCGGGCCCGGGGGGGCGGGGGTGGGGGTGGGGGTGGGCGGGGTGGCGGCGGGGAACGGGGGTGGGGAGGGGTGGGCGGTAGGATGGCGCGTTGTGCGGGTTCTCTTGGTGGGTGGTGGAGGGCGTGAGCATGCGCTTGCCCTCGGGTTGGTTCGCGATTCGGCTGTCGACGCGCTGATCGCCGCTCCAGGTAATCCGGGGATCGCCGAGGTCGCCGAGGTGAAGACCGTTGCCGCGACCGATCCGGCCGCCGTGGCGGCGCTGGCGGTGGAGACCGCAGCCGACCTGGTGGTGATCGGGCCGGAGGCGCCGCTGGTCGCCGGTGTCGCCGATGCCGTACGCGCCAAGGGCATCGCCGTTTTCGGCCCGTCGGCCGAGGCCGCCCAGTTGGAGGGTTCGAAGGCGTTCGCCAAGGACGTGATGACCGCCGCCGGTGTGCCGACCGCCCGGGCGTACGTCTGCACGGACGAGGAGAGCACCGCGCGTGCGCTCGACGAGTTCGGCGCGCCGTACGTGGTGAAGGACGACGGTCTCGCCGCCGGCAAGGGCGTGGTGGTGACCGACGACCGGTCCGCCGCGCTGGCGCACGCCGCCGAGTGTGGCCGGGTCGTGGTCGAGGAGTTCCTCGACGGCCCGGAGGTCAGCCTGTTCGTGGTCACCGACGGCGAGGCGACCCTGCCGCTGCTGCCCGCGCAGGACTTCAAGCGGATCGGCGACGGCGACACCGGCCCGAACACGGGTGGCATGGGCGCGTACGCGCCGCTGCCGTGGGCACCGCCGGGCCTGGTCGACGACGTGATGCGCGACGTGGTCCACCCGACGCTGGCGGAGTTGCGCCGCCGGGGCACGCCGTTCGCGGGCCTGCTCTACGTCGGCCTGGCGATGACCGCCGCCGGCCCCCGGGTGATCGAGTTCAACGCGCGCTTCGGTGACCCGGAGACCCAGGTGGTGCTCGCGCTGCTGGAGACTCCCCTGGGTGGGTTGTTGCACGCGGCGGCCACCGGCACGCTGGCCGAGCACCCGCCGCTGCGCTGGCGGGACGGCGCCGCCGTCACCGTGGTGCTCGCCGCGCAGGGCTACCCGGCCGCGCCGCGCACCGGCGATGTGATCACCGGCGCGGACCGGCCGGGCATCATCCACGCGGGCACCGCCCGCCGGGCCGGCGACGGCGCGTTGCTGTCCGCCGGCGGCCGCGTTCTCTGTGGTACGGCCACCGGGCGCGACCTGGCGGCCGCCCGGGACGCGGCGTACGCGCTGGTGGACGGGGTGGAGTTGGCGGGCTCGCAGCACCGCACCGACATCGCCGCCGCCGCGATCGACGGCCGGATCACAATTCCCGGCTGAAGCCGTTGGCCGCTCCTGCATCAGCCGGCCCAGCGCGACCAGCGCCGAGGTCGACGAGCTGAAGCCGCTTCTCGGCGTGGGTCAGGCCGAGTCACGACCCCGTGTCCCGACGCCTGATCGGCGCGCGTCGCCGCGCGGGTCAGGCCGGGGTCGTCGACTCCGTGTCCCGACGCCTGATCGGGGCGCGTCGCCACCACGTCAGGCACCGCCACGCCCACTCGACCGGGCCGTACCGGAACGACCGCAGCCAGAGCACGCTCCACACTGCCTGGACGATGATGATGGCGACGGTCAGTCCCACGATGCGGGGCAGGTCGCGGGTGCTGTCGATGCCCAGCGGTGGACCGGCGAGCAGGAACAACGCGGTGGCGCTCAGGTAGTTCGTCAGGGCCATCCGGCCCATTGGCGACAACATCGCGGACAGCGCCGGTCCGACCGGCGTGTGTAGCAGCAGCACCAGACCGCAGCAGTAGGCGAGGCCGGTGGCGACGCCGGCGAGCGGGGGTAGCAGGCTCACGCCGCCGCCTGGCCCGCCGAGGATGTTGACGAACGGCAGGTCCACCTCGCGGAGGGTCAGCACGATCCAGGTAACCGCGAGCGCGGCGAAGACGACGAACGCGGTCGCCACCCGAGCGACGCGACGATCGAGCGCGGCCGGCACGCCCAGCTCTGCCAGCGCGTAGCCGAGGGCGAGCAGGCCCGGGATGGGCCCGTATCCGACGACGAGTTGCGCGCCGACGAGCAGCAGCAGTACCGCGACGACGAGGGCCACGCGCCCGCCGAGGTAACTCAGCGGGAGCAGTACGAGAAGACCGGCCAACGCGTACGCGGTCAGCGCCTCGCCGGGGTGGACGACGAAGTGCGCGAGACCGATCAGCAGGAGGACGACCAGTCGGCGGGCCAGCACCACCCGGGGCCGGGTGGTCCGGGTCGCGGCGCGTCGGAGGAAGATGCCGAAGCCGACACCGAACAGGATCGAGAAGATCGGATAGAACCGCTCGTAGAAGAGCAGTTGCACCGCCTCCGGTAGCTGCGACGAGGTGCCGGCCGCCTCGCCGCGGAAGACGACCTGCTGGTAGATGTTGATGATCAGGATGCCGCAGAGCGCGAAGCCGCGCAGCGCGTCCAGCGCGCCGATCCGTGGCCCGACGGTGGAAACGTCGGTCGATTGCGGTGGCCGGTCAGTCGTCCGTACCGATTCGGTCATGGGTCGATCCCACCGTGGGGTCGCCGAGCGTCGTCAGCGGAGAACGTCTGGACCGCTACCTCCTTTCGTCGTATGCCGGTCGTGGGTTCGTCGGGTCCGCGCACGCGTGGCGGGCCGTTTCCCGGGCGTCCCGTTACCCTGCTGCCATGGGCCGAGACCGGGCGCTCCGGGTCGCCGTGGACGTGCTGTTGGCGCTTCTGGCGACGGCGGCCGGCGGTGGGCTGGAACTGGCGGATCGGGACGTCGAGACCAAGCTGATCCCCGCGCCTACCTGGGCCTACGTGGCCGCTCAGGTGGCCGCCGCGCTCATGCTGCTGATGCGTCGGCAACGCCCGTACACCGCCGCGTTGACCATCGCGGGGATCAGCCTCTTCGCGCCGGCCTGGGCCGCCGTCCTCGTTCCGTATGCCGTCACGGCGTACGGCCGGGGTCGACGGTGGCGACAGTGGACGGTGATCGGGCTGCTGACGGTGGCGTTCCTGGCGGGGGCGAGCGCCTGGTCGATCGACGACCCGTTCACCGCGCCGACCGTCATCCTCGCCGCAGCGGTCCTGGGCATGTACGTCCGGGCCCGGCGGAGCCTGCTGGCGGAGTTGACCGACCGGGCGGAGCGGGCCGAGCGGGAGCGCCTGCTCCTGGCCGATCAGGCGCGCGCCGAGGAACGGGTGCGGCTCGCCGCCGAGATGCACGACGTGGTGACCCACCGGATCAACCTCATGGTGTTGCAGGCGGGCGCGCTTCGGGTCACCACCACCGATCCGACGGCCCGGGCGGCGGCCGAGGAACTGCGGGCGACCGGCTGCCAGGCCTTGACCGAGCTGCGCGACCTGGTTGGGGTGCTGCGGGGCGAGGACGGACACCCGCGGGTCGATCCGGTCCCGGACGACACCCCCGAGCTGGTCCGGTTGGTCGACGACTCCCGTGCGGTCGGTCTACCGGTGCGGCTCGCCGAAGTCGGCGACCCGGAGGGACTCTCGGCGACGGTGCGCAGGACGCTGTTCCGGCTGGTCCAGGAGTCGCTGACGAACGTGCACAAGCATGCGCCGGGCGCCACCGCCACCGTGTCGATCGAGTACGGCGGGCGGACGGTGCTCGTCACGGTGTCGAACACCCCGGCGGGTCGGTCACCCGACGGTGCCCTGGCTGCCGCCGGTGGTGGCACCGGCCTGGCCGGGTTGCGGCACCGCGTCGAGGTGCTCGGCGGGACCTTCGCGGCCGGACCGACGGGGTCGGGTGGCTTCACTGTTAACGCGACGCTGCCGGTGCGGGTGTCGACGGCGGTGCGGTCGTGATCCGGGTACTCGTCGTCGACGACGAGCGGATGGTCTGTGCCCACCTGCGCACGATCCTCGGGTCCGCGCCGGACCTGACGGTCGTCGGCGAGGCGTACGACGGGGCGGACGCGGTGGAGGCCGCGGTGCGACTACGCCCCGACGTGGTGCTGATGGACCTGCGGATGCCGGGCGTCGACGGGATCAGCGCCACCGAGCGGATCATGACGCTGCCGGCGCCGCCACGGGTCCTGGCCCTCACCACGTTCGACCTGGACGACTACGTGACCGGCGCGCTCCGGGCCGGCGCGGCCGGCTTCCTGCTCAAGTCGACGTCGCCCGACGATCTGCTCGCCCTGGTACGGGTGGCGGCGGCCGGGCACACGGTGCTCTCCGCGGTGGCGGCTGACCGGCTCGTCGCGCAGACGGCGCGGAGCCAGCGTGCCCGTGACCTGCTTCTGTCGCTCACCGAGCGCGAGGTGGAAGTGCTGGAGAGCCTCGGGGCCGGCCGGTCGAACCAGCAGATCGCCCGTCGCCTGCACCTGTCCGAGGCCACCGTCAAGGGCTACGTCTCCCGGCTCCTGGTCAAGCTCGGTTGCGCCAACCGGACCCAGGCGGCGCTGCTGGCGCAGGAGGCTGGCCTGGGCCCACGCCGGTGAGGCCGTCGGCGCGCCCGGACGATCAGCTGTAGTAGCGGCGCAGCTCGCGCGCGAGGACCTTGCCGGTGGCGTTGCGGGGCAGGTACTTCACGTAGACCACGTCCCGGGGCACGGAGAAGCGGGCCAGGTAGTGCCGGACGTACTCGCGGACCGCCTCGGGGTCGAGCGTCTCGCCGGGGTGCAGGGCGAGGAACGCGGCGAGTCGCTGGCCGTACTCGGGGTCGGGTACGCCGATCACGGCGGCCTCGCGTACCTGCGGTAGCTGGGCGAGCAGGTCCTCCACCTCGGACGGGAACACGTTCTCGCCCCCGGAGACGATCATGTCGTCGGCCCGGCCGTCCACGAAGAGCAGCCCGTCGGGGTTGAGCCGGCCGAGGTCGCCGGTGTCGAGCAGCCCGTCGCGGGCCTGGGGGGTGGCACCCGAGGTGTAACCCTCGAAGAGCATCTCGTTGCCGACGAAGATGCGGCCGACCTGTCCCTGCGGCACCGGTTGGCCGGCGTTGCCGAGCAGTTCCAGCCGGGTGCCGTGCGGTGGCCGGCCGGCCGTGGTGGGTGCCTGGCGCAGGTCCGCCGGGTTCGCGATGGACGCCCAGGAGACCTCGGTGGATCCGTACAGGTTGTAGAGGACGTCCCCGTACGCGTCCATGAACTTCGGTGCGAGCCCGCCGGGCAGGGCCGATCCGCTGACCGCGACGACCTTGAGCGTGGGGCGCGGGTCCGGCGGGGGCACCTCCAGCAGCCGCTGGAGCATCACGGGTACGGCGAAGAGGGCGTCGCAGCGGTGGGTGACCAGGGCGGCGAGCGTGGCGGCCGGGTCGAAGCGGCGGTGCAGCACGATGGTGGCCCGCAGCGCGAAGCACACCTGGAGCGCGGCGAATCCCCAGGTGTGGAAGATCGGGGCGGCGATCAGCACCCGGTCCTTCGTGTGCAGGGGTATGCGGTCGATGATGGACACGAGCGGCCCGAAGCCGCTGGGTGTGGGACGGCGGGCGCCCTTGGGAGCGCCGGTGGTGCCCGAGGTCAGCACGATGATCCGGCCGTCGCGTTCCGGCGGGTGCAGCTCGCCCGGTAGCGCCCCGGCCACCAGTTCCTCGCGGGCGCGCTCGTCGAGGCGGGGTAGCTCGGCGGGCAGGCCGAGGACCCGTTCGGCGAACTCGTCGTCGTGCACCAACAGCCGCAGCCGTTGTTCCTCGGCGACGGTCGCCAGTTGGGCGGCGGAGAGGCCCGTGTTGACGAGCACCGCGTCGACGCCGAGCAGCGTCGCCGCGACGATCGTCTCGATGAGTCCGTGGTGGTTCCGGCAGAGGACGCCGATCCGGTCGCCGGGTTGTACGCCGAGCCCGGCCCGCATCGAGCGGGCCATCCGCTCGGCCCGGTCGAGGAGCGCCTGGTAGGTCAGCTCGACGCCGTCCTCGTCGATGATCGCCGGTCGTCCGGGGTCGCGGGCGGCCGCCTGGCGTAGTTCGCCGGCGAGGCTCCATCCCCAGGTGCGCAGCGCGTTGAGCTGCGAGGCGATCCGGACCGGGCGGCCCGGGGTGAGCAGACCGCGACGGGTCAGCGTGGTGACGACGAACGGCAGGTCCATGCCGCAGACCTCCTTGGGGGGTGGCACGCGGACAGCCCCATCCGGCGGGGCGTCTTCCTTGATCATGCACCGGGGGCGGCGGCGGGCCCAGCCGACGTCGGCGTGGGGTGACGTAGTCGGCACAGATAGGCAGAAGCGGTGGTCCGGGCGGGGTCAGGGGACACCCCGGCCCGGACGACCGTCGGCCGGAGGGTCAGCGGATCTGCATGCCGGAGATCGCTCGGGAGATGACCAGTCGCTGGATCTCGGACGTACCCTCGAAAATGGTGTAGATCTTCGCGTCGCGGTACCAGCGCTCGACCGGGTGGTCGCGTAGGAACCCGGCGCCGCCGAGCAGTTGTACGGCCTTCTCGGTGACGGACACCGCGACCTCGCCGGCCTTGAGCTTGGACATCGAGCCCTCGCCCGCGGTGAACGGGCGGTTGTTGCGGCCCATCCAGGAGGCCCGCCAGACCAGCAGTCGCGCGGCGTCGATCTCCATCCGCATGTCGGCCAGCGTGAACGCGACGGCCTGGTTCTCGACGATCGGCCGTCCGAACTGGACCCGGTCCTTGGCGTAGTCGAGGGCGTACTCGTAGGCGGCGCGCGCCACGCCGAGTGCCTGCGCGCCCACGGTGGGTCGGGACAGCTCGAACGTACGCATCGCGGCCTGCCCGCTGGCGCGTTGCCCGGACCGGGCTCGGGCCAGGCGTTCGTCCAGGGCGTCCTTGCCGCCGAGCAGGCAGCGGCCGGGCACGCGTACCTCGTCGAGGAAGACGTCGGCGGTGTGTGACGCGCGCAGGCCGAGCTTGCGCAGCTTGCGGGTCGCGGCCAGGCCGGGCGTGCCCGGCGGTACGACGAACGCCGCCTGACCGCGCGAGCCGAGCGTGGGATCCACGGAGGCGGTGACCACGTGCACTCCGGCGATACCGCCGTTGGTGGCGTACGCCTTCTGGCCGGTGAGCACCCACTCGTCGGTGGCCTCGTCGTGGACGGCGCGGGTTCGCATCGCGCTGACGTCGGAACCGGCCTCGGGTTCGCTGCTGCAGAACGCGGCGACGGCGGGCGAGTCGACGTCGCCGAAGCACTGCGGCACCCACTCGACCAGCTGGTCCGGGGTGCCGGTGCCGTAGATGGCGGCGACGGCGAGCGAGGTGCCGAAGATGCTCAGGCCGATGCCGGCGTCACCCCAGAAGAGTTCCTCGCTGGCGATGGGCAGGGACAGTCCGGTCGGATCGGCCCAGCAGGTGGCGAGGAACTCGAAGCCGTAGAGGCCGACCTTGGCGGCCTCCTGGATCACCGGCCACGGGGTTTCCTCGCGTTCGTCCCACTCGGCGGCGGCCGGGCGCACGACCTCGGCGGCGAAGCCGTGCACCCAGTCGCGTAGATCCCGCTGTTCCTCGTTCAGGTCGAGCGAGAACTCGGCCATGTCAGGCCTTGGGGATGTCGAACAGGTTGGCGATGTTGGCGGCGAGGCCCAGGTCGCCCTTCGCCTTCAGCTTGCCGGTCATGAACATCATGACCGGGTTTGCGCCGCCGGAGACGATCTTCAGGAACTCGACCGGGCCCATGGTGAGGCTGAGCTTCGGGTCGTGCTGCGGGGTCTCGTTCACCTCGCACTTGCCGTCGGCGATGGCCACCTCGTAGGTGTCGCTGCCGCCGTCCGGGCGACCGGTGATGATCCAGTGAATGACCGCGTTGGTGGAGCCGGCCCGGTCCGCGCGGAACAGCGACGGCATCCGGCCGAACACCTCACCGAGGACCTTGCCGCGCAGCTCGCCGGCCATCACCTGGGCGATCTTGTCGTCCGGGGTGGACTTGACCAGCTGGGCGAACTCCTTGGGCCCGACGTTGGCGAAATTGGCCGGGTCGAAGTCAGTCATGAGACGCGCCTTCCGGAAGATTTGGCTACTCGTGCGTAACCCTACGCACGAGTAGGTATGCTCGCAAGGTGTCCACGCCTCCCGCGTTCAAGCGCCTGCCGCGCGCCGTACGCGAGCAACAGATGCTCGACGCGGCCGTGAAGGTCTTCTCCCGGCGCGGCTTCCACGCCGCCAGCATGGACGAGATCGCGGAGGACGCCGGCATCTCCAAACCCATGGTGTACGCGTACCTCGGCACCAAGGAGGAGCTCTTCGTCGCCTGCCTGCACCGGGAGGGGACCCGGATGATGCAGGCCATCGCCGGTGCCGCCGCCCCCGACCTGCCGGCCGACGAGCGGCTGTGGCGTGGGCTGAAGGCGTTCTTCGGCTTCGTGGGCGCACACCGCGACGGCTGGGCGGTGCTCTACCGGCAGGCCCGCGGTGAGCAGCCGTTCGCCGGTGAACTGGCCACCATGCGCGCCCGGCTGGTCGAGGTGGTCGCCGGGATGCTCGACCACGCGCTGCGCGAGGAGGGCCGCGAGATCGCGCCCACCGACCTGGAGGTCGTCGCGTACGCCCTGGTCGGCGCGACCGAGTCGCTGGCCGACTGGCTCGCCGATCACCCGGAGGCCGACCCGGAGAAGACGGCCACCCGGATGATGAACGTGGCCTGGCTCGGCGCCGCCCAACTTCTGCACGGCGTCACCTGGCGTCCGCCGGTCGACTGACGGCCTCGGCGGAGAAAACCTCGGTGTTCGGCGTCGCGCGGCGGCGGTTGCGCAGCCAGCGGGCCACCTCGACGACCACCGTCACCGTCAGGGCCAGGCCCAGACCGAGCAGGAGGCCACGAAGAGGGTCCTGCTCGAACGCCAGCCCGCCGACGTAGCCGACCAGCGCCGAGTAGAGCCCCCACGAGCCGGCGGCGAGCGCGTCGAAGGCCAGGAAACGTCGCCGCGGGAACCGCACCGCACCCATGGTGAGGGTGACCGCGGTCCGGCCGCCCGGTACGTAGCGGGCCACGGTGAGGATCAGACCACCGCGCGTCGCGATGCCCCGACGGGCCCGGTCGATGGCCCTTGCACGTCGGCCGTCGGGCGGCAGCCGGCCGAGCAGTCGCGCTCCGCCGCCCCGCCCGATGGCGTACGAGACGTGGTCGCCGACCAGCGCCCCGGCGGCGGCCACCAGGATGACCGCGGGCAGGTACGGCGTTCCCGAGGCGGCGAACACCCCGGCCGTGATCACCGCCGTCTCGCTCGGCACCACCGGAAAGAAGCCGTCGAGCACCGCGATCGCGAAGAGCGCCAGGTACACCCAGGGCGAGGACATCGTGTCGTGCAGCAGGTCGAGCAGATCCATGATCCTGATGCTGCTGTCCGGGGCGGCCCCCGCCATCGGCCAGTGGTCAGGCGGGCGACACTACTTAGGTAGCTGTCGGCCCGGACGCCGGCTCAGGGTGTTCCCCCACCGCACCCCCGTCCTGTGCCGCGAGGAGGGCCGGCCCGTCCACCGAGCCCTACGCTCGCTGCGTGGCATCCACCACCGTCACCGCCCGGCGGGGCCTCCAGCGGTACGCCCCGGTGCGGCTCGTCGTCCGGCGGTACGCCTCGCTGCTGCTCGCGGTCGTGGTCGGGGGAGCGGTGTGGGCCAGCGCGGCCGGTGACCTCGGGGTCCGCTCGCCGCTGCCGGGCGTCGTTCCGCTGGTCCTCGCCGTCGCCTCCGGCTGGGCCAGCGGTGCCGTCCGTACCCGTCGCTGGCCGTTGTTCCTGGTCGCGGCGGTTGGTTGGCTGGTGCTCGCCGCCGCGGCAGCCGGGGTGGTCGCCTCGTACCAGGCGGGGGTGCGGCTGCGGGGTCGCCGACTCGCCGGCTACCTCGTCGGCGTCGCCGTGGTGCTCGGCGGTGGGGTCGTGGTCGGGCAGCAGGTGGGCGGCGTACGCCGGATCACCACCGCCACCACCGGCAACGTGCTTCTGCTCGCCGTCTGCCTGGTCGGGCTCCCGTTGCTGTTCGGCCTCTGGATCCGCGCGCGTCGGGACACTCTCGCTGCTCTGCGGGACCGGGCCGAACGGCTGGAGCGCGAGCGGGAGGCTCACGCCGACCGGGTCCGCGCCGAGGAGCGGACCCGGATCGCGCGGGAGATGCACGACGTGGTGGCGCACCGGGTCTCGCTCATGGTCGTGCACGCCGGGGCCCTGGAGGTGACCGCCGCGAACCCGGCGACCGTCGAGACCGCCGCGCTCATCAGGACGACCGGCCGGGCGGCGCTCACCGACCTGCGTGAGGTGCTGGGTGTGCTCCGACAGGCCGAGGCGGCCGTGTTGCCGGAGCGGGGGCTCGACGCGCTGGACGAGCTGATCGGGGAGTCCCGTGCCGCCGGTCTGCGGGTGTCCCGGGAGGATGACGGCGTGCCGACCGCACTACCCGCGACGTTGGGGCGCACCGCGTACCGGGTCGTCCGCGAGGCGTTGACGAACGTGCGCAAGCACGCGGCTGACGCGGAGACGGTCGTGCGCCTGCGCTACCTCCCCGACGGGCTGGAGGTCGTCGTGCGCAACGGTCCGTCCGCGGGCGGGCCGGAGCTGCCCGGTGCCGGGCAGGGCCTGCTCGGTCTGCGGGAGCGGGTGGAACTGCTCGGCGGGCGGCTGGACGCGACGCCCGTCGACGGCGGTTTCCTGGTCCGGGCCCTGCTCCCGCTGGCGGGTGTGGCGTGATCCGGGTGCTGGTCGTCGACGACGAGCAGCTCGTCCGCGCCGGGCTGCGGCTGATCCTCGAGGCGGCGAAGGACATCACCGTGGTCGGCGAGGCGGCGAACGGCGCCGGCGCGCTGGAGCAGGCCCACCGGTTGCGCCCCGACGTGGTGCTGCTCGACGTGCGGATGCCGGGCGTGGACGGGCTGACCGTCGCGCCGGAGATGGTTGCCGCCGGCCCGAAGGTGATCATGCTGACCACCTTCGACCTCGACGATTACGTGCACGGGGCGCTGCGTGCCGGTGCGGTCGGCTTCCTGCTCAAGGACACCCCGCCCCACGAGTTGGCCGCCGCCGTCCGTACGGTGGCCGCCGGGCACGCGATGCTGGCCCCGACGGTGACCCGGCGGCTGATCAGCTCGTTCGCCGAGCGAGGGCCGGCCCGTCGGGACGCGGCTCGCGAACGGCTCGCCGCGCTCACCGGACGGGAGCTGGAGATCGTGCGGGAGGTGGCACGCGGGCACGGCAACGCGGAGATCGCCAGGCGGCTGACGATGAGCGAGGCCACCGTGAAGGCGCATGTCAGCCGGGCGCTGGCGAAACTGCACGTGGGCAATCGAGTGCGGTTGGCGATCCTGGTGCACGACGCCGACCTGCTGTGACGTACCCCGGTGGCCGGGCGGCGATCACCGGCGGGAGGCCGCGCGCCGGTGTGCCTGGCGGCGCAGCCACCGGATCCCCTCCAGGCCGAAGGTGATGACGAGGGAGACCCCCACCCCGACCAGTACGCCCTTCACCGGATCCCGCTCGAAGGCCAGCCCGCCGAAGTATCCGAGCAGGCCGCAGTACACGGCCCAGGTGAACGCCCCGATGCTGTCGTAGAGCAGGAACGCGCGGCGGGAGTAGCCCACCGCGCCCATGGTGAGGGTGACGGCGGTCCGCCCGCCCGGGACGTACCGGCTAGTGGTCAAGATCATTCCGCCCCGGCGGTCCACCGCGCGGCGGGCCCAGTCGGAGCTGGCCCGCCGACGGCTGCCGTCGGGCAGCCGGGCCAGCCGGCTCGCACCGCCGCCGCGCCCGATGGCGTACGAGATGTGGTCGCCGACCAGCGCGCCCACGCCGGCGCTGACGATCACGAGGGTCAGGCTGGGGTGACCACCGCTGGCGGACAGCACCCCGGCGGTGATCACGGCGGCCTCGCCGGGCACCGCCGGAAAGAACGCGTCGACCGCCGTGAGGCCGAAGATCACCAGGTACACCCATGGCGAGGTGACCGTCCCACGGAGGAGGTCGAGCAGGGCGTCCATCCCCCCATGCTTGCCGGGTACGACCGGCCCGGTGGCCGAGTCGCCGGAAGACGCCCTCAGCGCGTGCCGATCAGTGCCGGGCGGTTGAGCAGCGGACCGCACGGGATCTTGTCGTCGGCGGTGGGCCCGTGCGAGGTCAGCACCACCGGCGTGGCCAACTCCGCGCCCACCGCCTCGGCCCAGTCGGCCGGAGCCTCGTCGTACACCGGGCGGGACCGCAGCAGCCGGTCGGTGAGCGCGGCCTGCCGGTCCAGGTCGCCGGGCGGGCCGGGGGTGAGCCGGTCGCCGGTGTCGTAGCGGCGGCAGATCCGCAGGTCGGGGCCGGCGAGGTCGAGGTGGGTCAGCGCGAGGCCGTCGACCCCGCCGGCCGCCGCGAGGGCGTACCGGTGGGCGACGGCGTCGAAGTGGCCGAACCGGAACCGACCCTGCCACGGGTTCGTCGGGTTGTGCCGGTCGACGAAGGGCAGTGCCGGGTCCTCGGTCACCAGCGGGCCGGGACCGTGCCGGGTGGTGACGGTCCGCAGCACGCCGATCCGGGTCAGCTCGCCCGCCTGTCCCGCCTCGGCGAGCAGACGGTCGGCGTTGGTGAAGGTGGTAGTGCTCCACGTCCTGTACGGGTGGAAGCCGTGCCACTCGTCGAGCAGCACGCCCTGCGCGCCCTCGAAGACGCAGGTCCCCGAGCGCAGCGCCCCGGCGAGCCAGGTCCGGTCGACGATGGCGACCCGCTCCGCGAACCCGGCGTACGCGGGCAGGCAGTCGTCGACCGGCGGCGCGTCCAGCGGGCCGAGTTCGACGGTCAGCCGGTCCCGCAGGGCGGTCAACCTGCGCCGCAGCACAGCCGGACGCCGGCAGTCGCCGACCCGGGGCGCGTCGTCCGGGTGGGCGAGGCCGTACGCGACGGTCTCGCCCACCCCCAGCCCGCAGGAGCCGTGCCGGTCGGCGCCCCGGGCGATCTCGCGGGCCCGGTTGGCGGCCCGGTGGTACGGGGTGGCGAGCAGCGCCTCGGAGTCGACGGTCAGCCGGTCCAGCGCGTCGGGCACCCCGACCGTGGCGAGATGGTCGGCCTCGGCGGCCAGGGCCAGCGGGTCCACCACCACGTGCCGGGAGAGGTGCGTCCCGACGCCGGGGTGGAACGTGCCGGCCCCGAACTGGGCGAACGTGTGGTGCCGCCCATCGCGCAGGACGACGTTGTGTGCCGCCTGCGCGCCCCCGTTGAAGCGGACCACCGTGTGCACCGGGCGGGTGGCGCAGAGCCAGTCCACGACGGTGCCCTTGCCCGCGTCGCCGTACCCGAGGTCGACCACCGCCACGTGTCTCACAGCCTCCTCACCCCGGCGGTGGTGTCGCGGAACGCCGGCAGCGTCGACATCTCGGCCCGTCGACCCCGGCCGAGGCGGGCCAGTGCCTTGGACACCGTCCCGGTGGCACCGGAGCCGGCTCGGTCCAGGTGGCGCAGGCCCTCGTCCAGGTCGATGGCCTGCTCGCCGAGGCCGATGGTGACCGCGATGGTCTCGCAGACCGCGTCCAGGTCGTCGAGCACGACGGCGTTCTGTCCGAGCAGGTCCCGCCAGAAGTCGAGCACCTTCGTGTTGCCGGCGTAGCTGCTGCCGGCGGGGAGCAGGTAGTAGGTGTCCCACCGCCGGGTCACCTCGTCGACGATCTGGCGCAGCGCCACGTCCTCGCCCAGGTCGTCACCGATCAGCCCGGCCACCTCCCGCGCCTTGACCCGCTGGTACGCCAGTTCGTCGCCGATGACGAACAGGTAGCCGCGCCGGCCGCGCTTCTCCCAGTTGTCGGTGACGGTGTGCCGGGCCATGAAGTACAGGGCCAACTCGTACGACTCGCTCATCTGCCCGCCGCCACCACCTTCGAGGACGATCCGGCCGAGGTCGTCGTCCATCCGGTTGTCCGACTCGAACTGGCCCACCTGCAACGGCACCCGGTCGCAGGTGGCGTCGCCGATCGCGCCGAACATGATCTGCGGGTCGCTGGCGTAGCCCTGCCGTTGCAGCAGCCCGAGCAGTTGCGGCAGCTTGGTCTGTAGGACACGCGGCACCATGCGCATCGAGCCGGTCACGTCGAAGAGCACCGCGACGGGCGTCGAGTGGGGGTGTTCGGCGGAGTCGCGGCTCTCCCGGGTGGCGTCGCGGGGGTCGAGCGCGGGGTGCACGGTCCGTGCCCCGCTGTCGCTGTAGGAGAACGCGCTGCGGCCGGTGGAGCGCCGGTAGCGGTCGGCGGCGTCGTACACGTCGGTGGACCAGGTTCCACTGCCCATGACAGCTCCTCTAGAGGGTGAAGGGTCGGAAGGTGCGTGGGCCGTAGAGCCGGTCCAGCACCTGGTCGAGTTCGCGCAGCAGGCCCCAGGCGTCGTCGGGCCGGCCGCTCAGGGAGGTCTGCCGGCAGCCCTGCGCGAAGGCGTCCAGCTCGCGAGGCACGCGCGGTCCCATCAGCCAGCTCATGCATCCGCTGGCCATCGCGAGGTCGGTGCCCGGACCGCAGGGCCGCCTGCGCAGGACCTCCTGCGGGTACCAGTCCTGGTGGTCCGGCACCAGCGCCGGGACCCTGCTGCCGGCCGGGGCCGAGAAGCACCAGTCGACGAGCACCACGCCGTGGGCGTCCGGCTCGATCAACACGTGTCGCGGCAGCACCGCGCCGTGCACGATGCCCGCGCGGTGGGCCAGGCCGAGCGCCACCAGCAGCCGCCGCCACATCCAGGCCGCGTCCCGGGGATCCAACCCGTCGGGGTACGCGCGCCGCACCGCGTCGAGGTCGTGCAGCCCGGGCGCGGTGGCGAGCACGTTGATCCGGCGTTCCGCGCCGGTCGCGGAGTCGCGGTGCGCGAACTCGTCGACGAGCCGGGGCACGTACGGCAGGTAGCGCGGGTCGCCACGCTCGGCGATGGTGTGCAGCGCGTGTGCCTCACGCGCCATCAGGTCGTTGTCGGTGGGCCGCCGGGGGAGCTTGAGCAGCCGGTCGTCGCCGACGTCGTACAGGTCGGCCACGTCGCCCGAGTGCGCCGGCGTGCCGAGTCGGTAGTCGCCGAGGACGGTCGTCCGCCGGGCCTGCCACCGGGTCGTGACGTGGACGAACGCGTCGAGGGCGTCGGCGCGTACCCCCGGGTCTGTCGGCAGCCGGTCGGGGTGCAGGGCCGCGACCAGCTCGCGGTAGCGGCGGGCCGGCTGGTCGGCGCCGAACAGCTCGGCGTCGGTGCGGGCGGCCGTGACCAGGTCGATGGCCTCGGCGGTCCTCATCGCACCGTCTCCTCGCGGGCCGGTCGCAGCAGCGCCGGGTGCAGCAGCCGGGCGTCGCCGGCCCGGTAGAGCCGGGCGCGGGGGCCGCCTCGGGCGCCGCCGCGCTCGGTGCTCGCGCCGGTGCTCTCCACGAAGCCCGGCACGGAGAGCACCTTGCGGTGGAAGTTGCCGGCGTGCAGCGGGTGACCCCAGACCGTCTCGTAGACGGCCCGCAGCTCGCTGATCGTGAACTCGGCGGTGAGGAAGCGCGTGGCCAGCGGGGTGTACTCCAGCTTGGACCGGGCCCGCTCCAGCGCGTCGTCGATGATCCGGCCGTGGTCGAAGGCGAGCTGCCGGGTGGTCAGCGCCGTGACCGGCAGCCAGATCGCCTCGTCGGCGTCCGAGCCGGCGGCGGCGTCCGGCAGGTCGGGGGCGAACGCGAGGTGGGCGATCGAGACGACGCGCATCCGCGGGTCGCGGTCGGGAGCGCCGTAACTGCCCAACTGCTCCAGGTGTACGCGGCGCAACTCCTCGCCGCCGAGGCCGGTCTCCTCGGCCAGCTCCCGTCGCGCGCCGGCGGCCAGGTCCTCCTCGGGGCGGACGAACCCGCCGGGCAGCGCCCAGTGCCCCGCGAAGGGCGCCTGGCCACGCCGGATGAGCAGCAAGTTCAGTTCGCCGTCGCGGATGGTCAGTGCCACCACGTCGACGGTCACGGCGACCGCCGGGTAGTCCCGAGGGTCGTACGCGGCCAGGAAGTGCTGCTCGTCAACCATGTCTCTCTCAATCTGAGAACATCTCGCTGTGAGAACAACTTAGCGCAGACGTGCGCCCCTGCCAACCCCTTGGATCGGCAGGGGCGCGTCAGCGCACGAGACCCACCAGGTGCGGCCGGCCGCCCGAGTCGTGCAGGGCGAACCCGTCGTCCGGCAGGAGGGCGAAGTTCACCGTGCTCGGCAGCGGTACGGGCAGCTTGAAGGCCACCTCGACCGTGTACGCGTCCGGCAGCCGCGCCTCGAGCGCGGCGAGGCATCGCGCCTTGCTCCACATGCCGTGCGCGATCGGTTGGCGGAAGCCGAACAGTCGCGCGCCGAGCCGGGAGGTGTGGATCGGGTTGTGGTCCCCGGAGACGCGCGCGTAATCGGTGCCCACCCGGGGCTCGACCCGCCACCGGGCGGTGGCCGTGGGCGGTGTCGGCCGGTCGCCCCGCTCGCGCCCGCCGGGTGTGCGCTCGCGGCCAAGGTACGTCGAGACGCCGCGCCAGACCTCCTCCCCGCCGACCGAGCCGACCAGCACCACGTCCACCTGCCGCCCCCGGTCGTGCGGGCGCAGGTCTTGGGCGTACGTCGTGAAGTCGAGGGTCTCGTCGGCGGTGATCGGGCGGTGCATGGTGATCCGGTTGCCGACGTGCACCACGCCGGTCAGCGCGATGGGGAAGCCGGGCGTGGTCATCAGCCGCAGGGCCAGCGGAAAGCCCAGGATGTGCGGGTACGTCCCCGGTAGCCGGTCGGTGAGCCGGAACCCGCACACCCGGTCGTAGTCGGCCAGGTGTGCCCGGTCGATCCGCACGCCGTGCACGGCGAACTCGACCGCCGGCAGGTCGTTGCTCTTCCGCCCCCGGCCCAGGCCCGGCAGCGCGCCGAGGGCGGCCCGCCGGTACAGCGCACCAGGCGCCGGCATCCGAGCAAATTCGACCCGCTCGCGGCCACCCGTGCCGGCCGTCCCGTGAGCGCTGAGGTCGGTGGTCACGTCGGCCGCCGACCCGCTCAAGTCGGTGGTCACCTCGGTTGCCGACGCGCTCAGGTCGTGTGTCCGCTCGACGCTCGGGTCGGCGTCGGTGGACTCCGGCCGGCGGATCGCGTCCAGGGTCTCCCGCGACAGGATCTCGGTCGGGCCCTCGATCAGCTCGTGGACCGACAGGTCGTCCGGCTCTCTCTTGCGGCCCATCACGCCCCCAGCAGACTCTGGCCGCAGACCCGGACCACGTTGCCGCTGATCGCGCCGCTGGCCGGCCAGGCCAACCAGCCGATCGTCTCGGCCACGTCCACCGGCAGCCCGCCCTGGGCCAGGCTGTTCATCCGCCGGCCCGCCTCGCGGACGACCAGCGGGATGCGGGCGGTCAGCCGGGTCTCGATGAAGCCGGGCGCCACGGCGTTGACGCTGATCCCCCGGTCGCGCAGGGCCGGGGCGAGAGAGTCGACCAGGCCGATCACGCCGGCCTTGCTGGTGGCGTAGTTGGTCTGCCCCCGGTTGCCGGCGATCCCGGCGATCGAGGACACCCCGATGATCCGCCCGCCCGCCGGGATCAACTCCCGTTCCAGCAGTACGTCGTTGATCCGCTCCTGACTGGACAGGTTGACGTCGATGACCTGGTCCCACCGGTCGGCGTCCATTCGGCCGAGCGTCTTGTCGCGGGTAATGCCGGCGTTGTGCACCACCGCGTCGACGCGCCCGTGCCGGCTGGTCAGGTAGTCGGCGAGCCGGGTCGGCGCGTCCGGGGCGGTCAGGTCGAGTTGGAGCGCCGTACCGCCGATGTCGTTCGCCACGGCGGCGAGGGCGTCCCCGGCCGCCGGTACGTCCAGCGCGACCACCTGGGCGCCGTCGCGGGCGAGGACCCGGGCCAGGGCCGCACCGATGCCCCTTGCCGCCCCGGTGACCAGCACGACCTGCCCGTCCAGCGGGCGGTTCCAGTCCGCCGGGGCGGTCGCCGTGCCGGTGCCGACCCGGACGACCTGCCCCGAGACGTACGCGGACCGGCCGGACAGCAGGAACCGGAGGGTCGCTTCGAGGCTGGTGGCGTCACCGTCCCGAGCCACCTGGACGAGCTGGGCCGTGGTGCCCCGGCCGAACTCCTTGCCGATGCTGCGTACCAGCCCTTCCAGGGCCCGCTGGGCGGTCGCCTCGCGCGGGGTCGGGCACTCACCGGGCGGGGTGCCGAGCACGATCACCCGGCCGCTGGGCAGCAGGGTGCGGGCGTGCGGGTGGAAGAAGTCGTAGAGCTGGCGCAGTTGCGTCGAGTCGGTGATGCCGGTCGCGTCGTACACCAGGGCGCCGAAGCGGTCTTCGGCAGCGACCGTGCCGGTGTCGCGCAGCTCGACCCCGGCGGCGGTCAGGATCGTCCGGACCGGCTTGGCGAGCCGGCCGCCGTCGGCCGCGCCGAGCAGCGCCGGGCCGGTCAGCAGCGGGTCGCCGGGCTGGTGCCGGCGCAGTCGCGGCGGATCGGGCAGCCCGAGACGCTTCACCAGCGTGCGGCCGGCGGCCGATTGGACGAAGCTCGCGTACCTGTCGGTCATGGGCGTAGCCTACTGGCGAGTAAGGTTCGAGCAACACTTGGCGAGGAGGCGGATCGTGCAGAGCATCCGGAGGGTCGCGGTCATCGGGGGAAACCGCATCCCCTTCGCCCGTTCCAACTCCCGCTACGCCGACGCGTCCAATGCCGACCTGCTCGGCGCGGCGCTGGACGGTCTGATCGCCCGGTACGGGCTGGCCGGGCAGCGGGTCGGCGAGGTGGTCACCGGGGCGGTGCTCAAGCACTCCCGCGACTTCAACCTCACCCGCGAGGTGGTCCTCGGGTCCCGGCTCGACCCGCACACCCCGGCGTACGACATCCAGCAGGCGTGCGGCACCGGCCTGGAGGCCGCGATCCTCGTCGCCAACAAGATCGCTCTCGGTCAGCTCGACGTGGGCATCGCCGGCGGTGTCGACACCACCTCCGACGCGCCCCTCGCGGTCAACGAGGACATGCGCCGTACGCTGCTCAAACTCAACTCCGCCCGCACGGTCGGCCAGCGGCTGAAGATCGCCGCGAAGCTGCGCCCGCTCCAGCCGTTCAAGCCGGACATCCCCCGCAACGCCGAACCGCGCACCGGCCTGTCGATGGGTGACCACGCCGCCCAGACCGCCCTGCGCTGGCAGATCGACCGGCGCTCCCAGGACGAGCTGGCACTGCGCTCGCACCAGCGGCTCGCCGCCGCGTACGACAAGGGCTTCTTCGACGACCTGATGACGCCGTACCTGGGCCTGACCCGCGACCAGAACCTGCGCCCGGACACGAGCGTGGAGAAGCTCGGCGCGCTCAAGCCGGTCTTCGGCACCCGCGGCCCGGACGCCGAGCAGGCCACCATGACCGCCGGCAACTCCTCGCCGCTCACCGACGGCGCGTCCACCGTGCTGCTGGCCAGCGAGGAGTGGGCTGCCGCGCACAACCTGCCGGTGCTGGCCTGGTTCAGCTGGTCCGAGACGGCGGCCGTCGACTTCGTACACGGCGACGAGGGGCTGCTGATGGCCCCCGCGTACGCGGTGCCCCGGATGCTGGCCCGCGCCGGGCTCACGTTGCAGGACTTCGACTACTACGAGATCCACGAGGCGTTCGCCTCGCAGGTGCTGGCCACCCTCGCCGCCTGGGAGTCGCCGGAGTTCTGCAAGGACCGGCTCGGCCTGGACGCCCCGCTGGGCGCGATCGACACCGACCGGCTCAACGTCAACGGATCGTCGCTGGCCGCCGGGCACCCGTTCGCCGCGACCGGTGGGCGGATCGTCGCCACGCTGGCCAAGCTGCTCGCGGAGAAGGGCAGCGGGCGCGGACTGATCTCCATCTGCGCGGCCGGCGGCCAGGGCGTGACCGCCATTTTGGAGCGCTGAGCCAGCCTGCGGTGATGTCCCAATGTCTCTTATCGAGAGACATTGGGACATCCCACTCCGTCCGCGCTGGGTCACGATCGGCGGGGGCGTGTCCAGCCGAGGAACCGGGCGTGCAGCCTCTCGGCGGGAAGGCTCGGTAGATCGACTGCCGCCTCCGCCAGGTGTAGACCCAGGTAGAACGTCAGCGACAACCGGTCGTGCGCGTACTCGATGAGCAGTCGACGCCGACGATTCGCGCATGGCCATTCCTGTCCGCAGCCGGCGCAGCTCCAAGCCGGCCGGACTGGCACGTGCGGCGTAGCAGATTCGGGCTCCGCTGTCCGCCTGGCGGGTCGTACCTGAAGGGCAGCCAGGCGTACGAGCACCCGGCGCTGACGCGGACCGCCGGGCGGTCCCAACTCGATGCCGCGCAGGTGAAGCCAGATGCCGTCGCTGTGCCGCTCGCGTCGACCCACCTCGATCACCCGCAGGATCAACCGACCCAGCCCGTAGCAGTAGTGCTGCTCGTCTACCTCGACGACATCACCTACCCGGACGGTGGGCGGCCGACAACGGGTCACGGTGCGATCCGGTACGCCAGCGGCGGGGCAAACGGCGCATCGAGCAGGCGATACCAGTCGAACGTCATCTCATGCTCCTGTCGGCATGGGCGGGACGCAGCAGCTCCCTAGGACCGCAGGGAAGTGCGGTCGGCGGGGTGCTCGGCTATGGCGTAACCTTACTGCCGTACGCGAAAGGCATCAAGGACCGAAGGTCGGATCGCTGGCATCTACTGTGGTGCGGGAGAGATGGCTCGGACGAGGCGAAGGAGCGGATCTTGAGTGACCTCGAATGGATCAGCGTCTCCACTCCCTATGTGACCCCACGGCGGCCGGGTCAGGCCGAAGCCTGGGGCGCGGAGGCCGCGCAGTACGGCGGAGTGGGTACGCAGCGTCTGCTCGACGTCAGCGAGATCGTTCCGGCGGCGGAGTTGGCCGAAGCGCTGCACCTGGAAGCCGGCGAACCGGTGATCCAACGCCGTCGAATCATGTTGCTGGACGGACGGCCGGTGGAGTTGACGACATCCCTTTATCCGGCGACCATCGCTCGCGACACCGGCCTTGCAGAGTTCCGCAAGATTCGCGGCGGAGCAGTCACTCTCCTGGCTGAGTTGGGCTACCGGCCACGACGCGTGAGCGAGGACGTCTACACGCGGAGGGCGACCGAGGTGGAAAGGTCGTTACTTCAACTACGTGAGGACGATTGGGTGCTCGGGCTGACTCGCGTGCTCAGCGCCGATGACGGCTCGCCGGTCGAGTTGAGCGTGATGAGCATGATCCCCGGAGGCCGCCGCCTTCGGTACGAATCGTCGATCGCATAAGGAGGCCGTTGTGACTCGCGGGAGCGATGACCGGCCTCGGCATGAGCAGATCGCCGCCGACATTCGAGCGCGGATCATGTCCGGTGAGCTGCCTTCCGGGTCGCAGTTGCCGTCGACAGCTCAGTTGATCGACCAGTATTCGGTGGCGAACGCGACCGTGCAGCGGGCCCTGACCTCGCTCAAGGCAGAGGGTTATCTCCACAGCCGGGTAGGCAAGGGGGTCTACGTCCGGGACCGCCACCCGTTGGTCATAGCGGTCGACGCATACGTCCCGCCCGCAGATGGTGGGTACACCTACCACCTGCTCGACGTGGCCGAGGTGCGACCGCCCAGCGATGTGGCGCTTGCTCTCGGTATCGCGGACGACGAGCCCGCCGTCCTCCGTCATCGCCTGCTCTCATACGACGGCGACCCGGTGGAGGTGTCGTGGTCGTACTATCCGGTCGCGATCGGCCGAGGCACCGCAATCTCGTCGCGCAAGAAGCTCGTTGGCGGAATCCCCCGGGCACTCGCCGACCTGGGGCACGCACAGCGAGACCTCGTCGACCGGCTGTCCGTCCGCATGCCGACCACCCAAGAGGTGGAGATCCTGGCGCTGCCGCCGCAGGTGCCGGTGATCCGTCAGTTCCGGGTGGTCCGCTCGGTGCACGGGGATCCGGTCGAGGTGTCAGTCCTGATCAAGGGCGGCCACCTGCACGAGCTGGAATACCACCAGGAGATCCGGCCCGAGAGTGAATAGCGCGACCGCCATTTTGGAGCGTTGAACGCTCGATCGTCCCTTGCCGGAGTGACCTCCACCAGGCGTTAACGGGCCGTTCAGCATTTCGCCCGCTGGCGGTGGGTTTACCACGCGACGGTGATCGCTGCCGCGTCCTCGACGCGGCGCTGATCACTCCTGCGTGCGGAACGGGGCCGTATCTCCATGGAGTCCGTCGACCCTGGGAGGACCACCCTGTCGGTGGTCATCCCGATGTTCAACGAGACCGCTGTCATCCCGGCCCTGGTGGCTCGACTGCGGCCGGTGCTCGACGCGCTCGGCGTCGACTACGAGGTGGTCGCCGTCGACGACGGCAGCTCCGACGACACCGTTTCGGTGCTCTTCGACCACGGCCGGGACTGGCCGCAGTTGCGGGTGCTCCGGCTGCGGCGCAACAGCGGTCACCAGGCGGCGTTGACGGCGGGCCTGCACCGCGCCGTCGGCCGGTGGATCGTGAGTCTCGACGCCGACCTCCAGGACCCGCCCGAGGCCATCGCCGAGATGCTGCGGGTGGCCCGGACGGACGGTGTGGACGTGGTCTACGGGGTCCGGTCCGACCGCAGCACCGACACCATCTTCAAGCGCAACACCGCCCGCGCCTACTACTGGGTGATGCGGAGGATCGTCGGCACCGAACTGCCCGCCCAGGCTGGTGACTTCCGGCTGCTCAGTCGAGACGTCGTCGAGGTGCTGCGGCGGCTGCCGGAACGTGCCCCGGTCTACCGACTGCTGGTGCCGTCGCTCGGCTTCCCCAGCGCCGAGGTGCGCTACACCCGCGCGGCGCGGGCCGCCGGGGAGACCAAGTACCCGCTGCGTCGGATGGTGGCCCTGGCCTGGGAGAGCACGGCGAACTTCTCGGCCGCCCCGCTGCGCCTGGCTACCTGGCTGGGCATGTCGAGCTTCCTGCTGTGCCTCGCGCTGATCGCGTTCGGCATGGTCGCGCACGTCTCGGGCACCACCATTCCCGGCTGGACGTCGATGTTCGTCGCGGTGCTGCTGCTCAGCGGGGTGCAGTTGGTCTGCCTCGGCCTGCTCGGCGAGTACGTGGGGCGCATCTACGCCACCGTGCAGAACCGTCCCGCGTTCCACGTCGGGTTCGACTCGGCGCAGACCGCGCCGGAGGCCCTGACGAACCTGCCCGCCGTCGCTACCCGCCGTGACTGAGCGCGCCGCCGTGACCGAGCCCGTCGCCGTGGCTGACCGGGAGACGTCCCCGGCACCGGACGCCCCGGCCAGACCGTCCCGCCAGATCGCCGGCCATGCCCTGGCGGCGCTGCCCTGGCTGGTCGTCCTGGCCCTGCTGCCCGTCGCGTGGTGGCGGATCGGCGTCGGGGTCCACGACATCGCCGGCTACGTCGCGTACTGGGCGGGCGCTCTCGTGCTGCCCGGCACGCTGGTACACCGGGCGTTGCGCGGCAGCCGGGGCAACCTGCCCGAGGACCTCGGGTTCGGCGCCGCCACCGGACTCGTGTTGGAACTCGCCGCCTGGGCCCTGGCGGCGGCCACCGGCCAGCAGCACCTGCTGCGCTGGTGGGCGGCACCGGTGGTGCTGCTCTTCCTGGCCGTGCCGAGCCTGCGACGGCACTGGCGGATCGACCGGCGAAGCCCTCTGCCGCTGGCCTGGCACGTGGCGATGGCGGCGGTGCTGCTGCTGGTGCTGGCCTGGGCCGCCGTGCAGTGGCCCGGCAACCCGGTGCCACCGGCGGCCGACCACACCTACTATCCGGACCTCTTCTACCACCTGTCGCTGGTACAGGAACTCACCCGCGACATGCCGTTCGTGCTGCCGCACGTGGCCGGGGAGCCGCTGCGCTACCACTACCTCTCCGACGCGCACATGGCCAGCGCCAGCATGATCACCGGCAGTTCGCCCGCGCTTGTGCTCCTGCGTCTGTGGCTGGTGCCGGTGGCGGCCACGGCCGTGCTCGTCAGCGCCGGGGTGGCCCGGGACCTGAGCCGGGTCTGGTGGACCGGGCCGGTCGTCGCCGCCGTGACGTACGTCGGGCTCCCGGTGGCGCTCGGCTCGGCGTTGACCGACGCGGCCGGCGTCCTGTCCGTGGCCAGCCCGTCGCAGACGTACGTGCTGGCGCTCTTCGTCGTGCTCGTGGGGCTCTGCCTGGACGCCGTGCGCGGCCGGGCGCTCGGGCCCGGCTGGGCGCTGGTGCCGGCGTTCGGCCTGGCGTGCGCCGGTTCGAAGTCCAGCGCGCTACCGGCGCTGCTCGCCGGCCTGCTGATTACCGCCGTGGTGACCGTGTGGCGGCGGCGTCGGGTGCCGTGGCCCACCGTCGTGGCGCTGGCCCTCCTGCTGGTGGCGACGGCCGTCGGGTACCGGCTCTTCGCCAGTGGCGGCGCGGGGACGCTGCGGGTGCAGGTGTTCGGGCTGCTGCGCTTCATGCTGCCGTACGGGCAGACCTTCGGCGGCAGCGACGGCACCCGGGCGGGCGGTCTCGCGCCACCCGGGCTGGCCGCCGGCGGCTGGCCGGCCGGGCTCTTCGCCGGCGGCATCCTCGGCTGGTGGCTGCTGATGCAGGCGCCCCGGCTGGCCGGCACGCTGCTGCTGTTCTCCCGGCGGCACCGCGCCGACCCGGCGACCTGGCTGCTCAGCGGCACCGTGCTCGCCGGGGTGGGCGCCACCTGGGTGTTCCACCACCCGTCGGCCAGTCAGGTCTACTTCTGGCTGGCGGTGCTGCCGATCGGGGTGCTGCTCTCCGGTCACCTGCTCGCGGCCACGCGCCCCCGCTGGCCGGTGCTGGCCGTCGGAGCGCTGGCCGGCGTCGCGGTCTCCCTGGCCGTCCCGAAGGCCGGCAACCCGGCCGCGTCGCTGCGCGGCTGGTGGGGGGCGTTGGCCGCGTCGGCGGGACGGTTCGCGGCGCTGGTGCTGCTCGCGGGCGTACTCGGTGTCCTGGTCGTTGTCCTGCTGCGTCGTCGGGACGGCGGTCGGTGGTGGGCGGCGGCGGTGGCCGCGGCCACCGCGGCGATCCTCGCGGCCAGCGTCGCGGTCGGCGTCCAGGGGACGGTGTCGGCGGCGCTGCGGCTGCGCGACACCCGGTCCACGGTGGCCGGCGTGCCGCCCACGCCGAGCGACACGCGGTACGTACTCACCAGGGCGGAGGCGCGGGCCGCCCTCTGGCTCGACGCGCACGCCGACGCCGACGACGTCGTCGCCACCAACGTGCACTGCCGACCGGTGCGGACGTCGCGGCACTGCGACGCCCGCGCGTTCTGGGTGACCGGGCTGGGCGGGCACCGGACGGTGGTGGAGAGCTGGGGTTACACCGACGCGGCGCTCGCCGCGCACGGTCGCTACGGGCTGGGGTACGCCCGACAGGACCCACCCGACGCGGCGCTGTTCGCGCTCAACGAGCGGGTGTTCAGCGCGCCCGTGGCGGCGGACCTGGACCGGCTGCGCCGGGAGTACGGCGTCCGGTGGCTGTTCGCCGACACCCGGGCGGCCCGCGTGTCGCCGGCCCTGGCCGAGCTGGCCCCGATCCGCCTGGTCTCCGGCCCGGTGATCATCTACGAGCTGCCCTGACCTGGGGCGGGCGGGCTCCCGCCCGAGCCGGCCCGGTCCCGGCCGGCTCGGGCGGGTGACGGACAATGAGGTACGTGACGACGATCCCGAACGTGCTCGCCAACCGGTACGCCTCGCCCGAGTTGGTCGCCCTCTGGTCGCCCGAGGAGAAGGTCCGGATGGAACGGCGGCTGTGGCTCGCCGTGCTCCGCGCACAGCGTGACCTGGGCGTGGCGGTCCCGGACGGCGTGGTCGAGGCGTACGAGCGGGTGCTCGATCAGGTCGACCTCGCGTCGATCGCCGAGCGGGAGCGGGTCACCCGGCACGACGTGAAGGCCCGCATCGAGGAGTTCAGCGCGTTGGCCGGGCACGAGCACGTGCACAAGGGGATGACCTCGCGGGACCTCACCGAGAACGTCGAGCAGCTTCAGGTGCGCGCCTCGCTGGAGCTGATCCGGGATCGCGTGGTGGCTACCCTGGCGCGGTTGGCGTGGCTCGCGTACGAGCACTCCGAGCTGGTCATGACCGGCCGCTCGCACAACGTGGCCGCGCAGGCCACCACGCTGGGCAAGCGCTTCGCGTCGGCGGCGGAGGAGCTGCTCATCGCGTACGACCGGCTGGAGGAGCTGATCGCCCGCTACCCGCTGCGCGGCATCAAGGGCCCGGTGGGTACGGCCGCCGACCAGCTCGACCTCTTCGACGGCGACGCCGACAAGGTGGCCGAGCTGGAGCGACGCGTCGCCGAGCACCTGGGCTTCTCGCGGGTGCTGGACAGCGTCGGGCAGGTCTACCCGCGCTCGCTGGACTTCGACGTGCTGGCCGCGCTGGCGCAGACCGCCGCCGCGCCGTCGTCGCTGGCCACCACGATCCGCCTGATGGTCGGCCAGGAGCTGGTCACCGAGGGCTTCAAGCCGGGTCAGGTCGGTTCCAGCGCGATGCCGCACAAGATGAACACCCGTTCGTCGGAGCGCGTGAACGGCTTCGCGGTGATCATCCGGGGTTACCTGTCGATGGTCGGCGAGCTGGCCGGCGACCAGTGGAACGAGGGGGACGTGTCCTGCTCGGTGGTCCGTCGGGTGGCCCTGCCGGACGCGTTCTTCGCCGCCGACGGGCTGTTCCAGACGTTCCTCACCGTGCTGGACGAGTTCGGCGCGTACCCGGCGGTGATCAACCGGGAGCTGGAGCGCTTCCTGCCGTTCCTGGCCACCACCAAGATCCTGGTGGCGGCGGTCCGGCGGGGCGTCGGTCGGGAGGTCGCCCACGAGGTGATCAAGGAGCACGCGGTCGCGGTGGCGCTGGCCATGCGCGAGAAGGGCGCCCCGGAGAACGACCTCTTCGACCGCCTGGCCGCCGACGGCCGCCTCGGCCTGTCCCGAGCCGACATCGACACCCTGGTAGCCGACCGCACCGCCTTCGTAGGAGCGGCCAAGTCCCAGGTGGAGTCGGTAACCCGCAGAATCACCAAGGTGGTGGAAACCCACCCCGACGCCGCCACCTACACCCCACCCCCCATCCTCTAACCCCCGGGCGCCGCCCGCCGCCCGCCCCCCGCCCCCCTTCTGGCCCGTTGATCAAGAGGTTCGCGTCAATTTTGATCTCCCTGGTGACGCAAACCTCTTGATCAACCGGGTGGGGTTGGGGTGGGGGTTGGGGTGGGGTCCTAGTCGCCGGTGGGGGTTTCGGCGGCTGTTCGCAGGGTTGGGGCGCTTGCCGGTTCGGCGATGCCGCCGAGGGACTCCGCGAAGGCGGGGTCGGTGGCGGTGTCCGCCGCCACCGCCGGCTGGTCCGGCGGCATGACCTCGGGCATCGTCGGTACGGCGACGACCGCCGTGCCGTACGCGCAGATCTCCATCCACATCTCGCCGCAGTCCCGGCTGTCGAAGCGCATGCCGATCACGGCGTTCGCGCCGAGCCGGAGGGCCTCCTCGCCGAGGCGGGTCACCGAGTCGGTCCGCCACCGGGTCAGGTTGTCCGGCGCCATCGGGTCGTACGCGCCACCGCGCAGGTTCTTGACCCCCTCGCGGTACGGGTTGCGCGTCCTGGCCATCGATGACACCACCTCACCGAGAATCTGGCGGATCTCGTAGCCGGGCAGTTGCTCTGTCGTCACGACCAGCACGTTTCCGATGCTGTCAGGAGTTGCGCGACCCGATCGGGTGCCGTGTTCACCTGATCGGATGCTGCAAAACGGCGCGGCGCGGACGGCCGGCGCGCGGCCGACCATCCGCGTCGCGCGGGCGCTAACCGTCAGACACCGGCCACCGAGGTGATCCAGGCCCGGTTGTACGCGACGCTGCCGTAGTTCTGGATGTTGTAGCCGTCGGCCGTGGAGGCGACGCCAACCTGCTGGCCGTTGTAGAACTGCGGGCCGCCCGAGTCGCCCCGCCAGGCGTTGCCGTTGATCCGGGTGCTGCGGATGGCCTGGCCGCCGTACGCGTCGGTGACGTTGGTGCTGGTCACCTGGACGGTGGCGGTCTTGAGCTGGCTGGACGCGGAGCAGCCGCTGTAGCAGGTCATGCCCCACCCGTAGATCGAGTTGGTCGAGCCGACCGGCGGGTTGCCGCTCGCCAGGGAGACCGTCGAGGTGCTCACGGTGCTGGAGAGGCGCATGAGGGCCAGGTCGTTACGGGTGTAGGTGGCGCTGACGGTCCGGGTGACCCCACCCGAGGCGCGGTAGACGCTGCCGACCCGGACGGACATCGTGCCGCTGATGCAGTGCCGAGCGGTGAGCACCCACTGCGCGGCGATCACGCTGCCCGAGCAGGTGAACGAGCCGTTGCTCAGTACGGCGGCGGCCCAGGGGGCGGACGAGACGGTGCCGCCGCCGATGATGGGCTGGGGGCCGGCCGGGGCGGCGGACGCGCCGGACGCGGCGGCGAGGGCGCCGACCAGCGCCGTGCTGATCAGGGCGAGCAGGGGACGAACGCGCATCGGTGGACTCCTTGGGGCGGGTGGGGGCCCGGGGTCGCCGGGTGCCCGGGGGCGACGACGGGAGGTCCCCGTCGCCGCTGGCATCGAGCCATGTCGATGTACTTTAGGGCCGGCGAGCATCGTTTTCAAGAAGCCGATCGAGATCGTCCAATGTAACGATTCGGCTACCCCGCGCGCTGTATATCCCCTGGTGAGGCGGCCTGTCCCGCGCTGCCGGGCCCCCTTGCCGCCCGTTATGTGGATCACTGCCTGGACTGCGCCCGGCCGGTGCGTCCGCAGCGGAATCTGCCAGGTAGGCTGGCTGCGCTCGCCCGTTGTGGGTAGGCACCCAACTGCGTACACAGTCAGGAGTGCCCAGTGCCTCGCGTCGTCGTCGACGTCATGCTCAAGCCCGAGATCCTCGATCCGCAGGGCCAGGCCGTCGCAAACGCGCTGCCCCGGCTCGGCGTCAGCGACGTCGCCTCAGTCCGGATCGGCAGGCGGATCGAGATCGACTTCACCGGTGAACCGGACCTGGACCGGGCCCGGGAAATCGCCGACAAGCTGCTCGCCAACCCGGTCATCGAGGACTTCACCGTCCGCCTGGTCGAGACCGACGAGACCGCGGACGCCCGCTCGTGACCGCCCGGGTCGGTGTGGTCACGTTCCCCGGCTCGCTCGATGACGGGGACGCGGCCCGCGCCGTCCGGATCGCCGGCGCCGAGCCGGTCCGGCTCTGGCACGGCGACGAGAACCTGCACGGGGTGGACGCCGTCGTCCTGCCCGGCGGGTTCTCCTACGGCGACTACCTGCGCTGCGGGGCCATCGCCCGGTTCGCCCCGGTGATGGAGACGATCGTGGACGCCGCCCAGGGCGGTCTGCCGGTGCTCGGCATCTGCAACGGCTTCCAGATCCTCTGCGAGGCGCACCTGCTGCCGGGCGCGCTCACCCGCAACCAGCACCTGCACTTCCGCAACCGGGACCAGGTGCTGCGCATCGAGTCGGCCGGCACCGCGTGGACCAACGCGTTCCAGGCCGGCCAGGAGGTGCTGATCCCGGTCAAGAACGGCGAGGGCTGCTACGTCGCCGACACCGCGACGCTGGACCAGCTCGAAGCCGAGGGCCGGGTCGTCGCCCGCTATGTCGGTGGTAACCCGAACGGGTCGCAGCGCGACATCGCCGCGATCACCAACGCCGCCGGCAACGTGGTCGGCATCATGCCGCACCCGGAGCACGCGGTGGAGGCGCTCACCGGCCCCTCGCTGGACGGTCTCGGGTTCTTCACCTCGGTCCTCAAGCACCTGGTGGGGACCCCAGCGTGAGCATCGGTCAGCTCAACCGCCGTCCCGGCGGGTACGAGCGCAGCGAGGAGAGGTCATGACCACCCATCCGGACCCGGTACGGGACACTCCGGAGGCGTACTCCGCCCCGGCGCAGCCGACCGAGCCGCTGGCGCAGCCCACCGCCCCGGCGGCCGCTCCCGCGCAGCCGGCGAGCGCCGACTGGACCGACGGCGTGGACACCGTGCCGCGGGCCGGTGGCACCCCGGGGGAGCTTCAGCCGTACACCGAGCTGGGCCTGCGCGACGACGAGTACGACCGGATCCGGCAGATCCTCGGCCGTCGGCCCACCCAGTCCGAGCTGGCCATGTACTCGATCATGTGGAGCGAGCACTGCTCCTACAAGTCGAGCAAGGTGCACCTGCGCCAGTTCGCTGAGAAGGCCCCGCAGAGCGACCGCCTGCTCGCCGGCATCGGCGAGAACGCCGGTGTCGTGCAGGTCTCCGACAAGCTGGCGGTGACCTTCAAGGTCGAGTCGCACAACCACCCGAGCTTCGTCGAGCCGTACCAGGGCGCGGCGACGGGTGTCGGCGGCATCGTCCGGGACATCCTCGCCATGGGCGCCCGCCCGATCGCGGTCATGGACCCGCTGCGCTTCGGCGCGGCGGACCACCCGGACACCGCCCGGGTGCTCACCGGCGTGGTCGCCGGTGTCGGCGGCTACGGCAACTGCCTCGGCCTGCCCAACATCGGCGGCGAGCTGGTCTTCGACCCGTCCTACCAGGGCAACCCGCTGCTCAACGCGCTCTGCCTGGGTGTCCTGCCGGTCGACCGCCTGCAGAACAAGGCCGCCGCCGGCCCCGGCAACGTCGTGGTGCTGATGGGCGCGAAGACCGGCCGGGACGGCATCGGCGGCGTGTCGGTGCTGGCCAGCGCCACCTTCGACGAGGGCAGCGAGGCCCGTCGCCCGGCCGTGCAGGTCGGCGACCCGTTCACCGAGAAGCTGTTGATCGAGGCGTGCCTGGAGCTGTACGACGGCCAGCTGGTCGTCGGCATCCAGGACCTCGGTGGTGCCGGCCTGACCTGCGCGCTCACCGAGACCGCCGCCGCGGCCGGCACCGGCATGCGGGTCTGGCTGGAGCGGGTGCCGCTGCGGGAGCCCTCGATGGACCCGCACGAGATCCTGGCCAGCGAGTCGCAGGAGCGGATGCTGCTGGTCGTCGAGCCGGACAAGCTCGACGCGGTGCTCAAGACCTGCGAGAAGTGGGGCGTCCTCGGCACCGCGATCGGTGAGGTCACCGCTCCGGAGCCGGACGGCCGCCCCGGTCGCCTGCTGATCACCTGGCGGGACCACCTGGTCGTCGACGTGCCGCCGGGTTCGCTGGTGGACGACGGCCCGGTCTACGCCCGTCCGATGCGTGAACCGGCCGACCTGATCCTGCTCCAGGCCGACCGCGCCGAGACGCTGCCCCGCCCGGCCGACCCGGAGGCGCTGCGGGAGACCCTGCTGCGCATGATCGCGTCGCCGAACCTGGCCGACAAGACCTGGGTCACCGAGCAGTACGACCGTTACGTGCTGGGCAACACCGTGCTCGCCCAGCCGGAGGACGGCGGCGTGATCCGGATCGACGAGCAGACCGGGCTCGGCGTGGCGCTGTCGGTCGACGGCAATGGCCGGTACGCCCGGCTCGACCCGTACCAGGGCACCAAGCTGGCCCTCGCCGAGGCGTACCGGAACGTGGCGGTGACCGGCGCGAAGCCGATCGCCGTCACCAACTGCCTCAACTTCGGCTCGCCGGAGGACCCGGGCGTGATGTGGCAGTTCGCCGAGGCCGTGCGCGGCCTGGCGGACGGCTGCCTGGAGCTGGGCATCCCGGTGACCGGCGGCAACGTCAGTTTCTACAACCAGACCGGCGCGGCGGCCATCCACCCGACCCCGGTGGTCGGGGTGCTGGGCGTGCTGGACAACGTGGCCGACCGGGTGCCGATGGGCTTCGTCCCGCGTCCCGGTGGCGACCACGACCAGCTCTACCTGCTCGGTGAGACCAACGTCGAGCTGTCCGGCTCGGAGTGGGCCTGGGTGACGCACGAACACCTGGGCGGCATCCCGCCGCAGGTCGACCTTCTCCGCGAGAAGGCGCTGGCCGACCTGCTGGCTGAGGCGGCCCGGGTGGGCCACCTCAGCTCGGCGCACGACCTGTCCGACGGTGGTCTCGCCCAGAGCCTGGTCGAGTCCTGCCTGCGGCGTGGCGTCGGCGCCCGGATCGCCGTGCCGGAGCAGTTCGCCGAGGGGTCGATGCCCTTCGTCTACCTGTTCAGCGAGTCCGCGACGCGGGCGCTGGTGTCGGTGCCGCGTGGCCACGACAAGGCGTTCGCGGCGCTCTGCGCCGAGCGGGGCGTGCCGTTCGAGCTGATCGGTGTCACCGACCCGTCCGGCGGGGCGCTCGAGGTGCACGGGCAGTTCCGGATCGGCCTGGACGAGCTGCGGGCCGCGCACACCGAGACGCTTCCGCGCCTCTTCGGCGGCACCGCCGCCGTCGAGGCAGCGCCATCGGCTGTCACCGAGCCCGCCGTCGCCGAGGTGCCCGCCCCGGCCGCCGGCGTGGCGGGCGCGGTCGAGGCCGTGCCGCTGCCGACCGCCCCGGCCGAGCCGGTGGACGCGTCGGAGGTGCTCTCCGAGCCGATCGCCTCGGCCGGCCCGTCCCCGCAGACCGGAGCTGTCGACCCGATCGGGTCGGAGCAGCCGGCCGAGTCTGGTTCCGGTGCCACCGAGCCGTCGCCTGACGAGCGCTGAGGCGTTGGCGGCGGCCGTCTACGGCCAGCCCGGGTCAGGCGCCAGGTTCGACTGGGGCCTGACCGGGGCGGCCGAACTCGGCCGGGTCTGCGCGGCGCTGGTGGTGGTGGACGTGCTCTCGTTCACCACCGCCGTGGAGGTGGCGGTCGCCCGGGGTATGCGGGTGCACCCCTTCCCCTGGGGTGAGCAGGCCGCCGAGTACGCGCTGCGGGTCGGCGCGGTGGCGGCGGTCGGCCGTCGTCGGGTGACGGCCGACCATCCGTGGTCGCTCTCACCCGCCGCGTTGAGCACCGCGCCGATCGTCGCGGACCTGGTGCTGCCCTCGCCGAACGGCTCGGCCATCAGCGCCGCCGCCAGCGCCACCGGACTGCCGGTGGTCGCGGCGTGCCTGCGTAACGCGCGCGCCGTCGGGCGTTGGCTGCGCCGCCAGGGGTACGGGACGACGGACGCCCCGATCGGCGTGATCGCCTCCGGAGAGCGCTGGCCGGACGGGTCGCTACGCCCCTGCGTCGAAGACCAACTCGGCGCGGCGAGCGTGCTGGACGCCCTGTCCGGGGTGCCGGGCGGCCTCTCCGTGGAGGCGGCCATGGCCCTCGCCGCGCTCGCCAGCACTCCGGACGTACCCGCTGCGGTACGCGGCAGCGTCTCCGGTCGGGAGTTGACCGAGGGCGGTTTCGAGGCCGACGTAGACATCGCCGTCCAGATCGGCGTGTCCGACGTCGTACCGGTCCTCCGCCAAGGCGTCTTCTCCGCCGCCTGACCGACCCGGCCCGCCCGCCGCCCGCAGCCCGGTGGCGGCACCCACCTCGCCGGCCACCCCGCCGCGCCCACCCCGGTGATCATGAAGTTATTGCCCACGCACGCGGCGTGTCGGGGCAACTTCATGATCGACGAGGTGGGGTGGGTGGGGTGGGGTTACAGCGGAACGGCCGCCCGGGTTTCCGGGCGGCCGTTCCGCTTGTGCTGTGGGTGGTGCAGGTGTCAGTCGTCCAGCCAGTCGAGGCGGCGGCCGCCTCGCTCGGTGGGCGGGGGATTGTCCGGACGGGCCCGGCCACCCTGCTGCTGGCCGTAACCGCCCTGGTCGTAGCCCCGGTCGTCGTAGCCGCCGCGTTGCTGCGGGGGCTCCTGGCCGTAGCCGCCCTGGTCGTACCCGCCTCCGGTCTGGCTGTAGCCACCCTGGTCGTAGCCCCGGTCGTCGTAGCCGCCGCGTTGCTGCGGGGGCTCCTGGCCGTAGCCGCCCTGGTCGTACCCGCCGCCGGTCTGGCCGTAGCCACCCTGGTCGTACGCGTTGGTCTGCTGGCCGTAGCCGCCCGTCGGCTCCGCCCCACGACCGCCGCCGTACGGGGCGGTGGGGTCGGGCTGGCCGTAGCCCTGGCCCTGCTCCGGCTGGTACACGCCGGTGGCGTACGGGTCGGCCGGCGCCGGGTACTGGGTGCTGTCGCCGGTGTACCGGCCGGTCGGCTCGTCGAAGCGCTCGCCGTAGCCGCCGGCCGCCCCACCGGTGGGAGCCGGCGGGTAGCCGCCCGCGCCGGCCGGCGCGGTGTAGTCACGGCTGCCGTAGCCGCCGCCCGAGGAGGGCGCGCCGCCGTAGCCGCCATCCGGGGACGCAGCGCCGCCGTAGCCGCCATCGGGGGCCGTAGCGCCGCCGTAGCCCGCGCCGGAGCCGGGTGCGGCGCCGTAGCCGTCCGCGCCACCGCCGTAGCCGCCGTCCGGCGTCGCCCCGGTGCCGTAGCCGCCACCCGAGGCGGGGGCGTTGCCGTAGCCGCCGTAGCCGCCCTGGCCGGGCTCGTCGTCGTAGCCGGTCCCGCCCCAGCCCTGCTGGCCCGCCGCGCCGTAGGGCTGCGCTGGCGCGCCGTAGGGGTCCGGCGGGACGTCGTCGACGACCGGGCGGTGCATCATGGTTGGCGCCTCGCTCAACGCCGCGCCGCCGACCATGGTCGGGTCGGGCGCGCCACCGGGGCGGTTGACCACCCGGGTCTGGTCGTCGGCCCCGCGGAAGGCCCCACGGGCCGCCGGAACCGCGCCGCCGGCACCGGCAGCGCCGGCCGCCGCCGGCTCGTCATCGTCGTCGCCGCTCTCGCGGCGCTTCATCCACAGCAGGACGATCGTGCCGACGCCGGCCGCGACGAGCAGGCCGCCGAGCAGGATGATCAGGTACGAGCCGAAGCCGCCGCCGTCGTCCTCCTTGCTGGCGTTCGCCGGGGCGCCTGGGCTGGCCTCCTCGGAGGGCTGCTCCTCGGCACCCTCCTCGGTCGCCTCGTCGCTGGGGGTGGCCTCGGCGGTGGGCGATGGGGTGGCGCTCGGCGTCACCTCGACCTTGATCTCCAAGGTGATCCGCTGGCCGGTGATCGACTGCCCGGCGTTGGCGGTGAAGCTCTTGACCGCGTTGATGTTGTTGGACGACGCGCCCACGTCGATCCGACCGGGCGTGATCGGGTTCTGACTGCTGCCCGTGAAGCTGAAGTTGCCGCTGCCGTTGCTGATCGTGTCGTACCGGTGGCCGCCGGTGTCCTGCAGGATCACGATCGCGTTCGGCACCGGCTCGCCGTCAGCCTTCTTGACCACCTTGCCGGAGATGGACTTCACCGTCTGGTTCTGCGGCGGAGGCGGCGGTGCGGCCTTGCCCTTGACGGTCAGCGAGACGGTGGCGGTGTCTGGGCCCGAAGCGGCCTCGACCGCCACGGTGATGTTCGTGGTCGCGTCACCGGCGTTGTCGTTGGCCGCGATCCGGACCAGCACCGACCCCTTCGGGCCGCCCAGGCCGCCGCCGGAGAGTTTGACATCGCCACAGCCACTGGCACAGGTGACGCCGGACGGCAGCCCGGAGAGGCTGACCTTCGCCGACTCGTCGTTGTCACCGCCAGTGATGCGGACGGTGATCGTGGCATCGCTGCCGGCGTTCACGGTGACCGAGCCGGGGGAGACATCGACCTCCGCGGCCATGGCCGGTGTGGCGGGAACGGCGAGCAGAGCGCCGGCAACCAGCGCTACGACCACACCGGCCCGCTGCTTCCAGGCACGTCGGTGTGTTGACACGTCCACCGCCTTCCGGGCTGACGTCCCTCGACCGGCGGGGCGCCGGGCCGGGGAATCATCACGGTACGAATACGCCGTCGGCCACTATGCCTTGTCTCACTGGATCGGCGCGACCCAGGGCCAATGTCAGGTGCTCCACCTGTGGGTCGTATCGTCCCGTCGTGTCCTCTCCGCACAGTAAGTCCGCCGCCGTCGTGGCGGCTCTGTCGGCGCTTGACGAGGGGCGTACGCCCGAACGGCCGGTACTCCGGGAGGCGGTCCGGTCCTTGTTGGCCGTCCTCACGGAGCGCGCCCCCGGCCGATCGGTGGAGGTGCGCGTCCCACCATACGGTGCGATCCAGTGCGTCCCCGGTCCTCGACACACCAGGGGAAACCCGCCGAACGTGGTCGAGATGTCCCCGCAGACCTGGTTGGAGCTCGCCACCGGCCGGCTCGGGTGGGCCGACGGGGTCACCGATGGTCGTGTTCAGGTGAGCGGCATTCGGGCGGACATCTCGGCCTATCTGCCCCTCTAGCTGCTCCGATGTCCGGGTGATCGTGACTCTCGGCAGGGAAATCGTGACTATCTGTATTGACGTTGACTCGCGTACACTGTCAGGCGACGACAGTGGTCCCGGCCGAGAAGTGTGGATCCGCCCCGTGATCCCCGCCAGGCCGGTCCAGACCAGCATGAGGGAGCGGTAGTGCCCCGAGGCGACGGCCGGCTGAGCCACGACCTTGACCCCCAACGACCTGGCCCCCAGGATGCCTGCGGCGTCTTCGGCGTGTGGGCCCCCGGCGAAGAGGTCGCGAATCTGACCTACTTCGGCCTCTACGCCCTACAGCACCGCGGCCAGGAGGCGGCGGGCATCGCGGTCAGCGACGGCTCGGGTGTGGTGGTCTACAAGGATCTCGGCCTGGTGGCCCAGGTCTTCGACGAGCCCACCCTGGCCAGCCTGCGCGGCCACCTGGCGATCGGGCACGCCCGATACTCCACGACCGGCGCGTCCAACTGGGAGAACGCCCAGCCGACCATCCGGTCGACCGATTCCGGCACGACCATCGCGCTGGCCCACAACGGCAACCTGGTCAACACCGCCGAGTTGGAGAAGGAGGTCGCCGAGCGCGGCCTGGTCGCGGACGGCTCGACCAACGACACCTCGCTGGTGACGATGCTGCTGGCCAGCCGCCCCGACCTGTCGGTCGAGGCCGCCGCACTTGAGGTGCTGCCGCAGCTCCGCGGGGCGTTCAGCTTCGTCTTTATGGACGAGTCGACGCTGTACGCGGCCCGCGACCCGCACGGCGTACGCCCGCTGGTGCTCGGCCGGCTGGAGCGTGGCTGGGTGGTGGCGAGCGAGACCGCCGCGCTGGACATCGTCGGCGCGAGCGTGGTGCGCGAGATCGAGCCCGGCGAGCTGATCGCGATCGACGAGGAGGGGCTGCGGTCCACCCGCTTTGCCGCGCCCGAGCCGAAGGGCTGCCTCTTCGAGTACGTCTACATCGCCCGCCCCGACGCGACCATCGCCGGGCGCAACGTGCACGCGGCGCGGGTGCAGATCGGCCGCCAGTTGGCCAAGGAGCACCCGGTCGAGGCCGACCTGGTCATCCCGGTGCCCGAGTCCGGCACCCCGGCCGCGATCGGGTACGCGGAGGCGTCCGGCATCACCTACGGCGCGGGCCTCATGAAGAACCCGTACGTGGGGCGGACCTTCATCCAGCCGTCGCAGACCCTGCGTCAGCTCGGCATCCGACTCAAGCTCAACCCCCTGCGGCAGAACGTGCGTGGCAAGCGGCTGGTGGTCGTGGACGACTCGATCGTGCGCGGCAACACGCAGCGGGCCATCGTCCGGATGTTGCGCGAGGCGGGGGCGCTCGAGGTGCACGTCCGGATCTCGTCCCCGCCGGTGAGTTGGCCGTGCTTCTACGGCATCGACTTCGCCACCCGGGCGGAGCTGCTGGCCAACGGGTTGGACAACGACGGCATCCGGCGTTCCATCGGCGCCGACACGCTGGGTTACGTGTCGCTTCCCGGCCTGATCGCCGCGACCGAGCAGCCGAAGACCCGGCTGTGTCGGGCGTGTTTCGATGGGGAGTACCCGATCGAGCTGCCGGCCGGCAACCTGATCGGCAAGCATGTGCTCGAAGGGATGGGCCGCCGGGTCGCCAACGCGACGCCGGAGGCTCCGGAGAGCTTCGGCTCGCTCGTCGCCACTCCGGGTGGCGTGACCGCAAACCGCCCGTAGCACCAACCGGCGCGGCCCGGCCACCGCCGGCGCGGCACCGAGAACCACAAAAGGGGAGAACCGTGACGCACGTGTCCGAGCGCAGCGGCGCAGGAAGCAGCCCGAACGGCGCTGGCAGCGACCACCAGCCGTGGACGGGCGGTGCCGGCCGCCAGCGGGGCAAGCGCTCCGTCTCGTACGCCGACGCCGGGGTCTCCATCGACGCGGGCGACCGCGCGGTCGAGCTGCTGAAGTCGAAGGTGCGCGAGACCCGGCGCCCCGAGGTGCTGGGTGACCTCGGCGGCTTCGCCGGCCTGTTCCGCCTGGACACGAAGAAGTACAAGAACCCGATCCTGGCGTCCTCGACCGACGGTGTGGGCACCAAGCTGGTCATCGCCCAGCAGATGGACATCCACGACACGGTCGGCATCGACCTGGTCGCGATGGTCGTCGACGACCTGGTGGCGTGCGGCGCCGAGCCGCTGTTCCTGCTCGACTACATCGCCACCGGCGAGGTCGTTCCGGACAAGGTGGCCGAGATCGGCGCGGGCATCGCCGACGGCTGCCGGTACGCGGGCTGCGCGCTGCTGGGCGGGGAGACCGCCGAGCACCCCGGTGTGCTGCGCCCCGACGAGTACGACATCTCCGCGACCGGCGTCGGTGTGGTCGAGGAGGCTGACATCCTCAGCCCGGAGCGCGTCGAGGTGGGTGACGTCGTCATTGCCATGCGCTCCTCCGGCCTGCACTCCAACGGCTACTCGCTGGTCCGGCACGTGCTGCTCGGCGCCGCCCGGATGCGGCTGGACATCGTGATCGACGACTTCGGCCGGCAGCGGACCCTCGGTGAGGAGCTGCTGACCCCCACCAAGATCTACGCCAAGGACTGCCTCAAGCTGATCGAGGAGGCCGAGGTGCGGGCGCTGTCGCACATCACCGGCGGCGGCATCCCGGGCAACCTGGTGCGGGTGCTTCCCGAGCACGTCGACGCGGTGGTCAACCGGTCCACCTGGAAGCCGCAGCCCATCTTCGACCTGATCCAGTCGAAGGGTCGGATCGACGACCAGGACATGGAGTCGACGTTCAACATGGGCGTCGGCATGTTCGCGATCGTCTCGGCCGAGGACGCCGACCGCGCCCTGGCCACGCTGACCGGCCGCGGAGTCGAGGCCTGGCAGGCGGGCGAGATCATCGAGGGCACCGGCAACGTGCAGATGGTGGGTCAGCACACTCGCGGCTGATCACGCTCCGGTGACCGTACGGGCACCTGATCAGGGCTTCACCCGAGTGGCCGGCGCCGCCTAGCCTGAAAGGCTCGGGCTGGGCGGAGGAGGGTGATGGCTGCTGGGGAACCGACGTTCAGCGGGATGCGCGGGCTGGCCGCCGTCCCGTCGTACGTCGTCATGCAGCCCACCACGCTGTGCAACCTCGACTGCGCGTACTGCTACCTGCCGTTCCGGGCCGCCGACCGGCGGATGTCGGTGCCGGTGGCCGAGGCGGTGGCGGCGGCGGTCAACCCGTGGGCGGCCTCCGGGCGCTTCTCCGTCGTGTGGCACGGCGGCGAGCCGTTGGCGGCCGGTCGGGAGCACCTGGCCGCCCTGATCGCGCCCTTCGGGCCCGAGGTCGAACACCACGTGCAGACGAACGCCACGTTGATCGACGACGAGTGGTGCGAGTTCTTCGCCCGGCACGAGATGCGGGTGAGCGTGAGCGTGGACGGGCCGCGCGAGCGCAACGGCGACCGGGTCAACCGTGGCGGTCAGCCGGCGTACGACCGGATCCTGCGGGGTGTGGCCGCGCTGCGCCGGCACGACCTGCCCTTCTCCGCGCTGGCCGTGGTGTCCCGGCCGACGCCGGGCCTCGCCGCGGAGCTGTACGACTACTTCCTCGATCTGGGCTGCGATGTGCTGGGCATCAACATCGAGGAGACCGAAGGGGTCAACACCCGCGACAACAGCCACGACCCGGCGGCGGTGACGACGTTCTGGGCCGAGTTGGTGGCGGCCTGGCGGCGGGCGCCCCGGATCCACCTGCGCGAGGTCGAGTGGTCGCTGCGGTACGCGGCGGCGGTCCTCGACGGCACGGCGGACGGTGTGCTGCCCCGCCGCCTGGATCCGATTCCGACCATTGGGCACGACGGCTCGGTGACAGTGCTCTCCCCGGAGCTGGCCGGCTTCACCGACCCGCGCTACGGCGACTTCAGCAGTGGGAACGTGCTGACCACTCCGCTGGCCCGGATCCTGGCCGGTGCCGCGTCGACCTCGTGGGTCGGCGAGTTCCTGACCGGGGTGGAAGCGTGTCGGGTGTCGTGCCCTTACTTCGGCTTCTGTGGCGGCGGCCACGCTGCCAACCGTTACTTCGAGCTGGGGCGTTTTGACGGTACGGAGACCGAGCACTGCCGCAACAGCAAGATCCGCCTATTGGAGGGAGTGTTGGAGCATGCCCGAGATCACCAGTCACCGGCGGCCTGAGCGCGAAGCGGACGATGCCCCGGACGACGACGTCACCGAGCGCGTACGGGAGGCCGCCCCCGGGCTTGTCGCCCTGTTGCAGGAGGCCGCGGACGCACGGCGGCTACGGGCCGAGGTGGCGGGCGGAGACGGCGTCAGCGCGGTCTGCGCCTGGAACCACTTCGAGAACATCCCGACCTTCTACAACTGGAACAACCGGCCGCGCTAGGGCGGCCGTGATCAGGGGCCTGTCGGCCAGACGGGGTAGTCCCCGGCCAGGGCAGGCCCCTGATGATCGGCACCGATCTCGCTCCCGAAGGACACATGCGTGAGCACGCGGGGGTTACCGCGTGCTCAACTACGTCGAGAGGTCAGCGGGTCGGACGGACCCAGGGATCGGGGTCGTCGTCCGCGTGATTCTCATCATCGTCGTCGACGAACTCTTTTGAGTCGTCGTCGAAGTGGTGCTCAGACTTACCAGCACCCGCCAGTTCGCGCTGCAAGGCGGTGAGGTCGGTGTTCGGGGAGTGGTACTTCAACTCCCGGGCCACCTTCGTCTGCTTGGCCTTAGCACGGCCGCGCCCCATGGCTCGACCCCCTCGCACAGAATGCGGGGCAGCCCGAAGGCGGGCCCCGATGACGTCAGGCATCTCTCGTGGCTCTTACGGTACATGGGGATGCCATCGTTCGGCACCTCGGGTTACCGTCAGCCGGCTCTGCGCGTCGCGGCGATCCGGCCGTCACCCAGTGTACCTGGTAAGGAGCGGAACGGAGAGCACCCGTGACACCGGGCAAAACACGCCAAACTTGACCCGGGCCTCAGCCTACCGAGTCGGGGCGGTACGGGAGGCCCGGAGGCGGATCCCGGTCGATCCGCCTCCGGGATGCGTCAGCGAAGGTGGATCGTGCGCAGCCGACCGACCTCGGCCATCCGCCGCTCGGCCAGCCGGTCCGCGGCGACCGCGGGCGGCACGCCCTCGGCGTCCGCCAGGCGCAGGATCTCCCGCGTGGTGTCGTAGATCCGGGTGGCCCGCAGCTTCGCGCGGTCGAAGTTGAAGCCCTCGATCTCGTCGGCCACCTGGATCACACCGCCGGCGTTGACCACGTAGTCCGGCGTGTAGAGGATGCCCCGATTGGCCAGCAGCTTCTCGATCCCCGGGTGCGCGAGCTGATTGTTGGCCGCACCGGCCACCACCTTGGCGCGCAGCGCCGGAACGGTGTCGTCGTTGAGCGCGCCGCCCAACGCGCAGGGGGCGTACACGTCGATGTCCGCAGCGACCAGCGCGCTTGCGTCGTCCACCAGAGTGACCTGCGGGTGGTTGGCGCGTACCCAGGCCAGGGCCTTCGGGTTGACGTCCGTGGCGACCACCTCGGCGCCGTCGTCCAGCAGGTGCCCGGTCAGGTACTTGCCGACCTTGCCCAGGCCCGCCACGCCGACCCGGCGACCGTTCAGGCTCGGCGTGCCCCAGACGTGCTCGGCGGCCGCCCGCATCCCCTGGAACACGCCCCAGGCGGTGAGGATCGACGAGTCGCCGGCGCCGCCGTGCTCCACGCTGCGGCCAGTCACGTAGCGGGTCTCGCGGGCGATGATGTCCATGTCGGGCACGTAGGTGCCGACGTCGCAGGCGGTGTAGTAGCGGCCCGCCAGCGACTCCACGAAGCGGCCGTACGCGCGCAACAGCGCCTCGCTCTTGATCTGCTCCGGGTCGCCCCAGATGACGGCCTTGCCGCCGCCGAGGTCCAGGCCGGCGAGCGCGTTCTTGTACGCCATCCCGCGGGACAGGTCGAGCACGTCGGCGAGGGCGTCGTCCTCGCTGGCGTACGGGTAGAAGCGGGTGCCGCCGAGCGCGGGCCCCAGCGCGGTGGAGTAGATCCCGATGATCGCCTTGAGGCCGCTCTGCTTGTCCTGGCAGAAGACGACCTGTTCGTGACCGGTCGATATCGGGTCGTCGGTGCTCGCGAATACGCCCATGACTGGCTCCTACGATGGTGTGCGTTCCTTGTGGGACGCGGACCTGGTGGACCCCGGCGGGGATGCTGCCGGTGTGATCGAGCCTAGTATCGGCCGCCGTACGACCGCCCGACGCGCCGCCGCCGTCCCACGGTGCGGGGCGCGCGGTCCGGCCGCTGGCCCTGTGGGGGTGCGGTTCATGGGAGGATCGCGCGGTGCCGTCGCTCTTCGCTTCTTACCTGCGCGTGTACGAGCCGCTGACCGCCTTCGACCGGGACCGGCAGAGTTACTGGCGTCGCTATGTCTCGGAGGGACGGGCGATCGCTCCCGTCGAGGGGCCCGGCCGTCAGCGGACGGCGGTGATCGAGGCGCTGGGCGCGGGCTGGACCCGCCTACCCGACCTGCCCGAGGAGGCGTACGTCCTGGAGACGGACGACAGCCTGCTGGTCTGCCCCTGGAACCTGCGCATCCGGGTCGCTGAGGCGGCGCTCAACGCCCGGGACGGGGTGCCCCCGGTGCTTGCCGACGCCTTCGTGCCGCCGGTGCTCGCCGGGCAGGCCCGGGCGGTCGTCGACGACTGGCGCAGCGGCGCACGGGTTCTGGAGCACGGGGTGCCCCGGGTGCACGAGCAGATCGCCACCTGGGGCGTACCCCTGCGGTGGTTCGTGCTCTTCGACCCGACGGAGCGGGACTTCGTCACCCAGCCGGGCCGGCGGGCGCTGCGCTACCGGACGGAGATCTCCAAGGCTCGTCGTCGTTCGTCACGGGCGCTGTCGGTGCTGCGTAAGTCGGTGGGCGAGGCGCCGATCACCGAGGCGGTCCAGGAGGCCGCGCGCTGGCTGGAGGAGTTCCACCCGGGCTCGGTGGTGGAGCTGGACTACGGCGGCCTTGTCGACCTTCTCTCCGATGAGACTCTCGCCGCCGACGACTCGCCGGAGTTGGTCGCCGGTGGCCTCGCGGGCCTGTCGCGGGGGGAGGCGGACGAGGCGTCGGCCGCGTACGACAAGTTGGTGGCCCGCTGGCGCGCGGTGCAGCTCCTGGAGCGGTGCAACTAAGGCAAATCACCCCTAGGAGCGCTCCCAAAGCGAGGGTGTCTCGTAGTTGACGCATCACGAACCGTGATCATGAGTCCGAATAAGGTACTTTCTGCCGTGTAAAAGTCGTAAAAATCGGGCATGGTTCATCCGTCCGTCTAGGGACCTTCATCCGTTCGGCCCATGTCGGACATCGGGGACTAGCCGGACCATGGGAGACGCGTCGGCCGGCGGGACCCCGGCCGATGTCTATACATGTGGAGGAGTGACCGATGGCATCGCGAACGCACGAACCAGAGCCGCTGCTCACACCGGCCGAGGTGGCGTCGATGTTCCGTGTCGACCCGAAGACGGTGACCCGGTGGGCGAAGGCGGGCAAGCTCAGTGCCATCCGCACCCTGGGTGGCCACCGTCGATACCGCGAGTCGGAGGTCAGGGCGCTGCTACAGGGCCAGATCCCGCAGCAGCGGCAGGGCGACTGACCCGATAGAGGTTTCCGAAGGGGCGGTGGATCTCGATCCACCGCCCCTTTTCATGTCCGCTCGGCTCCCACGGTGGCGCATCAGTCCGTGTCGGGGCCGGTCAACGTCAACCGGATGCCGACCGTGCCGCCCTCGCCGTGACGGAACCGGCTGCCGAGCAGGCTCAGCCGACCGATCAGGCGGTACTTGTGCTTGAGCAGGTCGCGGACCCGGCCTGTGTCGCGGCCTCCGTAGAGGGTCGCGTGGGCGGGCACCTCCGCGCCGTGCGGTCGGCCCCGCACGTCGCACGGTGCCACGGTCACCTCGCCGTTGTGGCGGATCCGCTTGACCTTCCCCGAGTCGGCACGGGTCCACACCGCCAACGCGTCCCCGTCGCGGACGGCCCAGACCGGGGTCGGCACCGCCCGACCGTCCCTGCGGAAGGTCGTGAGCAGGATGTACTTCTCGGCCGACAGCCGGTCCAGGGTGGTCACGCCGCCAGGATAGGCCGCCACGGGCCACTGAGCGGCCAGATAGCGTGAACGGCGTGACGGGGGAGCCTGCAATTGGTGACGTGGTCGGCGAACTGCTGCGGGACACGCTCGCCGTGGCTACCGGGGTCGGCCCCCGGCCGATGGTCGGCGGCCGACTGCCCCGGCCGGTCATCGAGATCATCGAACGGGACGACGGTCTGATCAACGGCGCTCCGGCGGCGCACTACCTCGACGGGCCGGCCGACTGGCAGCCGTACGACCACCGGGCCGTCGACCGGGCCCGGGGCGAGACGCTTGACGTCGGCACCGGCGCCGGCCGCATCGCGCTGCTGCTCCAGGAGCGCGGCGTACCCGTCACCGGGCTGGACACGTCGGCGGGCGCGCTCGACGTGAGCCGGCGTCGCGGCGTACGGCGGCTGGTGCACGGAACGGTGGACACCCACGTCGCCGACGGCCGGCGCTACGACACGTTCCTGCTGCTCGGCAACAACCTCGGGCTGTTCGAGGGGCGCGAGCGGGCCCCGGTGTTCCTCGCCGCACTCGCCGCGCTGGCCCGACCGGGGGCGCAGATCATCGCGCACGGCACCAACCCGTACGGCACCCGCGACCCCGTGCACACCGGCTACCACGAGCGCAACCGACGCCGGGGGCGGCTCGGAGGCCAGCTCCGGCTCCGGCTGCGCTACCGGGAACTCGGCACCGAATGGTTCGACTACCTGGTCTGCTCGCCGGACGAGTTCGCCGAGCTGGTGCACGGCAGCGGCTGGCGGTTGACCGATGTGGACGACCGTGACGCCCCCTACTACCTGGCCACCCTGCGCCTCGCCGGGTGAGCGACGGCTCCCGCGCCGCCTCGGACGCGGGAGCCGTCGTACGGCTCAGACCTGAACGGTCGGGGGCAGCGGCTCGGGCGGGAGACCGCCGTCGCCGTCGACGACCTCGTCCGGGGTGCCGTCCTCGTCGATGTCGACCATGGTGATGTCCACCTTGCCGTCACCGTCGGTGTCGAACTGGAACAGGTCGGCCTTGCCGTCGCCGTCGGTGTCCACCACCCACACGTCGGTCTTGCCGTCGTTGTTGGTGTCGGCGCGCAGCAGGTCGACCCGTTCGTCGCCCCGGGTCTCCACGGTCTCGGAGTCGGTCGTGACGCTCTCCGGTGCCTGGCTCATCTCGATGCGGTCCTTCCGTTGAGTTGACGGGCCGTACGTACCCGATCCCGCGCTCCCCCAAGCTTCGGCGGGGTCCCGGGCTGTCTAGGGTCGCACCATGAGCGAGCGCAGCGGGCCGGGCACCCGGGCCGGCGTGGCGGAGACCCCGCGCGCCACCGGGACGGACAGGGAGGCGTGATGAACGATCGTTTCGTGGTCGTCGGTGCGGGCACGATGGGGCTCGGCATCGCGTACGTGGCGGCCGGCGCCGGCCACGTCGTCGAGCTGGTCGAGGTGGACCCGGGCCGGGGCGCGACGGCGCTGACCCGGCTCGCCGACCTGTGGGAGCGCGCGGTGCAGCGCGGCAAGCTGACCGCCGATGAGGCCGCCGTGAACCGGGAGCGGGTGATCCTGCGGCCGAGCCTCGCCGACGTCGCCCCCGCCCCGGGAGTGGTCGTGGAGGCGGTGCCGGAGCGGCTGGACCTGAAGCGGGCGGTGCTGCGCGACGCCGCCGCCCTGGACCCGGCCCTGCTCGGCAGCAACACGTCCAGCATCGCCATCGGCGAGCTGGCCGCGGTTCTGGACGCGCCCGAGCGCTTCCTCGGCCTGCACTTCTTCAACCCCGTCTGGGCGATGACGCTGCTGGAGATCGTGGTCGGCCCGGCCACCGCCGAGGAGACCACCACCGCGGCCGTCGCGCTCGCCGGCCGGTTGGGCAAGGACCCCGTCGTGGTACGCGACCTGCCCGGCTTCGCGACGTCCCGGCTCGGGGTCACCCTCGGGCTGGAGGCGATCCGGATGGTCGCCGACCAGGTGGCCAGCCCCGCCGACATCGACAAGGCGATTGTGCTCGGCTACCGGCACCCCGTCGGGCCGCTGGAACTCACCGACCTGGTGGGGCTGGACGTGCGCCTCGACATCGCCCGTACCCTCCAGGCCGCGTACGGGGACCGCTTCGCGCCGCCGGAGCTGCTGGTGGAGATGGTGGCCGCCGGACGGCTGGGCAAGAAGTCCGGGCACGGCTTCTACCGTTGGGAAGGTGGCGTCAAGCAATGAGTGGTCTGCGGATCGAGGAGCGGTCGGACCGGCTCGTGGTGACGCTGGCCCGACCGGAGAAACGCAACGCCATCGACGCCGACCTGATCGCCGAGCTGCACGAGGTCTGCGCCGAGTTGGAGGCCCGTCCCCGGCTGCTGCTCCTGACCGGCGGCGCGGACGGCATCTTCGCCGGTGGCGCCGACATCGGCCAGCTCCGCGAGCGGGGCCGCACGGACGCCCTGGCCGCGATCAACTCGGCTGCCTTCGCGCGGATCAGGGCACTGCCCATGCCGAGCGTGGCCGCCGTGGACGGGCCGGCGCTGGGCGGCGGCGCGGAACTGGCGTACGCCTGCGATCTTCGGGTGTGTACGGCCCGGGCGGTGTTCGGTCAGCCGGAGGTGCGGTTGGGCATCCTGGCCGGCGCCGGCGCGACCCACCGACTGCCCGCCCTCGTCGGCGAAGGTCGGGCCAAGGAACTGCTGTTCACCGGCCGTCGGGTGGACGCGGCGGAGGCCCTGCGGATCGGTCTGGTGAACCGGGTGGTGGACGAGCCCGGTGAGCTGCTGACGACGGCGCACGGGCTGCTGGACGAGATGGCCCAGGCCTCGCCCCTGGCGCTGCGGCTCACCAAACTGGCCGTCGACGCGCCCCCCGCCGCGCACCCGCAGCTCGACCTGGTGAGTCAGGCGGTGCTCTTCGAGGACGAGGAGAAGCACCGCCGCATGACCGAGTTCCTGGAACGCCGTCGGGGTCGCTGACGCGGCAACGGGAACGGCCGCACCGGCTGTCGAGCCGGTGCGGCCGTCGCGGTCCGCGGGTACTGCTCAGTGCCGGATCTGCACCCCGGTGTCGGCGAGGGCCCGGATCACCTGGGCCGACTCACCGAAGCCGATGATCAGGACGGCGTCCGCGCCGAATTCCTTGATCTCCTTCGCGCCGCCGGAGAAGTCCACCGGCGCGGCCTTGGCGTCGGCCGGCGGGTCGTACGTGAGCAGCTTGAGTCGGTCACCGGGGATGCCGGCCTTCTCCAGCTCGTCACGGACGGTGGCCTGCAGGCCCTCACCGTAGGAGTCCTTACGGGCGACGATGACGATCTTCTGCGACCCGTCGCGGAGGACCACGTCGGCCAGCGCCCGGCCCTGGAGGCTGTCCGGTGGGGCGGTACGGAAGTAGAGGCCCTTGTCCTCGACGTCGGTCAGGCCCGAGTCGGTGTTCGACGGCGAGAAGAGGATCTTCCCGGCCCTGACCACGTCCGGCAGCACCTCGCGGGAGATGCCCGAGGCGCCCGCGCCGATGATGATGCTGACCCCGTCCGCCACGTGCTTGGCGACGGTCGCCTTGGCCACCGCCGGGTTGGTGCCGTCGTCGCCGTCCTTCCACGTCACCGGCTTGCCCAGCACGCCACCGGCGGCGTTGATCTCCTGGATGGCCAAAGCCGCGCCGGCCGCCATCGGCGGGTACGCGATCGCCAGGTCACCGGTCTTCGGCAGCAGACCGCCCACGATCAGCGGCTTCTGGTCGTCGGCGTCACCGGCGCGCGGCTTCCTGCCCTTCGGCGGCGTCTTGGTGCTCGCTGCCGACTCGGAGCCCGCGCCGACGAACTCGGTCTTGCCGTCGTTGAGCTGCTGGCCGTCGAAGGTCAGCGTGGCGTAGCTCGCGGTGGCCGGCTCACCCTTGTCGGTGAAGCCGGCGCGGGTCAGCGAGACGCTGCGGTACTCGATGTCCTGGCCGGCCCGGGCCAGCGTGAGGCAGCTCGCCGGGGTCTCGCAGCGCTGTCCGTTGTTGGTCACGCCGACGATCTGCTTGGCGATGGCCGCCGGGTCGGTGCTGCCGGCCAGTTGGGCCGCGAGCACACCGATGACCACCGCGTCGTACGTCTCGGCGGAGTAGAGGTAGTCCGTCAGCGCCGGATTGACGGACCGTAGCCGGCCCTTGAAGTCTTCGGGCAGTGGGGTGAGTGGCGTGGTCCCCTTCATTCCGTCGACGAGGTCGGCGCGTTCCTTCAACTCCGCTGGGTAGGAGTTGAGCATGTTGCCGTCCGTGCCGTAGAGGCGCACCTGTTGGGCGCTCCCCTCCTGGGCCTTGTCATCCCCGCAAGCGCTTGTGGCGAGCAGGATCGTCGCGCAGGCAGCCAGTGTGGCCACCCGCGAGCGGCGTGATACGAGCATGGTCGTCCTTCCTCCGGCGAAGGTCCGCTGCGCACATTAGCGTGCCGAGGCCGGTCGCGGGACCGTGGAGGCGGCGCAATGCGTAGGTAGCTCACTGTGAATACGGAGAGTGACGAAAGCGCCGTGGCTTGACCCCCCGTCCTACTGTGCGCTGCGTGACGGACCTACCACAGCAAACGTTCGACGACGCGACCGCCGTGCTCCGATCGGCGCTGGCCGGGGACGGGGACGCCGTGACGGGTGCGTTCGACGCCGTCGTCGACCGGGCCGGCCTGTCCGGGGCGTACGGGGTCGCCTGGTGCCTGGCGGCGACGATGGTCGGTGACGCGCCGACGAGCACCGGATGCGCGCTGGAGTTCCCGGGCATCGAGCAGGCGGACTACGACACCCGCTGGGTGGCTCGCTTCGTGAGCGCCTACGCCAACCGGGACGTATCGACCGGCGAGGCCCTGTTCGGCGCGGCGGCGGCCGACGGGCTGCTCTCCGACTGCCTGCTCACGCTCGCCGGCTCGACGATCGCCACCCTGCGCAGCCGCGCCGAGTGAACGCGGCACCCGCTTCGGGCGCCGCGTCCGCGCGGGCCGTTCAGAAGGCGTGGTACGCGACCAGCGGCTCGTACTCGTAGCGCAGGTTGTCGAAGCGGACCCGGAAGTTGACCCCGTCCCGGACGTTGGTCGCGACGACGGTCCAGCCGGAGTTGGCCGGCAGGTAGGTCCAGTAGTTGCAGTTGCTTGTCTTGTCGATGAAGATCACGCAGGCTTCGGTGGCGTACGCGCTGGTGTTGCGGACGTTGATGTCGCGGCACCGGGTTGTGGTGCGGTACGGGCCGGCCTGGCCGCCGTATCCGCCGGTCTGGAAGAACGAGCGGACCGCGCCGCCGTAGCAGGTGGCGAGCGGCGCGAAGAGGTTCGGCCCCGAGGTGAAATCGGTGGAGTCGGCGCCCGGGGTGGCCGTGACGGCCTGGGCGGGTGCGCCGGTGGCGAGCAGCGCGGCGGCCGTGGCGACGGCGAGCAGGCGAGCGGTCGGGGATGACATGCAGGCGGCCTCCGAAAACAGTTAACTGACTGTCCGTATTGGACGGACGAGCTGACCGTGACGATGATACTGATCGATCAATAGTGGCGTGATCCCGGATCGTCGGTCCGGTGTGATAGCTCTGGGGCATGTCCGAGGCCATGCTCAGCAAGGTGCGCAAGCTGCTCGCCCAGGCCGAGGATCCGGCCTGCACGCCCGCCGAATCGGCGGCGTTCACCGCCAAGGCGACCGAGCTGATCGCCCGGTACGGCGTCGACAGGGCGCTGCTCGCGGTCCGCGACCCGACCACCGACCCGGTCGGCGACCGCGTGCTCGACATCGTCGCCCCGTACGCGCGGGACAAGGTCGGTCTGCTCGCGGCGGTCGCCGAGCCGCTGCGCTGCCGCTGCGTCCGGCGTAAGCAGGGCAACGGCTTCGTCGCCCACCTGTTCGGCTTCGCCAGCGACCTCGAACGCGTGGATCTGCTCTTCACGTCGCTGCTCGTACAGGCCGCACACGGTCTGGCGGCCACGGCGGTGCCGGCGGACGACCATCCGGCCGCCTTCCGACGCTCCTGGCTCGCGGGCTTCGCGGAGGTGATCGGGGGACGGCTCTGGGCGGCCGAGTCGGCGGCGGCCAGCGAGTCAGGCGCCCCGTCGATGGCGTTGGTGCTGGCCGACCGCTCCGACCGGGTGCAGCGACGGCTCACCGAGGAGTACCCGCGACTGCGTACCGCCCCGGCTCGTCGCCTCGGGGGCACGGGCTTCGGCTCCGGCGCCGAGGCGGGCAGCCGCGCACACCTGGGCGGCCGGAATCTCGACACCGGCCGGGTCGGTCGACAACTCGGCCACTAACTCCGGCCCGGCAGGGCTCAGGCGGTGTGCGGGCCGCCGCGCGACACCGTGGCGAGATAGCGGGTGAGCAACTCGTGCCAGCCCGCCGTGAGCGCCTTGCGATAGCCCTCGGCCGCCTCACCGTGCCGGTCGAAGTGCCGGTGCTCCAGCTCGACCCGGGTCCGTTCGGGTCCGTCCGGCAGGAACAGCACCTCGACCTCGCTCGCCTTCGCCGGATCCGGCACCGGCACCCGGTCCGGGCCGAGCTGCCAGGCGAAGACCAGCCGTCGAGGCGGATCCCAGGTGAGCACCCGACCCCAGTCGGCGCGGAAGCCGTACGGGCCGATCTCGTAGAGCATTCCGCCGGCCCGGGGCTCCATACCCAGCTCGGCGAGGGCTTCCGGACCGGACCAGGTGTACTCGGTGACCCACCACTCGGTCAGCTCGTCGGTGAACACGGCGAACGCCCGCTCGGCGGACCCGGGGACGAGGAGACTGCACCGTAGGGAGAAGCGCTCCAGGTCCTGCCGAATGTCGGCCGGATCAGCCATCCCCTGTCCCATAGGCCCGGACCATACCGGCTGATGCCCGGCTGTGCAGCTTCCGCAGTGCCCTTTTCCAGACAGTGGGTTGCCGAGTCGTCACGCACGGGATGGCCCGCCGGATAGCGGGTACCCGCGCCGGACGGCCCGGACGACCGGGTCGGCCGGGCAGCGGCCAGTGTCGCGGCGCTGGACACGCACGGGCGGGGCGGGGCGGGGCGGGAGAGCATGAGCGAGAACGCGCAGCAGCGACAGCCGGAGCGGGACGCCGACGCCGCAGATCCGGACGTCCTCCTCGACATCCCGAAGGTCTCGGTCGACTCGATCCGGCTGGCCGTGGACGGGCTGGACGCCGACCTCTCGCTGCGCGCCCGGCTGGCCAACCTGCTTCAACTCGACGCGGGCTTACGGGTCCACCTGCACGGCGTCGAACTGGACATCGACGGGGTGCACGCTGAGGCGCAGCTCCGGGTACGGCTGGAGCAGTTGGTGTCGCTCCTGGGCCGCGCGCTCGACACCATCGACAACAACCCGCAGGTCATCGAATCCCTTACTCGCGCGGGCAGCGACGCGCTCGACGACGTGAACCGCAGTAGCGAGCAGTTGGCGGCCCGCGCCGGCGAGATCACCGCCCTGGCACAGCACTCCGGCGTACGCGACGAACTGGCCCGGCAGGCTGGCGTGCCGGCCGGCGACCAGACGCGGGCGCGACCCGCCCGCCCGGTGAGTCCGGCCGGTCCGCCCGCTCCGACCTCCACTCCTGGCCCGTCGGGGCCTCCTGCTAGCGACCGGGGTGATAGGGGCCCGAGCGGCGGCGGCCCGGGCGCTGGCAGCCCGGCTGGTGGTGGCCAGACCGGCGGTGGGCCGACCAGTGGCGGTCGGACTGGTGATGGCCAGACCGGCGGTGGTTCGGCTGGTGGCGGTCCGACTGGTGGCCGCCCCGGCGCAGGGCGTCCGGCTGGTGGCCCGACCGGGACGCCGGGCAGTGGCGGCCCGACGAGTCGAGGCGGGGATGGTCGGCCTGAGGGCGGTCCGAGCGGCGAGCATCGGGGCGGAGGTCAGCAGGGCGGTGGTGGTCGTCAGCAGGGCGGCGGCCAGCAGCCAGGTGGCGGCCAGCGGCGAGCTGGTGGTCAGCAGCGAGGTGACGAGCAGGATGGCGGCGGTGTCGCGGGTGGGGCGCAGGCGGCAGCCCAGAGCGCGGCACAGCTCGCCGAGCAGGCGGGCGAGAGCATCCGGCAGGCGGGCCGCAGCGTGTGGGAGGCGATCCAGGGTGGGATCGCCCAGCATCGCCAACAGGGCCGCGGGGACCAGTGACGCGACATCGAGATCTTGGACAGTTTCCGTTCGGCCCGAACGGAAACTGTCCAAGATCTCGTACCCGCCGTGATCGGGCTGTGGAAGGACGTAGCTGGTGGGGATCTCTGTAGCCCGGCGAAAGGCTAGGTGACCAGGGGTGGGGTCGAACCGCCGACCTTCTGATCGTCAGGCACGTGCATCCCGCACGTCAGGGCGCTACCTGAGGCCGCCGTGCGATCTGTCGGCGATTGCGGCCTTGACGCGCAATCGATGATGGCCGCATGAGCCTGGATGACGGTGAGCCGGTCCTGATCGCTTTGAGCCTTGCGGCTGTGGTCCTCGGCCTCGCCTGGGCTGTGCTGGGCGCGCGTGTGGCCGTCTCACGGCGGTTTCCCACAGCCTGGATTCGACTGGTACGCCCGACGCCGATCCAGCGGGCCCGGCCCGTGCGGATGGGCTGCGCCCAGGTCATGAGCGGCGCGGGCTTGGTCGCGTATGGCGCAACGTTCCTCGTCCCCATGCCCTATGCAGTGGGAGTTGCACTGATCGCGGTGTTCCTGTTGCTTCTGCTGACTGCGGCGGGATCGGTGGCGCTGCTCCGCCGCTAGCCGCGCATGGTGATGTGCTGGGAAGTCTCGCGGCATCACCGTGGCCCCGGCGTACTCGGCCGAGTTCTCGAAGCTGGCAGCGGCGACGGGATGGCCGCAGAAGCGGGGCGGGCGTGCGATCTGCGTGCGACGAGTGGCGGTGATCACTAGCCAGAGCGGTCGACCAGGGGCAACGGCGACTGATGCGGCGAGGCACAAAAGCAAGATCCCCACCTGCGTATTCGCTGGTGGGGACCTCTGTAGCCCGGCGAAAGGCTATGTGGCCAGGGGCGGGGTCGAACCGCCGACCTTCCGATTTTCAGTCGGACGCTCGTACCAACTGAGCTACCTGGCCGTGTTGCTCGGCTCATGCTACCCGTCAGCAGATCGAGCTGCTGACAGGATCACACGCTCCGATACGCAGAACGCCGCGCGATGCGCGGCGTCAGCGCTGCGGTCCTGACGGGACTTGAACCCGCGACCTCCGCCTTGACAGGGCGGCGAGCACTCCAACTGCTCCACAGGACCTAGCTTGTGTTGCTCCGGCTTGCGCCGGTCGTGCCCCCAACGGGATTCGAACCCGTGCTACCGCCTTGAAAGGGCGGCGTCCTGGGCCGCTAGACGATGAGGGCGGCCCCGCCATCATTGCACATTCGCAACTTCAAGCGGACTTGCTCCCATCCGGCCCCGCCGGAGGCTTGGAAAGCATACGTGATGCCTGGCCGGTCGACAAAACCGGTATGGCCGGAGCCCCCATAAACCGCATAACCGCAGGTCAGACCCCATCTACTTAAGCCGGGTGATCCCGTAGCGGTGCTTCAGGTCAGCGATCAGGTGCGGGCAGGCGGCGAGCGTCGCGGCCCGGTTTCCGCCCCCGTCGTGCAGCAGCACGATGGAGCCGGGACGTGCCGCGTTGTGGACCCGCTTAGCGATCGTGGCGGCGGTCGGCTTGTCCCAGTCCTGCGGGTCGACGGCCCAGTGCAGCGGGAGCATGCCGAGCTCCTTGGCCACGGCCAGGACCTCGGGTGTCCACCGACCACCGGGTTGGCGGTAGAAGCGCACCGGCGTGCCCGGGGCGGCCGTCTGGATGGCCTTGTTGGTCCGGGCCAGGTCTGCCTTGATGTCGGCGACCGGTCGGCGGGCGAGGTCGAGGTCGTGCTGCCAACTGTGGTTGCACAGTTGGTGACCCTCCCGGACGATTCGCCGGATCAGCTCCGGGTGCCGCTGGGCTTCGCGGCCCACCACGCAGAAGGTGGCCGTCACGTGGGCCGCCTTCAACTGGTCGAGCACCTTCGGCGTCCAGGCCGGGCTGGGCCCGTCGTCGAAGGTCAGCGCCACGGGCCGTACGCCGGTGTTGCGCCGGAGCCCGGCCGGGAGCTTCGCCGGCAGCGGTCGCAGCGGCGGTTTCGGCAGCTTGGTGCGGGTGGCGCTCGGGGTGGGCTTCGGCGTGGGGCCGGTGGCCGACTCGACGGGCTGCGGCGGCCCGGCGACGTGGATGGCAGTGTCTGGCTGGGCGCAACCGGACAAGACCAGCACCACGGCGAGGACGGACGCCAGGGCGGCGCGGGCTTGCATCTGTTCGCTCCCGGGGGGTCGGGGTGGGCGGACCACTCGACGGTAGTGGAAGCGTCCGGGGAGCCGACAGGTCGGTCAGGCCTCTTGCGACTGGTCCAGCGAGTCGCGGACCGCCGCCGCCAGCGAGACCGCCTCGGCCAGGTCGACCGGCCGGACCACTCCGGCGGGCAGCCCGTCAGCCCGCCAGCCCGGGCCGGCGGCGAGGATCAGCAGCGGGCGGCGGGGCGCGGCGAGCAGCGCGCTGAGCTGGGCCGGGTCGGCGGTGGCCCGGGTGTGTGACCAGAGGACCACCGCGGCCGGTCCGGTCCGGCTGACCGCTTCGACGAGGGCGGCCACCGGCACCCGGGCGCCCAGCATCCGGTAGCCCACCCCGGCCTCGGCGAGCGCGGCGGCCAGTGCTTCCAGGGGCAGGGTGTGCTGCTCCTCGTCGGCGCAGGAGAGCAGGATCCGGGCGGGCCCGGCGGGCGGATTGGCCCGGCTGGCCGCGGCGAACGCCTCCGACACGCACCGGGAGACCAGGTGCTCCACCTCGATGAGGCCGGAGGTGGCGACATGCCGGTCACCGATGCCGGCGAGCACCGGCCGCAGCAGGGTCTCCCAGGTGGCGACGACGCCGCTGGCGGCGATCGTGTGCGCGATCGTCTCGTTGATCACCGCCGCGTCCAGGCGCATGGCAGCGCGGGCCAGGCCCCGGGCCGCCGGTCCGGCGCGGCCCACCCCGATGGCGCCGCCACCGTCGCGGCTCGTCGGACGGATCCGATCCCGGGCGACGGTGTCCAGGTGCGCGCGGTCCGGTGCCTGCCGGGCCCATCGAGCCGCCTCGGCCGGGCTGACGCCCTCGGCGGTCAGCCGCCGCATGGTTTCGAGGCGGGCCAGGTCGGCCGGTGTGTACCGGCGGTGATGGCCGGGCACGTGCTCGCTGGGCCCGAGCCCGTAGCGCTGGTGCCAGGTACGCAGCGTGGTGACCGCGACCCCCAGCCGGCGCGCGACGGCGCCCGCGCTCAACGCCTCATCGGCCACCCGACCGCTCCACCGCGTCGTCCGCCGGCGATCCGGGCGGGGTCGTGCTGGTGGAGCCGGGGGTGTCCGACGAGGACCCCGAGGGGCGCAACAGGCGGTTCACCACCCCGCCCAGCCAGGGCGCGTACGAACGAGGGTCCCGGTCGAGGTCGGCTTCCAGGGCGGCCGGGTCGGCCCAGCGCAGCTCGGCCACCTCGTCCGGGTCGGGGCGCAGTGGTGCGGCGGGCCGGAACTCGCCGCGCAGCACGTGGTCGTACTCGAACTCGACCCGACCGGTGGTGGGGTCCTCGGCGTAGTAGACGTAGACGCCCACCTGGGTCAGCTCGACCGGACCGGTGCCCAGCTCCTCACGCAGCCGCCGGTTGGCCGCCTCGGTGAGCGACTCGCCCGGCCGGGGATGGCCGCAGCAGGAGTTCGCCCACCGCAGCGGAAAGCGGGTCTTGACCGCGGCCCGTCGTTGCAACAGCACCTGGCCGTCCGGGTCGACGAGCATCACCGAGAACGCCCGGTGCAGTTGCCCCGGCGGTTGGTGTGCGGCGGCGACGGTGGTGTCGCCGTGGGCTCGCCCGGCGTCGTCGACCAGCTCGACGAGATGGTCCTCGCGGCTGCTCATCGTCCCTCCCCCGTGATCCGGCCGGCGGCCAGCTTGCCAGAGATCAACACCATCGGTACGCCCACGCCGGGTTGGGTGCCGGAGCCGACGAAGACGACGTTCGACAGGTGTCGGTGCAGGTTCGACGGGCGGAACGGCCCGGTCTGGAAGAGGGTGTGCGCGGCGGCGAACGGTGTGCCGGCGGCCATGCCCTGCTCGGCCCACTCGGCGGGGGTGATCGCCCGCAGCACCTCGACGCCGTCGCCGAACCCGACGTAGCCGCGCTCCTCCAGCGTCGCGATGAGCTGGTCGCCGTACCGCTGGGTCAGGTCGCCGCGCCACTCGAAGGGCGCCCGGTCGAGGTTCGGCACGGGCGCGAGCACGTAGTAGGTGTGCCGATCCGCCGGTGCCACCGACGGGTCGGTCCGGCTGGGATTCGTGACGAGCAGCGACGGATCGGTCATCAGCTCACCCCTGCGGATGACCTCATCGAAGGTGCCCTTCCACGCGCGTCCGAAGTGGATGTTGTGGTGGGCGATCTTCGCATAGCCCTGCCGCGAGCCGACGTGCAGGACGACGCAGGACGGCGAGTAGGTGAGGCGTCGCGCGGGCGCGTCGGGCAGCAGGTCCCGGTAGGCGACCGGCAGGTCCGGGTTGAGCACCACCACGTCCGCCGGCACCAGCTCGCCGTCGGCGGTCAGCACGCCGGTGGCCCGGCCGTTCGCGGTCTCCACCCGGGTCACCGTGGTGTCGTACCGGATCTGCACGCCGTGCTTCTCGGCCGCGCCGGCCATCGCGCGGGAGACCGCGTGGATGCCGCCCCGGGGGAAGTAGACCCCGGCCACCGAGTCGAGGTACGCGATGACCGCGTAGATGGCCAGCGCGTCGTGCGGGGCGAGCCCGGCGTACATCGCCTGGAAGGAGAAGATCCGCTGGGTACGGGGGTCCCGGAAGAACTGGTTGATCTTGGTCTGGAGGCGGCGGAAGGCCCCGCCGGTGAGCAGCTTGAGCAGGTTGCCGGTGAGCAGGTCGGTCGGCGCGTCCAGGTTGCGCTCGATGAAGTCGGCTCGCTCCAGCCGCCACAGCTCGCGCGAGTAGTCGACGAAGCGCAGGTAGCCGTCGGCCTCACGGGGACCGCAGACCCGGGAGATCTCGGCCGCCATCCGGGTGGTGTCGGTGCGTACGTCGAGGGTCGACCCGTCCGGGTAGTACGCCCGGTACGCCGGGTCCAGCGGGGTCAGGTCGAGCCAGTCGCGCAGCTCCTCGCCGACGGCCCCGAGCGCCTCGGCGATGAGGTCGGGCATGGTGAGCACGGTCGGGCCGGTGTCGAACTCGTAGCCGTCGACCGTGAGCCGCCCGGCCCGTCCGCCGGGGACCGACTCGCGCTCCAGCACCGTCACCTGCCGGCCGCTGCCGGCGAGGTGCAGCGCGCAGGCGAGCCCACCCAGTCCGGCGCCCACGACCACCACCCGGTCAGTTCGTCCCGTCACCGTCCGCACGTGACCACCTCCTCGAGATCCTCGGTCATCAGGCCCGCCGACTGGTGGCAGCGGTGGCCAACCCGGTCAGCGCGGTACGCGCCGTCCGGTCCACGGGCGCGCTGTCGAGCGCGGCCAGGGCATCGCCCACCCGCTCGGCGATCATCCGTTCGACCCGGGCCACCGCACCGGTCGCGGCGACCACGTCGGCGAGCCGTTCGACGGGTTCGCCGTCGGTCTGCTCCAGCGCCCGGAGCTGGCTCGGCGTGGCCAGTTGGCGGGCCAGCATGAGCAGCGTGGTGGGCTTGCCGACGCGCAGGTCGTCGCCGGCCGGTTTACCGGTCGACCCCGGGTCGCCGTAGACGCCGAGCAGGTCGTCGCGGAGCTGGAACGCCTCGCCGACGGCCAGCCCGTAGCGGGTGTACGCGGTGACCAGCGCGTCGTCGGCCGTCACCGCGGCCAGGCGGGCGCCGAACAGCAGCGGTCGCTGCACCGTGTAGCTGGCGGTCTTGTAGCGGGCCACCCGCAGCGCCCGGTCGACCGACCAGCTGTCCGGGTCGTTCTCGCCGAGCACGTCCAGGTACTGCCCGGCGACCGTCTCGACCCGCATCTGGTCGTAGCAGCGCCGGACCTCGAACAGCCGGTCCGGGGTGATGGTGGCGCGGGCGAGCAGCTTGTCGGCCCAGACCATGCAGAGGTCGCCGATCAGTACGGCGGCGGCCTCGCCGAACCGGTCCGGGTCGCCCCGGTGGCCGGCGGCGACGTGCTGGGCCGCGAGGGCGACGTGCGCGGTGGGCCGGCCGCGACGGGTGGTGGAGGCGTCCATCACGTCGTCGTGGACGAGCGCGAAGGTGTGCAGCAGTTCGAGGGCGGCGAGCGCGGGTAGGACCGCGGTGAGCCGTTGGTCGCCACCGACGGTCCCGCGCCAGCCCCAGTAGCCGAACGTGGACCGGATCCGTTTTCCCCCGGACAGCACGGCCGCGCGTGCGGCGGACGCGAATCCGCCCATGGCCGCGTCGATCTCGGTGAGTGCGTCGACCTCGGCGGTGAGGAAGGTCGACAGGGTCTCGTCGACCGCCGTGATCAGGTCCTGGGTGTATGCGGCCAGGACAGCGCGGACCGGGTCGTCCCGCTCGCCTGGCTCCGCTGGCGCCACACGTACCGCGTTGCCCGCAACTGCGTCGTTGGCCATGTGGGCGAGCGTACCCTAGGGTACGAGTTGCGTCGATTGGTGCGTCGATATCTGAGGAGGGCCGGTGGAAACGGATCTCACCGCTGCCTATGACCGATGCCGTGAGCTGCACAAACGCCACGGCCGCACCTACTATCTCGCCACCCGGCTGCTTCCCGCGTGGAAACGGCGACATGTGCACGCTCTCTACGGATTCACGCGGTACGCCGACGAGATCGTCGACAGCACCGAGGCCCTCCCACCCGCCGAGCGGGCCGCCCTACTCGACGACTGGGCCAGCAGGTTCGTGGCCGGCCTGCACGGCGCGTCGGTTGACGACCCGCTGCTGCCGGCCGTGTTGCACACGATCGCCATCTTCGATCTCGACCGGGACGACTTCGCGTCGTTTCTCAAGAGCATGGCGATGGACCTGACGGTCACCTCGTACCCGACGTACGACCACCTGCTCGACTACATGGAGGGCTCGGCGGCGGTGATCGGCACGATGATGTTGCCGATCCTGGGCAGCTCCGACCCGGCGGCGGCCCGCGAGCCGGCCCGGCAGCTCGGCTTCGCCTTCCAGCTCACCAACTTCATCCGGGACGTCGCCGAGGACCTCGACCGGGGCCGCACCTACCTCCCCGACGAGGACCTGGCGAAGTTCGGCGTCACCCGCGAGGAGCTGATCGAGGCCCGCGACCGCGGGCAGGGCACGCCCCGCACCCGCGAGTTGATCGAGTACGAGGTGACCCGGGCCCAGGCGCACTACGCCGCCGCCGCGCCCGGCATCACCATGCTCGCTCCCGCCTCGCAGGCGTGCATGCGCACGGCGTACGCGCTCTACGGCGGCATCCTCGACGAGGTGGCCGCGCAGGACTACGACGTCTTCGCCCGCCGCGCCCTGGTGCCGCAGCGGCGACGGATGGCGGTGGCCGCGCGTGCTCTGCTGACGTCGACGGGTACCCCGGTCACGATCCCGGGCCCGACGGCCCAGCCGGCGGCCCGGTGAGCGGGGGCACCGCGGTCGTGCTCTTCACCCGCGACCTGCGGGTGCACGACCACCCGGCGCTGGCGACGACCTGTGCGGCGTTCGACCGGGTGGTGCCGTTGTACGTGCTCGACCCGGCCCTGGCCGACTTGTCGGCCAACCGCACCCGGTTCCTGCACCAGGCGCTCGCCGACCTGCGCGAGGCGCTGCGCGAGCGCGGCGGCGACCTGGTGGTGCGGCGCGGCGACCCGGTGGCCGAGACGATCGGGCTGGCCGGCAAGGTCGGCGCCACCGCCGTGGCCCTCTCCGCCGACGTCAGCCACTACGCCCGCCGGCGGGAGCGCCGGCTGCGGGCCGAGTGCGAGCGGCACCGGCTGCACCTGCGGCTCTTTCCGGGGCTGACGGTCGTCGAGCCGGGTGCGCTGCGCCCCGGCGGCGGAGGCGACCACTACCGGGTGTTCAGCCCCTACCACCGGGCGTGGGCCGGCGCGCGGTGGCGCGAGGAGTTGGCCGCGCCCCGCCGGATCGTGCTGCCCGACGGGGTGAGCGTGGGCCGGTTGCCGGCGCTGCCGGCGGGGGAGTCACCGGACGCGGCCGTCGGCGGCGAACGCGTCGCCCGGCAGCGGCTCAACGACTGGCTGCCCGAGCTGAGCCGGTACGACGACCAGCACGACGACATGGCCGGCGACGACACCTCCCGCCTCAGCCCGTACCTGCGCTTCGGTTGCGTGTCGCCGCTGTCGGTGGCGAACCGGGCCGGTGACCGCTCCGGGCCGTTCGTGCGGCAGATCTGCTGGCGCGACTTCTACTACCAGGTCACCGCCGCGTTCCCGGCGATCTCGACGGCCGCCTACCGGCGGGGCGCCACCGAGGAGTGGCGCTACGACGACGACGCCCTCGCCGCCTGGGCCGAGGGCCGGACGGGCATGCCGATCGTGGACGCCGGGATGCGGCAGATGCGGGCCCAGGGTTGGCAGCACAACCGGGCCCGGCTGATCACCGCCGGTTACCTGACCAAGCACCTGGGGCAGGACTGGCGGGCCGGCGTGCAGGTCTTCTTCCGCTGGCTCCTCGACGGCGACGTGGCCAACAACTCCGGCAACTGGCAGTGGGTCGCCGGCACCGGTAACGACACCAAGCCGTACCGGGGGTTCAACCCGGTCCGGCAGGCCGAGCGGTACGACCCGGCCGGCGACTACGTACGCCGGTGGGTGCCGGAGTTGGCGAAGGTGTCGGGTAAGGCCATCCACCAGCCGTGGAAGCTGCCCGACGACCTCCGCCGCACGCTTGACTATCCGCCGCCGCTCACCGTGCCCGGCACCGATCCGGTCTGGCTGCGCTGATCAGAGGCAGGAGTGCAGTGCCTCGGCCAACTCGTCGACCCGGTCGTGCTCGGCGAGCTGTGCCGTGACGTACGCGAGCGTGTAGCCGCGCACCGGGTCGGCCCAGGCGCTGCTGCCCCCGAGCCCGGCCATGCCCCAACTGAGGTCGGGCTCCCACTGCATGCCCAGCGTCCACCGGGCCCGGCGGTCGAGCACCAGGTCCGGTCCGTCGTACTGGACCCGGGTCGCCTCGTCGAGAAGAGCGGGGCTGAACAGCCGTACGCCGTCCAGGACGCCGCCGGCCAGCAGGCCCGCGTAGAGCCGGCCCAGGCCCACGGAGGTGGCGTGCAGGTTGACCGCCGGCATCTCGGCACCCCGCCACAGCGGACTGTTCAGCACGGCGAGGTCCAGCCCACCGGCCGGGTTGCCCAACGCCCTCGCCCGCAGTGTCTCCGGCTCGCCCAGTTTGCGGATCGGCCACTCCGGGTCGCCGTAGCGCAGGTCCGCGCAGCGCCGTTGGTCCGACTCGGCCAGCCCGAACCCGAGGTCGAGCTGCCACGGGCCGGCGATCTCGTCGGCGAGGAAACGGCCCACGCTGCGGCCGTCCACCCGGCGGACCAACTCGCCCACCAGGTGGCCGTACGTCCAGGCGTGCTCGCCGGCCAACGACCCGGGCGGCCATTCGGGGTCGGCGGCGGCCAGGTCGCCGGCGAGCAGCGCCCAGTCCGCGATCGCGCTGGCAGGCCGGGGCACCGGGAACGCCGGCAGCCCGGCGGTGTGCGACAACACGTGCCGCACGGTGGCCGGGGCACGGAACTCCGGCCAGTACCGCTGCACGGGCGAGTCCAGGTCGACCCGTCCCCGGTCGACGAGCAGCAGCAGGCACAGCGCGGCCACCGGCTTGCCGACCGAGTAGACGTTGACCAGCGTGTCCGGCCGCCACGGTTGGCCGGACGGCCCGTCACCGGCGCGGAACCCGCCCACCAGGTCGACCACCGGCTGGCCGTCGTACCAGATGGTGAGGCTGGCGCCGGTCTCCCGACCGGCGGTCAGCAGGTCGTGGAAGCAGTCCCGGACGGGGGCGAAGCGTGCGTGCATCGGATCACCGTAGGCGCTGCGGCGCGGTACGCCCGCCGACTTTCCGGACCCCGGTGGTCGGGACGGCGCCGCTGGGGGATGCTGTTCCGGTGGCGGAGCCGGAGCTGGTGGACGTTGTCGTGGTGGGCCTCGGGGTCGGCGGCGAGGAGGTGGCCGAGCGACTCGCCGAGGCCGGCCTGAGCGTCGTCGGTATCGAGCGGGACCTCGTCGGCGGCGAGTGCCCGTACTGGGGCTGCATTCCGAGCAAGATGATGATCAGGGCCGCGAACGCGCTGGCCGAGGCGCGTCGGGTCGACGGGCTGGCGGGTACGGCGCAGGTCCAGCCGGACTGGGCGCCGGTGGCGAAGCGGATCCGCGAGGAGGCCACCGACACGTGGGACGACAAGGTCGCGGTCGACCGGTTCACCGGCAAGGGTGGCCGGTTCGTCCGGGGCAGTGGCCGGCTCGACGGCCCGGGGCGCGTCCGCGTCGGCGACCAGGTGTTCCAGGCCCGGCACGGCGTCGTCCTGGGCACCGGTACCCGGCCCTCGGTGCCGCCGATCGACGGCCTGGCCGACACGCCGTACTGGACCAACCACCAGGCGATCGAGGTCGAGGAACTGCCGGGGTCGCTGCTGGTGCTCGGTGGTGGCGCGATCGGGCTGGAACTGGCCCAGGTCTTCGCGCGCTTCGGCGTCCGCGTCACCGTGGTGGAGGCGTTGGACCGGGTGCTGGCCGTGGAGGAGCCGGAGGCCTCCGACGTGGCCGCCGCCGCGCTGCGCGCCGACGGCGTCGAGATCCACACCGGGGTACGCGCCGAACGGGTCGACCATGACGGCGACCGTTTCACGCTGCACGGCGGTGGTGGGACGGAGTTCACCGCCGAGCGACTGCTCGTCGTCACCGGGCGTCGGGCGCACCTGGAGGAGTTGGGGCTGGACACCGTCGGCGTCGACGCCGAGCAGCGTTACCTGCCGGTGGACGACCGGATGCACGTCACCGAGGGCATCTGGGCGGTGGGTGACCTGACCGGCGAGGGGGCGTTCACCCACATCGCCATGTACCAGGCGGCCATCGTGGTGTCCGACGTCCTCGCCCACTACCGACAGGCGACGGCCGGCCCGGACGCGAGCGGGACCGCCAGCGTCGTCGGCGGCGCGATGGGCTCCTCCAGTTCGCTGGCCGCCAGCGGATCGAGCGGTTCGGCCGGCACCGTCCCGCGCGCCGACTACCGCGCGCTGCCCCGGGTGACCTTCACCGATCCCGAGGTCGGGGCCGTGGGGCTGACCGAGCGGCAGGCCCGCGAACGCGGCATCAACGTGCAGGTCGGGTTCACCAAGCTGGGCAGCTCGACCCGGGGTTGGATCCATCGGGTCGGCGACGAGGGCTTCATCAAGGTCGTCGCGGACGCCGACCAGGGCGTGCTGATCGGCGCGACGTCGGTCGGCCCGGCCGGTGGTGAGGTGCTGTCGGCGCTCGTGGTGGCGGTGCACGCGGCCGTGCCGCTGAGCCAACTGCGGCACATGATCTACGCGTACCCGACGTTCCACCGGGCCATCGAGGACGCGTTACGCGACCTGTCCTGACCGGATTCGTCGCAAGACACGACAGTTGCGCGGCAAAATACGACGGTTTGGCGGTTCATTTCTTTCATTCGCGTGACGTACGATTGCGGCCGTGACCAAGCGGTTGACTGAAGTTGCCAAGAAGGCGGGCGTCAGCGAGGCCACCGTCAGCCGGGTGCTCAACGGTCGGGACGGTGTCTCCGAGGCGACCCGGACGGCGGTGCTGACCGCGCTCGACGTGCTCGGCTACGAGCGGCCGACCAAGCTGCGCGGTGAGCGTGCCCGGCTGGTCGGGCTGGTGCTGCCCGAGTTGCAGAACCCGATCTTCCCGGCGCTCGCCGAGGTGGTGACCGGGACGCTCGCCCAGCGCGGCTACACGCCGGCCCTGTGCGCCCGCACCATCGGCGGCGTGTCCGAGATGGACTACGTCGAGATGCTCCTCGACCACCAGGTGTCCGGCGTGATCTTCGCCGGCGGCTCGTACGCGCTCGCCGACGCCCGCCACGACCACTACCGCCGGCTGACCGACCGGGGACTTCCGGTGGTGCTGGTCAACGCCGGTGTGGACGAGCTGGGCTTTCCCCGGGTCTCGACCGACGACGCGGTGGCGGTGGAGCAGGCGTACGGGCATCTGCGCTCGCTCGGCCACGAGCGGATCGGCATGGTGCTCGGCCCGGAGGGGCACGTGCCGTCCCGCCGCAAGCTGGACGCGATGGTGCAGGCCGCCGACTGGGGTGCCGCCGAACAGGAGTGCGTCGAGCGTTCCAGCTTCTCGATGGAGGGCGCCCGGGTCGCCGCCACGAAACTGGTCGAGCGGGGCGTCACCGGCATCATCTGCGCCAGCGACGTCCTTGCTCTGGGGACGATCCGGGCCGCCCGGCGTCTGGGTCGTGCGGTGCCGACGGACATCTCGGTGGTCGGCTTCGACGACTCCGCGTTCATGACGTGCACCGATCCGCCGTTGACCACCGTCCGGCAGCCGATCGAGACGATGGGGCAGGCGGCGGTGGACCTGCTGGTGACCCAGATCGAGGGTGCCGGCGTCCTCCAGGACGAGCTGCTGTTCGAGCCGGAGCTGGTGGTCCGCGGCTCGACCGCGCCCGCACCCCGCCGGTGATCGCGCTCCTGGCGTACTGACCGACCTTCCCGAAGGCCGTCGACCGCTCTCGCGGTCGACGGCTTTTTTGGTGCCCAAGTAGCCGCATAACGGGCGCAATCCCGCATCCTGTCGTCGTCTGTCGCCCTGATGTCGAGTCCTTTCAAAACATCGTCGACACCTTGCTGAAATGAGTCGTGCTCGTTACAGTGACTCCACTCACACCTGGCTCCGGCACAGCTACAGGGCGTCAGGTCGCATCACCGCAGATAAGCGCACCTCACGGAGACACCCGTTCCCGAAGGGATGGACAGATGTCCGTACCGCAATACCGAAGGGCTGCGACCCTGGCGCTCGTGGCCGGCCTGGGGTTCAGCCTCACGGCATGCTCCACGAAGAGTGACGACAAGGACTCGACCGCCGGCGGCAAGGTCACCATCACCGTCGACTGCCAGCCGGTCGGCGCGCAGAAAGAGTTGTTGAAGAACTGGAACGACGACGTCGCCGAGTTCCAGAAGCAGAACCCGGACATCGTCATCAAGAGCGTGAGCGTCGGCGAGCAGTGCAACAACCCGCCGGACTTCACCGCCCGCCTGGCCGGCGGCACCGTCACCGACGTGTTCTACGGATACATGACGGATCTTCAGCAGGTGCTCGACTCCGGTCAGGCGATGGACATCTCCCAGTACGTCAACAAGGACACGATCTCCACCTGGGACAGCGTCGACCCGGCGCTCAAGGAGGTCTTCACCGACGGCGGCAAGCTCTACGCCGTACCGGTGAAGAACTACTCGATGGGCCTGGTCTACAACAAGGTCCTGTTCCAGCAGGCCGGGTTGGACGTCAACAACCCGCCCAAGACGTGGGGCGAGGTCCGGGCCGCCGCCAAGAAGATCTCGGCGCTCGGCAACGGCATCGCCGGCTACTCGGAGTACAGCGCCGGCAACACCGGCGGCTGGCACTTCACCTCGCTGCTCTACTCGCAGGGCGGCCAGGTGCTCACGGCCGACGGCAAGAAGGCCGACTTCAACAACCCGATGGGCAAGCAGGTCCTGCAGAACATCAAGGACATGCGGTACGGCGACAACAGCATGGGCTCCCGTCAGCTGCTCCAGTGGGGTGACCTGCTCACCAACGCCGGCGCGGGCAAGGTCGGCATGTTCATCGGCGCGCCGGACGCCACCCAGGCGATCGTCAGCCAGTTCCAGGGCAAGTTCCAGGACTGGGCGATGAGCCCGCTGCCCGGCCAGGACGGCCCGGCGAAGGGCACGCTCGGCGGCGGTGAGGGCTACTTCTTCAAGAAGGACCTCTCTCCCGAGCAGGTCAAGGCCGGTCTGAAGTGGGTCGCGTACCAGAAGTTGACCCCGGGCAAGGGCCAGTTCGACTACGTGCGCGCCAAGCCGCAGAACTACCCGGTGGGTCTGCCGCAGCCGCTGCTGTTCGCCAACGGCAGTGAGGTGCAGAAGCAGGAACTCGAGCTGCGTAAGGCCAACGCCAACGTCGACACCACGAACTTCGCCCTCTTCGAGGCGACCCCGGTGCCGATCAAGGGTGAGCCGCGTAACGCCCAGGCGATCTACGCGGTGCTCGACGCCGCGATGTCCGGGGTGTTGACGAACCCGAACGCGAACATCGACGCGCTGCTCAAGACGGCCGAAGACAAGGTCAACCAGCTCCTCGCCGCGGAGAGCTGATCCACAGGTGTGGGGGCCGTCGCACCGGCCCCCACACCCCGGCGCCGTACCGTCCGCCCCTCACCGATCTCCGCAGGAGTGTGCCGTGGCGATCACCGCCGCCCCCCAGGCCCCCGGGAAACCGGGCCGCCCGATGCCGTCGTACGCGGCAGGGCCGAAGCAGCGTACGAGCCTCGGCCGCAAGGTACGGGACAACCTCACCGGGCACGCCTTCCTGATCGGCGCCGTGCTCTGCTTCCTGGTCTTCTCCTGGTACCCGATGGTCCGTGGCGTCGTCATGAGCTTCCAGCGGACCAGGCGCGGCGAGACGACCTGGGTGGGCTGGGACAACTACACCCGTCTCCTCGCCGACCCCAGTTTCTGGCCGGCGTGGAAGAACACCTTCTACTTCACGCTGCTCGCGCTCGTGCTCGGGTACGCGGTGCCGTTCTTCGTGGCGATCCTGCTCAACGAGTTCCGGCACGCCAAGGGCTACCTGCGGATCCTGGTCTACCTGCCGGTGATGCTGCCGCCGGCCTCGGCCCTGTACCTCTTCAAGTTCTACGCGTACGACCCGAGCGAGGCCGGGCTCTTCAACGCGATCCTCAAGGCGCTGCACCTGCCGACGTCGCAGTGGATGCAGTCGCCGGAGATGACGATGCCGGCCATGGTGATCGCGTCCACCTGGATGAACATGGGCGGCGCTGTCCTGATCTACCTGGCGTCGCTGCAGAACATCCCCGGCGAGTTGTACGAGGCCGCCGAGCTCGACGGCGCCGGGATCCTCAAGCGGATCCGCCACGTGACGATCCCGCAGACCCGGCTCATCCTCGCGCTCCTGGCGATGATCCAGATCGTCGCCACGATGCAGCTCTTCATCGAGCCACTGATCCTCGCCAACGGCGCGGGCGCGGAGGACTCCGCGACCACCGTGGCGTACCTCATCTACCAGCACGGGTTCTTCCAGAACGACCTCAACGGCGCTGCCGCCCTCGGCGTGCTCATGCTCGTGGTGCTGGCCGGCTTCTCCGCCGTGTACGTGCGGCTGACTGCGAAACAGGACTAGGACGGCGCGCAATGGCACAGGATTCCGGCACCCGGACCCTCATCTCCCATGCCCAGATCAGTCGGGGACGCGGGCGGGTCATCTACTGGACGCTGCTGGTGGTCGTCGTGACGGCGTTCACGCTCGTCTTCCTCGGGCCCCTCTACTGGATGGTCACCGGCGCGCTCAAGTCCGGCCAGGAGATCGCGCAGACCCCACCCACGCTGTTTCCCAAGGACCCGCAGCCGCAGAACTACATCGACGCCTGGAACAATCTGGAACTCGCCAAGCTGCTGTTCAACACGTTCTACTACGCGATCGGCGCGGTGCTGTTCCAGCTCGTGTTCGACGCGGCCGCCGCGTACTCGTTGTCGAAACTGCGACCGATCTTCGGCAACGTGATTCTCGGGCTGATGCTCGCCACGCTGATGATCCCGGCGATGGTGCTCATCGTCCCCCAGTACGTGACCGTCATCGACCTGCCGATCCTGCACATCAACCTGCTCGACTCGCCGTTCGCCATCTGGCTGCCGCTGGTGGCGAACGCATTCAACATCTTTCTGCTGAAGCGATTCTTCGACTCGATTCCCGAGGAGTTGATGGCGGCGGCCCTGGTCGACGGGGCGACGTCGTTGCGGACGCTCTGGTCGATCATCCTGCCGATGTCCCGCCCGATCCTCGGCGTCGTCGCGATCCTGGCCATGACGGCGGTCTGGAAGGACTTCCTCTGGCCGAAGCTGGTCATGCCCTCTCCGGAGACCCGGACGGTCAGTGTCGGCATCTACTCCTTCGCGGGCGGTACGCCCATGAACATCGTGATCGCCGCGTCGGTCATCGCCGCCATCCCGACCGTTATCGTCTTCCTGATCTTCCAGCGGAACATCATGTCTGGCCTGACCGCCGGCAGCATCAAGGGATAGCCACCACCGAAGACAGCGGAGCGAACAACGGCCGTTCGTTCGACACACAATCGCCACCGGCGTACCCGGCGACGTACTGACGCAGAAAGCAGGTGCTCGTGTCCACAGCAGACAGCAGTCCGTGGTGGCGTGGAGCCGTTATCTATCAGGTGTACCCACGCAGCTTCGCCGACGGCAACGGTGACGGCATCGGTGACATCGCAGGTATCCGCTCCCGCCTGAACCACCTGTCCGCGCTTGGCATCGACGCGATCTGGTTCAGTCCCTGGTATCCGTCGCCGATGGCCGACGCCGGGTACGACGTGTCCGACTACCGCGACATCGATCCGGTCTTCGGCACGCTCGCCGAGGTCGAGGCGCTGATCGCGGAGGCGCACGACCTGGGCATCCGGACGATCGTCGACGTGGTGCCCAACCACTGCTCCGACGCGCACCCGTGGTTCCAGGCCGCGCTGGCCGGGGGCCCGGGGGCGCCCGAGCGGGACCTGTTCTGGTTCCGTCCCGGGCGGGGCCCGAACGGTGACCAGCGACCCACCGACTGGGTGGGCGAGTTCGGCGGCGAGACGTGGACCCGCACCACCAACCCGGACGGCACGCCCGGTGACTGGTACCTGCACCTCTTCGCCCCCCAGCAGCCGGACTTCAACTGGGACCACCCACGGGTACGGGCCGAGTTCGAGGACATCCTGCGGTTCTGGTTCGACCGGGGCGTCGACGGCATCCGGATCGACTCGGCCGGTCTGCTCGTGAAGGACGGGACGCTGCCCGAGGTCGAGCCGGACCGGCCGCACCCGTTCCACGACCTCGACGGGGTGCACGACATCTACCGGGGCTGGCGGCGGGTCGCCGACTCGTACGCCGACCGCGCGCTGATCGGTGAGGTGTGGTTGCCGGACCGGCAGCGGTTCGCCAACTACCTGCGCCCCGACGAGCTGCACGCCGCGTTCAACTTCGACTTCCTCGGCTGCGCCTGGGACGCCTCCGCGCTGCGGGAGAGCATCGACGGCACGCTGAGCGCGCACGCGCCGGTCGGCGCGCCCGCCACCTGGGTGCTCTCCAACCACGACGTGACCCGGCACGTCACCCGCTACGGCCGGGCGGACACCACGTTCAGCTTCGCCGCGAAGCGCGAGGGGATCCCCACCGACCTGGAGCTGGGCACCCGGCGGGCGCGGGCCGCCGCGCTGCTGTCGCTGTCGCTGCCCGGCGCCGCCTACGTCTACCAGGGTGAGGAGCTGGGGCTCTGGGAGGTCGAGGACATCCCGTACGCGATGCGGCAGGATCCGATGTGGGAACGCTCCGGACGGATCGACCCCGGGCGGGACGGCTGCCGGGTGCCGCTGCCCTGGGCCGGTGACGAGCCGCCCTTCGAGTTCAGCCCGGAAGGCTCGGCGGCGCCCTGGTTGCCCCAGCCGGCCGACTGGAAGGACCGGACGGCGCTGGCGCAGACCGGCGACGCGGCGTCGATGCTGGAGCTGTACCGGGATGCGATCCACATCCGCCGGGGCGAGGCGGCGCTCGGTGACGGTGAGCTGAGCTGGCTGCCCGCACCCGACGGCGTACTGGCCTTCAGCCGTGGCGGCGGCTTCCGCTGCCTCGTCAACCTCACCGACGCGGCGGTGCCGATGCCCGCCGAGGGAGAGGTACTGCTGGCCAGCGGCCCACTCGACGACGGACTGCTGCCGTCGGACACCGCCGTCTGGCTGCGTACCCCAGACGAGGCCGACGGACCGCGCGCGGACGCCGCCGCCCTGACCTGACCCGACCCGCCGTGGTGCCGGCGGTCCCGTCCCGACCGCCGGCACCACACCACCCGCGCACCGCGCCCACGAAGGGAGTACGAGGGACCGCCACACCGCACCGACACGGGGGACCTGGCCTGCCTGACGAAAGGGAGAGCGCAGCTCATGGCCGACCACACCACCGGCACTCCGCACCACCTTCGACACCCGGCCCGGGCAGGGTTGGCCGCCATCGCCGCCACCCTGCTCGCGGCCACCACCCTGACCGCCCTCGCGGTCACCGGCAGTGCCACCCCGGCCTCGGCGGCCGGGTTGTCCCCCTTCGACATCTCCGGCCGAGGCGCCACCGTCCCCTTTCTCGAGCAGGAGGCGGAGAAGGCCGCGCACAACGGCACGAAGATCGGCCCGGACCGGCGCTACGGCACGCTCCCGTCGGAGGCGTCCGGCCGGGAGGCGGTCACCCTCGACGCCGTCGGTGAGTACGTCGAGTTCACGCTCACCGCTCCGGCCAACGCGGTCACCTTCCGGTACAGCCTGCCGGACAACTCCTCGGGCACGGGCCGGGACGCCACCATCGACCTGCGGGCCAACGGCAACCTGCTGAAGTCGGTCCCGGTCACCTCGAAGTACGGCTGGTACTACGGCGGCTACCCGTTCAACAACAACCCGGGCGACACCAACCCGCACCACTTCTACGACGAGACCCGGGCGTTGTTCGGCAGCACCCAGCCGGCCGGTACGAAGATCCGGTTGCAGGTCTCCTCGACCGCACAGTCACCCACCTTCACGATCGACCTGGCCGACTTCGAGGTGGTCGCGCCGATCGCCAAGCCCTCCGGCGTCATCGACGTGGTCACCGACTTCGGCGCGGACCCGACCGGCGCGACCGACTCGACCGCGAAGTTCCAGGCGGCGGTCGACGCCGGAAAGGCCCAGGGCCGGGCGGTCTGGATCCCGACCGGCACCTTCACCCTCTGGGACCACGTGGTGGTCGATGGGGTGACCCTGCGCGGCGCCGGTCCCTGGTACTCGGTGCTCGGCGGCCGGCACCCCACCGACCGCAAGCGGGCGGCCGGCATCTACGGCAAGTACGTCCCCGGCGGCGGCTACACCGGTGAGATCCGGTCGCACGAGGCGAACGGGCCGAGCCGCAACGTCACCCTGCGGGACTTCGCCATCATCGGCGACATCCGCGAGCGGGTGGACGACGACCAGGTCAACGCGCTGGGCGGGGCGATGACCAACTCGGTGGTCGACAACCTCTGGTTGGAGAACACCAAGGTCGGCGCGTGGATGGACGGGCCGATGGACAACTTCACCATCCGCAACAGCCGGATCCTGGACCAGACCGCCGACGGGGTGAACTTCCACACCGGCGTCACCAACTCGACGGTGACCAACACGTTCGTCCGCAACACCGGTGACGACGCCCTGGCGATGTGGGCGCAGAGCGTGCCGAACGTCAACAACTCGTTCACGCACAACACCATCGGCGTGACGCTGCTGGCGAACCACCTGGTCAGCTACGGCGGTCGGGACATCAAGATCACCGACAACGTGACGGCCGACTCGCTGACCAACGGCGGCGGCATCCACGTCGCCAACCGCTATCCCGGTGTGCAGGGCGACACCGCCGTCCGGGGCACCTGGACGATCGCCCGGAACACGTTGATCCGCAACGGCAACTCGGACTACAACTGGAACTTCGGCGTCGGGGCGATCTGGTTCTCCGCCCTCAACGAGGCGTTCCAGCAGGCCACCATCAACATCACCGACACCGACATCCTGGACAGCTCGTACGCGGCGCTGCACTGGATCGAGGGCCAGACCAGCGGCATCAACCTCACCAACGTCCGCATCGACGGCGCCGGCACGTACGCGCTCCAGGTGCAGGCGCCCAGCCAGGTGTCGTTCACCAACGTACGGGCCACCAACATCGCCCAGAGCAACCCGATGCACAACTGCGTGGGCGGCGGCTTCCAGATCACCCAGGGCTCGGGCAACTCGGGCTGGTACACCTCGACCCCGTACTGCGGCCCGTGGCCGGAGCCGCAGTGGGGTGGTGGGCCCAGCACCCCGCCGACCACCGGCCCGACCACCGCGCCGCCCACGACCGCGCCGCCGACCACCGCGCCGCCGACCACCGCGCCGCCGACGACCCCGCCGCCCACCGGTGGCAACCTGGCGCTGAACCGGTCGACGACCGCGACCAGCACGAACCAGAACTACGGACCGGGCAACGTGGTGGACGGCAACGCCTCGACCTACTGGGAGAGCGCCAACAACGCCTTCCCGCAGTCGGTCACCGTCGACCTGGGCGCGGTCCGCTCGGTCGACCGGGTGGTGCTCAAACTGCCCCCCGGCTGGGAGCAGCGCACCGAGACGCTGTCGGTGCTCGGCTCCACCGACGGCTCGTCGTACGACACGCTGGCGTCGTCCGCCGGTCGGGTCTTCGCACCCGGCTCGGGCAACACCGTGTCGATCGGGCTGCCCTCGGGTAACCGCCGCTACATCCGGGTCACCGTGACCGGCAACACCGGCTGGCCGGCCGCGCAGCTCAGCGAGGTCGAGGTGTACGGCGGCACGCAGACCACGGCCCCGCCCACCACCGCGCCCCCGACGACCACCCCGCCCCCGACCACGTCGGCCCCCACCGGCAACCTGGCGGCGGGACGGTCGATAACCGAGACCAGCCACTCCGACGTGTACGCCGCGCCCAACGCGGTGGACGGCAACGCCAACACCTACTGGGAGAGCGCCAACAACGCCTTCCCGCAGTCGCTGACCGTCGACCTGGGCGCCGCCCGAACGGTGTCCCGGGTCGTACTGAAGCTGCCGCCGTCGTCGGCCTGGCAGACGCGTACGCAGACGCTGGCGGTGCTCGGCTCCACCGACGGTTCGTCGTTCAACACCCTCAAGGCGTCCGCCGGCTACACCTTCAACCCGTCCAGCGGCAACACGGTCACCGTGACCTTCACGGCGACCAGCCAGCGATACCTGCGCCTGACCGTCACCGGCAACACGGGTTGGCCCGCCGGTCAGCTCAGCGAGTTCGAGGTCTACTCCAGCTAGGCCGACGGCCCCCGCCCGACCAGGGCGGGGGCCACCGCACCGTCCCCCACCTGTCGCGGCACGACGGGCGTACCCCTGCACCCGTCACCGGGCAACGCACCCCACACCACCCCCGAAAGAGGTGTAGCGACCGATGTCCAGAAACGGCCCCACCCGAGGCACCCCCCGAACCGGCTCACCCGGTTCGACCGTCCGAGCCAACCGAGCGCCGGCCCGCCGCCGACTGCTCGCCGGCACGCTCGCCGGACTGCTCCTCGCCGCCGCTCCCGCCGTCACCCCGGCGACCGCGGCACCGGCGGCGACGCCCACCTCCGCACCGGCGGGCTCCGCCCGCGCGGCTCTGCTCGCGGGGCTCTCGGCCACCATGAGCGCCAGCAGCTACAACCAGAACTACGTGGCGAGCAACGCGAACGACGGCAACGCCTCGACCTACTGGGAGAGCGCCAACAACGCGTTCCCGCAGTGGATCCAGGCCGACCTGGGCGCGACGGTCGGCGTGGACCGGGTCGTGCTGAAGCTGCCGCCGTCGTCGGACTGGCAGACGCGTACGCAGACCCTCTCGGTTCTCGGCTCCACCAACGGCTCGACCTTCAGCACCCTGAAGTCGTCGGCCGACTACACGTTCAACCCGAGCAGCGGCAACACCGCGACCGTCAGCTTCACCGCCGCCAGCACCCGCTACGTCCGGGTGCAGGTCACCGGCAACACCGGCTGGCCGGCCGCGCAGCTCTCCGAGGTGGAGGTGTACGGATCCAGCGGCAGCACCGACACCCAGGCCCCCAGCGCCCCCGGCAACCTGGCCTACACCCAGCCGGCCAGCGGTCAGATCCGGCTCACCTGGTCGGCGTCGAGCGATAACGTCGGGGTGACCGGGTACGACGTCTACGCCAACGGCGCGCTGCGCGGCAGCGTCGGCGGCTCGACGCTGACGTACACCGACAGCCAGGCGGACAGCGCCACGGTGTCGTACTACGTCCGGGCCAAGGACGCGGCCGGCAATCAGTCGTCGAACAGCAACACGGTGACCCGTACCGGCACCGGTAACCCGCCCACCGGGAGCAACCTGGCGGTCGGCAAGCCGATCACCGCCTCCGGGTACGTGCACACGTTCGTGGCGACCAACGCCAACGACAACAACGTGGCCACCTACTGGGAGGGCAACGGCAACCCGAGCACGCTGACCGTGCAGCTCGGCGCGAACGCCAGCCTCAGCCAGATCGTGCTGAAGCTCAACCCGGACTCGGCGTGGGGTACCCGTACCCAGAACATCACCGTCCTCGGCCGGGACCAGGGCTCGTCGAGCTTCACCACGCTGGTCGGCGCGACGAACTACACGTTCAACCCGGGCAGCGGCAACACGGTGACCATCCCGGTCTCCGGGGCGGCGGCCGACGTACGCCTCTCGATCGCCTCGAACACCGGCGCCCCGGCCGGTCAGGTGGCCGAGTTCCAGGTCTTCGGCACCCCCGCGCCGAACCCGGACCTCACCGTCACCGGCATGTCGTACAGCCCGTCCGCGCCCGTCGAGACCAGCACCGTCACGCTCTCGGCGACCGTGCGGAACGCCGGTTCGGCGGTCTCCGCCGCGACCAACGTCAACTTCTACCTGGGCTCCACCCGGGTCGGCACCGCGTCGGTCGGTGCCCTCGCGGCGGGCGCGTCGACCACGGTCAGCGCCAGCATCGGCACCCGCGACGCGGGCAGCTACCCGCTCAGCGCGAAGGTCGACGAGTCGAACACCGTCGTCGAGCAGGACGACACCAACAACAGCTACTCCAACCCCAGCCCGCTGGTCGTGAGCCCGGTCGCCACCAGTGACCTGGTCGCCTCCTCGGTCGCCTGGTCGCCGGGGAACCCGTCGGCCGGCAACACCGTCACGTTCTCCGTGTCGATCCGCAACGCCGGCAGCGTGGCGTCCGCGTCCGGTTCGCACGGCATCACGCTGACCGTCCTCAACGAGTCCGGCACCGTGGTCCGTACCCTGACCGGCTCGTACTCCGGTGTCATCAACGCCGGGGCCACCGTCGGCCCGGTCAACCTGGGCACCTGGACGGCCGCGAACGGCAAGTACACCGTCCGGGTCGTGCTCGCCGCCGACGCCAACGAGCTGCCGGTCAAGCAGACCAACAACACCAGCGACCAGCCGCTCTTCGTCGGGCGCGGCGCCAACATGCCGTACGACATGTACGAGGCCGAGGACGGCGTGGTCGGTGGCGGCGCGAACGTCGTGGGCCCGAACCGGACCGTCGGCGACCTGGCCGGTGAGGCGTCCGGCCGGCGTGCGGTGACCCTGAACTCGACCGGCGCCTACGTCGAGTTCACCACCCGGGCCAGCACCAACACGCTTGTCACCCGCTTCTCCATTCCGGACGCGGCGGGTGGCGGGGGCATCAACTCGACGCTCAACGTCTACGTCAACGGCACGTTCCACAAGGCCATCGACCTGACGTCCCGCTACGCGTGGCTGTACGGCAACGAGACCAGCCCGGGCAACTCGCCGAGCGCGGGCGGACCGCGGCACATCTACGACGAAGCCAACGTCATGCTCAACTCGACCGTTCCGGCCGGCAGCAAGATCCGCCTGCAGAAGGACGCGGCCAACACCACCACGTACGCGATCGACTTCATCAACACCGAGCAGGTCTCGCCGATCGCCAACCCGGACTCGGCGCGGTACGCCACGCCGACCGGCTTCACCCACCAGGACGTGCAGAACGCCCTGGACCGGGTCCGGATGGACACCACCGGCAATCTGATCGGTGTCTACCTGCCGGCCGGCAACTACTCCACCTCGTCGAAGTTCCAGGTGTACGGCAAGGCGGTCCAGGTGACCGGTGCCGGCCCCTGGTACACCCGGTTCAACGCGCCGTCCGGCCAGGAGAACACCGACATCGGCTTCCGGGCCGAGAACTCGGCGGCCGGCTCGTCGTTCAAGAACTTCGCGTACTTCGGCAACTACACCTCGCGGATCGACGGCCCGGGCAAGGTGTTCGACTTCTCCAACGTGTCGAACATCGTGATCGACAACATCTGGGCCGAGCACCAGGTCTGCCTCTACTGGGGCGCCAACACCGACTACATGACGATCAGGAACTCGCGGATCCGCAACCTGTTCGCCGACGGCGTCAACATGACCAACGGCAGCACCAACAACCTGGTCAGCAACAACGACGCCCGGGCCACCGGTGACGACAGCTTCGCGCTGTTCTCGGCGATCGACGCGGGCGGCGCCGACATGAAGGACAACGTCTACGAGAACCTGACGTCGACGCTGACCTGGCGGGCCGCCGGTGTGGCCGTCTACGGCGGCTACGGCAACACGTTCCGCAACATCTACATCGCGGACACGCTGGTCTACTCCGGCATCACCATCAGCTCGCTGGACTTCGGCTACCCGATGAACGGCTTCGGCGCGAGCCCGCCCACGAAGTTCGAGAACATCTCGATCGTCCGGGCCGGTGGGCACTTCTGGGGCGGGCAGACCTTCCCGGCGATCTGGGTGTTCTCCGCCTCGAAGGTGTTCCAGGGCATCCGCGTCAGCGACGTGGACATCGTCGATCCGACCTACAGCGGCATCATGTTCCAGACCAACTACGTCGGTGGGCAGCCGCAGAACCCGATCACCGACACGGTCTTCACCAACATCTCCATCAGCGGCGCCCGCAAGAGCGGTGACGCCTACGACGCCAAGTCCGGCTTCGGCATCTGGGCCAACCCCATGCCGGAGTCCGGGCAGGGTCCCGCCGTCGGGTCGGTCACCTTCACCAACCTGCGGCTGAGCAACAACGCGGTGGACATCCAGAACCCCACGACGACCTTCACCATCAACCGCAACTGATTCACCCGGTAGCCGACGCCGTCGGGGGGTCCCACCCTCCCGGCGGCGTCGTGCCGTGCCGGCCCGCACCCGCGGCGAACCGGGCCGCGCCGGCCAGCGCGTCGGTGGCCAGCGAATCCATCCCGTACGCCAGTTCGGTCGCCAGCGCCTCCGCCTCGGGCCGTCCGACGCCCGCCAGCAGGGCCGCCCGGTCGTTGCGCAGGCAGGTCTGCGGATGCCGGGCGATCGCCGTCGCCAGTTCCTCGGCCGCCGCCCGTGCCCGGCCCGGCGGCACCACCCGGTTGACCAACCCCATGGCGTACGCCTCGTCGGCCGGCACCGCCCGCCCGGTGAGGATCAGGTCCATCGCCCGGCTCTCCCCGACCAGCCGGGGCAGCCGGACCGTGCCGCCGTCGATCAGCGGTACTCCCCAGCGGCGGCAGAACACTCCGAGCGTGGCGTCGGATTCGGCGACCCGCAGGTCGCACCAGAGCGCCAGCTCCAGGCCGCCGGCCACCGCGTACCCCGAGATGGCCGCGATCACCGGCTTGCTCAGCACCATGCGGGTGGGACCCATCGGGCCGTCCCCCTCCGGCTCCACCCGGTTACCCCTCGGCGTGCCGACGGCCTTCAGGTCGGCCCCGGCGCAGAACGTGCCGCCCGCACCCCACAGCACGGCGACCGCCGCGCCCGGATCAGCCTCGAAGGCGCGGAAGGCATCCGCCAACGCCCGAGCGGTAGCCCCGTCGACAGCGTTCCGAGCCTCCGGCCGATCCAGAATCACCGTAGTGACCGCCCCGCTGCGCTCCACCCGCACACCCATCCCGCCAGCATGCCCGCCCCCGGCAGGTTTGTCGTCGGCGACCGGTTTGGGAGGGGGATCGCCGGGAAGTCGGTACTCGTGCGAGCGCTATTGACGAAAGTTGAGCAGGACTCCCGGCTGGACCGCGCGGGTGACCGGTTGCAGAAGGTCGTCCTGGGCACGCTGCGACCGCGGCGACTGCGGGACCTGCTGCACGGCGTGACGCTGGGGCACCCGCTGCACCCGGCCATGGTGCAGGTGCCGGTCGGGGCGTGGATCAGTGCCGCCGTACTGGACCTGATGCCAGGGCAGCGCCGACCGGCGACCGTGCTGGTCGGTCTGGGGACGCTCAGCGCCCTGCCGGCGGCGGTCGCCGGTTTGAACGACTGGGCGGCGCTCTCCCGGGACCAGCGCCGGGTCGGCCTCGTGCACGCCGCCGCGAACACCGTCGGTGTCGGCCTCTACGCCGGCTCACTGGCGGCGCGGCTCTCCGGGCGGAGCGGCGTCGGCAAGGCGCTCGGGTTCCTCGGACTCTCCGCCGTCAGCCTCGGCGCGTACATCGGCGGGCACCTGGCGTACAAGCAGGGCGCCCAGGTCAACCAGAGCGTGTCCGAGCTGCACCGGATGAGCGACGGGTGGCACTCGCTGGCCGACATGGCCACCCTGCCGCAGCGCACGCTGATCACCCGAGAGGTGGACGACGACATCTCGGTGATCCTCTACCGGCACGGCGGCGAGGTCACGGTGATGCTGGAGCGGTGCCCGCACCAGAGCGGGCCGCTGGGCGAGGGCGAGGTCCAGGAGATCGACGGCCACGCGTGCGTGGTCTGCCCGTGGCACGGCAGCGCGTTCCGCCTCAACGGCGGCGAGGTCGTGCAGGGACCCTCCGGCAACGATCAGCAGATCCTGCCCACCCGCATCCAGGACGGCGTGCTCCAGACCCGTCTCCCCTGACAAGGGTGCTGCCGGGCCGACGAGGACGCCCGGCCGCCCTCGACGCGCTGATGCCACATAGTCATCAAGATGACTATGTGGCATCAGTCTGTGTGGGGTGCCCGCTCCCGGCCGCGTCGGCCGTGTAGGGGCCATGGCGCTTGGGCGTCGGCCATGTGGCACGGCGTTTGCGCTCGGCCGCGCGTGGGCCACGGCGCTCACGTGCGTCGGCCGCGTGGGCCACGGCGCTCGGCGTCGACCGCGCACGGGCCGCAGCTCCCGAGCGGCGTTCGTGCGGAACTCGGCGAGCGGGGCTGCGACCTCCGCGTGCGGGTGCCGGCTCAACCCCGCCGGTGCCGACCGCCCTGGATGCCGTCGTCCCATTCGCCGACCGCTCCGGCACTACGACCGGGCAGGGCCAGCGGCGTGCCGGTCGGCGGGCCAGTGGGCGGGGCAGGCGTGTCGGTGGCCGCCGCCGCACGACGGGCGGCCCAGGCGGCGCCACTGCCCGCTCGGCCCGCGTCGCCGCTCCGACCGGGACTGCCGCTCAGGCCGGAGCCGCCGCTCCGAGAGGCGCGGCTCCCGGTGGTGGAGCTGCCGCCGACCCCGTTTGACCGGCGTCGCGGGGTACGGGCGGCGGCAGTCAGCCGGGGTGCGGCGCCGGCGGTGGCCGGTCGACGACGGAGACCGAGAACCGCGCCGATCTGGGCGCCGACGATGCTCGCCACGGCCAGGACGGCGGAGACGGCCAGCGGCCGGTTCACCCGGTCGGTGGTTCCGGCCCGGGCCGCGCCGACGGTCATCGTGGGCGCCTGACCCGTCGACTCCGTACCGCTGGGTGGTGCCTGCTCCGCGCGCTCCGGGGCCGACCGCTCCGGCGTCGGTCGCGGCGCGGGCGGTGTGGGCGCGGCGGGTCGACCGACGAGTTTGCCGGTCGCGTGCGAGCGTGCGCCCTGGTCGGTGGCCTCCGCCGGGAGCCGGAGCAGTTGCCCGGGACGAATCCGGTCCGGGTCGTCCAGCCGGTTCAGCTTGGCGAGTTGCCGGTAGTCGTCGAACTCGTCGAGGTACCGCTCGGCCACCTCGCCGAGGTAGTCGCCCCGGGCCACGCGGTACACCGGCGCAGCCTGGTCGCCAGGGCTCGGCCCGCCCGGCGCGACAAGTCCGAGCGGCCCGCTCCCCAGGGCGTCGCGGTGCCCGCTCGCGGCCAGGCCCAGCGGGGTGCTCTCGGTGAGCCGCGTGGTGGTCGCCGACGCGCTCGGCTGGGCGTACGTCGGGCCGGCGTATACCGCGGCGGCGCTGGCGGCGGCCGGGCTGGCCGCGAGGATCAGGGCGACCGAACCGACCAGCGCGGCGGCGGCCTTCTGCTGGCGGCTCATCCCGGGCAGCTTCGGCGCCGGCCGGCGCAGGGTCTGTGCGCCCAACTCGACGAGGACAGAGAAGGTGAACGTGGCCCAGCCGAACCACCCGGCCAGCGCCAGGGCCCGCAGGAAGAGTTGCCCGTCGTCCCGGCTGGTCAGGGTGGTGCCCACCTCGGCGAGGGTGGGCAGATGGTCGGGCAGGGGATTGCCGGCGAAGGCGAGCAGCGCGACCGGCGCGCCCGCCACCAGGGCGCAGAGCACGACGAGCGCGCCGAGGCCGGTGAGGACACGTCCCGTCCGCCGTACGACGGACCGACCCGATGCGGACATGGCTGCCTTCCTTCCTATGGGGGCGGGGCTGGGGCTGTGGTGATGGCCCGTGCGGTCGCCTCGCCGGTGATGGTGACCTGGTCGGCGAAGCCGAACAGGCCGAGCATCGAGCGGCGGTAGGTGATCGTGAGGCGTACCCGGACGACCACCTCCCCGGCGATCTGCGGGAAGCTCACGGTGTGGCTGGTGGTGGAGCCGACGGCGGTGAGGTATTCGGCGACCGCCACGCGGGCCTGCGGCTGGTCGATCCGCGTCGGCCCACCCTCGATCGCGGTGGCCCGGTCGATGGCCTGCCCGCCCGCACGGGCCGCCTCGGCGGCCAGGTTGTCGGCGCGTTGCAGCGTGCGGAGCTGGCCCGCGCCGTCGAACGAGAGTCCCACGATGGCCAGTACGCCGATCATCGCCACGGCCAGGAAGATGCTGACCCGGCCGTGGTCGCCGGAGAGCGTACGGAGGTTCATCGTCGGCTCCGGTAGCGGTCCAGTGGCGAGGTGAAACTGGCCTCGATCTTGTTTTCCGTGGGCATGCCCGGTAGGGCGTTGAGTCGTAGGTCGCGGAACGACACCCGGCACTCGACCTTGACGGTGACCGTCGCGTTCTGGCCGAGCGCGCTGCGGTAGGCGTCGTCGAATCCGGTGTCGCTGTTGCCGACCCTGCCGGCGAACGTCAGGGTCGGAGCGGCTCCGCAGTCCAGTCCGTGCCAGTCCAACTGCTCCTGGGCCGCCCTGCGGGCCTGTTCCTTGGCGTCGGTCGGGTTGCGGGAGATCGAGGCGGCGCGGGCCGCGTCGTGCGCGGCGGCGTCGAGGGCCTCCGCCGCCACCGCACTGCGTCCGGCAACGCCCGCCAGCACCATCAGCGCGATGAACGCGGGCGCGAGCACCGCCACCTCGATGGAGACCGAGCCACGCTCGGTGGTCCGGCTCACGGCGCGGTCACCCGCTCCACCGGCCCGTGCGCGGTCTGCCCGATCTCGAAGTCCACGCCGGGTACGACCGACAGGGACCGACCGGTCACCGTGCAGGTCACGTCGACGTCGCTGGTCACACAGCTCGGACCGCCGGCCTTGTCCCAGCCCAGCAGCCAGCTGCCGCTGGTGGACAGGAACTGCTCGGCGCTGGCTACCCCGGCGCCGTTGGACGCGTTGTACCGCCGTTCGGCGTTGACCCCGCTCTGGGCGGCGTTCAATGCCGTGGCACGAGCCAGGAAGACGGCCGCAACCTGGAGTGACGCGAACAGGAGCACCAGGATCAGCGGCATCACCACGGCCAGCTCCACCGGGTTCGCACCCCGCTCCCGGTCGCCGGCCACGAGACGACGCCGAGCGGCGGAAACCGCCCGGCGCCACCTCGGGTACGTGGCTCGACGCATGTCGGTTACTTCGGGTTCGCGTGGCCCGGGATGGCCTTCATCCAGTCGTTGGCCTTGCCGAGGGCCAGGCCGGTGACGACGGTGGCCACGAAGACCAGACCGAAGATGATCACCGCGGTCGGTACCGGGCTGTCGCCCCGCTCGCCGTCCCGACGTAGCTCGGCGAAGCGCGTCGTCACCACGACGTGCAGGTAGGTGAGGATGGACATGGCGTACTCCTTCTCGGGGTCGGATCAGACACGGGCGATGAACGGGTAGACGACGAAACCGAGCAGCACGAAGACGAGGAGCGCGCCCGGAATGTCGAGCTTGCTGGTCACGCCCTCGGCGCGGGCCAGGTTGTCGGTGCGGATCTGGTCACGCAGCGAGTCGGCCCGGCTGCGCAGGGTCTCGTGCACCTGCGCGCCCTCGCTGCCGGAGGAGCGCATGATCGCGCCGACGTCGCCCAACTCCGGGATACCGATCTTGTCGGCGAGGTCGCGCAGCTCGTCCCAGGGGGCGTGCATCTGCATCTGGGCGATCCGCAGCGCCTCCTGAAGGCGGTCGAACACCCAGCCGTCGCAGACCGCCGCGGCCCGCTCCAACGACTGCACCGGCCCGTGCGCGGCGGAGAGCTGCAAGGCCACCAGATCCAGGTACGTGCAGACGGCCTGGCGGAACTCGTCGCGGGCGGCGTCCGCCTTGGTCAGGACCGACCGGTGCGCCAGCAGGCCGGCGACGAACGCCATGCCGAGGCCCCCGAGCACCGGTACGACCAGCGGCAGCGAGATGCCGAGGACGAACAGCGCCACCCCCAGCAGGGTCGGCGTGGCCAGTCCGATCAGCGCGGACAGCAGCACCGACAGCGCGTACTGCTCAGGGGTCTGGCCGATCAGGGCGAGTTGCCGGTGCGGCGGTCGCAGCCAGCGGGACAGCCCGGTCAGCCAGTCCAACCGCCGGGAGGCGGGAGTTGCCACCCGGCCGGTACCCGGCGGCTGGTGCAGGCGGCGCAGCGCCGGCCCGAGCGCGGGAGTGGCCGGCACCAGCTCGCGGATCACCAGGAACAGGCCCAACCCGATCGCCGCCCCGCCGGTGACGGCGACGCCGAGGAGCCAGTTGACGATCATCGCGGGCCCCTTGCCGGCACGATGGCGCTCGCGCTCACGCGACGACCTCCTGTGGGTCGGGCGCCGGCAGGAACCGGGCCGGTCGCTGCGGCTGACTCATCGAGCGCACCCACGCCAGCAGGCCGATGAAGGCGGCCCCGAGAGCAGCCATCACGATCTGACCCGTCGGGGTGCCGTACGGCTCGATGTACTCGGTGTTGACCAGCCCGTACGCCAGCGTCGCCAGCGTCATCCCGGTCAGGAAGCGGACCGCGAACCGGGGCTGGGTGCGCTTGGCCTCGATCTCCCGGCGGGTCGCCACCTCGGCGGACGCCGCGCCGGCGATCGAACCGAGTACGTCGCCCAACCGCTCGCCCCGGTCGGTGAGGTGCAGGATCAGGGCCGCCACCACCTGGTCGCAGACCGGGTCGCCGATCTCGTCGGCGAACGCCAGCAGCGCGGAGCGGGCCAGCCAGCCGGCCTGCAACCGGGCGGCGAGCAGTCGTACCTCGTCCTCGATGCCGGGTGGCACGCTGCCGATCGTGCTGATGATCGCCTGTTGGAGGCCCTGGCCCGTACCGGAGACGTCCTTGAGCCGGCGGGTCCACTCGCCGACGGCCTCGATCCGGGCGATCGCCCGCTGCTCGGCCTTGCCCACCGCGAACAGCCACGGTGTACCGGGTACCGCCACCGCCACGAGCAGGCCCACCACCGGCAGCCCGGTCAGCAGGAAGGCCAACGCCCCGGCGACCACCGCGGCGAGCAGCAGCGCCTGGTAGGACCGCCGCTCGGCGGGCGTGGCGCCGGAGCCCCGCCAGAGGCGACTCAGGCCGGGTCCCGCTCCCGGGCCGGGGCCCGGGGGTCGACGGGTGCCGACCAGCGCGACCACCGCCAGCAGGAGCCCCGCCACGCAGGCGGCTCCGGAGACCACTGCGATCAACTCCAGGCTGTTCCCCATCAGGTCACCGCCGGGCCAGTCGGGTCTGTCGGGGCCGCCGCCACGCGCCCGTACCGGCCTCGATCCACCGGGTCAGCAGTCGGGAGTCGTACCCCACGCGGAGCAACTGGTCGCGGACCCGTTCCGGCAGGTGCCGGGGGACCGCGCGGCCGTCCGGACCGGGACCGAAGACGGTGGTGGTGGTGATCCGTCCGGCCTCGCCGGCCCCGATCACCTCCTCCACGTGCGAGACGAACCGGTGCTTACGTCCGCCGATCGCGCTCTCGTCCTCGACGGTGACGTAGACGATCAGGTCGAGGGCGTTGCCGGCCATCCGACGCGCCTGGTCGACGGTCATCTCGCGGCCGTGCGCCAACGCCAGCTCCACGATCCGCTCGCCGACGCCGGCGGCCGTACGGGCGTGGATCGTGCACATCGACCCCCGGCTGGTGGTCATCGCCTGGAGCATCGGCACGATCTCGCGGGACCGCACCTCGCCCACGATGATCCGCAGGACGCCCATCCGCAGCGACAGCGGGATCAGGTCGGCGATCGTCACCTCGCCCGCCGGACGGCCGTCGAAGCCGCGCTCGCCGTGCCCCTCCCGCGCCTCGAAGCTCATCACCGCCCGGTGCCGTTCGCGGCGGCGCGCCGGCAGCAGTTCCCGGCTCTCCTCCAGCAGCACGTACGGCTCGTCGGGCGGGATCTCGTTCATCAAGGCCCGGATGATTGTGGTCTTTCCGGCGCCGGCCAGCCCGGCGACCATGATGTTCAACCCGGCGCGCATGGCGGCGCGCAGGAAGTCACGCAGCAGCGGGTCGATCATCTCGTCCAGGTCGCCCCGGCTACCGGCGACGTCGTCGAGGCTCACGTCCAGGGTGTTGTGTTTGCGGATCACCGCGTACGGGCGGTGGCTGACCAGGAACACCGCCGCCAACCGGCTGCCGTCGGGCAGTTGCAGGTCGAGGGTGGGCTTCACGGTGGACAGGGACCGCTCGGTCGCGCCGGCCCGCCGCGCCGCCGCCTGGAGGATCTCCACCAGTTCGGCGTCGCTGTCGGCGATCGGCTCGCCCCAGTCCACCCCGCCGCCGTGTCGGGTGATGCGCACCTGGTCGCAGCCGAGGATGTGCACCTCCTCGATGGTGTCGTCGACCAGCAGGGTCTGGAGCCGGCCGAGCCCGACCAGCTCGGCGGTCACCTGGTCGAGCAGCAGACGCTCCTCGCCGGCGGCCATCGGCGTGCCGGCCCGGCGGACCGCGTCGGCGTACTCGGCGACCACCTGGACGGCCAGCCGAGCCCGCTCGGTGTCCTCCTCGTCGACGGTGAACTCCCGGCCGCGCTGCCACAGGGTGAGTCGTTCGGTGAGTTCCCGGCGAAGCTCCCGGACCACCTGGAAGTCCATCCGGGGTCGAGGGGCCGTCTCGGGCGGCGGCGTGGCCGTGGGCGTCGGCTGCGGCATCGGCGTCACGTGGTGGTGCCGGCCGTTCGCGGGGTTCAGCGGTGGCGCGGTGGATGTCGCGCCCGGCGGCTGCTGGCGGGGGTCGGCCGAGACGGGTTCAAACCGCATCCGGCACCCCCTGCTGTACCGGCCAGGCCAGCCGTGCCCGTCGGCGTTCCAGCAACGCCCCGACCGGCACCTCCAGCGCGGTCGCTGCCCGCAGCAGCGGCCGTCCGGCCCGCACGGTCCCGCCGAGGCCGAGCACCCCCGCGGTACGCGGGTCGTGCGGCAGCCGGGCGATCACCGGCAGCTTCAGCCCGCGACTGATCTCGGCGCGCCCGTGACCGTCGCCGACCAGCAGCAGCCGCAGGGTGCCCGGCGGTACCCGGTGCTCGGCGAAGTCCCGCTCGATCGTGGTCACCGCCGCCCGCGTCCCGGACAGGTCGGGCAGGTTCGCCCGGGTCACCAGCAGCACCACCGAGGCGGCCCGCAGCAGTGGCCACGGTGGACCGTTCACGTGCAGTCGGCCGCAGTCGACGAGCACGTCGTAGCCGGGGGTGCCCCGGTCCAGGGCGTTGAAGTAGTCGGCGAAGCGCTGCCAGAGCGGCGTGACGCTGCCGGCCTGTGTCGGGTCGACCAGACCGGGCAGCAGCAGCCGTTCCCGGCGCGGCGCGTCCAGGTCGACCAGCTGGGACCAGAACGCCGTCTCCAGGTTGCCGTCGCGCAGCTCGCCGACGGCCAGCTCCCCGATGCCGCGTGGACCGTCCAACTGGCCGCCCAGATAGCCGGCGAGGATCGACCCGCCCGCCGGGTCGCACTCGGCGAGGACCAGCCGGCGATGCCAGGTGAGGGCGCAGGCCAACGCCGAGGTGGTCACGCCGGGCGAACCCTTCGCGGACACCAACGCGATGATCGCCATGGTCAGGCCGCCTCGATCAGCACGACGGCGACCCGTTCCTGGGCGGCGAGCGCCACCACGGCGGGTACGTCCCGGATGAGGAGCGCCAGGTACAGCACCTTCTCGTCGTCCGTCGGGCTGACCATGTCGATGACGGTGGCCGTGAACCGGGTGCCGGCCGTGGCGGCCGCCCCGGTGGCGTCGTCGTCCGGGGTGCTGACCAGCAGCACCTTGTCGCCGGGGTGCAGCGCGCGGGCGGGCACCTGGGCGGTCTTCAGGCCGAGCGCGATCTGCTGCTGCCCCGGGCCGAGCAGCGGGTCGTCGGTGACCTGCCCGAGGGTGAGCAGGGTGCCCGGCACCAGCGCCACGGCGGCCCGCTTGCCGACCACCTCGTCCAGCCGGCCCGCCGGCACGGGGCGTAGCCCCTGGCCGCCGGCGACCTGCACGGTGATCAGGTCGGCGGCGGTGACCTCCCGGCCCACCTCCACCGGCCGGGCCACCGCGAGGTAGCTGCCGGTGGCCCGGACCGAGGTGACCGCGAACGCGGCCCCCAGCCCACCGAGGGCGATCAGGAGCACGGCGAGACCCAGCAGGCCTGGACGGACGCGGCGCTGCCGGACCACCTTGGGCGGGCTGACCGGCGCGTCCACCGGCCCCGTCGCGTTACGCGTCGCCACACTCACCGTTCGATCTCCATTCGCGCCTGGGGTGCTCTCATTACCTGGTCACCACCTGGAGTTCATTGATCCGTACCGGCACCGTGCCGCTGGCGCGGGTCTGCGCGATCGGGTCGCCCTCGACGCCGTTGTTGGTCCACCAGCGGACGGTCCAGTACGTGGTGGCACCCACCCGGTACGTGCCGGCCTTCGGATAGCCGTGGTCGTAACCGCAGTCCGGCGAGGTGCTGCCGGCTCGCGCGCCCTTCGGGTCGTACGGGGTGCCGGGCTTGGTGCAGGTGACCGTGTCGCCGTTGCCCATGTTCCAGACGATCCGGCTGACCTTCGCCTCGATCGAGACGCGCAGACCACGGTCCTCCGCCGAGGCGTGCAGCGGCCCGAAGTAGTCGGCGCTCGGCGTCGCCCACATCCAGACCGGCAGGCCGACCAGACCGGGTCCGATGTCCTTGCGCGGGGCCACCTTGAGCCGCGCGGGCAGCAGCTTGATCGACGCGAGGGCCCGGCGGGCCAGCTCCTCCGGGTCCGGCGGAGCCCCGAAGCCGGCCGGAGGCCCGTCGAGCGGCAGGGTCCGCTGCGCGCCGAGGTCGCCGCCGTTGCAGGTCTGCACGTACCATTGCTGGCCCTCGGGTGCCGACGGCTGCGGCACGGCGAGCTTGTAGTAGCAGCCGTCGCCGTTGTTGAACCAACCCAGCACGTCGTCGTAGCAGGGGATCGTGCGGCCACCCCACTGGCAGACGCCGCCACCCCCACCGCCGCCGGAGTCTCCGCCGCCGTTGTCCCCGCCGCCCCCCGGGTCGCCGGGGTGGCCGGGCTCGTCGTCCCAGACGTTGCAGTCCGGTTGGCCGGGCGGGCACTCCACCCCCGGGCCCGCGCGGCGGGCGGCGGAGGCCGGCGGGGTCGCGGCGACCATCACCATCAGCATCGCCAGGCCGACCCCGGCGAGGGTGCGGCGGCTCAGCACGGCTGGTCCTGGTGCGCGACGCCGGAGCTGATCAGCCATCGACCGTCGGGATAGCGGGTTGCGGTGGCCGTCGCCAGGTGCTTGCCGCCACCGCTGCCGGGAACCACCTTCTGGTCCTTGGTGTAGACGAGCCGGTAGCCGGTCGCGTCCAGGCAGTCCTGGATCTCCACGGTGGCCGGGTCCGAATCGAGGTCGACGGCGATCACGGTGGGATCGGATCGCAAGGTCCCGGTACGCATCGCGCCGTGCTCCTTAGCGTCGCGAATGGACAATTGCACCCGGGTCAACAGTGGATCAGCGAGATATCTGGACAGTTCCGGCGCGTGCGGATCGCCGCGCCGACTCGCCGTGCGCGAGGCCGTGAGATATCCGGAGTACGCCCCGAGCGCCGCCTTTTCCGCAGCCCCACGTTCGACATCCGAATCCGCCCGTACCCCGTCGGGACGCTCCGACGTCGGGCGCTCGACCGCCTCCGGCCCGCTGCCGCAGGCGGTGACCGCCACCGTCGCCACGATCGCCAGCAGGCAGGTTGTCGCTCGCCTGAGCTGCCGTTCGACCACCGCCGAACCCTCCTTGTGACAGCCCGACGTGGCGACGAAGCGCCGGTGCCGAGCATGCGAAAGCGCGCCCGGATCACTTCATCCGGCCGTTCATTGCGCTTCTGCATTCACCGTTGCGGATCTTCTACAAATGCGAGGTCCTGTGCTGTCCGGTCATCGATGTGAGGCTTGCGTCACACTCAAGGGGCGAGCATAAGCTCACGATCGCCGATGCAACAGAGGCAATTCAAGCGAACACTCTGAGTGATGATGGGTGGTGGTGGCAGGTGTCCGTGCCGCGCTCCGGATGGCTGTCGGTCCAGGGGTCGTCGGTGGCCCGGCCTCGCTGGCGCGGGCCGATCCGTCCCGACCCCTACGCCCCTTACGAGAGTGGGGTATCGCGCCCGCATTCCGACATCCGGCCCGTGTCGCGGGTCGGCGGCGAGCGCACCTCGTGCGGGCCGATCCGGGGCGGACATCGTGGGTGGGGGGCGTCGCTTTCCGCGCCATCCGCTACACCCGAGCGAACGTTCAGTCACGATCCGTGTTCACCTTTTGCGACGGTGGCCGGACGATCGGTGGAGTCGACGTGGCGCTGACGACCGAACCGACCGACCAACCGTCCGCCTCCGACCGCCCTGCGGTCACCGAGGCCGGGCCGGTCGCGGGTGCCGCCCGACCCCGGCTCGCCACGGTGTTGGCGTCCCTGCTCGTCGTGCCGCCGCTGCGGTTGGCCGTCGTGCGTCACGCCGTACCGTCGGACGCTCCCAGCCGGACCGGGTGCGACTCCTGCGGGGCCGCGATCAGCCTGACCAGGCCGTGGCCGGCGCTCGGCCCGGCGGGCCGGTGCGGCCGGTGCGGCGCCCGGGTCGGGCCGCCGCCCGGCACGATCGAGGTGACGGCACTGGCCGCCGTGGCGCTGCTCGTGCTCGTCGGCCCGCCGCTGGGCGCGTTGCCGGCCGTGGCCTGGTGGCTGGGCTGGACGCTACCGGCGGTCTTCGTCGACCTGGCCGTGCACCGGCTACCCGACCGGCTCACCCTGCCCGCCGCCGGCGGGACCTGGCTGCTGCTCGGCGTGGCGGCGTTGGCCGGTGCCGGGGCGGGTCCGTGGGTGCGGGCCGTCGCCGCCGGTACGGGTCTGGCCCTGCTCTTCGCCGCCAGCACGTTGCTGCTCGGTCGCCGGGGCTTCGGGCTGGGCGACGCCAAGCTGGCGCTCGGCGTGGGCGCGCTACTCGGCTGGTACGGCTGGCCCGTCCTCGTGCTCGGGCTGTTGCTCACGTTCGGGCTGTCCGCGCTGGTGAGCCTGGGGCTGCTGGTGGCCCGACGGGTCCGCTGGACCACCCACCTGCCGTTCGGCCCGTTCCTGCTCCTCGGCACGGCGGGTGCACTCCTGGCGACCTGAGGGGTTACGGGTGGGGGCGGCCGGCCAGATCGGGTATTCGTCGGCGGGCGTCGGTGCGGCGACGTAGCGCCTCGGCGGTTGGTCGGGCCAGCAGCGGGGTCGCGACGAGGGCGACCAGGGCGCCGAGCAGCAGACCTCCGGCCACGTCGTGCGGGTAGTGCACGCCCACGAAGACCCGGGAGAACGCGGCCAGCACGGCCAGCGGCAGGGCGAGCAGCCCGAGCCGCCGGGAGAGCAGCAGGGTGGTGACCGCCAGCGCGCCGGCGAGGGTGGCGTGGTTGCTCGGGAACGAGTAGTCACCCGGCGGTGGGCAGGTGCCGGCGATGATCGCCCGGCCCACTGTCCGGCACGGCCGGTCCTCGTCCACCACGGTCTTGAGCAGTTCGCTGCCCGCGTACGCCAGGAGAGTCGGCAGCGGCGCGACGAGGGCGAGGGCCCGGTCGTGCGGGCCACCGGCCAGGCGGCGCAGCGCGGCAACCACCAGGAGAGCGCCGAGAAGCAGGATCACCCCCTCGGTGGCGTGCCCGACGAACCACTGCACCGGGTGCGGGGTGCCGGCGGCGGCATCGACGATGTCGCGGTACCACTCGGCGCTGATCTCTGGGACGTCCGTGCTGCCGTTGTCGGCCATGAATCACCTCTCCACACGTTCATACCGCGTTCATCTTGGAGAAATCTTGGAAACGCGAACGTGGGGCAGGTCGGTCCAGCACGCGATCGGCTGGCCGTGGCTCAGGTCGTCGCGGGTCCCTCGGCCACCCGCTGGGTCGGGCCGGGACCGCCGGCCATGCGCTCCCGGACGGCCTCCAGCGCCTCGAAGGCGTACGCCCAGTTGTGGCACTTGAAGCTGCGCAGGCCCTCGATGGCGGTGTGGCAGTCGGCGCAGTGCACCCCCGCGATGGCGTCCGGGACCTCGGTGTTGACGTACTTGTGGTCGCCGAGGATGACCTCGGCGATCATGCCCTTGTCGTGCAGCCCGGTGACCGCCGAGGAGACGATGTCGTACCAGGTGATCCGCCGGCCGCACTTCGGGCAGTCCGGCTCGTCGCCGCTGACCCAGAGCGGGGCGCCGATGGTGCGCGTCGGCATGCCGAGCAGCTTCTCCAGACGCCGCACGTCCGACTCCGGCGTGGTCCACCGGTGTCGGCCGGGCAGTGACGCGGGCGAGTCGTACACGGCGCGGAACAGGTCCTTCTCGACCCGTACGGTCTCCCGTTGACTGGTCATCGGCGTCCCTCCTCGTGCGTGGGTGCCCCCACCGTGGTCGGCGCTGACCAGGGGCGCAGCCGGATCAACGACACGAGGGGGCGGCGGGTCGTCGCCTCGGGCGCTCCGTTGGTGAGGCGGGGTCGGCGAGCGCCGCCCACGCGTTTTGCTGGAAACCTGACTAAAGTCAGGGGTATGGACGCCGCGCTCATCGCCGCCGTGCGGCGGTTCAACCGGACGGTGACCCAGCGGGTGGGTGCGCTGGACGACGAGTACATGGCCCAGGGGCGCCCGCTCGGGCAGGCTCGGCTGCTGTGGGAGATCGGCCCGGCGGGTTCCGAGGTCGCGGCGCTGCGAGCCCGGCTGGGCCTCGACTCGGGATACCTCAGCCGGCTCCTGCGCGCCCTGGAGAACGACGGGCTCGTCACCGTGGGGCCGGCGGACCAGGCAGGGGGCGACGGCCGGGTCCGCACCGCCGCCCTCACCGCCGCCGGCCGTACGGAGTGGGCCGAACTCGACCGGCGGTCCGACGACCTGGCCGCCTCGATCCTCGAACCGCTCACCGCACACCGCCGGGACCGACTCGTCACCGCCATGGCGGAGGTCGAACGGCTGCTCGTCGGGTCGATGGTGGTCGTCGAACCGTGCCCGCCCGCCGACCCGCGGGCCCGCGCCTGCCTGCGTGCGTACACCCGGGAGGTCGGACGACGATTCGACGACGGCTTCGACCCGGCATTGAGCAACCCGGTCGACGACGAGGCGCTCGTCCCGCCGGCCGGCGTACTCCTGCTCGCCACCCTCAACACCGAGCCCGTCGGCTGCGGCGCGGTCAAACTGCACCGCGACGGTCCCGCCGAGATCAAGCGCGTCTGGGTCGCGGACACCGTGCGCGGGCTGGGCGTCGGGCGGCGGCTGCTCGGCGAGCTGGAGCGGTACGCCGCCGAGCGCGGCGCGACCGCCGTGCGGCTGGACACCAACCGCAACCTCACCGAGGCGATCGCCCTGTACCGCTCGGCCGGTTACCGGGAGATCCCGCCGTACAACACCGAGCGCTACGCCCACCACTGGTTCGAGAAACCGCTCGCGCGCTGAGCAGAGCGCGTCCGGACACGATCAGGGGACTCCGCCGCCAGCGGTCTGCTGAGGTGTGAAAGTTTGTCCTAATCTCAGCACGTTCCGACCTTCTCGTCCGAACCCTGACCAGGGGCTTCGGGCGGGCAGCGTCCTCGGACCGTCCTGGGTGGAGAGTGGCGATGAGCGGCAGCAGACGGATCGACCAGATGGCCCGACGTCAGTTCGTCAAGTTGTCCGGGGCCGCCAGCGCGGGCGGGCTTCTCACCCTGGCCGGGGCGGACGGCGGAATGGCCGACGGTGGTGACGGCACAACCCAACCCCCGCCACCGCCGAACCCGGGCGGCACCGCCTGCCCGACGCCGTCGGCGCTGTGCGGCTATCCCACCGACACCGGCGGCCGGTTCGACCTCTGGGACCGGGTCCAGGTCTGCCTGGGTACGCGGACCTCACCGCCGACCAACTGCCTGCGCACCACGTCCACCTACGTGGTGCTCAACGGCGCGCCGCCGAACACCCACAACTATCTGCTCGTGCCGACCTGCCGCGTGAAGGGCATCGAGTGCCCGTTCATCGCCACCGCCGCCGCGCCGAACTACTGGTTGGACGCCTGGATCAACGCGCAGCCCGGGCAGCCCTCGCACGTGGTGTACCCGAACATCGGGCTCGGGATCAACTCGGCCGACGCCCGCCAGCAGGACCAACTGCACATCCACCTGGCCGGCATCCACAGTGGAATCCAGACGCAGCTCAACTCGTACGACAACGTGATCAGCAACAACCCGGCGAACTGGCGGAACCAGATCGTCCCGATCTGGGGCCTGACGAGCGGGGGCGCCCCGGCCCCCCGCTCCTACCGCGTGCTGCACGTGTCGAATCTGAACGACAACCTGTTCACGCTGCTGCGCGACTTCGTCGTACGCCCGACCGGGGCGAACCTGGCCCACCAGGCGATGGCGGTCACCCCTCGCCTGGTCGGCAACGGCGGGTTCTACGTCATCAACAGCGAGCCCGCACTCCAGACCCCGCAGGGCCAGCCCGGCGGTACGGGCACCGTCGACTTCCTGCTCGCGTACACCTGAACGTCCCCACCGATCAGCCCTTGACCGCCCCCGCGGTGAGGCCTTCGGTCAGGAAGCGCTGCCCGAGCGCGTACATGATCACCACGGGGATGCTGACGAGGAGCGAGGCCGCGGCGAGCTGTCCCTGCGGTACGACATCTCCGGCGATCATCGACTGCATCCCCACCGGCAACGTCTTGTACTCGTCCTTGGTGATGAACACGAAGGCGAAGAGGAACTCGTTCCAGGCGTTGGTCAGGGTGAAGAGCGCGACCGCCAGCAGTCCGGGCTTGGCCAGCGGCAACACCACCCGGCCGAACGCCTGTAGACGGGTGCAGCCGTCGACGAGCGCGGCCTCCTCCAGCTCCACGGGGATCGAGGAGAAGTAGCCGACCAGCAGCCACGTGGCGAACGGAAGCGTGAACGTCGGGTACGTCACCACCAGCGACCACAACGAGTCGGTGAGTCGCACGCCGATGAGCATCTGGTAGAGCGGGATGAACAGCAGCGCGCCCGGCATCACGTAGGTGAGCAGCACGGTGACGGTGAACCCCTGCGCGCCACGGAACCGCAGCCGGGCCAGCGCGTAACCCGCGAGAGCGGCGCAGACCAGCGCCACCGCCGTGGACGCCGCGGACACCAGCAGGGTGTTGAGGTACCAGCGACCGAACGGCTGGTTGGCGAAGAGCCCGGTGAACTGCTCCGTGGTCCACGGCGTCGGCCACAGGTCGTCCGTACGCATGACGACCTGGCCCTCGGACTTGAAGGCCGTGACGCCGATCCAGTACAGCGGACCGAGCACGAAGAAGAGCAGCCCGGCGAGCGCGACCCAGGAGCCGAAGCCCGACACCGCCGAGGATGCCCGGCGACCGCCGCGCGACTGGAGGGTCGACACCACCCGGCCGACCGCCGCCGCGATCAGCAGGATCACCCCGAGGACGACCGCCGCCTTCCAGAAGATCTCCGGCGACGCCCAGATCAGCAGCCCGGTGACCACCGCCGTGATCACCCACGGCAGGGCCTTACGCGCCCGCGTACCGAGCCGCAGGGCCGTGCGTCGTGCCCGGGGCAGTTTCGCCCCCGAATCCTGGCGCAACAGCCGGACCAGGAAGAACACCAGCCCGCCGATGACCGGCAGCATCACGAGCGTGACCGCCGCGCCCGCGCCGTACTGCAACTGCAGGATCGCCTTCGAGTACGCGACGAGCACGTACGGCGCGGTCACGTCGCCCGGACCACCCTGGGTGAGCAGCCAGACGAGGTCGAAGTTGTTGAACGTCCAGATCGACGACAGGGTCACCGTCACGGTGATCACGTGGCGCAGGCCGGGCAGCGTCACGTTGGCAAACCGTTGCCACGCCGAGGCGCCGTCGATGGTCGCCGCCTCGTACAGGTCGGCCGGGATGGCCTTCAGGCCGGCGAGGAAGCACACGGTGAAGAAGGGCACCCCCTTCCAGACGTTCACCATGATCACCGACGGCATCGCCAGCGACGGGTCGGACAACCAGCCCGCCGGCCAACTGTCCACCAGGTGCAGGTCGACCAGCAGCGGCCCGATTCCGGTGGCGGTGAGCAGGTTGTTGACGCTGCCGAAGATCGGATCGAGCAGCGCGCGCCAGCTGAACGCCGTCACCACGGTCGGCACCACCCACGGCACCAGGAGCAACCCCGCCAGCACCGCCCGCCCGCGGCGTCGGTGGTGCAGCAGCAGGGCCGCGGCCAGCCCGAGCACGACCTTGAAGATCTCGGCGTACGCGGTGAAGACGAACGAGTTCACCACGCCCGTGTGGAACTGGTCGTCTCCGACGAGGTGCAGATAGTTGTCCAGGCCGACGAACACGGACTCCTGCCCGTGCCGTTCGGTGGTGCTGGTGACGATCGATCGGGCGATCGGTACGAGCACGAGGCCGCCGACCAGCACGGCCATCGGCGTCAGGAACAGCGCCGCCATTCGCCAGTCACGACCCAGTCGGCGCTGGGTCGGCGTGAGGGAGCCGGATCCCGGCGGCGAGGAGACCCTCGCCGCCGGGACCCGCGCGGGACGGAGCGTCCTCACTGCGGCAGCCCCTGCTGGTTGAAGATCTGCACCATCTTCGTGTGGGCCGCCTTCACGGCCTGCGCGGGCGCGGTGCCCTGCACGACCTGCTGCATCATGTCGGTCAGGACGTAGGCCGAGCCGACGGCCTGCTGGCCGGCGCTGGCCTTCTGCGGGAAGGTCAGGCCATTCTTCGTGTTCAACGGCAGCTGCAACTGGGTGATCTTGCGCAGCATGGGGAACGCAGGGTCACCGCTGGTGAAGAACGGGTCCGCGTCCCAGACCTTCTCCCAGGCGGGCATCACCAGACCGGGGGCCTCCTTCGCCACGCCGAGCAGCGCGGGCGCGCTGACCAGGTACTGCGCCAGGAGCTTGGCGAGCGCGGGGTTCTTGGCGCCCTTGAAGACGACGAAGCCCTGCGACTGGCCGAGCAGCAGAGGGTTGTTCGTGGCCGGTCCGATGCAGTCGGAGAACACGTGGGTGTTGGCGTGCACCGGGTTCTTCTTGGTCCGCGAGTCCGCGTAGACGCTGAACTGGTTGCGGGTGTAGCCGAGGATCCCGGCGAGCCAGTTCTCGTTGTTGCTGGTGTCGGTCCAGCTCGCGATCCCCGGCGGCAGCATCGGCTTGTACTTGGCGTTGGTGTAGATGTCGCCGAGGAAGGTCACCGCCTGCACCGTCTCCGGCGACTCGAACGTGACCTTCCGGCCGTCGTTGGAGGCGATCGACCCGCCGTACGCGTTGATCAGCGCCTCGATCATGCCGTTGGCGTCACCGGACCGGTTGATCGTCATGCCCCAGCCGAACCGGCGCTTGCTCGGATCGGAGATCTCCAGGCAGACGTCCCGCAGCTCCTCCCAGCTGTAGATGTCCTTGGGCGTGATGCCCTTGTCCTGCATCCAATCCTTGCGCAGGAACGACCCGATCCCGATGAAGTGGTACGGGATCGCGAACCACTTGCCGTCGAAGACGCAGTAGTTCTTGGACTCCGCGCACGGCTCGCCGTACTTGGCGGTCAGCGCCTGGACCACGTCGGTGACGTCCTCCAGGTCGCCCAGCGCCTGGAACTGCGCGACGAACCGGGAGTCGGTCATGAACGCCAGGTCACGTGCCACCCCGCCCTTGACCTCGGCATCGATCTTGGCGACCACGTCACCCGCGTCGGCCTGGACCAGGCTGTTCTCGATCTTCGTGCCGGTGGTGTCGGCGAACTTCTTGATCGAGCTGTCGAGCGCGTCGTTCGCAGCCGTCGAGTACAGCTTCTGCGACAACATTCCCATCGAGGAGCCCTTCATCGACGCGGCGGCGTCGATCAGCTCCTGCGGGACCTCGGCCTGCACCTTGGTCGGCGATTCGGAAGTGCCTCCACACGCGGCCAGACCTGCCGCGCCGAGCACTCCCACCCCCATCCCCAGCACGCCGCGTCGAGACCAACCCGATTTGTCCTCCATGGACACCCGCCTCCTTCATCTCGCCGCGCACGGCTGCACGCCGAAGGCGTACCCGGCGAACGCCGCGATCGTCGTGTTTCCAGTTGGGCTTCTGTGGTGGCGACCGGGGAGGGTCGCCTGTCGAGATCAGTTCGCTCGTCGGTCGCCGTCACGGCGAGCGGGCCAGCCGGCCGCCGCGGGACGTCCGCTCACGCATGCTCCGTCCGAGCCACCCGAGATCTGTCGGGTGCCGCACCTCGGATGGCGCGACGTGGTCGAGGCGGTCGGCGACAGGGCCGAGACAGTGACGCTGACGTTCCGGTTCGGTCGTGTCACGGGACCACCGCCGTTCGAGATTTCGAACTAGGTTCGATATACCGCATCGAGTGGTGCGACGCTAGAGCAGCCCGGTCAGCGATGTCAATGTTTCGATGCTGTTTCGAACCAAAAGCGGGAGGTTTGCTACCGGGACTGGGCCCGGTAGCCCATGCGCTCCGACAGCGCTGCCGCGCCCTCGCGAACCAGCCCGGTCCACTCCACCTGCACCTGCGGTGTCCACCGGATGATCGGCGCGGACAGGCTCATCGCGGCGATGACGGCCCCGGAGTGATCCCGGATCGCCGCCGCGACGCAGCGCATCGCGCTGTCCGACTCGCCGACGTCGACCGCGACGCCCTCCGCCCGGACCTGGTCGAGATGCTCCCGCAGGAGGTCCGGATCGGTGATGCTGTCCGGCGTCATGCCCGGCAGGGGATCCTTCAACAGGACCGCGTCCAGGTCCTCCGGATCGAGGGCCGACAGCAGCACCTTGCCGACCGCCGTGCAGTGGGCGGGCAGCCGCAACCCGACTCCGGACACCATCCGAACGGGGTGAATGCTGTCGAACTTGACGAGGTAGACGACATCGGCGCCGTCCAGCACCGCCACGTGAACCGCCTCGTCACAGGCGGCGGCCACGTCCCGCGCGACACCCTGCGCCTCGCGTACGAGATCGAGCCGACCCGCGAACGCCGCGCCCAGCTGGAACAGCGGCATCCCGAGCCGATACTGCACCGGTTGACCCGGCACGGAGATCAGGTACGAGCGGGCTTCGAGCGTCACGAGCAACTCGTGGACGGTAGTGCGCGGCAGGTCGAGCCGCTCCATCACCTGACGGGCCGACAGTTGGGGGCAGTCCAGGAACAGTTCGAGGACGTCGAGTGCGCGGATAACTGCCGGTACCACACGGGCCATGTCGCTAGTCCCTTCGAAATGCCGGACCCGCGTCAACGATCTCCACACGGACCAGCACCTGAAGAGGATAGCCACGTGAGCCGTCCGCGCCAGGCTCCGAGCGGCGTTGGCAACTCCCGCGGACGACCAATCGCCGGTCCGGGGGTGCCGGCGCGGAACCGACGGCATGACGTGACCGCATCAGACCGACCAGGCACGCATGATGTCGTCAGGACCCCAGACGAGATCCACAGCATCGCTCGGCAGGGCTGTGCCGGATCGGCTGACGACGACCAGGCCGCTGGTCCCGGGTTCGAAGCCCGGGATCGCTGGGGCGTGGCGGCGTAGTTCGTCGAGGTGGCGCCGGTCGAACGGCCGGTCCTGCCATGTGAGGCAGCCGGTTCGACCCCTCCGAAGCTAGATTGCATCTTACTTCGGTCCAATCTACCTACGCTGCTCGTGATCCTGGGATCGCCAGCATGGATGGCGGGGCTTCCGACCGCGCCGGTTTCGCTCACATCCGTTCGGGGGTTCGGATGCCGAGCAGGTGCAGGCCACCTGCGCCGGGCCAGGTCACCCGACGCTCGATGTCGCACAGGTCTGGCACCCTGCTCGACGTGACCACGACGGATCCGTTGCCCTGCGACCTCCCCAGCCTGCGCACCCATGTCGCTGAGGGCGGGCGTCCCAAGTACCTGTTCTTCTGGGGTCACCGGCCGCAGGCCGACGGCAGCATCGGTCCGGGGTGTCTGAGCCAGTGGTGGCCGGCGCCGTTCACCGTAGATGGAGAGCGTTATCTGACCGCTGAGCACTACATGATGGTCGGCAAGGCCCGCCTGTTCGGTGACGAGGCGATCGCCGCACAGATGCTGACGGCGTCGCACCCGGGCGCGGTCAAGGCCCTGGGCCGACAGGTACGCGGATTCGATCAGGCCAGCTGGGACGAGCACAGCTTCGGTCTGGTGGTCGCTGGCAACGTGGCGAAGTTCAACCAGCACCTCGACCTCGGGCGGTACCTGGCTCGCACGGCCAACCGGATCTTGGTCGAAGCCAGCCCCGTGGACCGGGTGTGGGGCATCGGGCTGGCGGCCACGGACCCGCGCGCCGAGGATCCGGCCCAGTGGCGCGGTCGGAATCTTCTCGGGTTCGCCTTGATGCGCGCCCGCGTACAACTCGACAAGCGATGACCTTGCCGCATTCGCGCGCCGGAAAATCAGGCGCGGGCAATGATCTTCGCTGGCGATACTGGTGCCCATGAAGCTCGCTGAGGCCTTGGCGGTGCGCGCGGACGCGGCGCGCCGCGCCGAACAACTCCGTGCCCGCATCACCGCCAGCGCTCGCTTCCAGGAGGGCGAGAATCCCGCCGAGGACGCCTCGGCTCTGCTCGTCGAGGTGGGCGAGACGCTCGACGAGTTGGAGTCGTTGATCCGGCGGATCAACCGCACGAACGCCGCCACCGTCGTGGGCGGCGGCACGCTCACCGATGCACTCGCCCGGCGCGACGTACTCCGTCTGCGGCACAACGTCGTCACGTCGGCCGCGGCGGCCGCCGCTGGTGAAGGCCAGCGTGGGTACCGGCAGTTGCGGTCGGAGTTGAAGATGATCCCGGCGCTGCCGGTGGCCGAGCTGCGCCGACAGGCCGACGACCTGGCCCGGCAGCTTCGTGAGGTGGACACGCTGATCCAGCGTACGAACTGGGAGGTCGACCTGCTGGACTAGGAGTTGCGGAGCAGGTAGCCGACGTGGAGGCGTGCACGAACCCGCAAGCCGGCGGGCAATCCGGCTACCTCCTGGCGCGCCGGGGGCAGGCGCAGGGGTTCGATTCCCCACCACACATCGCATGCCCAGCACATCGCACAGGTGACGGCGCACAGGGCACGGCACACCACCATGTGCAGATCCACGACGGTGAGGGTGGGACAGGGGACTTCCGCAACCTGATGCAACAGATCACCAAAGGATCCGGCGACTCGTGACGGCGGTCACAGTCGCGAGGCACCCGAATGCGCGGAGACGGTCGTCTTACCTCACGTGAGACGAAGCCTGGACGCGGCGGACGAGCAGGAACTCGTCCGTCGCGTGGCCTGCGGTGACCGGCGGGCCTTCGACGAGCTGTACCGGCGTACCGCGCCCTGGTTGGAGGTGCGCCTGCGCCGCCGGTGCGCGGACCCGGACGTGGTCGCCGACGTCCTCCAGGAGACCTACCTGACGGTGTGGCGGGCGGCCGGCAGCTTCGCCGGCGACCAGGTCAGCGGCAGCGCCGTCGGCTGGTTGTGGACCATCGCCGCGCACCGCCTGGTGGACGCGTTCCGGCGTCGTTCGCGGCAGGCCCGGGTGCCGCAGGTGCATCCGGTCGAGACGGTCGTGCCCGCCGCCGAGGACGAGGCGCTCGCCGGTCGGGTCGGGCAGGAACTCGAACAGGCCCTCGCCGTGCTGCCGCCCGAGGTCCGCGCGGTGCTGCGCGCCACCGTCCTGGACGGATTCACCGTCCGCGAGACGTCCGTGCTGCTGGGCGTACCCGAGAACACCGTCAAGTCCCGGATCCGCCGCGCCCGGATCGTCCTGCGGGAGGCCCTGTCATGACCACGCATCCCACCCTGAACGACATCGACCGCTACGCCGACGGCGATGCCGGCCTCGACGAGGCGACCGTCTGGACGATCGAGGTGCACCTGGAGAGCTGCGCCGACTGCCGCGCCCGCCTCGCCGGAAGCACCACGGCCGAGTCGCGCGCCCTGGTCGCCGAGGTCGCGGCGGTCGTCGACCGCACGATCGCCGCCGGCCCCGCCCCACGATCAAGGGCTTTCCTTCGTACGCCGCTGCGGCAGCGCTGGTTCGTGGCGGCGCTGCTGCCCTGGGTGGCCATGACCGCCGGCGTGCTCGGCACCGCGGCCCTGCTCACGTACTTCCTGTCCGAGTTGCCGTCGATCGTGCTGCTGCTCGCGCCCCTCGCGCCGCTGCCCGGGGTCGCGGCGGCCTGGAGCAGACGCGGGGACCCGGCCTGGGAACTGGTCGTCGGCACCCCCTCGGCCGGTCTGACGATGCTCCTGCGCCGTACCGCCGGGGTGCTCGTCCTCGTCATCCCCGTGCTCGCCGTGCTCGCCGCCTACGGGGCCGGCCGGGTGAACCCCGCGCTGATGCTGCTGCCGTGCCTGGCCTTCACCGCCGCCACGCTGCTGCTCGGCTCCCTCGTCGGCGTCCGCCGCGCCGCGGTCGGGCTGATGGCCGCCTGGGCCGCCGCCGTGGTCGCACCCAGCCTCGCCGCCGCCGAGTTACCGGTGCTCCTGGAACCGGCGGCCATCGGTGGGTGGGCCGTCGTCACGGTCGTGCTGGCCGCCCTGACCCTCCTGCGCGCCAACAGCTTCCGGCGCCTCACCTCGTTCTGAAGGGACCAACCATGCGAGCGGTGAGCCTGGCCGAGACGGCCACCACCATCCACCCCTGGGCCATCCACGCCGAGGCGCTGAAGGTGCGGGCCGGCCGGCACCTGGCCGTCGACGGGCTCGACCTGAGCCTCGGCACCGGCGTGCACGGCCTGCTGGGGCGCAACGGTGCGGGCAAGACGACGTTGATGCGGGCCCTGGCCACGGTGCTCAAGCCGTCCGGCGGCCGGCTCACCCTGCTCGGCAGTTCGGTGGACGGTCGCGCCGACCTGCGCCAGGCCCGGCGTTCGCTGGGCTACCTGCCGCAGCACTTCGGCTACTACCCGCGGTTCACGGTGCGGGAGTTCGTGTCGTACCTGGCCTGGCTGAAGGAGATGCCGAAGCCCGACATCCCGGCGGCCACGCAGCGCGCGATCGACCGTGTCGGCCTCAGCGCCAAGGCCGACGCCAAGCTCCGCACACTCTCCGGCGGGATGCTGCGCCGGGCCGGCGTCGCCCAGGCCATCGTCAACGATCCGCGGGTGCTGCTGCTGGACGAGCCGACCGTCGGCCTCGACCCCGAGCAGCGCCTCGACCTGCGCGAACTGCTGCGCGACCTGGGTACGGACGCCTGCGTGCTGGTCTCCACGCACCTCGTCGAGGACGTGGTCGCCGCCTGCACCGAGGTGGTGCTGATCAACGAGGGTAGGTTGGTGTGGCAGGGCACGCCCGCCGGTCTGGCCGCCGAGGGCGACGAGCGCCACCCGGGCGACAGCCCCGCCGAACGCGGCTACTCGGCACTGCTCCGCCGTCACGAGGCGGCCAGCCGATGAGCGTCCTGCGGATCGAACTCCGGCGCTCCGCCGCAGCCGGCGCCGCGCTCCTCGCGGTGGCGGTCGGCGTCGCCGCCCTCTACCTCGCCCCGGGCCGCTGGTCGGAGGGGTGGATGTCCCTCACACTCGCCGTCAAGGAGTACCTGCTCCTGCTCTGGCCGATCGCCCTCGCCGCCGGAGCGTGGCAGGGCCGCCGCGAACACCGGGCCAAGGTCGGGGAACTCTTCGCCACCACACCCCGGTCCCGCGCCCGCCGGATGATTCCGGTCCTCGTCGCGATGGGCGCCGCGCTCGGGCTCGCCTTCCTGCTGGTGCTCGGCGCGGGCGGCGTGCGGATCGCGTCCACCGCCGCGTACTTCCCGCCGGACGTCGTCGCCATCACACTGGTCGGCGCGTTCTCCCTGGTCGCGGCGGCCTGGCTCGGCCTGGGCATCGGGCGGCTGCTACCCGCTCTGGTGACCGCGCCCGTGCTCGCCGTGGCCGGTGTGCTGCTGGTCTTCTTCACCGCGATCATGCGGCCGGACTGGATGGGCGCGATCCTGTCTCCCGCGTACGGCAGCAGCACGTTCTACCCGTTCCAGACCATCGACCCCCGGGTCACCGCCGCGCTCGCCATCTTCCTGGGCGGGCTGGCGCTGACCGGCGTACTCCTGCTGGTAGCGCATGGTCCCCGTACGTCGGTGGCCGCCGTGCTGCCGGTGTTGCTCGGCTTCGGTGTCGCGGCGGCGCTCGTCCCTCGTGACGAGGCAACCCTCGTCGCACCGATCGACCCCGTGGCCCGCGAACTCGTCTGCACCGACGACGCCCCGAAGGTCTGCGTCACCCGGGTCAACGCCAACGTGCTGGACACGCTGACCCCGCTCGCCCGCCAGGGCCTGGCCGCCCTCGCCAAGATGCCGGACGCCCCCACCCAGGCGCACGAGGACACGCGGGCCTACCTCATCGGGGACGTGCCCGTCCGCGACGCCGACACCGTCACGATCGACGTCCGGATCGACGACCACGGCGGCCTGGCTCATCCCGACGCCGTGGTCCCCGAGATGGTGTTCGGCCTGGGCACCGGATACGGCGGCCCGGACTGCGAGCGCAACGGCGCGGTCGAACGAGCCGCCGCATACCACCTGCTCGGCCGCGAGCCGGTCTCCGACGTCGGCGTCATCCCCGAAATGATCGAGGAGGATCCGCAGCTCAACGCCGAGGCGGTCACCCTGTGGCGAGACCTCCAGAAGCTGCCCGCGCCGGAAGCGCTCTCCCGCGTGACGGCGGTACGCGACGCGATCCTGGCCTGCCAGGACCCCACCGGACTGCTGTCCCGATGATCCTGCACCTACGCGCACGACGCGTACCCGTGGCACTGGCCGCGTCCGTCAGCGCCGCCGCCCTGATCTGGGCGCTGTGGCTGACCCTCTCCACCGAGCGCGACGTCATCCTCCTGCTCGTCGTCCTGACGGTCACGCTGATGGTGGCGGCCCTTTCGACCACCCTGGCCGCCCCCGACGAGGACCTGGAACGCACCGCCGCACTGCGCTGGCCGTGGCGGCGAGCCGTGCACCTGCTGGCCGCGCTGGCGCTCGTACTCGTCGTGTTGCTCGCCACCCAACCCACCGGCGCCCGTTTCGGCCCCACCGCGCTGCTGGTCCGCGACGCCGCCGGCCTGCTGGGCCTGACCGCGCTCTGCGCGACGGTCGCGGGCGCGGCCCGCGCCTGGTTCCTCCCCGTGGGCTGGGCGGTCATCGCCGCCATGTTTCCCCAACCGGGCACGTGGGGCACGCTCGCCACCTGGCCCGGCCAACCCCACGACAGTCGGCCGGCGGTCGTGGTCGCGGCCGTCCTGGCGGTCACGGGCATCATGGCGTACGCGATGCGCGGCGCCGCCCGACGCGAGTGACGGACGGGCCGACCCGCGCCGCAGTGGTCTCGCGGTCACTCAGCGATCGGCGATGCGTCGCCACCACCACTGGCTGTCCTGCGGCCAGCTCGGATCGTGCAGGGTGCGGGCGCGGTACCGCTCAGCAAGGGGATCCACGATCGCCTGGATCTCGCGCCTGCCGGTCGGAGGGACCGCCCTGGCGATCCTGTGCAGGGTGTCCATCGCCTGACGCGGGTCACAGCAGGGGCAGTCGGCGTCCTGATCGAGCGTCAACACCGCGCCGGATCGCCGCAGAAACCGCTTCAAGGTGGCAACCGCCGAGGCCATCGACTCCACGTCATGACAGCGCCCTGCCTGTGCGGCATCGGTGATCTGCCGCAGCACCTTGGCCGAGATCCCGTCGGGAACCCGTGGGGAGGCGTCGGCGTGCCTGGTATACCGAGGCACTCGTAGATGGCTCGGAGGCGTACGGCTCATGATCCATTCTTTGGGGTCGCCATCTCGCCATGATGACACCGTGCGCCGTACCTGGACATCCGAAAAGTCCCGGACCCGGCAAGGCGCCACTGCGGTACGCCGCTGCTGCCTCCCGTTCGAGTGCGTCTGCTGACTGTGGGGCTCGCCGGCCTCAACTAAGCTCCGGTAACACACCCGGAGGGGACAGATGGAGACGTGGCGTGTCGTGGCGGCTGTCAGCATCGGCCCGGCTCTGAGTCTTCTAGGCGTCGCACTGGCCAGCAATTTTCGCGGGGTCACGGAGTGGCACGTGCGGCAATCGATGTCTCTCGCGAGCGGGTTGCGGCGAGTCCCGCCATGGCGTTGGCTGCCCGATGCCCCGGATGAGGAGCGTCTGGCGCGCTTCATCCTGCTGGAACGGGCGATGGGCGTAGCTTTCGCAGCGGCCGGCACCATGATTTTGGTGACTGTCGTCTACAGCGCCTGGACCGGTCAGCCGATGCAGAAGGTGAAGTAGGCACGGGTGCATCAGTACGTGTACTTCTCCCTGTCATCGGACCACCTGCCGGCCCACGAGATGTCAGCGCGGTTGGGCCTGGGGGCAGACGAGACGACTGTCAAGGCCAGCAAGCGGGAGAACCCTCCGGTGCCGCGTGTTCATGCGTGGAGGGTTGTGTGCCGTGACGGAGGCCTGCCGCTCGATGAGCAAATTGACCGCGTCATCGGCCGACTTGAGCCCTTCGCCGATGAGATCGCAGCCCTCATTAGAGAGATCGATGCGTCGGAGGGGCCGGGCATCACCGGGACGCTCCAAGTAGTGCGCTACCTCGATGACGACGGTGACGTGGAGGGGAGTCCGCAGCATCAGCTTCTCGGCTGGCACCTCGACCGCCGGGCCTTGGACTTCCTTCACCGCACGGGAGCCGAGCTGGATGTGGACGAGTACGGCGGCGACTGAGGCTTGGCCAATGCGCTTCGAGGAGGTCTCCAGTACCGCCATTCGCCCGGTCAGACGGACAGTCCGCTAGCGTTCGGGCGGTGGCGGCCCAAGCAGCGGGTGCATATCGTCGGACACCGATCGAGCGAGCTGATCAGCGCATCTCCTGGAACCGGACGGACCAGGCCTTCTTCGCTGCCGGAGCGTGCCACATCCTCGCCTGGGTGTGCCGGGCCTCCTATCCGGACCGGCCGATCGAGATCGCGGGAGTGCGGCTGGCAGGCGAATGGCAGGTCTTCCACGTCTATGCGCTCTGGGACGGCTGGGCGTTCGACCACTCGGGCTGGAACGCCGAACCGGAGCTGCTGGAGGCCAACACCTTCTTCGAGGGCCGCCCGCTGGAGAGCGTCAAGATCATGGATGGTCTCGCCGAATTCTGCGAGGCGCACCACTCCCGCATGCCACACCAGTACTGGCAAGATCCGCTGCCCCGTGCCCGCGACTACGTGAGCCGGTACACCCCGCCGTGGGCGCGGTTCTGACCCTTGGGCGGCTACTCGGCCCTGGCCCGCGCAGTGAAGGGCAATGCGCCCGATGGATGATCACCGACGCTGCCGTCTCTCCGTCAGCGACCACGAGTTGGAGCTTGCCGGGCCCCCAGCTGCGCTCCGCGCCCTCAGCCGGCTGCTACGCCACCATGTTGAGCCCTTCGAGGTGGCGGTCACCGACGGGGCCGTCGGCCAAGAAGTGACCGCAGGCCCGCTGCTCGTCAGTTTGCTCGGCGGGACCACGCTGCACTTCTCCGGCGGGCATGAGTATCTCGACATCATCTGGGACGCGCTCGATGGTGTGGCCGAGCAAGCCGAGACCGCCGATGACCGGGCAGTCCGTCGGCATCAGCACATCGAGTACTTCCCTGGTGACGAATACCGGTCGCCGGACTCAATCCCGTTGATCATTGCGGCTGATTGGCCAGACGCATGAGCAACGGCGTCCAGCCACTGAGACCACCAACTCCGACCGACGGTCCGAAGGCATGCCGCGTCAAGCCCGGTCCCGTGGTCAGCGGTCGTCAGTTACGGCCTGCGATCCGGCTTGTCCGGCACGAACCGGCATCAGGAAGGTTGCGGTCGTCAGTGCCGCGGCGCCGAAGCGGAAGTACGCGAAGAGGACCGCGTGCAGCCACGCGGCCGGCCCGGTCAGGCGCAGGCGTCGGTGGCCTGTGCGATGAGAAGCTTGGACGGCCAACGCCGACGGCTGCCGGACGAGCGGACGGCATGGCCCAACCGCGCTGCGGGTTCAGTCCGGTCCGCTAGCGGTCGCCGTAGTGGTACCGGCAGGCGATGATCTCGACGTCGTCCTTGGTGATCCGGTACACCAGCCGGTGTTCACGATCGATTCGGCGGGACCAGAAGCCCGACAGCTCGCCCCGCAGGGGTTCCGGTTTGCCGATGCCCTCGTATTCGTTGCGCATCACGTCCGCGATCAGGTCGTTGATGCGCTTGACCAGCTTCCGGTCCGTGTGGCTGAGGTACTGACTCCACGCTGTCGCGGTGAAGACCAGCCTCACGCGACGTCCCGCACGCTGGCCGGGTCGATCAGATCCCGCTCGGCCGCGTCACCCTTCTCCAGCTCCGCCATCGACCGGCGCAGCGCGGCGGCGTTGCTCGGGTTGCGCAGGAGGTATTCGGTCTCCTTCATCGACTCGTACTCGGCAAGCGGCACGATCACCACGGGCTCGTGGCCGGAACGGGTGACCACGACTTCCTCCGCGTCGTTGATGACGCTGTCAAGCTCGGCGGCCAGGTTCTGCCGTAGCTGGGTGAAGTTGACGGTCCGCATGACCACCTCCGTATCAGGTACAGAAAACTGTACCTCAGGTGGTTCTGAGGCAGGCAAGGCAAGAGCTGTGAAGGGTCTTTGAACTGTGTAGAAGTGGGCCGCCAGGGACTCGAACCCTGAACCTATGGATTAAAAGTCCACAGCTCTGCCATTGAGCTAGCGGCCCGCGCGCTCAGGTTACCTGACAGTCAGCGATGCCGGCTCTCGGCTTCCGGCCGGCCATCGATGCCTCGCCAGCGCACCTTGCCCTTGATCGACTCGACTTCCGGGAAGTCGGGGCATCGGGGCGCAAGGGACGCCCCGGTTTCCGGGAAGCCGAGTCGATCACGCAGCTCACGCCGGGACGGATGGCGGTTGAGGGCCTGCTGGGCGGGTACGGGGTCGGGCATGCGGATCGTGGTGGTGGGGGCGAGCGGCAACGTCGGTACGGCGGTGCTGCGGCGGCTGCGCCGGGAGCGCGGTGTGGAGCTGGCCGGGGTGGCCCGGCGGCTGCCCGGCCCGGATGCCGGCACGCCGTACGACCAGGTGGAGTGGCACTCCTGCGACGTCGGTGCGCCGGGGGCACCGGGCCAGTTGGCCGAGATCTTCGCGGGCGCGGACGCGGTGGTGCACCTGGCCTGGCAGATCCAGCCCAGTCACGATCAACGGATCCTGCGGCGGACGAACGTCGACGGCAGCGGGGCGGTGTTCGACGCGGTGGCACGGGCCGGGGTGCCGGCGCTGGTGTACGCGTCGTCGGTCGGCACGTACGCGCCCGGACCGAAGGACCATCCGATCAGCGAGCGGTGGCCGGCCACCGGGGTGTCCGGCTCGTCGTACAGCGAGCACAAGGCCGAGGTCGAGGCATTGCTGAACGAGTTGGAGCGGGAGCACCCGGCCCTGCGGGTGGTGCGGCTGCGACCCGGGTTGATCTTCCAGAGGGACGCCGGCGTGGAGATCACCCGGTACTTTCTCGGCCCGTTCGCGCCGGTACGACTGCTGCGCTTCGGCCGGATTCCTCTCGTACCCACGAACCGGCGGCTGCGGATGCAGGCGGTGCATGCCGACGATGTGGCTGACGCGTACGCCAGGGCGGTTATGGGTGATGCGCGCGGCGCTTTCAATGTCGCCGCGGACCCGGTGCTGACTCCGGAGCTGGTGGCTCGGCACTTCCATGGTTGGACGGTGCCGGTCGCGGCGCCGGTGCTGCGGGTGGCGGCGGCCCTGACGTGGCGGGCGCGGCTGCAACCGGTCGACGCGGGCTGGGTCGAGCTGGGGCTGAACGCGCCGCTGATGTCCAGCGAGCGGGCGGAGACCGAGTTGGGCTGGACTCCGAAGATCGACGCGCTGACCGCGCTGAAGGAGCTGTTCGCCGGCATGGCTGGCGGCGAACACACCCCGAGCCCGCCCCTGTCCGCCGCGGCCCAGCAATCCGGCCGCCCCAGCGGCCTCCTGGCGGGCCGTCCACCGGGCCAGGGGAATCCCTACTGAGGTGATCAAGAGGTTCGCGTCACCAGACGGACGTAATCTGACGCAAACCTCTTGATCACCGGGCCGGAAGGGGGGGGTCAGCTCAGCGCCGCGCCCAGGAAGAAGATGCCGGGGTGGCCGGGGGTCTCGAACTTGCCGCTGGGGTTGCGGCGAAGGGTCGAGTTTTCGATCTTCATGGTGCCGGTGCGGTTGTTGCTGACGAAGAAGATCGCACCGCCGCCCTCGTTGGCCCTGTTGTTCTCGATGATCGTGCCGGCGATGCGGACCGCGAACTCGTTGCCGTCGCAGTAGATCGCGCCGCCGCTGCCACCGCCGGGCGTCCCCGATTTGGCCGGGTTGGCGCCGTTGCCGATGGCCTCGTTGTTCCGCAGCAGGCTGTTCAGCACCGTCCACGACACGCCGATGCTGCTCAACGCCCCTCCGTTGGAGCAGGAACCGCCGTCGAAGGTGCTGCTCACGACGTACACCGGCTTGTTCTCGTACTGGCTCAGCACCCGCACGGCCGCGCCGCCCAGGTCCGGGCCGGTACGGTCGCAGCGGTTCCGGACGAAGCGTGAGTTGACGATCTTCAGCCGCCCGCCCCGGACGAAGATCGCGCCCCCGCCGCCACCCTCGGCCTTGTCGCCCGTGGAGTTGCCGTCGGCGAAGGTCAGGTTCTGCACGGTGAGTTGCGGGTGGTCCTGGTTCTGGCAGTGCGAGGTGGTCCAACCCTGGGCCTCGTCACAGGTGTTCAGGTAGAGGATGCGGCGCTGTCCCTGGCCGCTGAGCGTGACCTTGCCGCCGCCGTCAAGCACGACCTTCGGCCCGTTGGCGTTGCGGACCTTCGCGGTCGCGGCCATCTTGATCGTCACCGGGGCGGGTCCACAGTCGAACGTGATGACGCCACCGGCGGCGACCGCCTTCACCACGGCAGCGGAGGTGCAGCTCGCCGGGGTGCCGGTGCCGACGGTCCGGGTCGGCTTCGAGGTGTCCACGGCGCGGGCCTCGGTGGGCACGCTCGCGTGGCCGTTCGGATTGCCGGCCGGGGCGACCTTCGCGGCCGGCTTCGGGCTGGCGCTGGCCCCCGGACCACCGAGACCGTCGCGTCCCGCCGGCACGACGTTCTGGTCGCCGGTCGCCACGGCCTGCGGCGAGGCGGACGGCGTGACGGTCGGCGTCGGCTCGCCGGACGCGCACGCGGGCAGGGTCGCGGTGGCGACACCGAGGACGAGCAGGGCGGCAAGCGACGTCATGCGCACGCCGATGACTCTAGGAGCCGTGACGCCGCGCCGCCGAATCCGCCGTGCCGGTTTAATGCGCTGCTAAGCAACGCCCCACAGGACAGCGCCGCTGAGCAACGCCCCGCACGCCAACGCCGCTCAGCAACGCCGGCGGTCGCTGGGCGACGCCGCGTGTGGTGGTCAGCTGTGGGAGAGGGCGAACGCGGTCAGGAAGCCGGCGACCGTGATGAGACCGACCAGCAGGTGGGCGTTCTCGAACGCCTCCGGGACCATCGTGTCGGTGATCATGGCGAGGATCGCCCCGGCGGCCAACGCCGTGATGGCGGCCAGCACCTCCGGTGGCGCGCCACCCAGCAGCGTGTTGCCGACCAGCGCGGCGAGCCCGCTGATCAGCGCGATCCCGGTCCACAGCAGGAACACGTACCGGCGGGTCCGGCCGGCCCGGCGCATGCCGGCCGCGCTGGACAGGCCCTCCGGGATGTTGCTGAGGAACACCGCCACGACCGTGACCAGGCTGACCGCGCCGCCGGCCAGCAGGCTCGCGCCGATCACCACCGATTCGGGTACGCCGTCCAGCAGCGCCCCCACGGCGATGGCCGATCCGGAGCCGGGTTGCTCGCCCTCGGAGGGCTGCTGACCGCCCGAGCGCTTGCGGTTCCGCGCGCCGCGCCGGGCCAGGCCCACGTTGGCGAGGGTGTACGCGCACGTTCCGCCGGCCGCGCCGAGCACGGTGGGCAGCATGCCGCCCTGGTCGTGCGCGACCTCGATCAGCTCGTACGAGACGGCGGAGAGCAGCACGCCCGCGCCGAACGCCATCACCGACGCGATGAGTCGCTGGGGCACCCGCGCGAACCAGCCGACCGCCGCCCCGATCAGCAGCGCCGACCCGGCCAGCAGTCCCCATCCGCCCGCCTGCAACCACTCCGGCATTCCCGGGACCGTACCCCGTGTGGTGGGGGCGGCAAACCGGGCGGCAAACGGCGCTCAGAAGTCGGCGAAGAGGTACGGCATCGCGCGCGGGAAGATGCCGCGCAGCTCGGCGGCGGCGTCGACCGGCACCTCGCCCAGCCCTCGCAACGGCAGCTCGGACGGGTCCAGCACCCCGTACGCCAGGGCGGAGAGCCCAGCGGCGGTGAGCGTCGCCGTCGCCGCCGGCCCGCTGTCGCCGGCAACGATCTCCAGGATGCCGGTCGTGCCGTCCAGCAGGTGGGTGCCGGCCAGCCACCGGTCGCCGGTCAGCTCGACGCGGACCCGACCCGGCCCGGCGGGCAGCCCGCGCAGCGCGTCCAGCGACAGGAGGCGGGCCATCGGCGCGGACGCCCCGGGGCGGCCCGCCCGTACCTCGACGTGCACGTCCAGGTCGGTGAGCCACAGCTCGGGCAGCTCGTCCGGCGGCACCTGGACGCTGACCCGTCCGACCTGGTCGACGTGCCGGGCGAGGAACTGCAACAGCAGCATCCGGGCGAGCGGGTCGGTGGCGAGCAGTTCGTTGCCGTGCAGCGTGCCGCCGTACTCGTCGATCCGGTAGGTGACCGCGCCGGTGACCTCGCCGTCCACCCGGGCGGTGAGGAGCCAGTGCTCGTCGCGGTCCCGCAGCCCGACCGCCCGGTAGTCCGGGAAGAGCGAGAAGCCGTGCCGGTCCCGCAGACAGCGCTCGGTGAACGCGCGCCACGCCGGGTAGCCCGCCCCGATCCGCTCCCAGCCCACCTCGCCGGGGAGTTCGGCGCGCAGCAGCGGCCCGAGGTCGGCCGGGGTGAAGGTGACCGTGCGCGGCTTGGGGAGCCCCACATAGCCGAACCGGGCGTAGAAGCTGGGTCGGAACGGGTAGAGCGCGCTGAGCGGGTGCCCCTCGTCGCGCATCTCGTCGAGCAGTTGGTGCAGCAGCGTCCGTACGTGCCCCTGCCGGCGGGCCAGCGGATGGGTGGCCACACTGGCGACGCCGGCCATCGGCAGGACCACCCCGCGCAGGTTCTGCCGCATGGGGATGGCCGAGGTGGCGGCGAGCGTGACGCCGTCCTCCTCGACGGTGAGCGTCGTGTTGCCCTCGTTGTAGGGCAGGTAGTCACGGAACTGCTCGACCCGCGCGGCGCCCAGCGGTGACGACTCGAACGCGTACGCGGCCAGCGGGAAGCTGGTGGTGAGACGGTCGTCGGCGGTCACCCGGCGGATGGTCATCCGCTCATCTCAACCCGTTGAGATGAGCGGAGCAACCGGATTGGCCGGATCGGTCAGCGGGTGGTGACGTCCGAGACGACGACCGTGACATTGTCCGGAGCGCCGGCATGGTGGGCCAGCTTCACCAACTGCTCGCCGCACTGCTGGCGGTCGGAGTACATGCCCAACGCCGCCGCGATGTCGTTCTCCTCGACGTAGTCGGAGAGCCCGTCGCTGCACAGGAGCAGCCGGTCGCCGGGGACCACGGTGAGCACACCGACCGCCGGCGGGGTGTCCGCCCCCTGCACGGCCCGGGTCACCAGGGAGCGCTGCGGGTGGTGCCGGGCCTGGTCGGGGGAGAGGGTGCCCTGGTCGACGAGCGCCTGCACGAACGTGTCGTCCCGGGTGAGCTGGGTCAGCTCCCCGTCGCGCAGCAGGTAGCAGCGGGAGTCACCGACCTGGGCCAGCACCAGCGTCTCGCCGGCCAGCAGCGCGGCGGTGAGCGTGGTGCCCATCCCCTCCCGCGCCGGGTCCACGGTGATCGCGGCGTGGATGCGCTGGTTGGCGGTGCTGACCACGGCACGCAGGGCGTCCGCGGCCGCGTCCGGTTCGGTGGGTGGCGTCAGCTCGTCCAGGATCCGGATCACGATCTCGCTCGCCACCTCACCCGCGGGCAGGCCACCCATGCCGTCGGCGACGGCGATCAGGCGGTCACCGGCGAGGGCGGAGTCCTCGTTGTTGGTGCGGACCAGGCCGATGTCGTTGAGGATGGCCGAGCGGAGGATCAGCGTCATGGTGTCAGCTTGCCAAGAACACCCCGCCTTCGTCTCTACGCACTACTGCGTAGGGTTGAGAAATGATGCCGGTGTCCATGGTCGGACGCGCCGGCGAGCTCGCCGAGCTCGACCGGGCGTGGTCGTCCGTGGCAGCCGCCGAGCGGCGCGCGCCGACCGTCGCGGTGCTCACCGGCGCGGCCGGCGTGGGCAAGAGTCTGCTGGTCGCCGCCGCGGTGGACGCCCTCACGCCGCGTCCGTCCGTGGTGCTCTCGGGCGCCGCCCGGGTGCACGGCCCGGCCCCGTACGACTGGTTGGCGGCGGTGCTCACCGGCCGCGACACCGGCTCGCTCGCCCTGCCACCGGACGCGCTGGCGTGGCTCGCCCAGCAGCCCACCGCGCCGCGCGAGCGGTACGCGCCGGGCACCCTGCTGCGCCTCGCCGTCCGTACCTCCAGTTGCTGGTCGGCGCCGGTCCGGCGGTGCTGGTCGTGGACGACCTGCACGCGCTCGACCCGGCCAGCGTCAACCTGGTCGGTGAGCTGGCCACCGTGGCCGAGTTGCCGGCGCTGCTGATCGTCGCCAGCCGGCCGGCCGCCGACGCGGTGGCCCCGGACCTCACCCGCCGCGCGTTGGCCCGCCTCTGCGGGGTACGCGGCGTCGTCCGCCAGCATCTCGGTCCGCTGCGCCCGACCGAGGTCGCCGAGGTGCTGGCCCAGGTGTACGAGGGCGCGCCGCCGTCGGACCGGCTGGTCACCTCGGTCTGGCGACACACCGGCGGCAATCCGTACGCGTTGACCGAGCTGCTGGCCGCGTACGCCGGTGCGGGGCCGGACGCGTTGCTGCGACGGTTGCCCGGACCGCGTACGCCGCTCGGCCCGGTCGAGGCGGTCGACGCGGAGTTGACCGCCCGGGAGGTCGAGGTGCTGGGCTGCCTGGTCAGCGGTATGTCGAACAAGCAGGTCGCGAAGGCGCTCGGCATCTCGGTGCGGACGGTCACCGTGCACGTGTCGAACCTGCTGCGCAAGACCGGCTCGGCGTCGCGGACCGAGGTGGCGCTCTGGGCGGTACGCCGGCGGATGCCGGTCCCCGCCCCGGTGGACTGAGTCAGGCTCAGCGGCGGGGGTAGCGCAGCAGCAGGCTCGCGGCGACCTCCTCGTCGCCCACCGCCGCGTACGTGTGCGGCACGTCGGAGACCCAGCGGAGGTGACCGCCGGCCGGGGCGGTCAGTGGCGCGTCGGCCGGGCCGGCCCGCAGCACTCCGCCGAAGACGGTGATGTGTTCGGTGACGCCCGGCTGGTGGGCGGGGGACGTCTGCACGACGCCCGGTGCGACGCGCATCCGGTACAGCTCGTAGGTCGCGTCGGTGTCGGTGAACACCTCCAGCAGGGTGGCGGTGACGGCGGTGCCGTGCACGACGGGCCCGGGGGTCGGGTCGGCCAGCAGGGCGGTGAACGGTACGCCGAGCTGCGCGGTGACCGCCCAGAGTGTCTCCAGGGTCGGGTTGCGGGTGCCGTGTTCCAGGCCGGAGAGGGTCGCCTTCCCGATGCCGGCGAGCCGGGCCAGTGTGGACAGCGAGATCCCCCGCTCCTCGCGCAGAGCGCGGACGCGCCGACCGACGACGGCGGGGTCCACGTCGAGGCCGGGACGGCCCGCTGGTGGTGGCTGCGGCATCCGACTATGGTGCTACACACTGTCGTTCCGTAAACGGAACGCTCCGGGGGTGGTGACATGGGTGGACGCGCGCAACCGGTGCTGGCCGGCGTGGTGACCGCGCTGGTCGGCTTCGCCAGCTCGTTCACCGTCGTCCTGGCCGGGCTCCGGGCGGTCGGCGCGTCGGACGCGCAGGCCGCCTCCGGCCTGCTCGCCCTCTGCGTGGCGTGCGGGCTCGCCGCCGCCTGGCTGGGTTGGCGGCACCGCATCCCGATGAGCGTCGCCTGGTCGACACCGGGCGCGGCCCTGCTGGTGGCGACCGGGCCGCCGCCCGGAGGGTGGCCGGTCGCGGTGGGCGCGTTCCTCGTCTCCGGGCTGCTGATCGTCGCGGCCGGTCTCTTCCCGCCGCTGAGCCGGGCGGTGGCCGCCATCCCCAAGCCGGTGGCTGGCGCGATGCTCGCCGGAGTGCTGCTGCCCCTGTGCACCGCACCGGTCCGGGCGCTCGTCGAGCTGCCCCTGGTGGCCGGTCCGGTGGTGGCCGGCTGGCTGCTGCTGCACCGGTTCGCCCGCCGCTGGGCGGTGCCCGGGGCGCTGCTGGTGGCCGTGGTGGCGCTCGCGCTGACCGCGCCGCCGGCCGGGCTGAGCGACAGCACCGCGCTGGTCCCGTCGGTCACCCTGACCGTGCCGGCCTGGAACGTGTCCGCGCTGGTCGGGTTGGCCCTTCCGCTGTTCCTGGTCACGATGGCGGCGCAGAACGTACCGGGCATGGCGGTGCTGGTCGGCTACGGCTACCGTCCGCCGTTCGGCGCCGCCCTGCGGGCCACCGGGCTCGCCAGCCTGCTGGCCGCCCCCGCCGGTGGACACGCCGTTAACCTCGCGGCGATCACCGCCGCGCTGGCCGCCGGCCCCGACGCGCACCCGGACCGGGAGCGTCGGTGGGTCGCCTCGGTCACCGCCGGCGTCGGGCTCGCCCTGCTCGGGCTGGGTGCGGGCGTCGCCACGGCCCTGGTCGCGGTCGCGCCGCCGATCCTCATCGAGGCCGTCGCGGGGTTGGCCCTGCTGGGCGCGCTCGCCACCGCGCTCGCGGCGGCGGTGACCGATCCGCAGACCCGGGAGGCCGCCGTGGTCACCTTCGTGGTGACCGCCTCGGGAGTGACGCTGGTCGGCGTGGGAGGCGCGTTCTGGGGGCTGGTCGCCGGCTGCCTCATGCTGCTGCTCTTCCGCCGCCGCCCGGCCGCGCCCGTCCCGCCCGCGCCCGTCCCGCCCGCGTCGGAGAGTTCGACCGAGCCAGCACCACGGCTCCCGGCTTGATCCACTCGGGTTCTTAGAAGGCGGGGTGTCCAGGCTGCGGTGATGCCGCGCTTTGCGTGAACCCGAGTCGATCAGGCGACGGGGTCACTCCTCGCGGGGAAGATCGGCCATGCCCACGGCGAGGAGGACCTGGCCGTCGGCCACCGATCCGATCCGGTCGGCCGGGACGTACACGGCGCCGTCGGCCGACTCGGTGGCGACCTTCAGGTAGCCGGTGTGCAGCAGACGTGCCGCCAGGTCGGCCGGCACGTCCGGCTCCTCGACCGCCGTCGCCTCGATCAGCTCGTCCAGGCTGCTGCCCGGGTCGGCGGTCGGTGTCTGCACGGTCACCGCGTTCGGGTCACCGCGCTGGACGAGGTCCACGGTGCCGACCTCGGTGCCGGCCACGTCGATCACCGGCATCCCGGTGGTGATCCGCGAGATGGTCGCCTGCTGCGCGTCCTGCTGGTCCATCTCTCAGCGGTTCCCGAGGCGGCATGCCGCTAAACGCCGCCTCCGGAGCCGCACGCTCAGCCGTTCGGGAGGGTCCAGCCGCCCGGTGGGCGGGGAGACAGCTCCCGCCAGGTGTCCGTGCCGTCGAGCAGCGCCCGGACCGTCTCCTCGGCCTCGTCCGCGCTGCCGTACTCGTAGAACCGGGAAATGCCCTCGGCGCCGCCGGCCCGCTGCTCGACGTGCCACCGGTCGGCGTCCACCCGGAGGAAGACGTCCCGCCGGGCCAGCCGCCCCCACTTCCCGTTCCACCAGTGCTTTCGCTGCTCCATGGCCGGACTCTATCGAACACACGTACGAGAAGATGCGGCCCCTGCGGGAATCCCGCAGGGGTCGATGTGCATCCGTTCGGGTCAGCGCTGCGTCGGCGGTTCCGTCCGGCGACCCAGCACGTCGTCAAGCGCCCCACGCTGCTGGCCCGGGGTCGTGTGACCGGCGGAGACCAGGGCGTCCCGGATCTCGGTGAGCAGCTTGACCTCCTCGCTGGGGGCGGCCGGCGGCGGCTCCTCGCCCCGCTTGCGCCGCTCGGCCAGCCGGTTCATCGGGTAGACGACCAGGAAGTAGAGCGCCATCGCGGTCAGCAGGAAGGTGATCACCGCGTTGACGAAGGCCACCCAGTCGAACGGGATCTCCCGGAACGTGGGGACCGAGCCGGTGAGGCCGTTCTTGTTGCCGGTGATCAACACGATGATCACGCGGACAAGCGGTTCCAGGAACGACTTGGTGAGCTGGGTGACCACGCCCGTGAACGCGGCGCCGATGACGACACCGACCGCCAGATCGACGACGTTGCCGCGCATGATGAAGTCTTTGAAGCCCTTGAGCATCCGTACTCCCGAGGTGTCCGGTTTTCCGTCGCGGACAACCTATGCCCCGTCGGCCGGCTCCAGAAAAGCACCGGCCTCGATCGCCGCCCGGCCCGCGTCGCCGGCCCGGATCGCCTCGACCAGCCGGGTGTGGTCGACGTAGCGCTCGGGCGTGAGCGCGTCACCCATCGCCTGGGCGACGGTGCTGCGCAGGGCGGCACCGAAGGAGGCATACAGCTCGGCGAGCATCGCGTTGTGCGCGGCGGCGACCACCGCGACGTGCAGCGCCGCGTCGGCCTCCACGAACGCGTCGACCCGGCCGCCGTGCCAGGCCGCCTCGCGGTCGGCGAGCGCGCCGTCGAGCGCCGCCAGGTCCTGCGGTGTACGCCTCAGCGCGGCGAGTCGGGCCGCCTCCACCTCGAACGCGCGGCGTACCTCGATGACCTCGGTCATCCGGTCGTCGCCCAGTCGACGGGCCACCACCGGGGCCAGTTCGTCGGTGGACACCACGTAGGTGCCCGAGCCCTGCCGGCACTCCAGCACCCCGGCGTGCACGAGGGCGCGGACGGCCTCGCGGACCGTGTTGCGCCCGACGCCCAGCGCGGCGACCAACTGTGGCTCGGTGGGGATGCGGCCGCCCACCGGCCACTCGCCGCCGAGGATCCGGGCCCGGAGCTGCTCGATGGTCTGGCGGACTCGGTGCCCCCGGGGAGGCACGGCTGGCTGCGCGGCGGGGGAATCGACCGACGGTGGCACTGGTTACATCACCGGCCCAGAATTCATCCCATGATTGTAGGTTAGAGGTCATGACCCCGCCAGCCGCCGCCGCTCCGGCCCTGCCCGCACCCGTCCTCGCCGTCGACACCCACCCGACGCGCGAACCCACGGCCCGGCGGACGCACCCGGTGACCGGTGGCGCGCTGGTGCTGGTCGGGATGCTGCTGGTCGCGCTGAACCTGCGCATGGCGGTCACCAGCCTCGGCGCCCTGCTCGACGAGATCCGCGCCGGCTTGGGCCTCTCCGGCGTCATGGCCGGGCTGGTCACCACCCTGCCGACCATCGCGTTCGCCGGCCTCGGCGCGCTCACCCCGTGGCTGGTCCGCCGGGTCGCCCCGGCGCGGGTACTGGTGGTCGCCATGATCGTCCTGGCCGTCGGCCAGGTGCTCCGGGCCGCCACCGACTCGGCCTGGATCTTCGTGCTCACCAGCGCGTTGGCACTGGCCGGCATCGCGGTCGCCAACATCCTGCTGCCCATGCTCGTCAAGCAGCACTTCGGCCACCGGACCGGGCTCGTCACCGGGGCGTACACCATGGCGCTGACCCTGGGCACGACGGTGGCCGCGGCCTCCGCCGTGCCGATCGCGCACGCCTTCGGGTCCTGGCGGGCCGGGCTGGGCGTCTGGGCCGGGCTGGCCGCGGTGGCCGTACTCCCGTGGGTGCCGCTGGCGCTGCGGACCCGTCGGGGCGCGCGGCGCGCGACCCCGACGGCGGCCGTCGCCGCGCGGGTCCGGCCGGCGCGGACGCGGCTGGGTTGGGCCATGGCGATCTACTTCGGGGCGCAGTCGCTCAGCGGGTACGCCATCATGGGTTGGCTGGCCCAACTGTTCCGCGACGCCGGCTACCGGCCCGAGTCGGCCGGGCTGCTGCTCGCCGGGGTGACCGCGCTCGGCGTGCCGATCGCGCTGCTGATGCCCACCCTCGCCGGCCGGCTCGCCACCCTGCGCCCGCTGGTGTTCGGCCTGACCGGCGCGTCGGCGTTGGCCTACCTGGGGCTGGCGCTGGCACCGCACGGTGCCGCGCTGCTCTGGGTGACCCTGCTGGCGCTCGGCCAGGGCGCGTTCCCGCTGATCCTCACGACGATCGGTCTGCGCGCGCGTACCGCCGACGGGACCGTCGCGCTCTCGGCCTTCGCGCAGAGCACCGGGTACGTGATCGCCGCCCTCGGCCCGCTGTCGGTCGGCATCCTCTACGAGATCACCGGCGGCTGGACGGCGCCGATCGGATTCCTGCTGGCCGCGCTCGCCGTGCAGACGGCGGCGGGCATGGCAATCGCCCGTCCCCGCTACGTCGAGGACGAGTAGGTCGAAACAGTGGTCAGGAGGACGCCGGAGTCGGTTCGCCGGCGACGGCCTCGTCCACCGTCGGATAGGTGTGCAGCACCTCGACGAGCCCGCTCACCTCGAGGATGCGCAGCACGCCACGCTGCGGAGCGGCCAACCGCACCACACCGCCGGCCTCGTCACAGCTGTTCTTGGCGCGAACGAACACCGACAGACCGGTCGAGTCGCAGAACGAGACGTCCGCCAGGTCGAACACCAGCCGGTTGCGGCCCTTGTCGAGCAGGTCGGTGATCTGGTCCTGCAACTGCGGTGCGGTTGCCATGTCCAGCTCGCCCGCCACCGACACGACGACCACGTCGCCGCGTTGTTCCGTGTGCACCGTCAGGGACATTCGCCAGACCTCCTGTTATCGGGGGAACGGTATCCCACGACCGGGGTCGTACGCAGAACGGGAGCCGTCATCCGGTGGTCCCCGTCATTCCATTGCTACGGAGCAAGTAGTTGTGCAGGCCCCGGTGATAGAGTCCGGCCGGTCCAGGTCGAGGGGGGTTTTCGCGATGGCGTTGAACGCCGAGGAAAGTGGTCGGCTGGCCGCGCTGCTGGGCGGCCACGCCGAGCAGATCACGCAGCGGTGGACCGACATCGTCGCCGGCTCGCTGCGGGGCCGGCTGAGCCACGCCGAGCTGCGCCGACAGGTCGAGGACCTGCATCAGGCCATCGTCGGCGTCGCCGAGCAGGGCAGCTTCGACCTGTCCGCCGAGAGCACGGGCGAACTACGCGCCACGCTCTCCGAGTTGTCCCGGGGGCGGGCCCGGCAGGGCTTCTCCGCCACCGAGACGACGATCAGCGTGTTCGCGCTCAAGGACGTGCTGGCCGAGCTGCTCCAGGATTCCGGCACCGCCGACGCGCTGCACGACTTCGTCGCCTACTCCAAGCTGGTCGACGAGCTGGGCCTGTTCACCTTCGAGAGCTTCGTGCGCACCCGCGAGAGCCTCATCGCCGACCAGGCCGAGCAGTTGCTCGAACTCTCCACCCCGGTGGTGAAGCTGTGGGAGGGCGTGGTCGCCGTCCCGCTGGTCGGCACCCTGGACTCCGCCCGGGCCCAGGTGGTCATGGAGCGGCTGCTGCAGACCCTGGTCGACACCGGCTCCCCGTACGCGATCATCGACATCACCGGCGTCCCCGCCGTGGACACCCAGGTCGCCCAGCACATCCTGAAGACCGTGGTGGCCGCCCGGCTGATGGGCGCCGACTGCATCATCTCCGGCATCCGTCCGCAGATCGCGCAGACCATCGTGGCGCTCGGCATCGAGTTCGGCGACATCGCCACCAAGGCCAGCCTCGCCGACGCGCTGCGCCACGTGCTGCGGCTCACCGGGATCGAGTCCGCCCGTCGCCAGTCCCGCAGGGACGCCTGATGGAACGCGTACCGATCCTCAAGATCGGTGACATCCTGCTCGTCTCCATCCAGCTCGACATGTCCGACCAGACGGCGGTCCAGCTCCAGGACGATCTCGCCGAGCGGATCGTGGCCACCGGCTGCCACGGCGTCATCATCGACATCACCGCGCTGGACATCGTCGACTCGTTCGTCGGCCGGATGCTCTCCACCATCGCGTCGATCTCGAAGGTCCTCGACGCCGAGACGGTGGTGGTCGGCATGCGCCCCGCCGTCGCCATCACCCTTGTCGAACTGGGGCTGTCGCTGAACGGCATCCGTACCGCGCTGAACGTCGAGCGCGGCATGGAGCTGATCGCGGCGGCCAACGCCGACGAGCTCGATCACCAGCTCGACGACGATCCGGACGCCGAGACGGCCACGCCGTGACCACGGGCATCGACCTGGGCCACCCGCAGGCGCAGTCGGTCCGCAGCGACGAGGACGTGGTCCGCGTCCGGCAACTGGTCCGGTCGGTGGCGGTCGCCGTCAAGCTGTCGCTGGTCGACCAGACCAAGGTGGTCACGGCCGCGAGCGAGCTGGCCCGCAACACCCTGGTGTACGGCGGCGGCGGCACCGTCGAGGTGGCGACCGTGGACAACGGCCGACGCAAGGGCCTCCAGATCGTCTTCGCCGACTCCGGCCCCGGCATCGCGGATCTCGACCTGGCCCTGACCGACGGGTACACCACCGGCGGCGGCCTCGGTCTCGGCCTCAGCGGGTCCCGCCGTCTGGTCGACGAGTTCGAGATCGAGACCTCGGCGGAGACCGGCACCCGGATCACGGTCACCAAGTGGGCCCGGTGAATGGAGACGCGGTCACCGACAGCGGCATCTGGTTCCGGGTGGAGGCCAGCAGCGCGGCCAGCGCCGTACGACGGGCGGCCGAACGCCTCGGCGAGCAGATCGAGATGGGCGCGGCCCGCATCGCGGACCTGGCCATCGTCGCCGCCGAACTGACCAGCAACCTCGTCAAGCACGCCGACAACGGCGTCCTGCTGCTGCGGCCGGTCCGCCGCGCCGGGCAGGCCGGCGTGGAGATGGTCGCCATCGACTCCGGACCCGGCATGGCCGATCTCACCGTCTCCTCCCGGGACGGCCACTCCACCACCGGCACACTCGGCATCGGCCTCGGCGCCATCGTCCGGCAGGCGAGCTGGTTCGACGGCTACTCCCTGCCCGGCAAGGGGACCGTCTTCGCCGTCCAGGTCTGGCCGGCCGAACCGGCGACACCGTCCTGGGCCGGTGGTCTCACCCGGCCGATCCCCGGCGAGACGGTCAGCGGTGACGGGTACGCCGTCCGGCTCGTCGACGGCCGGCACCAGGTGCTCGTCAGCGACGGTCTGGGGCACGGCCCGCTGGCCGCCGCCGCCACCGAGGCCGCGCTCGCCGCCTTCCGCGACGCTCCGGCCGGCGCCCCGGCGGCGGTCGTGAGCCACCTGCACCGGAGCATGTCGCACACCCGTGGCGCGGCGCTCGCGGTCGCCGAACTGGCGTCCGGCGTGCTGCACTACGCGGGGCTCGGCAACATCGCCGGCGTGATCGTCGACGGTGACGGCCAGCGTCGGGGGCTCGTCTCGCTGCCCGGCATCGCCGGGCACCAGCGGCCGACGGTACGCGGCTACGACTACCCGTTCGGGCCGGGCGCCCGGCTCGTCATGCACAGCGACGGCGTCGTCGACCGCTGGCGGATGGCCGACTACCCGGGCATCGCCGAACGGTCCCCACTCGTGATGGCGGCCACCCTGCTGCGCGACGCCGGGGCGCGGCGCGACGACGCCTGCGTCCTGGTGGCGAGGTCCTGGGCATGACTGATCCTGCCATCGCGCCGCTGCTGCAGATGGCGCTCCGCGTCGAACAAGACATCTTCGTCATCCGCCAGCGTGGCCGCGAGGTGGCCGGCGTGGTCGGCCTCGAACACCAGGACCAGGTGCGGATCGCCACGGCGCTCAGCGAGGTCGCCCGGGACCTGCTCCGGATGACCGGCGGCGCCGACGTCACCTTCCACGTCGACGGGAGCTCCGACGGGCGCTTCCACCTCCGTGCCGACCTGGCGCCGGTGACCCCCCTGCCCGACGGCCGGTACGAGCCGCAGTCCGGTGCGGTGTCCCGCCTGGTCGACACCCTGAGCGTGGCGACCGCCGAGGGGGTTACGGTCGTAAGGATGTCCCGCAGAGTCCCGGCCAACGCGCCGACGCCGACCCCGGAGCGGCTGGCCGAGTTCCGTGCCGAACTCGGTAGCACCGCGCCGGCCAGCGCGCTGGACGAACTGACCGTGCAGAACGGTCAGCTCATCGCCGCACTCGACGAGGTGCGCAGCCAGCGCGACGAGCTGGCCGTGCTGAACGAGGAGCTGGCCGAGACCAACCGTGGCGTGGTGGCGCTCTACAATCAGCTCACCGAGGAGCTGGAGGAGACCAACCGGGGAGTCGTCGCCCTCTACGCCGAGTTGGACGAGAAGTCGGCCCAACTGCGTGCCGCGAGTGAATCGAAGAGCCGGTTCCTGGCGAACGTGAGCCACGAGCTGCGCGCCCCGGTGACCGCGATCATCGGGTTGGGACGCCTGCTCGCGGACTCCTCGTCCGACCCGCTCACCGTCGAGCAGGTCCGCCAGGTCGGCCTCATCCGCTCCTCGGCGGAGGACCTGCTCGGGCTGGTCAACGAACTGCTGGACCTCGCCAAGGCCGAGTCCGGCCGGATCGAGCCGGACTGGGCGGACGTCGACCTGCGCCCGGTCTTCGGTCAACTGCGCGGCACCATGCGGGCGCTGGCCACCCGGCCCGAGGTCGAGCTGACCGTGGAGGAGCCGACCGCGCCGGCCGTGCTGCGCACCGACGAGGTCCTGCTCGGCCAGGTGCTCCGGAACCTGCTGCACAACGGGTTGAAGTTCACCCAGCGCGGCGAGGTGCGGCTACGCGCCCGACGCCGCGACGACAGGTGGACCTTCGAGGTCAGCGACACCGGCCCGGGCATCGCCCCCGAGCTGCACGATCGGATCTTCGAGGAGTTCTACCAGGTGCCCGGCGCGACCCGGGTCGGTGGCACCGGCCTCGGCCTGCCGTACGCCCGGCGGCTGGTGACCCTGCTCGGTGGCACGCTGGAGCTGTCGAGTGAGCCCGGCCGGGGCAGCACCTTCACCGTCTCCCTGCCCGCCGGCGGAGCGTGACGGTGGACGCCGGGCCGACGACCGTCCTGGTGGTCGATGACAGCCGTACCAAGCGTTACCTGCTGGTCAGCTGGCTCACCCGGGCCGGGTACACCGTGCTCGAAGCGGAGAACGGCGCCGACGCGCTGGCCCGGGTCGAGACGGACCGGATCGACCTCGTGGTGCTCGACGTCCGGTTGCCCGACCTGAGCGGCTACGAGGTGTGCGAGCGGATCAAGGCGGCCCACCCGGCGATGCCGGTGATCCACGTCTCCGCGCACGCCGTGGACGTGGCCGACCGCGCCCAGGGGCTCACCCGGGGGGCGGACGCGTACCTGGCCGAGCCGATCGAGCCGGAGGAGCTGATCGCAACCTCCCGGGCGGTCCTGCGCTACTACCAGGCCCGGCAGCGTGCCGAACTGCTCGCCGAGCGACTGCTCGGCCTCGCCGACACCACCGTCGCGGTGCACGCCGCGTCGACCTTCGCACGGCTGCTCGAGGTCGCCGCGGAGGGGGCCGCACAGATCTTCAAGAGCCCCGCCGCAGTGATCGCCGAGACGTTCGACGGTGACTGCATCGCCGGTGTCTGCGCCGGCCCCGGCGCCGAAGCCGCCGTCGTGCCGTGGGTCGTCGACGACACCGGAGTGCCCACCGGTGCCACCGTGCGGGTGGAGCCTCCGGAGAACTGGGAGCTGATTACCTGGCCCGCGGACGACACGGTGACCGTGGCCGCGGCCCGGCTGCGGGAGGACCGCGCGCCGCTCTACGTGGTCGTACCCACCGCCACCCAGACCGCCCGGACGCCGGTGCTCGTGCAGCTCGCCCAGGCCGTCGCGGCGGCCGTCGAGGCCCAGCGCTCCTTCGACGAGGAGCACCGGATCGCCGTCACCCTCCAGCGCAGTCTGCTCCCGCGCAACCTGCCCACGGTCGCCGGACTGGACTTCGCGGTGCGCTACGAGCCGGCCAGCGCGCAGACCGAGGTGGGCGGCGACTTCTACGAGCTGGTGATGCTCGACGGGCACCTCCTGCTGGCCATCGGGGACGTGGCCGGCCACTCGCTGCACGCGGCCACCGTGATGGCCGAGCTACGGCACGCGGTGCGGGCGTACGCCGTCGAGGGGCACCAGCCCGGCGAGATCCTGCACCGGGTCAACGAGCTGATGCGTACCCTGCTGCCGAACGAACTGGCCACGCTCTGCGTCCTGCTGCTGCACCCACCGAGCGGCCACGTCCGGCTGGCCAGCGCCGGTCATCTGCCGCCGCTGCTGCACCGCGACGGCAAGGTCGAGTTCGTGCAGCACTCGGCGCCCCTGCTCGGCGTCCGCGCGCCCCGACCGGCCGACCTGGAGTTCGTCCTGCCGACCGGCGCCACGCTGGTGTTCTACACCGACGGGCTGATCGAGCGCCGGGACGCCACCATCGACGAAGGGCTGGCCGCGCTGGCCGCGGTGTCGGCCACGGTGGACGACAACCTGGACGACTTCTGCGCCCGCCTCCTGGTCGAACTCGCCCCCGACAAGATCCAGGACGACGTAGCCGTAGTAGTCCTCCGCCGCCGCTAAACCCCCCACCCCCCACCCCCCACCCCCCAGGGCCCTCCGGCCCCCTCTCTGCGCTCCGGTGATCAAGAGGTTTGCGTCAAATTTCGCCCTGTCGATGACGCAAACCTCTTGATCACGCGGGGTGGGGGGTGGGGTGGGTGTTGACCGGGGGTATTCGCTGGGTGAATAGTGGGACGGGTGTCTACGCCGCATGTTTTGCTCGGGCTGCTCGCCGGGGGGAGTCGGCACGGGTATGAGCTCAAGCGTGCTCATGACCAGCGGCTGCCGCGGGCTCGGCCGTTGGCGTTCGGGCAGGTCTACGCGACCCTCGGTCGCCTCGAACGGGACGGGCTCGTGGCCACCGCTGGTCAGGACCGCGCCTCCGGGCCGGACCGCACGGCGTACGAGCTGACCGACGAGGGTCGCTCCACCCTGGACCGCTGGCTGTCCATGGTGGAGGAACCGATGCCGTACGTGGCCAGCACGCTCTTCGCCAAGGTCGTCGTGGCGCTGCTGGTCGCCGACGTCGACCGGGCACGGTCGTACCTGGTCGCCCAGCGTGCCGCGCACACCGCGCGGCTGCGGGAGCTGACGGCGGTCAAGACCGACCCGGCCGCCACCCTCAACGACGTGGTCGCGGCCGACTTCGCGATCGCCCATCTCGACGCCGACCTGCGCTGGCTGCACACCACGCTGGGCCGGGTCGCCGACTGGCACCGGGAGGTGCACGCGTGACGCAACTCCAGGCTCGCGGCGTGGTTCGGGCGTACGGCCCGACGCCCGCCCTGCGCGGTGTGACGCTCGACGTGGCCGAGGGCGAGATCGTCGCGGTCACCGGGCCGAGTGGCTGCGGCAAGTCGACCCTGCTGCACTGCCTGGCCGGGATCCTGCGGCCCGACGCGGGCGAGGTCACCTGGCGCGGCCACCGGCTCGACACCTGGTCGGAGGCTGCCCGGTCCCGGCTACGGCGTACCGAGTTCGGGGTGCTGTTCCAGTTCGGGCAGTTGGTAGCCGAGCTGACGGCGGCCGAGAACGTGGCGCTGCCCCTGCTCCTCGCCGGCACGGGGCGGCGAGAGGCGCGGACGGCCGCCCTCACCTGGCTGGACCGGTTCGGGGTGGCCGACCTGGCCGACCTGCGTCCCGGCGAGATGTCCGGCGGTCAGCAGCAGCGGTGTGCGACGGCGCGCGCTCTGGTCACCGAGCCGCGGGTGCTCTTCGCCGACGAGCCGACCGGCGCGCTCGACACGCTCACCGGCGAGCAGGTGCTCACCCAACTGGTCCGGCTCGCCCGTGAGCAACGCACCTCCGTCGTGCTGGTCACCCACGAGCCGCGGATCGCCGCGTACGCCGATCGGGAGATCGTGCTGCGCGACGGCCTGGTGGACCACACCGGCCTGGGGCTCGACGTGCCGTTGGCGGGCGGCGCACGGTGAGGCCCGCGACGCTGGTACGGCTCGCGCTGGCCGGCAACCGCACCGACACGGCACGCGTGGTGCTGACCGCGCTCAGCGCGCTGCTGGCGGCGCTGGCCGGGCTGGCGGCGCTCACCGTGCTCGCGATTCAGAAACCGGCCGGCGACGCCTGGGCGCAGTCCGAGCAGTATCGCAACGCGCTGCTGCGTGAGCCGGGACTGCGCGGCGGGACCGCGTTCGCGCTGGTGATGCTGGCCGTCCCGGTGCTGGCACTTGCCGGTCAGTGTGCCCGGCTCGGCGCGCCGGCCCGGGACCGGCGACTCGCCGCGCTCCGGCTGGCCGGCGCGACCCCCGGTCAGGTCACCCGCCTCGCGGTGCTGGAGACCGGCCTGGCCAGCCTGCTCGGCACCCTCGCCGGGCTGGGCGTCTACCTGCTCGGCCGCGAGCTGCTGCACCGGCCCGACGACCAGGGCCGGCTGGCGCTGCCCACCGACGTGCTGCCGTCGACCGGCGCGCTGGTCGCGGTGGTGCTGGGACTGCCGGTGATCGCGGCGCTGGCCACCGCCCTCATGCTGCGTACCGTCACGACGAGTCCGCTCGGGGTCAGTCGCAAGGCCGCCCGTGAGCGGGGTCCACGTCCCTGGGCCGGCCTGCTGATCGGCCTGGGCCTGGGGTCCTTCGTCGCCGTACGCCCAGTGCTCTACCGGGTCGACGGGAACAGCGTGCTGCTGGGCTGGCTGGTGCCGCTGTTGTTCCTGGCAGCCGGGCTCACCGCGATGATCGGAGTGGTCGTCGGCACCGGCTGGATCTCGTACACCTGCGGGCGTCTGCTGCGCCGGCATGCCCGTGGCGCGGCGGGGCTGCTCGCGGCCGGTCGGCTGATGGCCGATCCGTGGGCCGGCAGTCGGACCTTCGCCGCCCTGCTGGCCGCCGTGATCTTCGGTGCCGGCGCGGCGGTCCAGCGCGCCTACTTCGTCGCCCAGGACGCGCTGGATCGTGAGCAGAACCGCCTCGCCGGGGTGGACGATGGCGGCGCCAACCCGTTCTACCTGTCGACCATGGACCTGGTCGACGCCGCGGTGGCCGTCGCGGTGCTGGTCGCGGCGGGCGGTCTGATCGTCGCGCTGGTCGAGGGAATCGTCGCCCGCCGACGCGCCTACGCCGCGCTGGTCGCCACCGGCGTGCCCCGTGCCACGCTCAGCGGATCGGTGGCCTGGCAGGCGCTCACCCCCGCGGTGCCGGCGATCCTGCTGGCGCTCACCGTCGGAGCGCTGCTCGGCCGGGGACTCTTCCCCAGCACCACCACGAGCGCATCGTCGACGACGGTGTGCGACGCCACGGCAGAACTCTGCAACGACCCGGCCACCCGCGACCAGTACACCCACCTCGTGCAGACCGCTGCGCAGGAGCGGACTGTCGCCGTACCGCTGGAGCACCTGGCCTGGCTCGGCGCCGGCGCCCTGGCGGCGGTGCTGGTGACGGTCGGTGTCGGCCTGCTCTTCCTGCGGGTGAGCACGGCGGTGGACGAGTTGCGGACGGCCTGATCGCGCGATCTTCCGGAGGTGGTGGCGTGCGGCCACCACCTCCGGGATCAGGCGTCAGGCGCGGCCCAGGCGGTCCAGGATCCAGGCGTTGATGAACGCCTCCTCGCGCCAGGCGTCGTAACGACCGCTCGGGCCGCCGTGTCCGGCACCCATCTCGGTCTTGAGCAGGTAGTCGCCCTGCGGTGCGGTCGCCCGCAGCCGCGCGATCCACTTCGCCGGCTCGGAGTAGAGCACCCGGGTGTCGTTGAGGCTGGTCACCGCGAGGATCGCCGGGTAGTCGACCGCCGTGACGTTCTCGTACGGCGTGTACGACTTCATGTACGCGTACACCTCGGGGTCTTCGAGGGGGTTGCCCCACTCCTCCCACTCCGTGACCGTCAGCGGCAGCGACGGGTCGAGGATCGAGGTGAGCGCGTCCACGAACGGCACCTGCGCCACGATCCCCGTGAAGGCGTCCGGAGCGAGGTTGGCGACCGCGCCCATCAGCAGGCCGCCGGCCGACGCGCCCCGGGCCACCAGCCGGTCGCTGGCCGTCCAACCGGCCTTGACCAGGTGCCGGGCGCAGGCCACGAAGTCGGTGAAGGTGTTCTTCTTGGCCAGCATCTTGCCCTGGTCGTACCAGCGCCGGCCGAGCTCGCCGCCGCCCCGCGTGTGCGCCACGGCGAAGACCACGCCCCGGTCCAGCAGGGACAGTCGGGCCACCGAGAACCACGGGTCCATGCTGGCCTCGTACGAGCCGTAGCCGTACAGCTCGCAGGGCGCCGAGCCGTCCCGGGGCGTGCCGACCCGGCAGACCAGCGAGATCGGTACCCGGGTGCCGTCGTCGGCGAGCGCCCAGTCGCGGTGCTGCTCGTACTCGGCCGGGTCGTACGGTCGGCCGTCCGGACCGGGCAGCACCGGCTTCTGCTTGCGCAGCACCATCTGCCGGGTGACCAGGTCGTAGTCGTAGACCGAGTCGGGCGTGACGAGCGAGGAGTAGCGCAGGCGGACCTGTCCGGTGCGGTACTCCGGGTTGGCGTCCAGCCCCACGCTGTAGAGCGGCTCGGGGAAGTCGATGTCGTACGAGTCGTCGCTGCCGATCGGCAGCACCCGCAGGCCGGTGAGGCCGTCGGTGCGCAGCGACACCACCAGGTGGTTCGCGAACGCGTCGACCGCCTCCAGGCGGGTGCCCGGGGTGTGCTCGATCAGCGGCACCCAGTCGCCCGGGGTGTCCGCCGAGGTGAACGCCAGCGCGAAGTCCTCCGCGCCGTCGTTGTGCAGGATCAGGAAGCGGTGGCCGTGGTGCTCCACCGCGTACTCGACGCCCTGCCGGCGTGGCGCGATCACGGCCGGCGCGCCGGTGGGGTTGCCGGCCGGGATCACCAGCACCTCGCTGGTGACCTTGCTGTGGATGTCGATGAGGATGAACTTCTCCGAGCGGGTCAGCTCGACGCCCACCCAGAACCGCTCGTCGTCCTCCTGGTGCACCACCACGTCGTCGGACGCGGCGGAGCCGATGGTGTGCCGCCAGACCCGGTTGGGCCGCCAGGCATCGTCGACCGTCACGTAGAACAGCGCCGACGCGTCGGCCGACCAGGCGGTGCCGTAGAACGTGTCGGGCACCTCGTCGGGCAGCAGCTCGCCGGTGTTCAGGTCCTTCACGCGCAGGGTGAAGCGTTCGTCGCCGGAGAAGTCCGTCGAGTACGCCAGCCAGCGCCCGTCCGGGCTGACGTCGAACGCGCCCAGCGAGAAGAAGTCGTGCCCCTCGGCCAGCAGGTTGCCGTCGAGCAGCACCTCCTCGCCGTCGAGCGGGGCGCCGTCCGCGCTGACCGGCGGCTCGGACTCGCCGTCGCGGACCGCGCGCCGGCAGTGCACCCCGTACTGCTGGCCCTCGATCGTGCGGGTGTAGTACCAGTACCCGCCCTTGCGGGTGGGCACCGACAGGTCCGTCTCGCGGGTGCGCTGCCGGGTCTCCTCGAACAGCTCCGCACGCAGGGCGGCCAGGTGCGCGGTGCGCTCCTCGGTGTACGCGTTCTCGGCGGTCAGGTAGGCGATCGTCTCCGGGTCGTCCTTGGCGGCGAGCCAGGCGTACTCGTCGACGACGGTGTCGCCGTGGTGGGTGCGCTCGGTGGGCACCCGCTTCGCCGCGGGCGGGGCAGTCTCGGTGGTCACGGCGGCCACGTTACCGGCCGACTCACCCTCCGTGCCGGACCAGCGGCATCCCGAACATCCCCACCCGGTCTTTCGAACACATGTACGATGGCCGGCATGGCGGCAGCAGCGAGTTCCCTCGGCCGGTCCGGAGCCCTCGAGATCACCCGGCGATTGACCGCGATCTGCGGTCCGCCGTTCGCCCGACTCGCCGGCCCGGCCGACGAGGTGGCCGGGCGGCCCGCTCGCTGGGTGGCGGTGCCCGGCGGTCCGCACGCCGCGGCCGAGGTGCTGCGGCTGGCCGCCGCCCACGATCTCGCGGTGGTTCCCCGGGGCGCCGGCACGAAGATCGACTGGGGTGCCACCCCGACGCAGGTCGACATCCTGCTCGACACGGGTCGGCTGGCCGGCATCGGCCACGAGCCGGTCGGCGCGTCGGTGGTCGAGGTGGGCGCGGGCACTCCGGTGCGGGCGGTACAGGCCACTCTGGAACGCACCGGGCAGCGGCTCGCGATGGACACCCCCTCGCCCGGCGCGACCCTCGGCGGGGTGCTCGCCGCCGGGGAGGCCGGTCCGCTGCGGCACCGCCACGGCAGCCCGTGCGACCAGCTCGTCGGCGTCCGCTATCTGGCCGCCGACGGTGAGCTGGTCAGCGCCGGCGGCGGCGCCCCGGGGCTCGACCTGGCCCGGCTGCTGTGTGGTTCGCAGGGCGCGCTCGGCGTGCTGGTCTCGGCGAGCCTGCGGGTGCAGCCGGTGCCCGCCAGCCGGCTGTGGGTCTCCCGGCCGGTGTGGACCCCGCTGGAGGTCCACGAGCTGATCCGGTCGATCCTCGCCGCCCGCCTCGATCCGGCGGCCATCGAGCTGGACCTGCCCGGTGGCCTGCCCCGGCCACGCAGCGTGTACCCGCCGGGCCATCCGTCCGCCACCGCCCGTGAGCGCCACCCGTCGATGTCCGGCCGGTCCGGGGCCCCGTCCCGGGCGGGCAGCCTCGTCGTGCTGCTCGAAGGCGGCCCGGCCGAGGTGAACGAGCGCGCCGAACGCCTGGTCGGCCTGCTGCACGGCGAGGCGACCGTGACCCACTCGGCACCGCCGTGGTGGCGTCGTTACCCCTTCGCGCCCGGCGACACGGCACTACGGCTGGAGGTGCCGATCAGCGATCTGCACGCCGCCGTGTACGCGCTGCGCGACGCGGCCGGCGCTCCCGTGCCGGTGCGGGGCTCGGCCGGCCTGGGCGTGGTGCACGCGGCCCTGCCCGGCGCGGTGCCACCCGACCGGGTGGCGTCCATCCTGGCCGCCGTCCGCGGGGTGCTGCTGGCCCGGCAGGGCCGCTGCGTGGTCGTCTCCGCCCCGGCCGCCGTTCGACAGGCCGTCGACCTGTGGGGCGAGCTGGCCGGCCTGGTCCAGCTCCGCGCCGCGAAAGAGCACCTCGACCCGGAGCGACGCCTCGCCCCCGGCCGCCTCCCCGGCGACCTGTGAGGCCGCCCCGGTGCGGCCGTCGAGCCCACGCGTGGCGCTACGCCGGCCCGCTGAGCCTGCGCCGGTCAGACCGCGTCGTTGCGGAGCACCAGGACGGCGATGTCGTCCCGGGGCGGCTCGACCGAAAAGTTGATGGCGGCGGCGCGCAGGCGCGCGGCGACCACGTCGGCGGAGTAGCCGGCCAGCGGCGCGGCCGCGTCGCGCAGCCGGTCGGTGCCGAACAGCTCCCGACCGTGCCGCCGCTCGGTGACCCCGTCGGTATAGAAGATCAGCGAGTCGCCGGGGGTGAGCGTGATCTCCGTCGTCGGTGAGGTGATGGTGTCGAGCAGACCCAGCGCCGTGCCCCCGGCACCGACGAACCGGGCGCCACCCGCGCCGGCCAGCAGCACCGGCCGGTCGTGCCCGGCCAGGTGCAGCGACACGTCGAGGTGGTCGCCGTCGCCCGGCCCGACCGCGGCCAGGGCCAACGTGCAGTACCGGCCGCCGCCCCGCTCGACGAGCGTCTCGTTGAGCCGGGCCAGCGCCTCCGGCAACGGCTTGCCGTCACCCACCAGCACCCGGATGACGTCCCGGACGAGCCCGGTGACCGCCGCCGCCTGGACGCCCTTGCCCGACACGTCGCCGATCACCACGAGCCAGCGCCCGTCGGGCAGCGGCACCACGTCGTAGAAGTCGCCACCCACCTCGGCGTCGTCGCCGGTGGGCACGTACTCGGCGGCGAAGCCGATGCCCTCCACGACCGGCAGCACGGGTGGCAGCAGGGACTTCTGGAGCGTCTGCGCCACCCGTCGGCGCTCGGCGTGGATCCGGGCGTTCTCGATCGCCAGCGCGGCCCGCCGGGCCACGTCCTCCAGGACGGCCACCTCGTCCGGGTCGTGCCGGTGCCGCTGGTGCCGGCCCACCGCGAGAGTGCCGAGTCGCTGGCCGCGGGCGATCAGCGGGACCGCGAAGCCCTCCATCGGGCCGCCGAGCGGGATCTGCGCCGCACTCCGGGACGCCTCCCGCAGCCGGGCCTGGATGGAATCCGGGCCGGTCTCCGCCAGCACCCGGTGCAGTTGTGGCAGCACCGACTCGTCGGCGTGGCTGGTCGCGGCCAGCCGCAGCCGGCCCCACTCGTCGGTGGTGTGCACTGCGCACCACTGGCCGAGGCGGGGCACCACCAACTGCGGAATCAACGCCATGGTCAGCTCGACGTCCAGCGACTGGGCCAGCAGCTCGCTCGCCTCGGCGAGGAACGTCAGCCACGCCTGCCGGCGGACGTCAGCCCGGCGCAGCCGGTCGTTCTCCAGGTGCAGCGACAGCCGCTCCGCGGTGAGCACCGCCAACGGGCGGGCGTACGCCGATGGCGCGGCGTCCAGCTCCAACTCCCCGGCGTACGGGCGGTGCACGGTCAGCGGCACCCGGAGCAACTCGCTGTCGGGGCGGGGCTGCCGGCCGAAGCGTGCCAACAACTGTCGGCCCTGCCCGTCGCCCCGGTCCAGGCGGACGGCCCCACCGGCCGCGCCGACCATCTCGGCGACCCGGCTGAGCAGGCTGGCGGCGAAGTCGGGCAGCGGGTCGTCCGCGTACATGTCGGGGGCGGTCTGCATGAGTTCGCTCATCGCGCCCGCGCTCGGCGCCGAGCCGTCGCCGGCCCCGGGGCCGCCGGCCATCGACGTGCCGCCGGCGCTGGCGCCGGCGGCCGGCTCGGTGCCGGGCCGGTCCAGGCGGAACCAGACGCCCTTGCCGGTCGGCAGGTACGTGGTGCCCCAGCGGCTGGCAAAGTGGTCGACGAGTAGCAGTCCGCGACCTCGCTCGGAGACCTCGTCGATCTCCGCCGTGTCGTTGCGGACGCCGACGGTCAGCTCGTCGTTGCCCGAGCTGGGAGCGAAGTCGGAGACGGTCACGGAGAGCCCGACACCGTCCGCCACGACCTCGATGTCCAGTTCGGTGCCGGCGTGCTCGACGGCGTTGGTGGTCAGCTCGGTGGTGAGCAGCAGCGCCTCGTTGACCAGATCGTCGAGGTGCGCCTCGGCGAGGACGGAGCGGACGACCGCGCGGGCGGCGGCGGGCGTACGACGGTCGGCGGGCAGACGCACACGCCGGACGGCCCCGTTCCGGGCCCCGGCCGTCGCGGGCCCCGCCTCGGCTGACACCCCCGTATCCTCTACCGTTCCCCGGCCAGGTGCCAAGCCGATCCGTGATCGGTGGGGGCAGCGCGGCGTCACCCATGTGACGAGCGCCACTCGGCGACTTCTGTGTCCGGTTGGGTACCGCCGCGAGGATCCCGGGGGCCGCCGCGTTCGATCGGCGGGTCGCGCACCCTGGCACTACGGCCGACGCGGGCACAATATGGGGTGCCGGTGTGTCTGTACGGGCACGGACCCCCCCAGGTGAGCGAGGCATCATGACCACGGCGAAGCAGTCGTACGCGGATCCGTCCGCGCCCGACCAGGACGCGCTCCTCGATGAGCTGACCGAGGCGCTGCGACGGGTTCGTCGCGGTGATCTGAAGGTCCGGCTGCCCCGTCGCGCCGGCAAGGCGGGTGAGGTGGCGGACGCCTTCAACGAGGTGGTCTCGGTCCAGGAGCGTCAGTACCTGGACCTGCGGCGGATCAGCCGGATCGTCGGTCGGGACGGTCGGCTCACCGAGCGGCTCGATGACGAGGGGCTGGACGGCTCCTGGGCGGAGGGGCAGCGGGCGATCAACTCGCTGATCGACGACCTGGGCCGGCCGACGACCGAGATCGCCCGCGTCATCGTGGCGGTCGCCGACGGCGACCTGTCCCAGCACATGGCGTTGGAGATCGACGGTCGGCCGCTGCGCGGTGAGTACCTGCGGATCGGGCGCACCGTGAACACGATGGTCGACCAGCTCTCGTCGTTCTCCAACGAGGTGACCCGGGTGGCCCGTGAGGTGGGCACCGAGGGCAAGCTGGGCGGCCAGGCCGACGTACGGGGTGTCGCCGGCACGTGGAAGGACCTCACCGACTCGGTGAACACCATGGCGTCCAACCTGACGGGCCAGGTGCGGTCGATCTCGCAGGTGGCGACGGCGGTGGCCAAGGGCGACCTGTCGCAGAAGATCACGGTCAGTGCGCGCGGTGAGGTGGCCGAGCTGGCCGCCACCATGAACTACCTCACGGACACGCTGCGGCTCTTCGCCGAGCAGGTGACCCGGGTGGCCCGCGAGGTGGGCACCGAGGGCAAGTTGGGCGGGCAGGCCGAGGTGCCGAACGTGGCGGGCACCTGGAAGGACCTGACCGACAGCGTCAACTCGATGGCGTCGAACCTGACCGCCCAGGTCCGCAACATCGCGCAGGTCTCCACGGCAGTGGCGCGGGGTGACCTGTCGCAGAAGATCACCGTGGCGGCGCAGGGCGAGATCCTGGAGCTGAAGGACACCGTCAACACGATGGTGGACCAGCTGTCGTCGTTCGCCGACGAGGTCACGCGGGTGGCCCGTGAGGTGGGCATCGAGGGCAAGTTGGGCGGTCAGGCGCAGGTGCGCGGCGTCTCCGGCACGTGGCGTGACCTCACCGAGAACGTCAACCAGTTGGCCGGCAACCTGACCAGCCAGGTCCGCAACATCTCCCAGGTCTCCACGGCGGTGGCGAAGGGCGACCTGTCGCAGAAGATCACTGTCGACGCGCAGGGCGAGATCCTGGAGTTGAAGAACACCGTCAACACGATGGTCGACCAGCTCTCGTCGTTCGCGGACGAGGTGACCCGGGTGGCCCGTGAGGTGGGTACCGAGGGCAACCTGGGCGGTCAGGCGCAGGTCAAGGGCGTCTCCGGTACGTGGCGGGACCTGACGGACAACGTGAACTCGATGGCGTCGAACTTGACCAGCCAGGTCCGCAACATCGCCTCGGTGACCACGGCCGTGGCGAAGGGCGACCTGAGCCAGAAGATCACGGTGGACGCGCGGGGCGAGATCCTGGAGCTGAAGTCGACGGTCAACACGATGGTGGACCAGCTCTCGTCGTTCGCCGACGAGGTGACCCGGGTGGCCCGCGAGGTGGGCACCGAGGGCAAGCTCGGCGGGCAGGCCCAGGTGCGTGGGGTCGCCGGAACCTGGCGCGACCTGACCGACAATGTGAACTCGATGGCGTCGAACCTGACGGCCCAGGTCCGCAACATCGCCCAGGTCTCGACGGCGGTGGCGAAGGGCGACCTGTCGCAGAAGATCACCGTCGACGCGCGGGGCGAGATCCTGGAGCTGAAGTCGACGGTCAACACGATGGTGGACCAGCTCTCGTCGTTCGCCGACGAGGTGACCCGGGTGGCCCGCGAGGTGGGCACCGAGGGCAAGCTCGGCGGTCAGGCGCAGGTCAAGGGCGTGTCCGGCACCTGGCGGGACCTGACGGACAACGTGAACTCGATGGCGTCGAACCTGACCAGCCAGGTCCGCAACATCGCCTCGGTGACCACGGCCGTGGCGAAGGGCGACCTGAGCCAGAAGATCACCGTGGACGCCCAGGGCGAGATCCTGGAGCTGAAGTCGACCGTCAACACGATGGTGGACCAGCTCTCGTCGTTCGCCGACGAGGTCACGCGGGTGGCCCGCGAGGTCGGCATCGAGGGCAAGTTGGGTGGTCAGGCGCAGGTCAAGGGCGTGTCCGGCACCTGGCGCGACCTCACCGAGAACGTCAACCAGCTCGCCTCGACGTTGACCACCCAGCTACGGGCCATCGCCCAGGTGTCCACGTCGGTGACCCGGGGCGACTTGACCCAGCGGATCGCCGTCAAGGCGCAGGGCGAGGTCGCCGAGCTGAAGGACAACATCAACCAGATGATCGTCACCCTCCGGGAGACGACCAAGAAGAACGCCGAGCAGGGTTGGCTGGACTCCAACCTGGCCCGCATCGGAGGCCTGTTGCAGGGCCAACGCGACCTCGGCGAGGTCTGCCGCATGATCATGACCGAGGTGACGCCGCTGGTCGACGCGCAGCTCGGCGCGTTCTTCCTGGCCGACGACACCGACGGCAGCATGCGGCTGCGGTTGACCTCGTCGTACGGCTATGTGGCGCGGGGGCACGACGTGACCTTCGGGCCGGGTGAGGGGCTGGTCGGGCAGACCGCCCTCTCGCGTCGGACGATCCGGGTCAGCGCCCCACCGAACAGCCGCCTCACGCTGCGCTCCGGTCTGGCCGAGACACCCCCGACCGACCTGGTGGTGCTCCCCGTGCTGTTCGAGGGGGAGTTGCTCGGGGTGATCGAGTTCGCCAGCGTGTCCGCCTTCTCCGAGCTGCACCTGTCGTTCCTGGAGCGGTTGGTGCTCACCATCGGCATCGCGGTCAACACCATCCAGGCCAACCGGCGTACGGAGGAGCTGCTGGCCCAGTCGCAGCGGCTGGCGCACGAGATGCAGGAGCAGTCGGCGGAGTTGCAGCGCACCAACGCCGAGCTGGAGGAGAAGGCCACCCTGCTCTCCGAGCAGAAGGGCAACATCGAGACCAAGAACCGGGAGATCGAGCTGGCCCGCCTCGGTCTGGAGGAGAAGGCGCAGCAGCTCACCCGGGCGTCGGCGTACAAGTCGGAGTTCCTGGCCAACATGAGCCACGAGCTGCGTACGCCGCTGAACTCGTTGCTGCTGCTGGCCCGCCTGCTCGCGGAGAACTCGGAGCAGAACCTCAGCCCGAAGCAGATCGAGTTCGCCCGGACGATCCACGGCTCCGGCTCCGACCTCCTGCGGCTGATCGACGACATCCTCGACCTGTCCAAGATCGAGGCGGGCCGGATGGACGTCGAGCCGACCGAGATCCGCTTCACCGAGCTGCGCGGCTTCGTCGAGCAGGCGTTCGCGCCGCAGGCCGAGGAGAAGAATCTCGACTTCCAGGTACGCGTCAGCAAGGATCTGCCGCCGGCGCTGGTGACCGACGCGCAGCGGTTGCAGCAGATCCTGCGCAACCTGCTCTCCAACGCGGTGAAGTTCACCGACAACGGCGCGGTGACGTTGCGGATCGCCCCGGCCGCGCCGAACGCGGTGTTCGACGTGCCGGCGCTGACGAACGCCCAGCAGGTGATCGCGTTCACCGTGATCGACACCGGGATCGGCATCTCCGACGACAAGCTGTCGATCATCTTCGAGGCGTTCCAGCAGGCGGACGGCACGACCAGCCGCCGCTACGGCGGCACCGGTCTGGGTCTGTCGATCAGCCGGGACCTGGCGCGACTGATCGGCGGCACGATCACCGTCTCGTCGGCGCCCGGGCAGGGCTCGACGTTCACGTTGTTCGTACCCCAGGTCCTCGCTCCGGACGCGGTCGTCGCGCCGCAGCCGCCGTCGCCACAGCGCGCCGGCCTCCCGTCGTCGCTGCTCATGCCGCCGCTGGAGCTGTTGCCGGAGCGGCCGGAGGCGCCGGCCACCCGGCAGTTGGACGGGGCCACGGTGCTGATCGTGGACGACGACGTGCGCAACGTCTTCGCTCTGACCAGCGCGTTGGAGCTGCACGGCATGACCGTGCTGTACTCGGACAACGGGGCGGACGGCGTCCGCCTGCTGGCCGAGCATCCGGAGGTGGACATCGTGCTGATGGACGCCATGATGCCCGACCAGGACGGGTACGAGACGACCCGTCAGATCCGGCGTAACCACCGGTTCGCCGATCTCCCCGTCGTCTTCCTGACCGCGAAGGCGATGCCGGGCGACCGCGAGTCGGCGCTCGCGGCCGGAGGAAGCGACTACATCACCAAGCCGGTCGACCTCGACGACCTGATCGAGCTGATGTCGTCCTGGATCAGCGGCAGCCGCACCGAGGAGACTTCGTGACCCAGATGGCCAAGGCGCTGCTCGTGGACGACCGCCGGGAGAACCTGATGGCCCTGGAGGCGATCCTCCAGGGCCTGCCGGTCCAGTCGGTGGCCGTGGAGAGTGGCGAGGCGGCGCTCAAGCAGTTGCTGGTGGACGACTTCGCGGTGATCCTGTTGGACGCGCAGATGCCGGACATGGACGGCTTCGAGACGGCCAGTCACATCAAGCGCCGGGAGCGCACCCGGCACGTGCCGATCATCTTCCTCACCGCCGCCGACCGGGACGCCCAGCTCGCTCTGCGGGGCTACCAGGTGGGCGCCGTGGACTACCTGACCAAGCCGTTCGACCCGTGGGTGCTGCGGGCCAAGGTGTCGGTCTTCGTCGAGCTGTGGGTGAAGACCCGGCAGTTGGCCGCCCAGTCGGACCTGGTGCGGGAGCGTGACGCGCAGTGGCGGCGACTCACCGACGCGGTGGACGAGGCCACCACCCTGCTGCGCTCCGACGACTCCGAGGCGCGGGACCGTGCGGTGGAGCTGCTGGAGCAGGCCCGCTGGGGCAGCTCAGCCTGACTCGCCGGGGCGCAGGTGGCCGGTCTGGGCTCGGCGGACGCGCCAGCGTTCGCCCAGTGAGTCGATCTCTCCCTGGACGAAGATGAAGAAGTCGCGCATCTCGGCCACCCGTTCGCCGGCCGGCGTCTCCGCGCCGAGGGCCCCGACGCCGCCCTCGGCCACGTCGATGAACGTCTTGTAGATCGCGGTCTTCGTGATGGTCCCCTCGTACCAGGGGTTCTCCGGCATCCGGTAACGGTCGCGGCGGGAGCGGGGGACCGGCTCGCGGATCAGCATGCCGAACTGGGTGAGGTACCGGACCGCGCCGCTGACCGCCGCCGCGCTGACTCCGAGCCGTTCGCCGATCTCGGCGGCCGTCAGCGGATCGTCCGCGCTCATCACGGTGAACAGCACCCGGGCGGCCATCCGCGGGAAGCCGACCTCGGCGAACGTGAGGGCCATCCGTTCGACGAAGAGGTGCACCGGGTCGTGGCCGTCGGCCGCTGCCATCTCTGCCCCTCCCGCATGGTTCGTGGGCACCGATGGTGCCCCGCTCACACTGTCTTCACAACTTTGTGAAACGAGTGTAGCTTCCGATATATGGAAACTCCGATTGAAGTGTCCGGCCTGGTCAAGACCTTCGGCCGCGTCCGGGCGCTCGACGGTCTGGACCTGACTGTCCGCGCCGGCGAGGTGCACGGCTTCCTCGGGCCGAACGGCGCTGGCAAGTCGACGGCCATTCGGGCGCTCCTCGGTCTGCTGCGGACGGACGCGGGGGTCGTCCGCCTGCTCGGGGGCGATCCGTGGCGCGACGCGGTGGCCCTGCACCGCCGGCTGGCGTACGTGCCGGGCGACGTGACGCTCTGGCCCAACCTCTCCGGCGGCGAGGTCATCGACCTGCTCGGCCGGATGCGCGGCGGGCTCGACCCGGCCCGCCGGGCCGAACTGCTCGACTCCTTCGAGCTGGATCCCCGCAAGAAGGGCCGGACGTACTCCAAGGGCAACCGGCAGAAGGTCGGCCTGGTGGCCGCCCTCGCGTCGGATGCCGAACTCCTCATCCTGGACGAGCCGACGTCCGGCCTGGACCCCCTCATGGAGGAGGTCTTCCAGCACTGGGTACGCCGGGCGAAAGCCGACGGCCGCACCGTGCTGCTCTCCAGCCACATCCTGGCCGAGGTGGAGGCGCTCTGCGACCGGGTGACGATCATCCGCAACGGGCGGGACGTGGAGACCGGCACCCTGAGCGAACTGCGGCACCTGCGGCGCACCTCGATCGAGGCCGAGCTGACCGGTCCGGTGGACGGGCTGGGTCAGCTCACCGGCGTGCACGACCTGCGGGTGGACGGGCAGCGGGTGCGCTTCGACGTGGAGGACGCCGCGCTGGACAGCGCGCTCCGTCGGCTCACCGAGATCGGCGTACGCAGCCTGGTCAGCCAACCGCCGACGTTGGAGGAGCTGTTCCTGCGGCACTACCAGGCCGAGCAGGTGGGATCATGACCGCGTTCACCGGCACCCGACACCTGGTGCGCCTGATCCTGCGGCGGGACCGGATCGTGCTGCCCATCTGGATCCTTCCGCTGGCCGTGCTGCCGGCCAGCTACGCCGGCGCGTACACCGGCCTCTATCCGACCGCCGCCGAGCGGGCCGCCTACCTGGCCGGCACGGCGAGCAACCCGTCGATCGTCGCGCTGCTCGGTCCGGTGTACGGCGACAGCACTGGCGCGCTCACCGTCCAGCGGGCCGGGCTGTTCGCCCTGGTCGCCGCCCTGGCGAGCGTGCTGACGGTGGTACGACACACCCGCACCGAGGAGGAGGCCGGCCGGCGGGAGTTGCTGGGCGCATCGGTCCTCGGCCGGTACGCCGGGCTGACCGCGGCGCTGCTGGTCACGTACGCCGCGAATCTGCTGCTCGGCCTGCTCATCGCCGGCGGCCTGGTCGCGGCGGGCCTGCCTGGGGCCGGATCGCTGCTCTTCGGCGCCGGCGTGGCCATGACCGGCATCGCCTTCGCCACGGTCGGCGGCCTTGCCGCGCAGCTCACCCAGAGCGCCGGCGGGGCGCGCGGCATCGGGCTGGGCGTGCTCGGGTTGGCGTTCGCGCTGCGCCTCGGCGGCGACGCCGGAGGTTCCGGTGGCAGTGGCGGACGTGCCGAATGGTTGAGCTGGATCTCCCCGCTCGGCTGGGCGCCCCGGGGGCGGGCCTTCGCCGGCGAGCGATGGTGGGTGCTGCTGCTGCCGGTGCTGTTCAGTGTGGCGGTGGCGCTCGTCGCGTACCCCGTCTCGGTACGCCGGGACGTGGGTGCCGGCGTGCTGCCGCCCCGGCTCGGTCCGGCGACTGCGGGCGGCGCCCTGGCCGGACCGTTCGGCCTGGCCTGGCGGCTGCACCGGGGCCAGTTGCTCGGCTGGGCGATCGGCTTCGGGCTGCTCGGTCTGGTGCTCGGCGGCGCGGCGGACGCGGCCGGCGACGCGGTGCAGGGCAACGAGCAGGTCGCCGAGCTGCTGGCCCGGCTGGGTGGGTCGTCGACGTTGGCCGAGGCGTACCTCGGCAGCACGTTGAGCCTGACCGCGCTGGCCGCCGCCGGGTACGGCATCCAGGCTGCGCTGCGGGCGCGGGCGGAGGAGACGGCCGGGCGGGCCGAACCGCTGCTCGCCACGGCGGTGAGCAGGGTCCGCTGGCTGGCGGCGCACCTGGCCTTCGCGCTGCTCGGCCCGGTGGTGGTGCTAGCCGTGACGGGGGCGGCGACGGGACTGTCGTACGGCCTCAGCGTCGGTGACGTCGGCGGCGAGGTGCCCCGGATGCTCGGCGTGGGGCTGGTCCAGGTTCCGGCGGCGTGGGTCCTCGCGGGGCTGACGGCGCTGCTGGTGGGCTGGCTGCCCCGGTTCTCGTGGGCGGCCTGGGCGGTGCTCGCCGGCTGCCTGCTGCTGGGTCAGATCGGCGCGATCCTGGACCTGAGCCAATGGGTCCTGGACATCTCCCCGTTCAGCCACACCCCCCAGGTCCTGAACGACAACTGGACAGCGCTCCCCCTGCTGGCCCTGAGCGCAGCAGCAGCCACCCTGTTAACCCTGGCCCTGAAGACCTTCCAAACCCGAGACATCCCCACCCCCTGAAGCGCGCGTTGATCAAGAGGTTTGCGTCAGCGGAAGCGCGATTTCTGACGCAAACCTCTTGATCAACAGGGATGTCCGGGGGTCCGGGGGGCCGGAGGGGGGTGGGGTTAGCCGGTGGGTTGGTCGTTTTTGATCATCAGGGCGCTGCGTAGGCCGGTGATGTCCAGGACGCGGATCAGGAAGTCACCGACGTGGGTGAGCATCAGCAGGCTCTGCGCGTGGCTGGCCTTGCGGCTGAGCACCACGAGCGTGCCCAGGCCCTGCGAGTCGCAGAAGGTGACGCCGCCGAGGTCGAGCACGATCCGCGGGGGCGGATCGGCCAGCACCTCGTTGACCACGGTGCTGAGCTGGGCGGCCGTGAGCATGTCGATCTCACCGGCCAGGCGAAGCACTGCTTCGTCACCCGTCCGGTGTAGCGTGATGGACAGTTCGGCACGATCCACTCGGTCAGCCTAGCGCGATCCAGCCGACCCGGCCTGTCGAGGCGACGAGCCGGCCCATCGGGCACCGGAGCTGGGTGAGCCCGGTAACCCTCGCCCGGGGTGGCTGCTGGTTGACCGTCCGGCGCTGACACAATGGCGGCATCGTGACCGACATCGTTTCCGCCGGATCTGGCCGCTACCCGGCCGACGCGCCGGCCTCCGAGGCCCTGTTCGACCGCGCCCGCGCCATCGTGCCCGGCGGGGTCAACTCCCCCGTGCGCGCCTTCCAGGCCGTTGGCGGCACCCCGCGCTTCATGGTCCGTGGTGAGGGCCCGTGGCTGTACGACGCCGACGGTCGCCGCTACGTCGACCTGGTGTGCTCGTGGGGTCCGCTGATCCTCGGGCACGCCCACCCGGAGGTGGTGGACGCCGTGCAGACGGCCGCCGCCCGGGGCACCAGCTTCGGCACGCCCACGCCGGGCGAGGTGGAGTTGGCCGCCGAGATCGTCGACCGGACGCCGGTGGAGCAGGTCCGCCTGGTCAACTCCGGCACCGAGGCGACCATGTCGGCGATCCGGCTGGCCCGTGGCTTCACCGGCCGCTCCAAGATCGTCAAGTTCGCGGGTTGCTATCACGGTCACGTCGACGCGCTGCTCGCCTCCGCCGGTTCCGGCGTGGCGACCCTCGGCCTGCCCGACTCGCCGGGCGTCACCGGCGCGGCGGCCAGCGAGACGATCGTGCTGCCGTACAACGACATCCGGGCCGTCGAGGAGGCGTTCGCCGCCGAGGGCCCGCACATCGCCGCCGTGATCACCGAGGCCGCCGCCGGCAACATGGGCGTGGTGGCCCCCCGCGACGGCTTCAACCAGCAGCTCGCCCGGATCGCCCACGCGCACGGCGCGCTGCTCGTCGTCGACGAGGTGATGACCGGGTTCCGGGTCTCCCGCGCCGGGTGGCACGGCCTCGACGCTTCCGACGCGGACCTGTGGACGTACGGCAAGGTCATGGGTGGTGGCCTGCCCGCCGCGGCGTTCGGCGGGCGCGCGGACATCATGGCGCGTCTCGCGCCGGCCGGCCCGGTCTACCAGGCCGGGACGCTCTCCGGTAACCCGCTGGCCTGCGCCGCCGGTCTGGCGACCCTGCGGCTCGCCGACGACGCGCTCTACCGCAAGCTCGACGACACGGCCGCCGTCGTGGGCAAGCTGGCGTCCGACGCGCTGGCCGCCGCCGGGGTCCCGCACTTCCTGTCGTACGCGGGCAGCATGTTCTCCATCTTCTTCACGGACGCCGACGTGGTCGACTACGACAGCGCGCGCACCCAGCAGGTGCCGGCGTTCAAGGCGTTCTTCCACTCGATGCTCGCCGCCGGCGTCTACCTGCCGCCGAGCGCGTTCGAGTCGTGGTTCGTGTCGGCGGCGATCGACGACGCCGCTCTGGAGCACATCGCCGCCGCGCTGCCGACGGCGGCGAACGCGGCGGCAGCCGCTGGTCACGGGGGGTAACAAGCAGTGGCGAAGACGGTGGTCCACGTGCTCCGGCACGGCGAGGTGCACAACCCCGACCAGATCCTGTACGGGCGGCTGCCCGGTTTCCGCCTCTCCGAGCTGGGTGTGCAGATGGCCAAGGCCGCCGCGCAGGGTCTCGCCGAGCGGGAGATCGTGCACGTGGTGGCCAGTCCGTTGGAGCGCGCCCAGCAGACCGCCGAGCCCATCGCCGCCCAGTTCGGGCTGCCGGTCGGGGTGGACGAGCGGCTGATCGAGAGCGCCAACTGGTTCGAGGGCAAGAAGGTCTCCCCGGGCGACGGGTCGTTCCGCGACCCGCGCAACTGGTGGGTGCTGCGCGACCCGGTGACGCCGTCCTGGGGTGAGGCGTACCGGGTGATCGCCGAGCGGATGTTCGCGGCCGTGCACGCCGCCCGGGTCGCCGCCGAGGGGCGCGAGGCGGTGCTGGTGTCGCACCAGCTCCCGATCTGGACCCTGCGTCGTTACGTCGAGCGCAAGCGACTCTGGCACGACCCGCGCAAGCGCCAGTGCGGGCTCGCGAGCCTCACGTCGTTCCACTTCGACGACGCGAAGGTGGTGGGCATCGGCTACAGCGAGCCGGCCGCGCACCTCGTCGCTCTCTCCGCGACAGCCCGGACGGCCAAGGGGGCCTGATGACCGCCCGGAGGTGGACCGCCGCTCTGCTCGCTGCCGTCGCCACGGTGGCGCTGGCCGGCTGTACGTCGGCGAAGGGGCAGGAGAAGACCTGCTCGACCACCTCCGGCGGCATCATCGAGTGCGCGCCCGATCAGCGCTCGGCTCCTCCGAAGCTCGGCGGGGAGCTGCTCCTCGGCGGCAACTACGACGTCACCCAGGCCCGGGGCCAGGTCGTGGTGGTCAACTTCTGGGGCTCCTGGTGTGCGCCCTGCCGGGCCGAGGCCGACGACCTGGAAGCCGTCTACCAGGCCACCAAGGGCTCCGGGGTGACCTTCCTCGGCATCAACGTGCAGGATTCGCGGGACAAGGCCAAGGCGTTCGAAGAGGGCCGGGTCACCTATCCGAGCCTCTTCGACCCGGCCAGCCGGTTGGCGCTCGGCCTGGACATCCCGCCGAACACCGTCCCGGCGACCGTGGTGCTCGACCGGGATGGACGGGTCGCCTCGGTGATCCGCCGTGCGGTGACCCAGGACGAGCTGCGGCCGATCGTGGACGAGATCGCGGCTGAGAAGCCGGCGTCGAACTGATGGGCGAGACGTTCAAGGAGCTGGCCCAGAGCGGGCCGCTGGTGCTCGCCATCGGCGCGGCGGCGCTCGCCGGTTTGGTGAGCTTCCTGTCTCCGTGCGTGCTGCCGCTGGTGCCGGGCTACCTGTCGTACGTCACCGGACTAGCCGGCGCCGACCTGGAGGGCCACGCAAGGAAGGGCACCTTATTAACGCCTGAGGTAGAGGAAGGGGCCCTTCCTAACGCCTCGGCCGACGGTGGTGGAGGCGTCGCCGTACGCGAGCGGACCACGACGGCCGCGGTCAAGGGCCGGGTGCTCGCCGGGACGCTGCTCTTCATCGCCGGCTTCACCGTGGTCTTCGTGGCCACCGCGATCCTGTTCGCCGGCATCGGTCGGGTCTTCTTCGACTACGAGCGGCAGTTGGAGATCGTCGTCGGCGTGCTGATCATCGTGCTTGGCCTGGGCTATCTCGGGATGATTCCGGCGCTGCAACGCGAGTTCCGGATCTCCCGCCTGCCGTCGGCCGGCCTGCTCGGCGCACCGGTCTTCGGCGCGGTGTTCGCGCTCAGCTGGGTGCCGTGCACCGGCCCGACGCTCGGCGCGGTGATGGGCATGGCGGCCACCAGCGGTCAGAGCGACCGGGCCGTGGTGCTCGCCGTGGCGTACTGCCTCGGGTTGGGGATACCGTTCGTCGTCTTCGGGCTGGGCTTCGAACGCCTGCTCGGGGTCTTCCGCGCCATCCGGCGCAACAGCCGCTGGGTCACCCGGGTCGGCGGCGCGCTGCTCATCCTGATCGGCCTGGCGCTGGTCACCGGTGGATGGCAGAGCTTCGTGATCTGGTTGCAGACCACCGTCGGGGTGGGCGAGGTGAGCATATGACGGTCGTCGACGAGCGCCCGGAGGCCGAGGCCCCGGCGCCGCGCCGCCGGCCCAGCCGGCTGCTGGCCCTGCTGCGCAACTCATGGCGGCAGCTCACCAGCATGCGTACGGCCCTGATCCTGCTCTTCCTGCTGGCGATCGCCGCGATCCCCGGATCGGTGCTGCCGCAGCGCGGGATCAGCCCGGAGAAGGTCAACCAGTACTTCGTCGACCACCCGGACTGGGCGCCCCGGCTGGACCGGATCGGCGCGTTCGAGGTTTTCGGCTCGGTCTGGTTCTCCGCCATCTACCTGCTGCTGTTCACGTCGCTGATCGGCTGCATCACGCCCCGCCTGCGCGACCACTTCCGGGCGCTGCGGTCCCGGCCACCGGTCGCGCCCAGGCGGATGGCCCGGCTGCCGCAGCACACCACGCTGCCCGCCCCGGCCGGCGGCGTGGACGCGGTCGCCGAGGTGCTGCGCAAGCGCCGTTGGCGGGTCGAGGTACGCGGCAATGAGGTCTCCGCCGAGAAGGGCTACCTCAAGGAGACCGGCAACCTGCTGTTCCACACCTCGCTCATCGCGGTGCTGATCGGCGTCGCGCTCGGCTCCTGGTACGGGTGGAGCGGCAACCGCCTGCTGGTGGCGGGCGCGGACAACGCGTTCTGCAACACGCGCCAGCAGTACGCCGAGGCCAAGCTCGGCCCCCGCGTCGACACCGCCGACCTGCCCCGCTTCTGCCTGCGGCTGGACGACTTCCAGGCCCGGTTCCTGCCGTCCGGTCAGCCGGAGTTCTTCAACGCCCGGGTGACCGTGGACGGCCCCGACGAGCCGACCCGCAGCGCGGACTTCTCGGTCAACTCGCCGCTGCGCCTCGCCGACGCGAGCGTCTACCTGCTCGGCCACGGGTACGCCCCGGTGATTCGCTACACCGACCGGTACGGCAACAGCCAGGTCAGTGACGAACCGTTCCTGACCACCGGTGACATGGGCCTGACCAGCGAAGGGCTGGCCGCCTTCCCGGACGCGAACGTCGATCCGGCGACCGGCAAGCGGGTGCCGGGTGAGCAGATGGCGTTCACCGGCATCTACCTGCCCACGGCGCCGCAGCAGCCGCCGTTCGTCCGCTCCGAGTACCCGACCGAGCGCAACCCGGCGCTGAACCTGGTCGCCTACCGGGGCAACCTCGGCATGGACGCCGGCATCCCCGGCTCGGTCTACCAGCTCGACCAGCGGCAGGTGCGCAACGGCAAGGTCAAGGAAGTTGGCAGCAAGCTGCTCCGCAAGGGCGAGAAGTGGACGCTTGACGACGGCACCACGGTCGAGTTCCTCGGCACCGAGCGGTACGTGACGCTCTCCGTCCGGCACGACCCCGGCTCGACGCCGCTGCTGGTGAGCTGCGGTGTGCTGCTGGTCGGGCTGATGGGCTCGCTGTTCGGGCGGCGTCGCCGGGTGTGGTTCCGGGTGCTGCCGGCCGACCCCGCTGATGGATCTCCGACAGGCGGTAGTAGCTTGATGGAGGCCGGTGGGTTGCCGCGCACCGACTATCCAGGGTTCGCCGACGAGTTCGCCCAGTTGGTCGCCGCCGTGAACGGGGACGAACGGGCGGCTGAGCGGGCCGGTGCCGACACCGAATCCGGTGGCCCGGCCGGTGTGCGAGAAGGGACCGAGTGATGTCCGCGCTCTCCGACAATCTGGTGACCTTCGCGATCCTGACGTATCTGATCGCGATGATCAGCCACGCCGTCGAGTACGCGTTGGGCAACGCGCGTACCCGGGCCGCCGTGGCGTCGCCCACCCGCGAGCTGGTGGGGGCGGGGGTCGGCGGTGGCGGTGGCGTCATCCCGGAGCCGCCCGCGTCGGCACCACCGACCGTCGACGGCTCGGCCAACCGGGCGCGGATCGCCGGGCTGGTCGCCGTGGCGGCCACCGCGCTCGCCGCCGTACTGCACCTCGCGGCGCTGGTCACCCGTGGTCTCGCGGCCGACCGCATGCCGTGGGGCAACATGTACGAATTCGTGCTCACGGTGACGTTCATCGGGGTCGCGGCCTGGCTGGTGGTGCTCTGGAAGCGGCCGTCGCTGCGCAAGCTCGGGCTGTTCCTCACCCTGGTCATGGTGCTGCTGGTGGCCACCGCCGAGCTGGTCCTGTACGTGCCGATCGTGCCGCTGGTGCCGGCGCTGAACTCGTACTGGTTCGTCATCCACGTGTCGACCATCGTCTTCGCGTCCGGCATCTTCCTGCTCGGCGCGGTGCCGGCCGTCGGCTTCCTCATGCGCAACGGGTACGAGCAGGGCAAGCGGAGCTTCCCGTACACCCTCGCGAAGCGGCTGCCCGCCGCGGTGAGCCTGGAGCGGCTGACGTTCGCGCTGCACGCGTTCGCCTTCCCGATCTTCACGTTCGCGGTGATCGCCGGCGCGATCTGGGCCGAGGCCGCCTGGGGTCGGCCGTGGGGCTGGGACCCGAAGGAGACCTGGGCGTTCATCTCCTGGGTGGTCTACGCCGGCTACCTGCACGCGCGGGCCACGCCCAGCGTGAAGCGCAACGTGGCCACCTGGATCGCCGTGCTCGGCTTCCTCACCATGCTGATGAACCTGTTCGGCGTGAACATCTTCTTCACCGGCCTGCACTCGTACGGCGGGCTGAACTGACCTGACAACGCAGCGCGGGCCGGCCACGGAATCGTCCGTGACCGGCCCGCGTCGTCATGGTGCGTGTGGTCAGCTCACGCTGACCGGGGCGACGTCGTTGGTCGGGTTGTCGTCCACCCGCGGGAAGCTGCCGTATCGCTGGACCTCGCCGGGCGTCCCGGAGAGGCTGTCGATCCGCAGGTCGAAGGTGACCGTGTTGCTGGTCCCAGCGGTGAACACGGCCCTCCCTCCGTCGCAGTACCAGGTCTTCGGGGCGTCGTCGCCGTTCTCCTCCTCCTCACTGCCGGTCTGCCAGCAGCGCGGGCTGCCCACCACGGTGACGCCGGCGGGCGGGGTGAAGTAGAACGCGCCGACCGTGTCGCCGGAGATCGTGCCGTCCGGTACGCCCGGCCCCTCGTTACGGAGGCCCACGGTGACCTGGACGGTGTCGCCGACCGCACCGGTGATGGCGGCGCCCTGGGCGACGACGTCGAAGGCGCCGTGCACCGCACGCAGGTAGGTCTGCCCGCCGATGCCGTCCACCTCGACCGGGATCACGCCGAGCGGCTTTCCGACCGGCCGGAGCCGCAGTGCCTGGTCGCCCTCGCGGCGCGTGAGCCGTACACCGCTCGGGAGAGGGCCGGCGGTCGCCAGCGGCTCCACGATCTGGGTGATCCGCTTGTCGCCGAGGGTGGCCGGGCCGACCGTGGTGGCGAGCCCGCCGCGCAGCTCGTGCCGCTGGCCGGGCGCGAACGTGCCCCGTACGGTGCAGACCACCACGGTGGCGAGCACCTGGTCGGTGCCGTAGCGGCAGTTGCGGTAGGTGGCCGGGACGAGGCCCACCGGGAAGCGCATGGTGAGCCGCAGGTCGACGGCCGGTTGGTCGCCGGCATTGACCACGGCCACCGGGGCGGCGCGCGTGTCACCCACGTCGACGCCGTCGACGTGCTCGTCGACCATGTCGAGCAGGTCGGGCCCGGACCGCACGGTCAGCGTCGCCTGCTGGGTGGACGGCTCGGTCTGCTCGCCGAGCGCCGTGTAGGCGATGGCGCCGGTCGCCCCGTCGGCCGCCCCGGGCGCGGCCCGGAACACGACTGGCACGGTGCCGGTGACGGTGCCGAACTCCTCGGTGGCGTCGGCCGGCATCGGGCAGGTGACCGATGTGCCCTCGGTGACACATGCGGCGGGGAAGGTGGCGGTGGCGACGCCGGCCAGGCCGCCCAGGTCGAGGGTCACCCGCGGTTGGGTCGCGCCCGTGCTGGTGAGGGTCAGCGGAACCGTCCGAGCGGGAGCGCCCGGGGCACCGACGGTGGCGTCGTAGAGCTGGGCCTCGACCCAACCGGGATCGTCCTGCGCCAGGGCCGGCGTGGCGGCCACACCGACCGTCGCGGCGCCCACGATGAGCGCGGTGAAGCCGCGCAGGAGCCTGCCCCGTGAAACACGCACAGATCTCATCGATCTCCTTGGTGAGGGGGACCGGTCGGCGTCACTTCAGCCCGACCGGCACCCCTGATCCTAGGGATCACCTATGACAGTTTTCGATCAGTCGATCGGTCCTGGCGTGATCACCGGTTGTCGATCTGAGTCAGCCGCCGAACCAGCCCGGCATGTCGAGGCGGAACCAGTTGGTGGCGGCCATCGTGCTCAGGTCGTCCTCGATCGCGGCCACGCGATCCTGGCCCAGGGTCGCGGCCCAGCGTTCCCGTAGTCGATCGAAGATCTCGGCCGAGCGACGGAGCCCGTCGACGCCGCGCGGTGTCATCCGGACCAGCCGTCGGCGGGCGTCGGCGGGGTCGTCGACCCGTTCCAGATAGCCGACGGCGACCAGCCGGTCGACGGTCTTGCCGGCGGCCTGCTTGGAGATGCCCAGTCGTTGCCCCAGCTCGCTGGCGGTGGTGCCGTCGATGCCCACGGCCTGGAGCACGAACCCATGGAGCGGGCGCAGGTCGGGATGCCCCTCGCGAGCCAGTTCGGCGTGCAGGTCGTCGATCAGCGTGCGGAAGCCGGCCAGCAGCAGCAGCGGGAGCTGGAAGCCGGGCCGGGTCGGCTCAGGGCTTGCCACGTTGGACAACCACGTTTACTATTTCGTCAACCACGTTGACTATCTTAAGGCAGGCGCCCATGTCCGTCTTCACCGCCCACACCGCCGAGACCGCACCGCCCGCCGCGCATCCGACCATCGAGGGGGTACGCGACCGCTTCGGCTTCCTGCCCGCCCCGGTGGCGCTGATGGCCGAGTCACCCCAGTTGCTCGCCGGTTTCCTCGCCGCGAACGCGGGCTTCGAGCAGACCGACCTCCCGCCGCTGGAGCGGGAGGTGGTCGTCCTCGCGGTGGCCACCGCAAACGAATGCCACATCACCGTCGCCCTGCACACCGGCACGCTGACCCGACTCGGTGCCTCCGCCGAGCTGATCGCCGCGATGCGCGCCAACACCGCCCTGCCCGAGCCGCGACTGGAAGCGCTGCGCCAGTTCACGCTGGCCGTGCTCAAGCACCGGGGCGCGGTGCCCGACGAGGAGCTGGAGGCCTTCCTGGCCGCCGGCTACCAGCCCCGGCAGGCGCTGGACGTGGTGCTCGGCGTCGGGGCGTACACCATGTCCACCTTCGCCAACCGGCTCACCCGCGCGCCGCTCGACCCGCCACTGGCCGCTCACGCCTGGACCCCGGCCGCCTGACCGAACCGCGTTACCGCAACATGCCGGTAGAGGGCTGACTCAGGGTCGCGGTTTCGCTACCTTGCGCCAGAAGGGCCGATGTGACCCTGTTCGGCAGCGGAAGGTGAGGCGCGGTGACCACGACACTGTCCACAGCGGAGATGATCAGAGACCAGCTCCGGCGGTCCCGGCTCGCGGCCGGGCTCAGCCAGGAGGAGTACGGCAAACGGGCGCACTACTCACCGTCCATGGTGTCGTCGGTCGAGGTGGGCCAGACGGTGCCCAACCTGGCGTACCTGACCCGGGCCGACGAGGTGCTCGACACCGGCGGCCTGCTGGTCTCGCTCCGCGAGCTGGGTCGCCGGCACGCCGAGCCGGTGTGGTTCCGCCCCTGGTTGGAGGTCGAGCGGGTGGCCACCCAGTTGCGGTGCTTCGAAGCGACGATGGTTCCCGGGCTGTTGCAGACCGCCGACTACGCCCGCGCGGTGTTCCGGCTCGATCTGGGGCTCACCGCCGAGCGGGTGGAGGAGCTGGTGGCCGCCCGGCTGGAACGGCAGACGATCCTGGATCGGGAGCACCCGCCGCAGCTCACCGCCGTGATCGACGAGGCCGCCCTGCGACGCTTCGCGGAGGGCTGCGCCGGTGTGCTGGCCGGCCAGCTCCGGCACCTGGTGGCGTGTGCCCGCCGCCCCCACATCCGGGTGCACGTACTGCCCCAGGCGGTCGGGTTGCACGCCGGCATGTTCGGGCCGTTCATCCTCGGCCGCACCGCCGACGGCAGTTGGCTCGGCTTCCTCGACAACCAGACCGGCGGCACCGCCGTCGACGAGAACAACGAGGTGGCGACCCTGCTCGGAAGGTGGGAGAGTCTGCGCAGCGACGCGCTGCCCCGGCAGCAGTCCATCGACCTGCTCGAGGAGATCGTGAAGCCATGGATCTGACCGGAGCCCACTGGCGCAAGTCCACCCGCAGCGGCAACAACAGCGGCGCCTGCGTCGAGGTCGCCGACAACCTGCCCGGCCGGGTGCACGTCCGCGACTCGAAGGACCCCGACGGCGGCGTGCTTACCTTCAGCCCGGCCGCCTGGCGTGCCTTCGTCGAGCTGGCCCGCACCCCCTGACCTACCCCGGGGCTCGGGCTCAGGCCGCCTGGCCCGCGCCCGCTGACCTACCCCGGGGCTCGGGCTCAGGCCGCGAGGAAGTCGCGCAGCAGGGCGAGCATCTCGTCCGGGCGCTCCTCGTACAGCCAGTGCCCGCAGTCGTCGATCACCTCGCCGCGAACGGTGTCGGCGTACCGGCGTACCTGCTCGGCGACCTGACCGCCGAGGCTGGCCGACGCGCCGACGGCCAGCACCGGCATGGTGAGCTTCGTGGCCCGGTACGTCGCGTTGTCGGCGATGTCCCGGTCGAACGCCCGGAAGTGGGCGAAGCTCGCCCGCAGGTGCGCCGGGTCGCGCAGGTGGCCGGCGAACTCCTCGATGTCCGGCGCGGCGATGCTGCCCTTGTGCACCATCAGGGCGTCGGTGAACCGGTCCACCCAGAGCGACTCCCGCCCACGGACCAGCTCCTCCGGCAGCCCGTTGTCGAGCGTGAAGAAGCCGAAGTTCCACACCGCCGGCCCGGCCGCGGTGAGCGCCGGGAACGTGTAGATGCTCTCGTCGGGGATCGGCGCCTCGGTGAGCGCCAACCGGCTCACCCGGTCGGGATGGGCGGCGGCGTACGCGTACGCCACCATCGTCCCCAGGTCGTGCCCGACCACTCGCAGGTCACCGATCAGGCCGAGTTGGTCCAGCAGGCCGTGCAGGTCGGCGGCGACGGTCTTCTTGTCGTACCCGTCGGCCGGGGCGTCGCTGTCCCCGAAACCGCGCAGGTCGGGCGCGACCACCTCGAAGGATCGCCCCAACTCGGGCAGCAGGTGCCGCCACATGTACCAACACTGCGGGTACCCGTGTAGCAGCACCAGCGGTGGGCCGCTGCCACCCCGGACATAGTTCATGGTCATCCGACCGACCCGTGCCCGTTGCTCGGTGAACCCCGCCGGAACCCGATCGCCAGCCATCCGCCGCCCCCGTCTGCCGGCTGCCCGGCTACCCGCTCGACCGACGGCCATGCCTGCGCGCGCTGCGCTGGAAAGTTGATCGACTCGGGTTTCCGGAAGTCGGGCTGTCCCAGGCCGCTGGACACCCCGACTTCCGGAAACAGGAGTGGATCAACCGGGCCGGCCGGGGGTCGCCGGGCTCGCCGGGCAGGTCGGGCTCGCCGGGGTCGTCGCGGGTCGTCGCGGGTCTCACAGCACCCGGCGTGGGCCGCGCCGCACCCGGTGCGGGAGACTGGGCGACATGGCTCGTGGCTTCCCGTACACCGATCTCAAGGACTTCCTCGCGGCGCTGGAGCGCGCGGGGGAGCTGATTCGGGTCGACGTCCCCGTCGACCCGACCCTGGAGATCAGCGAGGTGGTCACCCGCACGGTGCGCGCCGGCGGGCCGGCGTTGCTGTTCGAGCACCCCACCCGGGGTGAGATGCCGGTGGCGATCAACCTGTTCGGCACCGAGAAGCGGATGGCGATGGCCCTCGGCGTCGACTCGCTGGACGAGGTCGGCGCGCGGATCGGCGCGTTGATCAAGCCGGAGCTGCCGGTCGGCTGGTCCGGCATCCGCGAGGGCCTTGGCAAGGTCATGCAGCTCAAGTCGGTGCCCCCGCGCAAGGTCAAGACCGCGCCCTGCCAGGAGGTCGTCTACCGGGGCGACGACGTCGACCTGGGCCGGCTGCCGGGGCTGCAGGTGTGGCCCGGCGACGGCGGGATCTTCCACAACTACGGGCTGACCCACACCAAGCACCCGGAGACCGGCAAGCGCAACCTGGGCCTCTACCGGCTCCAGCAGCACGGCCGCAACACCCTCGGCATGCACTGGCAGATCCACAAGGACTCCACCGCCCACCACGCGGTCGCCGAACGGCTCGGGCAGCGCCTGCCGGTCGCGGTCGCGATCGGCTGCGACCCCGTCGTCTCGTACGCGGCCAGCGCGCCGCTGCCCAGCGACATCGACGAGTACCTGTTCGCCGGGTTCCTGCGCGGCGAGCGGGTGGAGATGGTCGACTGCCTCACCGTGCCGTTGCAGGTGCCGGCGCACGCCCAGATCGTGCTGGAGGGCTACCTCGAGCCCGGCGAGCGGCTGCCCGAGGGGCCGTTCGGCGACCACACCGGCTTCTACACGCCGGTCGAGCCGTTCCCGGTGCTGCACATCGAGGCCATGACCATGCAGCGGAACCCGGTCTACCACTCGATCATCACCTCGAAGCCGCCGCAGGAGGACCACGGCCTCGGCAAGGCCACTGAGCGGATCTTCCAGCCGCTGCTCAAGCTGCTGATCCCGGACATCGTCGACTACGACCTGCCGGCCGCCGGGGTGTTCCACAACTGCGCGATCGTGTCGATCCGCAAGCGCTACCCGAAGCACGCGCAGAAGGTCATGAACGCGATCTGGGGCGCACACCTCATGTCGCTCACCAAGCTCATCGTGATCGTCGACGAGGACTGCGACGTGCACGACTACAACGAGGTCGCCTTCCGCGCCTTCGGCAACGTCGACTACGCGCGGGACCTGCTGCTCACCGAGGGCCCGGTGGACCACCTCGACCACTCGTCGTACCAGCAGTTCTGGGGCGGCAAGGTGGGCGTGGACGCGACCCGCAAGCTGCCGGCAGAGGGCTACACCCGCGGCTGGCCGGAGGAGATGACCATGGCCCCCGAGGTCACCGCCCTGGTCGACAAGCGCTGGAAGGAGTACGGGATCTGATGGCCGTTCTCGACGCACCGGTGGAGAAGCCGGGCCGGGTCAAGTCCTTCCTCAAGCTCGTCACCATCGAGCACTCCGTGTTCGCGCTCCCCTTCGCGTACCTGTCCGCGCTGACCGCCATGCAGGTCGACGGCGGCGGGGTTCGCTGGCTCGACCTGCTGCTGATCACCGTGGCGATGGTCGGGGCGCGGACGTTCGCGATGGCCGCCAACCGCATCCTCGACCGGCGGATCGACGCGCGGAACCCCCGTACCGCCGGACGGGAACTGGTCACCGGGGCGGTGAGCGTGCGGACGGCCTGGACCGGCGCGGCCGTCGCGCTCGTGGTGTTCCTCGCCGCCGCCGCGCTGCTCAACCCGCTCTGCCTGGTGCTCGCGCCGCTCGCCGTGGTGCCGCTGGTCGTCTACCCGTACGGCAAGCGGTTCACCAACTGGCCGCACGCCATCCTCGCCATCGCCCAGGCGGTCGGCCCGGTCGGCGCCTGGCTCGCGGTCACCGGCACCCTGGACGGCTCCGGGCCGGCCTGGGTGCTCGGCGCGGCGGTCGGGCTCTGGATCGGCGGCTTCGACCTGATCTACGCCTGCCAGGACTCCGAGATCGACCAGCGGATCGGCGTGCACAGCGTGCCCGCCCGGTACGGGCGCCGCTTCGCGCTGCACGCCTCGACGCTCGCGCACGTGGTCACCTTCGGGCTGTTCGTGTGGTTCGGGGCGCTGATCGGGTTCGGCTGGCTGTGGTGGGTCGGCCTGGCGCTGACCGCGGTGGCGTTCGCCTACCAGCACCTGGTGGTCAGCCCGACCGACCTCAGCAAGGTCAACCGGGCGTTCTTCACCGCCAACGGGTTCGTCGGCATCGCGCTGTTCGTGTTCGCCCTGCTCGACCTGGTGATCCGCCTCGACCTGCGCCCCTAGGGTCTGGCGGCCGTCGGGTAGCGGCCGCTCTCCAGGGTCCAGTCGATGGTGCCGCGCACGGCGTACGCGACCCCGTCGAGATGGTCGGTGACGGCCTTGTCCAACGCCGGCCCGAACGACGGCACGGCGGCGCGGAGCGCCACGAACCGTCGCATCGACTCGCGCCAGCGCTCGGCCACCCGCCGCACCGCCTCGTCCGACGACACGCCCCACTCGACCTGTGTCGCCAGGACCAGGTTGTGCCCGCCCGAGGTGGCCCGGTCCTTCTCCAGCGAGGCCAGGTCGTTGTACCAGGAGAGCAGGTCGTTGCCGGTGCGGGCGATCTGGCGCAGCAGCGGATGGTGGTAGACGGGATCGGGCAGGGGCCGGCCGCCGACGAACTCCACCAGCGGATACGACACCTCGGCCGCCGAAGTGGCCCGCCGCAGCTCGACGTACTCGTCCACGCTGGGTCGGACGGTGGCCTCCTTGTTGGCCGCCTCCCGCCAGGTGCCGTCGAGGTGCCGGCCCACCGCGTCGGCGAAGCGCAGCCGCCACCGGAACGGCATCCGTCTGCGCGGTTCCCGCCACGCCAGCACCAGCAGTCGCCGCAGCGGCCCGGTCAACCCAGCGTGCCGGAGGCGGGGACCGTCGTGCAGCAGCGCCAACGTTCCGTCGCGCAGCGCCCGGATCTGCGCCGGGCTGAGCCGGTGTGGGCCGTCGCAGGCGTCGTCGACGAGGAAGAACCAGGTGAAGAGGGCCGTCAGCACCCGCAGGTCGGCTTCGCTGGCATCCGGGTAGAGCCGCCCCGCGTACCGGGCGAAGCCGCCCCGGGCCAGCCGGTGCAGCGCGGCGTCGTCCAGCGGCATGCCCAGCTCGGGCAGGATGCCGACGAGCCACTGCTGGACCCGGTCGGCGTGCGGCGAGAGTCGGGGTGGGATCGGGCACTCGGCGCGCAGCGCCCAGAGAACCTCGCCGGTCGTCACCGATGCCTCCCGTGCGAACCGCTCCCGGTGCGAATCGCCATCGGCAGCATCGCAGGTCGGCGGGACAACCACCTACCCGGCCGGACAAGTCGGACGGCTGCGGCGCGGCGGATCGTGGGGTGCCCAGCGGCGCGCGGCGACGACCAGGCAGGCTGGGGGCATGCGGGAACCATGGGTGGTCGGTGTCTCCGGGGCCTCCGGTACGCCGTACGCGGCGGCCGTCGTCGGCGGGCTGCTCGACGCGGGCGAGCCGGTGGACCTCATCGTGTCCCGGGCGGCCCGGCTCACCCTGCTGGACGAGACCGGGCGCTCGTTCCGCGACGCGCACTGGGCCGAGGACCTCGCGGCCTGGCTGGGTCGCGACCTGACCGGAGCGGACGTACGCCACTGGCCGGCCGGCGACCTGGCCGCCGGGCCCAGCAGCGGTTCCTACCGGGTACGCGGAATGGCCGTCGTACCCGCCAGCACCGCGGCCTGCGCCGGCATCGCGATCGGGCTCTCCAAGGACCTGCTGCAGCGTGCCGCAGAGGTCAACCTGAAGGAGCGCCGACCGGTCGTGGTGGTGCCCCGGGAGACCCCGGTGACCCGTAGCCACCTGGAGCACCTGATCGCGTTGCACGACGCCGGCGCGGTCGTGCTGCCGGCCAGCCCCGGCTTCTACGGCGCGGGCGCGGCGGCCAGCGCGCAGCAACTGGTCGACTTCGTGGCCGGCAAGGTGCTGGACGCGCTCGGCGTGCCACACACCCTGTTCCGCCGGTGGTCCGGCCAACTCGGCGCGGCCCGGAGCTGAACCGTCAACTGGGTTCCAGTGGTGTGCGGACCGGACGGGTGTCCGGTCCGCCTGACATTGTCCGCACCAGTTCAGTACATGCCGGCGTTGGCCGGACCCGGCCCGGTGGAGGCAGCCGGACCCACGTTGCGTGGCTTTCCGACCTCGTCCACCTCGTCCAGCATGCCCTCCCCCTCAAGCAGGGCTCGCACCTCGGATTCCCGAAACCGGCGATGCCCGCCTGGAGTCCGGATGCTTCCTATCCGGCCGGCCGCCGCCCATCTCGTCACAGTCTTCGGGTCTACCCGAAACAGCGCGGCGACCTCACCCGGTGTCAGCAGGCGATCTCCAGTGTCCACAGCCCCCTCCTCGCGTCGACGAAGCCCCTGGCTGAACACACTGCCCCCGGCTGGTGCGAGCCCAGAGCCGTCATGAGGGACGTATGGCAATTACAGCACCAGGGAACTGGCCTGTCCGCCAAACGCGAAAAATGCACTGACTGGGAAGTTAGTAAATGGTACTGGTGCAACCCCTACCTAGACCGTCAGTTTATGAACAGTTACTCACTGTTCTGACCAACGGATGCCGAAGGCCTCGCGTTACGCCCAACGCGTTAAGGTCACTCTCCGTGGACGCCATCGACCTGAGCCTCGTCGACCTGCTGCGCGGCAACGCCCGCCTGTCGTACGCCGAGCTGGCCCGGCAGGTGGGCCTCTCCGCCCCGGCCGTGCACGAACGCGTCGGCAAGCTGGAGAGCAGCGGCGTGGTGCTGGGCTACCGCGCGGACGTCGCGCCCGAGGCGATCGGGCTGGGCGTCACCGCGCTGATCGGGATCGTCGAGGACTCCGGCGCGGACTCCGACGACATGCTGGAGTCGCTGCGGGTGCTGCCCGAGATCGAGTCCTGCTACTTCATGGCGGGCGTCGAGTCGTTCCTGCTCAAGGCCCGGGTCGGCACGATCGCCGAGCTGGAGCAGCTCATCGTGCGGCTCAACCGGACCCCCGGGGTCGCCTCCACGCGCACCGCCATCGCCCTGTCCACCAAGTGGGAGAACCGCCCCCAGGCGGTCGGTCCGCAGCCCGCCTGACCTGGTTGCTAGGTTTCCGGGCGTGACTCATCTCGACCGGTGCGACGAGGCCAGCCGTAGCTGGGTGACCGAGGCGATCGCCGCCGTCGAGGCCGACGCGAACCGCTCGGCCGACACCCACCTGCTGCCCTTCCCGCTGCCCCGGGCGTGGGGGATCGACCTCTACCTCAAGGACGAGTCGTCCCACCCGACCGGCTCGCTGAAGCACCGGCTGGCCCGCTCGCTGTTCCTCTACGGCCTGTGCAACGGCTGGATCGGGCCGCAGACCACGATCGTCGAGGCGTCCTCGGGCTCCACGGCGGTCTCCGAGGCGTACTTCGCCCGCATGCTCGGGCTGCCGTTCATCGCCGTGATGCCCGCCTCCACCTCGCCCGAGAAGATCGCGCAGATCGAGTTCCAGGGCGGCCGGTGCCACCTGGTGGACGACCCGGCGGGCGTGGTGGTCGAGGCCCGCTGGCTGGCCGAGGACTCCGGCGGCCACTTCATGGACCAGTTCACGTACGCCGAGCGGGCCACCGACTGGCGGGGTAACAACAACATCGCCGAGTCGATCTACGCGCAGTTGGAGCTGGAACGACACCCCATCCCGGCCTGGATCGTGGTCGGCGCCGGCACCGGCGGCACCAGCGCCACCATCGGCCGGTACGCCCGCTACCGCCGCCTGGTCACCAAGCTCTGCGTCGTGGACCCGGAGAACTCCGCCTTCTACCCGGCCTGGGTGGCCGCCGACTGGTCCGTACGCACCGGCAAGGGCTCCCGCATCGAGGGGATCGGCCGGCCCACGGTCGAGGCGTCCTTCCTGCCCTCGGTCGTGGACCGGATGGTGCAGGTGCCGGACGCGGCCTCGCTGGCCGCCATGCGCGCCGGCTCGACGGTGCTCGGTCGTCGGGTGGGCGGCTCCACCGGCACCAACCTGTGGGGCGCGTTCAGCCTCATCGCCGGCATGTTGGCCGAGGGACGGACCGGCTCGGTGGTCAGCCTGATCTGCGACGCCGGTGACCGGTACGCCGACACGTACTACTCCGACGACTGGGTCGCCGCCCAGGGCCTCGACCTGACGCCGCACGCCGCGACCGTCGAGCGCTTCCTGAGCAGCGGGGACTGGCCCGCCTGAGCGGGATGCGCCGTCAGCGGGGGTCGATCCGTTCGGCCAGGCCGGGATAACGCACCACGTACCCGTCGGCGTCCAGGTCGATGTCGGCCGTGAAGGTGCCGCTGGCGAACCGTACGCGACCCGGACCGAGCCCGGTGTAGATCTGCTCGGCCGCCACCACCTCCAGACCCGGCAGCAGTACCCACGCGACCGTGATCCGGCGCGGCATGTCCGCCGGTCCGCCGGTCAGCCCGAGCCGGCGTACCGGAAGGGCGTTGAACAGCGGCGAGCCACTCAGATCGACGTCGAGCGCGTCGGCGAGGCGATCCGGGTCGTCGGTGCCGGGCAGGCCGGCCCGCGGGTGCCCGGCCCCGACCAGCGCGGCATCCAGGTCGCCCTGCTCGGCGGTGGTCACCCGCCACCGGGACGTGGCCCGCTCCAGGGTCACCCGCCGAAGCCAACCCGACCCCTCGGCCTCGACCTCGACCCGGGCGGTGCTCCCGTCGGGCGCGGTCGTCAGGCGGTAGCGGGCGGTGAACGGAATCGGGTCGACGGCGAGCAGGGTGCCGCGCGCCGACAACGCCTCGCCGTCGTCGAGCAGGGCATGTTCGCTGCCGGCGGTGTCCGTCCGGGACCAGAAGATCGACTTGCTCATGGTCGCCATGAGCCGGACGTTACGCGACCCGGCCGGAGTCGGCAGCGCATGCGCGAACGCAGCCGCGGAGCACAAGCTCCGCGACGGCGTTCGGCGTGGATCAGAAGATCAGTGGGTACGCGCCGGCGGCCGCCCTCCGAAGCCCTGCCGATCGTCGCGCGGCCGGTCGTCCCGACCACGGCCCTCGGAGCGGTAGCCGCCCCGGCTGTCGCGGTCCGCGAAGCGCCGCTCACCCCGGTCGGCCTGGGGCCGGTCGCCGAAGCGCCGCTCGCCGGTCGGTCGGTCGCCGTACTGCCGGTCGCCTTGCGGCCGGTCGCCGAAGCGCCGCTCGCCGGTCGGTCGGTCGCCGTACTGCCGGTCGCCTTGCGGGCGGTCGCCGAAGCGGCGCTCGCCCTGGGGACGGTCGCCGTACTGCCGGTCGCCCTGCGGCCGGTCGCCGAAGCGCCGCTCGCCGGTCGGCCGGTCGCCGTACTGCCGGTCGCCCTGCGGCCGGTCGCCGAAGCGCCGCTCGCCGGCCGGTCGGTCCCCCCGGTCGGTCTGCGGGCGGTCGCCGTAACCGCGACTGTCCCGGTCGGCGTAGCGGCGCTCGCCGGTGGGCCGGTCGCTGTAGCGGCGCTCGCCCTGGGGACGGTCGCCGTACTGCCGGTCGCCCTGCGGCCGGTCGCCGAAGCGCCGCTCGCCGGTGGGCCGGTCGCCGTAGCGGCGCTCGCCCTGGGGACGGTCGCCGTACCGGCGTTCGCCGGTGGGCCGGTCGCCGAACCGGCGCGGGCCGCCGGAGCGGTCGTCGAACCGTCGTCCACCGCCGGAGCGGTCACCGAAGCCGCGCGGCTCCGCCTCGACCCGAACCGGAACGCCGCTGGGCTGGCGGGCGCCGATCAGCTCCGCCAACACCGGGTCGCCGACCCGGACGCGGGTCTCGGCCGGCGCGACGCCGGCCTTCTCCATCATCGCGAGGGTGGTACGGCGCTGCTTGGGCAGCACCAGCGTGGCGACCGCGCCGGACTCGCCCGCCCGGGCGGTACGACCGGCACGGTGCAGGTAGTCCTTCGGGTCCTTCGGCGGGTCGACGTGCAGCACCAGCGTGACCCCGTCGACGTGGATGCCCCGGGCCGCCACGTCGGTGGCGACCAGGACGTTCATCCGACCCTCACGGAACTCGGCGAGGGTCTTGGTCCGCATCCGCTGGGTCTTGCCGCCGTGCAGTCCACCGGCCCGTACGCCGACCGCGGCCAACTGCTCGACCAGCCGGTCGACGCCCATCTGCGTACGCGCGAACACCATGGTCCGTCCGTCCCGCGCCGCGATCGAGGCGGCCACCGGGAACTTGTCGTGCGGCGGGATCAGCAGCACGTGGTGGTCCATGGTGGACACCGAGGCGGTGGACGGCGCGGTGGAGTGGGTCACCGGGTCGTTCATGAATCGCTTGACCAGCGCGTCGACGTCGCCGTCCAGAGTTGCGGAGAAGAGCAGGCGCTGACCGCCGGCCGGCGTCTTCGCCAGCAGCTCGGTCACCTCGGGAAGGAAGCCCATGTCGGCCATCTGGTCGGCCTCGTCGAGCACCGTCACCTCGACGTCGTCGAGCTGGCAGACACCCCGCTCGATCAGGTCGCCGAGCCGCCCCGGGGTCGCCACGATGATCTCCACACCGCGGCGGAGCGCGTCGATCTGGCGGTCGTACGGAACACCGCCGACGGCGGTCTTCAGGAACACGTTGAGTGCCTTGCCCAACGGCAGGAGCGCGTCGTTGACCTGCATGGCCAGCTCGCGGGTCGGTACCAGGACCAGGGCGCGCGGCCGCAGGGGACGCGCCGGACGCCCGGCGGCGACCCGGGCCAGCAGCGGGAGGCCGAAGGCGAGGGTCTTGCCCGACCCGGTCTGCCCACGACCGAGCACGTCCCGGCCGGCGAGGGCGTCGGGGACGGTGGCCTGCTGGATCGGGAAGGGGGCGGTGATGCCCTGTCGGGCCAGAGCGCGAACCAGCGGCTCGGGCAGGCCCAGACCGGCGAAGTCGATCGACTCGGCGGTCTCGGCCGGAACGGCGTCGGGCGTCTCGGGGGCGTCGATCGTCTCGGGAGCGTCAGACGCCACAGGGGCGTCGACCGCCGCCGGGGCGGAATCGAAAACGGACGGAACGGTGCTGGGGTCAGCAGAGGTGGTCAACAAATGCCCTTCAAGCGGGGCGCATCTTCGCGATGGCCTGCCGCGGCTGTGCCGCCGGATCGCCCGCAAGATCGCCCATGGGCGCACATTGGGCGCGCCAGGTCAGTGATCCTGACCAGTGTACGGCGATTCGGCGGAGTCGCCAGCCGGTTGACCGACCGTAGTGGGCGGACTCACCCTCGCAGCCGTGTTGTCGATCAGCCGTTCAGCATGCCGCCCATCAGGCCGTCCAGGGCGTTGTTGGCGAGCAGGACGACCAGCACGCTGATCCCGATCAGGAGCCCCAACGCGGCGATCAGGACGATCACCACGCGGGTGTTCCGGGAGCGCTCGGCGGGGGTGTCCGACCAGCCCTGGGCGAGGATGTGCCCGGTCAGCGAGCCGGAATTCTCCACCGCCGCGTTCGCCGGTAGGGCGATCGTGGTGAAGCCCGGCCCGTCGCCGCTGGCGTAGACGGTGCCCGCCTGGTCGGCGCCGCCGGCACGGGCTCCGGTACGACCACCGGCCGTCGTGCTCCGCCGCTCGGGCCCGCCGTGCGGGGTGGTCGCCCGGTGGTCCGTACCGCCGGTCAGGGGGGTGGTGGTGGACGGCGGCCACGTCGGCAGCGCGGGCGCGGGAACCACCGGCGGGGCGGACCCGGGTGTTCCGGCCCAGGCGCTGCCCGGGGCGGGCGGCGCGGCGGTCCATCCGGAGAAGGTGGCCGGCGGCGCGGAGACCGACCCCGTGGCGGGCGCGCCCGGCATGCCGGGCGTCGCCGGTGGCGGCGGGAACGGGGGCGCCGGCATCGGGCCGGGCTGCGGCGGTGGCGCGGGGACCGGCGGGCCGGGCGGCGGCATCGGCGGCCCGGGGACGGGTGGCGTCGGCGGCCCCGGGACCGGCGGCACCGGCGAGGGTGGCGGTACGGGCGGTCCCGGAACCGGTGGCACCGGGTCCGGTCGGGGCGTGGGGAAGGGGCCCGGCGTCGGCGTCGGACCGGGCGGGTACGGCCCCGGGCTCGGTGCGGGCTCCGGCTCGCCCGGCCCCGGCGGTGTCGGTTCCGGGGCCGGACGCGCGGGTGGCTGCGCCGGCTCCGGGGGTTGCGCCGGCTCGGGCGGTTCGGGATTCACCGGTCCCGACCGGTAGACGGCGGACGTGCTCGCCCGGGTCTCCGGCGCGGCCTCGCCGCCGGCCGCGACCCGGCTGCTGCCGGGGACCGTGACGCTGGCCCGCGCCGGCGCCGGGCCGGTGGCCTGTGCCGGCGTCCGGCCGGTGGCGGGCGCTGGCGTCAGGCCCGGGGCGGTGGCCGGCGGCGGCGTCGGGCCCGGGGCGGTGGCACTGGTCGGCGCGGTGGCGCTGGCGGTCACCGACGCCGTCGCGCTGGCGCGCGCCGGGGCGGTCGACGCGTCGGCCGATGCCGGTGCGGGCGAGCTGTCCCGCTGTGCGGGCAGTGGGCTGGCAGAGCCGGTCGCCCGGTAGGTGGTCGCGGTGGCTGGAGCGCTCACCGGAAGATCATCGGGGCGGGAGTGGGTTGTCGCGACGCTGGCCCGCGCCCGCACCGGGGCGGCGGCCGGATCGGCGGCGGCGTTCTCCGACGGCTCGACGTCCGCCCCGCCGCCGTGCGTGGCGTCGTCCTCGACGGAGTCGCCTGCGGCGTCGTCCCCGGCAGTGGCGTCGTACGTGCCGACGGCCTTCCCGCCAGGCTCCGCGACCCCGTCGCCGGTGTCGCCGTCGAGCGTGGCGTTCCCGTCCCGCACCGCGGCGTCGACGGGCGCGGCGTCCCGGTCGGTGCTGCTCAGCGTGGCGCTCGGAGCACCGGCCGGCGAGCCGGTGTCGGCGTCGGTCGTCGGATCAGCGGTCGTCGGATCTGCGGTCGTCAGCCTCGCGGCCCGGCCGACGTCGACACTCTCCGCCGGATCTCTCTGCTCGGCCATCTCCGCCCTCCGCGCCACGCTCGCACCCGGCCCGTGACATCGGACCGGGTGTGCCTGGTTGTCACCGTGCCACAGATCGTCCCGGGCGGACAGCCGGAGCCCCGGTGGCGGATCAGCGTCCCGCGCTCGGGCTGTCGCTGGTCGTCCCGCTCCGGCTGGTGGACGGCGTGCTGGCGGCGGAGGCCGACGAGCTGGCCGGCGCCGTGGTGGGGGGCGGCGGCAGCGTCGTCGGCGTGTTGGTCGGGCTGTCCGTCGGGGTCGGCGAGGTGCCGCCGGTCGGCTTCGGCGTACCGGTCGGCGTGCCGGTGGGCTTCGGCGTACCCGTGCCGGTCGGCGGGGTCGGCGGCTTCGTGGTCGGCTTGCCGGTGGGCGTCGGCTTGGGGGTGGGCGTCGGCTTGGCGGTGGGCGTCGGTTTGGGGGTGGAAGGCGGCACCACTGGCGGAAGGGGCACGCTCGGGGTCGGCACCGCCCCGATCACCCGGGTAACGGCGTAGAGCCGGGACCAGTTGACCGTCGAGACCTTGACCACGTCGCCGGTCGTGGGCGCCTGCACCATCTTGCCGTTGCCGATGTACATGGTGACGTGGTGGATCGTGGTGTAGCTACTGCCGGAGGCGAAGAACATCAGGTCGCCGGGGAGCGCCTCGGTGGGGCGTACGGTGCGGGACCGGGTGGCGGCGTACTGGTCGCGGGAGACCCGGGGCAGATCGAAGTAGTCGGCGCCCGGGGACCGGTACGCGGCCCACATCAGCCCGGAACAGTCGAACTGGTCCGGCCCCTCCTCGGACCACTTGTACGGGTCACCGAGCTGGGCGAGCGCGTACCGGACGGCGGCCAGCGCCCGCGGGTGGGCGGACATGCCGCTGGTGCTCTGGCCCGCGACGTAGCCCGATCCGAACTGCTGCTCGGCGGCCTCCTGCTGTCGTTCGAGCAGGATCAGCTGGGCGGCGTTGTCCTTGCGGAGCTTGAGCAGGCTGGTCTCGGCGGTGCGCAGGGCGTTCTCGCCGGTGGCGAACTCCGCCTCGGCGGCGTCGACGGCCGCCTTGGCCGCGGAGTGTGCCTGGTAGGCGGTCTGTTCGCTGGCCCGGGCCCGCGCCAACTCGCCGGTCACGGCGGTGGTGGCGCCCTCGACCTTCTCGCCGCGGTTGATGCGCTGGAGCCGGCTCAGCCCCTGGATGTCGTCGACGAAGTCACCCGGCGGCAGGGCGGCGGCCGCCTTGACCGCGTCCGAGGCTGCGGAGTCGGCTGCCTGCTGGGCGCGGAGGACGGCGTCCTGCGTGGTCGCCAGCACCTTGCCGGCCGCGACGAGCTGCGCCTGCGCGTCGGTACGTTTCTGCCGGGTCAGCAGTAGCTGGTCGCCGAGCAGGCCGACCTGACTCTCGGCGGCGGCGATCTGGGCGGCCAGCGGGCCGTTGCCGAGGTTGACCGGGGGAGCCGGGATGCCGCCGACGGGCGGGCTGCCGGGCACCTGCGGGGCGCCGATGGCCGGCGGACGCGAGCCGGTGTCCGGCACGGTCGAGGGCACGGTGGGATCGGCGTACGCAGGGGTGGCCAGCACGGCGGCGGCGATCGCGCCGAGCAGGGCGGCCCAGAGCTTCGGCCGCAGCACCGGCGAGATCACCGGGCTCCGTCGTCGCTGCCGTCGCCCGCGCCCGCTGTCGACCATTCCGCTCCCCGTCCGGTGCTCGTCGTCGCGCTCGGTGGGCGCGACCGTCGGGACGGTACCAGTGTGTGAGTTCCGCCCCACCTTGTCTTACCGCACAGCGGCAACGATGTCGATGCGTCGGCAGGTTACGGGAGGCTGAGAGTCCGGTGAACCGGATCGCTGTGGCCGACCGTGCCGCCCGGCCCACCCGGACCCCGACGTACCCTCGGGAAAGACCGCAGGTGGAAGGGACGTGCCATGGACGCCGGACTCAAGCGTGAGCTCGAAGCGAAGGTGTACGCCGGTGAGCGGCTGACCCGCGAGGACGGCGTCGCCCTCTACGAGAGCGACGACCTGACCTGGTTGGGGCGGCTGGCGCACCACAAGCGCACCGAGCTGAACGGTGAGCGGGTGATGTTCAACGTCAACCGGCACCTCAACCTGACGAACGTCTGCTCGGCGTCCTGCGCGTACTGCTCGTTCCAGCGCAAGCCGGGCGAGAAGGACGCGTACACGATGCGCATCGACGAGGCGGTCCGCAAGGCCAAGGAGATGGAGGATGAGCAGCTCACCGAGCTGCACATCGTCAACGGCCTGCACCCGACGCTGCCGTGGCGCTACTACCCGAAGGTGCTGCGCGAGCTGAAGGCCGCGCTGCCGAACGTCAAGCTCAAGTGCTTCACCGCGACCGAGGTGCAGTGGTTCGAGAAGATCAGCGGCCTGAGCGCCGACGAGATCCTCGACGAGCTGATGGACGCCGGCCTGGAGTCGCTGACCGGCGGCGGCGCGGAGATCTTCGACTGGGAGGTCCGGCAGCACATCGTCGACCACGAGTGCCACTGGGAGGACTGGTCGCGCATCCACGCCCTGGCCCACTCGAAGGGCATGAAGACCCCGGCGACCATGCTCTACGGCCACATCGAGGAGCCCCGGCACCGCGTCGACCACGTGCTGCGCCTGCGGGAGTTGCAGGACGAGACCGGCGGTTTCGCGGTCTTCATCCCGCTGCGCTACCAGCACGACTTCGTCGACTCGGCGGACGGCAAGATCCGTAACCGGATCCAGGCGCGGACGACGATGGCGTCGCCGGCCGAGTCGCTGAAGACGTTCGCCGTGTCCCGGCTGCTGTTCGACAACGTGCCGCACCTGAAGAACTTCTGGGTGATGCACGGCCTGTCGGTGGCCCAGCTCTCGTTGAACTTCGGCGTGGACGACCTGGACGGCTCGGTGGTCGAATACAAGATCACCCACGACGCCGACTCGTACGGCACCCCGAACACCATGCACCGCGACGACCTGCTGCACCTGATCTGGGACGCCGGCTTCCAGCCGGTCGAGCGGGACACCCGCTACAACGTCGTCCGGGAGTACGACAGGGCGCCGTCGCTGGCCGAGCGCCGCGCCGAGCCGCAGCAGGTCTGGGCCTGAGACACCACGTACCCTCGCAGTCGATGACCGAGCAGCGCAGCGCCGAGCAGCAGGGCGGCTTTCCCCGACGAGACGCCGAGGGACGCGTCCGTACGCTGGGTGACCTGCTCGGGGTGTGCCTGGCCGGCCTGGTCATCGGTGTGCTGGCGCTCGTGCTGTTCGAGTGGGCGTTCGCCTCGTTCGGCGCGGCCGACTTCGGGCACACCAACGGTTGGCTCGCGGTGATCCTGCCGGCCTGGCTGTTCTGGGACGACTTCCGCGCCTGGGGGTTCGGGGCGGCCCGGGTGGTGGCGGCGCTCGTCGCGGCGGCGGTCGCGGTGTTCGTGGGGCTGCTGGTCGCCGGGCTGGGCGCGGGATTGGCGCCATTGCTGTCCGGCGCGTTGGCGGCGGCGGCGTTCACCGTGGCGTACGCGACGATCTGGTTTCCCGGCGTCCGTTGGCTGGCCCGCCGGACGGGCTGAGTGACCCGCCCACCGGGCGCGGAGAAGGAGTACATGAGGTGAGCGCGGCGCTCAAGTACACGCTGGGCCGGATCGGGCTGTTCGTCGCCGTACTGGCGGCCCTCTGGCTGGTCGACGTGGACATCTTCCTGAAGCTGATCCTGGCGCTGGCGTTCTCCGCCGCGCTCTCCTTCTTCCTGCTGCGCGGCTGGCGCGACGAGATGGCCCACGAGATGGCCGAGGCCACGGCCCGTCGCAAGGCGGAGAAGGAACGCCTCCGCGCGGCCCTGGCCGGCGAGGACCAGCAGTCCGGCGATGACCAGCAGTCCGGCGAGGACGAGCAGTCCGACGAGGGTGAGCGGCGGCAGCCGTAGGGCCTGCGGACGCGCGCCGCGCGGGACCCGTCGAAACGGGGCAGCGGCAGCGGCTGCCTGCCGTTAGTGTCTGCCGCCGTGGAAATCTTCAACAAGATCAACGACTGGCGGGCCAAGCTCTTCGTCTGGATCGGCCTGCCTGTCATCGCCGGCATTGGTCTGCTGCTGGGCGCTGGTGACCTCGGACCGGCCTGGCAGGCCAAGGGCGGTGGCGGCACCACGGGCACCTTCACGGCCGTCTCCGAGGAGTGCTCCCGCCGAAGCTGCACCTGGCACGGCGACTTCGTTGCCGACGACGGTGCCAAGCGGGCGGATGTGATCCTCTACGACGCCCCGGACACCCTGTCGACGGGCGAGACCGCCCCGGCACTGGACAGCGGCGCGCGCAAGGGCGTCTTCGCCGCCGCCGGGGGTTCCACCTGGCTGCTCGTCACCGCACTCACCCTTGCCGGGCTGGTGGCCGCCGTCGCCTGGGTGCTCTTCCTCACCCACACCGTGCGCCGCCGCCGCGCCCAGAACGAAGCCCTCCCCGAGCCGGTCGACCGCACCTGACAAGCGTGATCAAGAGGTTTGCGTCACCAGAGTGGCATCCAGTGACGCAAACCTCTTGATCAACCGGGTTCCCTGGGTGGGGTGGGGTGGAGTGGGTGGGGGTTACCAGTTGGTGGAGCCGGGGACCTTGGGCCAGGGCTTGGACTCGGGCTTGATGAGGTAGGCGACGCCGCCGGAGCCGCCGGAGACTCCGCCGCTGGCGTTGGTGCGCTTGGTACGCAGCCAGATCTGCTCGAACTGGGTGCGCTTGTAGACGTTGCGGACGACGTCGTTGCTGGACGAGGCCGGGTCGTTGACGATCACGTCGCCGTCGGCGGTGAAGCCGACCACCACGAAGAGGTGCCCGGAGGTGCCGTAGTTCGCCCCGTCCAGCTCGCTGGCCAGGAAGGACTGGCTGGTCACGACGGGGATGCCGGCGGCGATGAAACGCTCCAGCTCGTCCAGTGAGTGCAGCCGGGTGACCCGCCCCTCCAGGCCGGGGAAGCTGGCCGCGTACGCGGTGTTGAACGGCCAGTTGCCCGCGCCGTCGTACGCGTAGTCGAAGGTCATCCGGGCGGCGTGGTTGACGGTCGGGTCGGGGTAGGTCGGGTCCACCCAGGACGTGTCGGCGGCCGAGGGCCTGCGCCCCCAGTACTCGACGACCATCTCCGTGGAGGTGGGTGAGCACCAAGCTTCGCCACCGCCGTCGTACTCGGGGTAGTGCCCCTTGTGGACGTTCTGCGAGTAGCGCGGCACCGGCAGCTCGACGCCCCAGGAGATGTGCCCGGCGCTCGGCGGCACGGTGAACCGGTCCGGCACGGCGGAGCTCATCGCGCCGAGCATCCGTACCACCGGGGCGGCGGTCTGCCCGGGCGTCCGGTAGAGGGTCAGCCGCAGCTGGTACGACCGCAGCAGCACCCCGGCGTCGGCGTCGTCGATGCTGAAGGTGTCGGTCCAGACCGTCGACCAGGGATCGCCCTGCCCGTCGACGCTGGTCCGCTTGATATCGGTGTCGCCGGAGGCCCAGCGACCCAGGACGTACCAGGGGGTCTGGTCGCCGTTGGTGTAGCCGCCCTGCATCTCCACCTGGATCCAGGTGCCGGTGGGGGTCTCCGCGTTCCAGGAGGCGATCAGTTCGGTGGCGTCGAACCCGATCCGGGTCACGGGCGAGGTCCAGGTGCCGTACTCCCAGGTGCGGGTGACGCCGGTGTGCGGGTCGGCGTACTCCGTGGTGCCGGTCGGGCGGGCCAGGGTGACGCCGGCGCGCGGGCCGGGCACGACGCGGGTGCCGGCCTGGCTGCCACGGTGCCAGTCGGCGGGCCCGGACCAGTCCTGGAAGGTGATCTGCTCGTCGTGGGCGGGTGCGGGTGGCCGGGCCGCCGCGGCGGGGGCCGCGGTGGCGAGCAGGGTGAGCGCGCTGACGCCGGCGAGGGCGGCCGCGTGCAGGCGGGAGGGGGCCATGGGTGCTCCGCGGTGTCGAGTGGGGGCATCGTCGCTGGTCAGTTTTCCGCTTGGAAGGAAGTTTCGCCAGATGTTCAGCGGCAGAAAATCATTGCCGCAGCGATGGTCAACCTGGGATGGATTTCGCGGCGATCGATATTGAGATGACCATGTGACTGATGGTGAAGTGTGCATCACCGAGCGGGATCTTCCGCCCTTCGAGGAGGTAGTCCATGGCCCTCCGCCCACCTCACTCTCTCCGCCGCGTCCTGGTGCTCGCCGTCGTCACCGGACTGGGAATCGTCACCGTCGCCGCCGGACCGGTCGCCGCCAAGCCGGCGCCGGACCGCACCACCGAGTCGACCGCCGCCGCCGGCTACCGGGTGCTCGGGCCCCGGACCTTCGCCGACCGCAACGCGGTGGCCCGCACCGGGGCCGCCATCGACTACTCCGAGCACGGCGTCCTGCACGTCTCGGCCACCGCCGCCGAGGCCGCCGCGATCGGCCGGCTCGGCTTCCGGCTGGAACCGCTCGCCCCGCCACCGAGCGCCGAACGCGGCGCGGGCGAGGTGGGCACGCTGGCGTTCCCGCCCGCCGACTCCAACTACCACGACTACGCGGAACTGACCGCCGTCGTGAACCAGGCCGTCGCCGACCACCCGGCCATCGCTCGCAAGATCAGCATTGGTACGTCGTACGAGGGCCGCGACCTGATGGCCGTGAAGATCTCCGACAACGTCGGCACCGACGAGGACGAGCCGGAGATCCTGTTCAACGCCCAGCAGCACGCCCGTGAGCACCTGACCGTCGAGATGGCGATCTACCTGCTCAACCTCTTCACCGACAGCTACGGCAGCGACTCCCGGATCACGAACATCGTCAACAGCCGGGAGATCTGGATCGTGCCGACGGTCAACCCGGACGGCAGCGAGTACGACATCGCCACCGGGTCGTACCGGTCCTGGCGCAAGAACCGCCAGCCGAACAGCGGCTCGTCGAACGTCGGCACCGACCTGAACCGCAACTGGTCCTACCAGTGGGGCTGCTGCGGTGGGTCGTCCGGCACCACCTCGTCGGAGACGTACCGCGGGCCGTCGGCGTTCTCCGCGCCGGAGACGCAGGCGCTGCGCAACTTCGTGAACAGTCGCGTTGTCGGTGGCGTCCAGCAGATCAAGGCGAACATCGACTTCCACACGTACTCGCAGCTGGTGCTCTGGCCGTACGGCTACACCACGGCGAACACCGCCACCGGGATGAGCGCGGACCAGTACAACACGTTCGCCACCATCGGCCAGCAGATGGCGGCCACCAACAGCTACACGCCGGAGCAGTCCAGCGACCTGTACATCGCCGACGGCACCAGCATCGACTGGATGTGGGCCACCCACGGCATCTGGGCGTACACCTTCGAGATGTACCCGGGCTCCGCCAGCGGTGGCGGCTTCTACCCGCCCGACGAGGTGATCCCCGCGCAGACCACCCGTAACCGCGAGGCCGTACTCATGCTCAGCGAGTACGCCGACTGCCCGTACCGGGCCATCGGCAAGCAGTCGCAGTACTGCGGTGGCGGTGGGGGCACCACGGTCTGGTCGGACACCTTCGAGACCGCCACCGGCTGGACGATCAACCCGTCCGGCACCGACACCGCGACCCTCGGGGCGTGGGAGCGGGGTGCCGCCCAGGCGACCACCTCGTCCGGGGCGAAGCAGCTCACCCCGTACGCCGGCTCCAACGACCTGGTCACCGGCCGGCTCGCCGGATCGGCGGCCGGTGACTACGACGTCGACGGCGGCGTGACCAGCGCCCGGTCCCCGGCGGTGACCCTGCCGTCGTCCGGCACGCTGACCCTCTCGCTGGCCTGGTACCTGGCGCACGGCTCGAACGCCTCGTCGGCCGACTACCTGCGGGTGAGCGTGGTGCACAACGGCGGCACGACGGCGCTGCTCACCCAGTCCGGCGCGGCCACCAACCGGAACGGGAGCTGGGCCGTGGCGAACCTCAACCTGAGTCCGTACGCCGGGCAGTCCGTCCGCATCCTCGTCGAGGCGGCGGACGCCTCCGGCGCGAGCCTGGTGGAGGCGGCTGTGGACAACGTCACCATCACGGCCTCCTGAGCGGGTGGGGCCCCGTACCGCCCCTGCGGGGCCCCACCACCTGCCGCTGAGCCTGCGCTACCGTCTTAGCGACCACTCCGCAGCGAAGCCGGTGTGAAACCGGCGCTGTCCCGCAACTGTGATGCCCCGCCCGACGGCGGGGACGAGCCAGGTCGCCTGCGGAGGGGTCGCGACACGCGCTCTCGAGGAAGGGCGCCTCGTGGGCGGGGGTACGGAAGTCCTGTCGGCGAAGCACCACACTCCTCGACCGACAGGAGGCCCCATGTTCAGACGTACCCCTCGGCTCTTCGCCGCGACCCTCGCGGTCGCCGCGCTCGCCCTCGGCGCGTGCGCGGAGAAGACCGACGACAAGCCGGCCGCCGGCACCGCGGCCGCCAGCTACCCGGTGACGGTCGGCTCGCTCACGCTCGACAAGCGTCCCGAGAAGATCGTTTCGCTGTCGCCCAGCGCCACCGAGATGCTCTTCGCGATCGGCGCCGGCTCGCAGGTGAGCGCCGTCGACGACCAGTCCAACTACCCGGCTGAGGCGCCCAAGAGCGACCTGTCCGGCTTCCAGCCGAACGCCGAGGCGATCGTCGGCAAGAACCCCGACCTGGTGGTGCTCTCCAACGACACCAACAAGATCGTCGACCAGCTCGGCAAGCTGAAGATCCCGGTGTACCTGACCCCGGCGGCGACCACGCTCGACGACTCGTACCAGCAGATCACCGACCTGGGCACCCTGACCGGGCACGCCGACCAGGCCGCCGACGTCGCCAAGCGGATGAAGGACGACATCGCCAAGCTGGTCAAGGACCTGCCGCAGCGCGCCGAGAAGCTCACCTACTACCACGAGCTGGGCCCGGAGCTGTACAGCGCGACCAGCAAGACGTTCATCGGCTCGATCTACAGCCTCGTCGGCCTGACCAACATCGCCGACCCGGCCGACGCCGACGGCAAGAACGGCGGCTACCCGCAGCTGTCGCAGGAGGTCATCGTCAAGGCCGACCCGGACTTCGTCTTCCTGGCCGACTCCAAGTGCTGCCAGCAGAACGGCGACTCGGTCAAGGCCCGCAGCGGCTGGGCCGGGCTCACCGCCGTCAAGAACAACCAGGTCGTCACGTTGGACGACGACATCGCGTCCCGCTGGGGCCCGCGCGTCGTGGACCTGCTGCGGACGATCATCGACGCGGTCGCCAAGGTGCCCGCGTGACCGTCGTCCGTCGGTGATCGGAACGCCACCGGTGGCCACCCCGACACCCGAGAACCCGCCGGCCGGGACGCGATCCGCGCCCCGGCCCGGCGGGCGCTTCCGGGCTGCTCGTCAGCCCGGTGGACCAACCTCGGCGGCGTCCCGGCCCGCCGGGCTGCGTGCGCGCTGGCTGGTCATCGGTGTCCTCGCGGTGCTCGTCGCGCTCATCGCCGGGGTGTCGCTCGGACCGGTCAGCCTGCCACCGGGCAGCGTCGCCGCCGAGCTGCTCAACCTGATCCCGGGCGTGCACCTCGACAGTGGACTGAACGAGCGGGAAATCGCCATCGTCACCGAACTGCGGCTGCCCCGGGTCGTGCTGGGCCTGCTCGTCGGCGGGCTGCTCGCCCTCGCCGGTGGCTGCTACCAGGGAGTCTTCCGCAACCCGCTGGCCGACCCGTACCTGCTCGGGGTGGCCGCCGGCGCGGGTCTCGCGGTCACCGCGGTGATCGCCCTCGGCGGCGTCGGTCGGCAGGGCGCGATCTCCGGGCTGCCGCTGACCATCCCGCTGGCCGCGTTCGTCGGCTCGCTGCTCGCCGTCACGATGACCTACCTGCTCGGCGCGGCCGGCGGGCGGAGCCGATCACCGGCGATGCTGATCCTGGCCGGGGTCGCAGTCTCGGCGTTCCTCTCCGCCGGGCAGACGTACCTGCTCCAGCGCCACGCCGACAGCATTCAACCGGTCTACTCCTGGCTGCTCGGACGGCTGGCCACGGCGGGCTGGCACGACGTGCTGCTGGTGCTGCCGTACGCCGCGGTGACCACGGTCGTGGTGCTGCTGCACCGCCGCGAGCTGGACGTCCTCGCGCTCGGCGACGACGAGGCGACCAGCCTCGGCCTGCACCCGCAGCGCTCCCGGTACCTGCTGATCGCCGCCGCGTCCCTGGGCACCGCCGCGGCGGTCTCGGCGACCGGCCTCATCGGCTTCGTCGGCATCATCGTGCCGCACACCGTCCGGCTGCTCGCCGGGTCGAGCTACCGGGTGATCCTGCCACTGTCGCTGCTGTTCGGCGCCGCGTTCCTGGCCCTGACCGACGTGGTCGCCCGGACCGCCGCCGCCCCGGCCGAGGTGCCCATCGGGGTGGTCACCGCCCTGCTCGGCGGCCCGTTCTTCGTCCTCGTGCTGCGGACCGCCCGCCGGGTGCTCACGTGACTCCGGGGGCGCCTGCCGTCGAGGTCCGCGCGCTGCACGTCAGCCTGGACGGCACGCCGATCCTCACCGGCGTCGACCTCACCGTCGCCGTCGGCGAGTGGGTCACCGTGATCGGTCCGAACGGCGCCGGCAAGTCGACCCTGTTGCGCGCCGTCGGCGGCCTGCTGCCCGCGCCGGACGCCATCTCCCTCTTCGGTACGCCGAGCGGCGCGCTGCACCGCCGCCAACGGGCCCGGGTGGTGGCGACGGTGACGCAGTCCCCGGTCGTACCGCCCGGCATGTCGGTCCTGGACTACGTGCTGCTCGGGCGCACCCCGTACATCCCGCCGCTCGGTCGGGAGTCGGCCGCCGACGTGACCGCCGTCCACGACGTGCTGGACCGCCTGGACCTCGGCGGCTTCCACCGCCGCGAGCTGGCCACCCTGTCCGGGGGCGAGCGACAGCGCGTCTTCCTGGCCCGGGCGCTCGCCCAGGGCGCGACGCTGCTGCTGCTCGACGAGCCGACCAGCGCGTTGGACATCGGCCATCAGCAGGAGGTCCTGGAACTGGTCGACCAGTTGCGCCGGGCGCACGGCCTGACGGTGCTCGCCACCATGCACGACCTCTCCCTCGCCGGCGAGTACGCCGACCGGATGGTCATGCTCGCCGAGGGTCGGGTGGCGGCGACCGGTACGCCGCACGAGGTGCTGACCGAACACCTCCTCGCCACCCACTACCGGGCGAGCGTCCGGGTGCTGCCCGGCACCAACGGCCCCCTGGTGGTCCCCGTCCGCCCCCAACGCGTTGCCCCCACCGAGCGCGTTGCCCCCACCGAGCGCGTTGCTCCCACCGAGCGCGTTGATCATGAGGTTGGCGAGCGACAAACAGGGCGAAGCGGTCGGCCAACCTCATGATCACCGAGGTTGGCCGACGGTCGGTCGGTCAGGGGCCCAGGTCGATGACCGAGAAGAGGGCGCCCTGGGGGTCCCGGAGGGCGGCGAACCGGCCGGTCGGGATGTCGCGCGGTGGCACCAGGATGGTCCCGCCCAGTTCGGCGGCGCGGGCGGCGGCGGCATCCGCGTCGGCCACCGCGAAGTACACCGTCCAGTACGCGGGCAGGTCGGCCGGGTAGCCGTCACCGAGCGGCGGCATCATCCCGGCGACGATCCGCGCTCCGAGCCGCCACCCCGTGTAGGTCATGCCGCCGACCGGCTGCTCGTCCGGCTGCCAGCCGAACACCAGCTCGTAGAAGGCCTTCGCGCCCTCCGGGTCGGGCGTGACCAGCTCGTTCCAGCTCATCGCGCCGGGCACGTTGAACACCTCGGCCCCGGGCATCGCCAGCGGCTGCCAGACGCTGAACGTCGCGCCCGCCGGGTCGGCGAACACGGCCATCCAGCCCCGGTCGAAGACCTCGAACGGCGGTACGACGACCTGCCCGCCGGCCCGTTCGACCCGTCCGGCGGCCAGTTCCGCGTCGTCGGTGGCGATGTACGTCGACCAGATCGGCACCTGGTCCTCGATGGCGGGCGGCCCGACGCCGGCCACCGGCCTGCCGTCGAGCAGGAAGACCGTGTAGCCGCCCGCCTCGGGCTCCGGGGTCACCCGTCCGGTCCAGCCGAACAGTTCGGGGTAGAAGCGCCGCGCGTCGGTCAGGTCCGGGGTGGCCAGGTCGGCCCAGCACGGCGTGCCCGGCGGGACGGTGCTCACGTCAAGACCCCTCTCGGCCGGCGGCCACCTGGCGGGCCCCCTGCGGGAATCCTGGCACCGTCCCGCCGTGGCACGGGGCGGAAACGGACGAATCGTCAGCTGAACCGGCGACCCTCGTCCCGCCGGTACGCCCACGCGGCGAGCGCGGCGAGGAGCACGATCCAGACGGCGAGCATGATCATCGCGAGTGGCTGGACGGGATAGTCGCCGACCGCCGACCACATCAGTTCGGCCGCGCCCCGGGTGGGCAGGAACGGCGCGATGGTCTCGATGAACCCGGGCGCGTCGCCCGGTGCGGAGAGCAGCCCGCCGCCGAACGCGAGCGGCAGGAAGACGACCTGGGCCACCACGATCGCCGCCTTGCTGGGCAGCGAGTAGCCGATGGCGAGACCCATCAGCGTGAACGGCACCGAGATGACGGCCACGGTGACGGCGGTCAGCAGGAACGCCGGCAGGGTGATCCGGGCCGGGGTGAGCGTCGCGCCGATCACCACGACCGGGATCAACGACAGGTACGTCAACGCGAGGCCGGCCAGTACGCGGCCCGCGAACCGGGGCGCGGGCCCGGCCGGCAGGGTTCGGGTGTACGGACTCCACGGCTGGTCGCGGTCCTCGGCGACGCCGACGCCGTACTGGAAGATGTTCGCGCTCATCACCGAGAAGGTGATCATCGACGCGGTGGCGAAGGTGGCGCCGACCGCGTCGTCGCCGGTGAACGGCACCACGAAGAAGATCATGGCGGCGGCGGGGAAGAAGGCGCTGCCGAAGACGGCCACCGGAATCCGGATGGTCTCCAGAAGCTGGTAGCGGGCGTGGACCAGGGCGAGCTGCACGGTGCGCCTCCTCAGACGGCGGTGGGTTGGCCGCTGGTGGCGGCAGCGGGTGGAGCCTGCGACGGCGTGTCCGTCCCGCCAGTGAGGGCTGTGTCCGTCCCGCCGGTGAGGGCGAGGAACGCCTCCTCCAGCGAGGTGGGCCGGACCTCCAGGTCGGTGAAGGCGGCCTGGGAGCGGACCAGCGCGCGGACCAGCTCGTCGGCGTCGGTGGTGAGCAGGTGCAGGCGTCCGTCGACCCGTTCGGCGCGGACGACGCCGGGCAGGTCGGGCAGTTCGTCGATGACCAGGCTGACCCGCCGTACGCCGACGATGCCGCGTACGGCGTCCACGGTGTCGTCGGCGAGCACCCGGCCCTGCCCGATCACCACCACGCGGCGGGCGAGCGCCTCCACCTCCTCCAGGTAGTGGCTGCTCAACAGCACCGTCCCGCCGTCGTCGTGAAAGGCCCGGATCGCGTCCCACAGGGTGTGCCGGGCGGTGACGTCCAGGCCGGTGGTCGGCTCGTCGAGCAGGACGAGTCGGGGCCGGCCGACGAAGGCCAGCGCCACGGCCAGCCGGCGACGCTGGCCGCCGGACAGTCCGCCGGTCTGCCGCCGGGTGAGGTCGCCCAGGCCGAAACGGTCGAGCAGTTCGCCTCGGGGCACCGGGTCGGGGTAGTGGGCGGAGACGAAATCGACGACCTCGCCGACCCGCAGCGTGCCCGGAAGGCCGGTCTCCTGCGGGGTGACGCCGATCTGCCGTCGGGCCGCCGGATCGCGGGGATCGCGACCGTTCAACTCGACCCGCCCGGAGGTGGGTCGGCGGAGACCGACCAGCAGGTTCATCAGGGTGCTCTTGCCGGCGCCGTTGGGGCCGAGTAGGCCGACCAGTTCGCCGGCCCGGACCTCCAGGTCGACGCGGTCGAGGGCGAGGACGTCGCCGTACCGGCGGCTGACCTGGTCGGCGCGGGCGAGGGTCATGACTGCTCCTTCGACGCTGTGGAGTCCAGAGGGGAGGGATCGAGCAGGCTGCGGATCGCTTCGGTGTACTCCTCGAACGCCAGCCGACCGCGCCGGCTGAGCCGGATCAGGGTGGCCGGCGTACGTCCACGGTGGGTCTTGCTGATCTCGACGTAGCCGGCGTCCTCCAGCTTGCGGAGGTGGACGGAGAGGTTGCCGGCGGTCATCGCGAGCAGTTCCTGGAGCCGGGGGAACGTGATTCGGTCGCCGTCGCCGAGCGCGGAGAGCGCGGCGACCACCCGCAGCCGTGCCTGGGCGTGGATGACCGGATCGAGGTCGGTCACGAGCGCCCTCGCTGGCGCAGTCGGGCGATCGCCCCGGCGACCAGGATTCCGACGCCGCCGGCCACCGAGATGACCAGCGCGTGCCAACCCGGCCCGGCGATCGCGCCGACCACGTTGATGACGCTGATCCACACGCCGAGACGGAACAGGTCCCGGTCCAGCCAGATCGCACTGCCGGCCATGTGCAGCGCGCCGGTCAGCCCCACGGCCGCAGCCGACCAGAGCAGACCGGCCAGGTCGTGCGGCAGGTGCTCGGACACCCGGCCGACCGCCGCGTAGACGCTCACCGAACCCAGCGCCCAGGCGCACCCGTACCAGCGGCCACGCACCGCCGAGTCGCCGGACACCTGCCCGTACGCTCGGGCGCCCGCCACCGCCTGGATCACCCCGGCGACGATCAGCAGGGCGAAGAGCACGGTCAGGGGAAGCCAGTCGGGCAGGGCGACCAGCACCCGACCACCCGGCGAGAAGCGCAGGAAGAACAGCCCGAAACCGATCAACCAGGCCACGCCCCACGGCCAGTAGAGCAGCCGGGCGTCGGGCTGTAGGCGGCGCACGGTGGCCGCCCGCTGGTCGTCGATCAGCCGCAGAGCGGTCGCGGCGTCGGAGGGTGGAAGATCGTCGTCGTCGGGCCCCATGCAAACTACTTTACGACGCAAAGTCGAACCCGTGTGCCCCGCGCGCCTGCCCGGTTGCCGACAGTACTGCCACGCGCTGGTGAGGGTCGGTCGACCGGGCGTCGCGGGCGTCGGTGGCGGCATACGCCAGGCGGGGCGGCCATTGCCGCAATCCCCTTTGCTCTGCTTCAGCGGAGGAAACACCTGGTGTCCGATTACCGGACGTCAGGTGTTTCCTGGGTTGAAGCAGAGCAAAGGACGCCCGAACATCCCAGGCTTGCGTCCGCGAGCGACGCCAACAGCCGCTCCGTCAGCGGCTTGCCCGCGTCCGACGCCCCGGCACCGACGCCAGGGACCTACCGCGGCACCGGCGTCAGCGGTGTGGCCTGCGGCGCGGTCAGCAGCGGCGCGGGCAGCGGTTCGGTGTGCAGCACCGACAACCGGGACACCGCGCGGGTGAGCACCACGTACAGCCGGTGCAGCCCGCGCGGCTCGGCCGCGACGATCGCGGCCGGCTCGACCACCACCACGTGGTCGTACTCCAGGCCCTTGACCAGCGTCGCGGGCACCACGGTGACCCGCTGGGCGGCCGTGACGTCGTCGGCGGTCGCGCTGGCGACGCCGACGGCGGCCAGCGCCGCGCGCAGCCCCTCGACCGCGTCATCCGCGGCGATCACGCCGACCGACCCGTCGTGCGCGAGCGCCGCGCGCACCTCGGCGACCGTGGCGGCGGTCAGGTCGGCCACGGTACGCACGTCCAGGCCGCCGTCGTGACGCAGCGACTCCGCCGGGGGTACGTCCACCGCGAGCGCCGGCAACAGCAGGTTGGCGAAGGCCACGACCGCGGCGGGCACCCGGAAGCCGACCGTCAGCGGGACCACCACCGCGTCCGGCTTGCCCAGGTGTGTCAGGGACTCCCGCCAGTCGGTCGCCGCCCACGGCGCGGTGCCCTGCGCGAGGTCACCAAGGAGCGTGATCGACCCGTGCTCACTGCGCCGGGCGATTGCCCGACACTGCATGGGGGACAGGTCCTGCGCCTCGTCCACCACCACGTGCCCGAACCCGGAAGGCCGCTCCAACAGCCCGGTCGCCTCGTCGACGAGCACGGCGTCCGCGGCGGTCCAGCGGGTGGCCTTCGGGGTACGCGCCGGCTTCGCCCAGACCAGCAGCTCCTGCTCGGTGTCGTTGAGCAGCCCGTCGGCGGCGGCGGCGAGGCGGACCGGGTCGGCGAGCAGGCCGTGCACCAGACCTTCCGGGGTGAGCGCCGGCCAGACCGTATCCAGGAAGTCCACCACTGCCCGACACCGGGCCATCCGGCGCAGCCACGCGTCGCCCGGCGACTCGGCCCGCCGCGCCTCGGCCTGCCGTTGCAGCAGACTCACGACCCGCGCCCGGACCCGCTCCCGACCGGTGCCGTACGGCAGCCCCTCCCGTCGGGTCTCCTCGACGATCCGGTGCAGCGGCTCCAGCCCGATCCGCCACCGGAACGAGCCGTCGGAGACGGTGATCGAGTCGGTTGGCGTACCAATGTGGGCCTGCACCGCCCTGCGCAGCACGGTCGCCATCCGCGCGTCGTGCTTCAGCGCGGCGGCGGCCGGCGTCTCCACCGCCCGCACCGTAACCCGCGAGATCAACTCCTCCACGGTGGCCTGCTCGACCTCGACCTCGCCGAGGGCCGGCAGCACCGCCGCGATGTACGACAGGAACGCCCGGTTCGGCCCCACGATCAGAACACCCGCCCGACGCAACCGCTCCCGGTGCAGGTAGAGCAGGTACGCGGCCCGGTGCAGGCCGACGGCCGTCTTCCCGGTGCCCGGTGCCCCCTGCACACAGATCGAGTCGGCCAGGTCGGCCCGGACCAGCTCGTCCTGCTCCGGCTGAATGGTGGCGACGATGTCGCGCATCGGCCCCACGCGCGGTCGCTCGATCTCGGCCGTGAGGATCCGGCTCGCCGTACCCAGCTCCTCGCCCCGGTCCAGCCGCTCGTCCTCGAAGCTGGTCAACACCCCGTTGCTGAACCCGAACCGCCGCCGCACCGCGACACCCTGCGGGTCGCGAGCGCTGGCCCGGTAGAACGACCGGGAGACCGGCGCCCGCCAGTCCAGCACCAGCGGCTCACCAAGCTCATCGGTGACATGCCGTCGCCCCACGTGGTACCGCCGACCAGCATGCTCGCTGCCGGCGCTGCCGCTGCCGCTGCCGCTGCCGCTGCCGCTGCCGGCGCTGCCGCTGCCGCTGCCGGCACTCCTGCTTGCGGCGCTGCTGCCGCTGGCCGGGTTGCTGGTGGTCGGGCTGTTGCTGGTTGCCTGCGTCGGGCCGGTTGCGGTGTCTTCGTCTGGTGCATGTCCGCCGAATTCGAGGCGGCCGAAGAACAGTGGAGTGGTGGGGTCGTCGGCCAGTTCGGCGACCCGGCGGGCGAGTGTGCGGCCGAGGGTCTCCGCCGCGTAGGGGTCGCCGGCGACCTGGGCGCCGGTGGAGAAGAGGGCTTCGGCCCGCTCCCGCATCCGCCGCAGGGCCACGCGCGAGGTGGCCAGGTGAGTGCGTTCGGCCGCGAGATCCGTGTCGAGATCCGTGTCGAGGTCAGGTGCGGGCATGCTGACGTCCCATCGTTCACATCTGCTGCTCGCTCGCGTTTCCGGGGGCGGATGGCCGACCTCCCGGCGCGACGACGTCCGTTGCGGTGCAGCTCACCTCGGCCGTCAAGCGGGCTGCAACCCTACGCCTTTCTCGCCACCCCTTCCACCGAATTACCGAGCCAACCACCCGGACGAGTCGGCGCGTCGTGGACCGGTTTGATAGCTCGCCCCGAGCCCGCGCGACAGCGGGCCGCCTGCCGCGGCCGCGCTGCGAGCGGGAGCGTCGCCTTGTCGTGGCGTTCCCCGAACACGTGCTCACGAAGGACGAGCACGTCGTGCTGTGGGTGCCGTGACGGGTGGCGGGATGAACCGCTTGTACTCAGCAGCGCCGGTGGTAAAGGTTGCGGCGTGGGGCGCGCAGCGGGTCCAGCCAGGCGGGCGGGAGGAATTCGGGCTGGCCGTCCGACGCGATGCGGACGGCCCAGTCGCCCTGATGCAGAAGCCGGTGATGATGCCCGCAGAGCAGGACCGCGTTGCCCAGGGTCGTGGTGCCGCCGTCGGCCCAGTGGCGCACATGGTGGCCGTCGCACCAACGGGATGGCCGGTCGCAGCCGGGAAAGGCGCAGCCGCCGTCGCGTAGCACCAGCGCGCGCCGCAGCGGACCGGTGAAGAGTCGGCGCTGACGCCCGACGTCCAGGATCTGGCTGTTGCCGTTCAGGACTGCCGGCAGCGCGGCGGCATCGCAGGCCAGGCGGCGGACCGCGCCCGGCGTGAGACGCACTCCGGTGTCCAGGGTGCCCGCGCCGACCTCGTTGACCAGCGCGTCGAGCGCCATGGTGACGACCAGTTGCGGCCGGTCTCCACCGTTGTCGGGCAGGTGGCCGCTGCGCAGTGCCAGCCGGCAGATCTCGCCGAGTGCGTCGGCTCTGCGTTGGCCCGGGCTGCGGTCGTCGTGCTCACCGGCCGGAGCGCAGAGCGGATCGATGGCCTCCCGCAGCAGGCTCGCGGTCCCGGTGTCGAGGTTGCCGGTGAGGCGTACCTGCCCGTCCTTCGGCTCCGAGAGGGTGACGTGCCGGCGAGCCTCGGCCCGCTCGGCGGCCCGGTCGAGGGCCGCCAGCTCGGCCTCGTCGGCCAGGTCGGGCGCGACGTGCGCGAGGACGCGTTCGCCGAGGCGACTCAGGGTGGTCGGATCGAAGCGGTCGGCCCAGGCGATCAGCAACTCGGTTGCCTTCTCTGCCACCTCCGGGCCGGCCTCGACGGGAAGAGCCGCGATCGTCTCCGCCACCACCTTGCCCTGCTCCACGGTGAGGTTGCCGTCGAGCAGGGCGGTGCGGACCGTCGGCGGCGCCGCGTCGATGGTGGCGGCGAGCTGGACCAACTGGCGGGCCGACCGCCCGGACAACCGCAGCCGTTCCCGTAACCAGACGGCGGTCGACGATGCGCCCTGGGCGACCGCGAGACCACGGCCGTCGAGCTCGCGCACGAGAGCGAGCTGGATGGTTGCCAGGCGCTGCGCCAGGGCGTGCGACGCCTCCAGCGCCGCGAGCAGTTCGTCGTCGGGAAGGGCCCATGGCGCGGTGTCGGCGCAGGCGTCGACACCGCCACCCGCCTGCGCCAACGCCCTCAACATGGACCAACACTAGAACAGGTGTACGATACTTTCGTTCCGAAGGATCGCCCTGTGGACAACCGTTTTCGGCGGCACCGCATCTCCGCCGCGCGGTCCTGCGCCGGGCGGCCATGCCCCATATGCCCCGTGACGCGTGGCGGCACGGCCTCACCCTGTGTGGCGGACGCGGCGGCGCGGCGGGCCGGTCGTCGCGCGGGCGGCCCGCCGGCCCGACGGTGACGTGGCTGGCCGAGACCCGCAGGGCGGGTGGACGCGCAGCCTACCGAACGTGGGTGGCCGGCTGTGACGTCGTCGGAGCGCCCGCGATCGGCTGGGGTCGGGTGCGGGGTTGGCCACTCCGGGCCGGCCCGCCGGGCTGGATCCCGAGGCCGGGGATACGGTCGGGTCATGGTTGAGCGCGTCGCACGCCCGCGGGTCGGGCACATCCAGTTCCTGAACTGCCTGCCGATCTACTGGGGCCTGATGCGCTCGGGCAGCCTGCTCGACGTCGACCTGCACAAGGACTCCCCGGACCGGCTGAGCGCGGCGCTGGTGGCCGGCGACCTCGACATCGGTCCGATCACGCTGATGGAGTACCTGAAGCACACCGACGAGCTGCTCCTCCTGCCGGACCTGGCGGTCGGCAGCGACGGGCCGGTGCTCTCGGTCAACATGGTCTCCACGCGGCCCCTCGCCGAGCTGGACGGCGCCCGCGTTGCGCTCGGCTCGACGTCGCGGACCGGCGTGATGCTGGCGCAGTTGCTGCTCACCGAGCGGTACGAGGTGCGGCCCGAGTACTTCCGCTGCCCTCCGGACCTCACCCAGATGCTGCTGGAGGCCGACGCCGGGGTCCTGATCGGGGACGTGGCGCTGCGGGCGTACTACGAGGCGCCGTTGCGGGGCCTCACCGTGACCGATCTGGGGCAGGCCTGGCGGGACTGGAGCGGGCTGCCGATGGTCTTCGCCGTCTGGGCGGTCCGCCGCGACTTCGCGGCCGCGCACCCGGGCCTGGTCAAGGAGGTGCACGAGGCGTTCCTGCGCTCGCGCGACCTCTGCCTCTCCGAGCTGGACCAGGTCGCCGAGGCGGCGGCGCGTTGGGAGGCGTTCGACGCCGCGACGCTGGCCAGGTACTTCCGGGCCCTGGACTTCTCGCTCGGCGAGCGGCAGGTCGCCGGGCTGCGCGAGTTCGCCCGGCGGGTCGCCGCGCTCGGCGAGGTCCCGGCGCTGCCCGCCGACGGCCCGGAGTTCTTCGCCGGCTGATCACCCGGCGAGTCCGAGAGGAAGCCGCGAAGCCGCCGCGCCGCGAAGCCGCCGCGCCGCGAAGGACGCTGAGCGCCGCGAAATGGACGGAGCGCCGCTCTGCAGGACAGAGCGGCGAGCGCCGCTCTGCAGGACAGAGCGGCGCTCGGATGCGGAAGGGCAGCCGCCGTCAGGTGCCGGGGCGCAGCAGCGCCTCGGTGATCTTCTGGCAGTTCTTCATGCCGTACTCGTAGCCCATGTTGATCGGGTAGCGGACCATCACGCCCATCGTCCAGGTGTCGCCGATGGCCAGGCAGTTGATGTGCATCTCCTGCTCGGCGGTCCGGTCGATCCACCCGTTCTTGATGGCGATCTGCTTCTGCTGCGCGGGCGGGAACGCCTTACGGATGCCGAAGTCTCCCGCGCCCCGGACCAGCTTCATCTCGTTGAGCAGCCACTTGGTCCACTTCGGCCCGGCGGCGGTGCCGGTGGCGATGCAGTTGCCCAGTCGCGCGGTGTCGCGGGGGGAGAGCGCGGTACGGGACCAACCCTTGTCCGGGGCGACGCTGCTGTCGGTCAGCTTGCACATAGAGAGCAGCCGTCGGATCGAGGCGTCCCGGCCGACCGAGTTGTAGAACTGCTCGGCCCGCGTGTTGTCGCTGTCCCGGATGATGCGGGTGGCGTCGGCGAGCTTCGCGTCGCTCGGTGTCTGGCCGGCCTCGGCGGCGCGGCGCAGGTAGTCGGCGACGATCCAGGACTTGATCAGCGAGGCGGTGGTGCTGGTCTCGCCCATGTTCTTCGAACCGATGATCTTTCCGGTCCGACGGTCGAGGACGCTCCAGGAGTACCAGCCCTCGATGTCGAGGTCGAGGTTCTTGGCCTGGAACGGCAGCGGCGTCAGCGAAGGGCTGGGGCTGGGGCTCGGCGGGGCCGGCTGGCGGGCGCTGCGGTCGGTGGCCGCGTTGGTGGACCGGTCGCTGGTCGTCGCCTCGGAGTCGCCCCACTTGGCGGCGGCGGCCGACTCGAACGGCGACCCGGGCAGCAGGCGTAGCGAGACCAGCACCAGCCCGATGAGGATGACCGCGACGGCGATCAGGCGCAGCGGCGAGGTCTCGCCTGCACCGCGTCGATCGGCACGCCGGTTCCCGGCCATCAGAGCTTCCCGACCGGCTGCTGCGGCACCTTGAGCGCGGCGCCGGGCTGCGGGGTGACCAGTTGGGTGGCGACGCTGGCGCAGACCTTCGCGCCGTAGTCCAGCCCTAGCTTGATCGAGTAGCGCAGCATCACCGCGAGACTCCACTTCCCGTTGACCGCGAGGCAGTTGACGTGCCAGTTTCCGTCGGAGGCAATCGGTGTCCAGCCGTTCTTCATGCTGACCGGCCCCTGCGCGGTGATCGACTTGGGTAGACCGTCGATGATCCCCCAGCGGCCGCCACCGGAAGTGGCCCGCTGGTTGTCGGTGGTGCCGCGGACCTTGGCCATCTGGTCCAGCACCCACTTTGTCCACTTCGGGCCGGCGGCCTTACCGTCGGCGATGCAGTCGCCGAGCCGGACGGCGTCGCGCGGGGACATCCGGGTGAAGCTCCAGTAGCCGGTGTAGGGCTCGGTGTTGCCGCGCTTGGTGTCGGTCAGGCCGCAAGTCTTGATCGCCCGCTGGATCACCGGGTCCGGGATGCTGCTCCTCGACGGCTTGTACGACCCGCCCGCGGCGGCGTAGACCTTGTTGGCCGCGCCGTCGTTGCTGTCGATGATGGCGAGGCTGGCCGCCTGCTTCAGCGCGGCCGGCGGCTCCCTGTCCTTGAGCTGGCGCAGGTAGTCGGAGACGATCCACGCCTTGATCATCGATTCCGTGGAGCTGGTCGCGCTCATGTTCGACGATCCGGAGACCTTGCCGGTCTTCCGGTCGAGCAGCGCCCACGAGAAGAATTCGCCCTTGAACGCCACCGACACGCGGCCCGCGGCCAGCGTGGGAGGTGGTGGCGGGGCCGGCGCGGGCGCGGCGACGCTGCTGGCGGTGGTGCCGCCACCACCGCCGCCTTCGCCGGCGTCGCTGGACAGTCGGGCGTACGCGGTGGGGACCAGGAGGACGCCACCGAGAATCACCGCCACGACGGCGAACACCATGGTCACGCGAGATCGCATGAGTTGGGTGAGCTCCAGATGTCAGGGCCGGGGGGACCGGCTTCGTTGTCCGGGGCGACCGGTGCGTGCGCCGAGGCCGGGGGAGATGGCCTCTGTGGAGCCGGCGTGGGGGCAGCCGATCGTGTGACCGGCAGAAGTCTACGTCCGGACGCGCCGATCGCCAGAGGTCGACACCAGGCAACGTGCGAAATCGGGAGAAAGTCCCAAAGCTTTGCGGCTTATGAGAGGTTTGACCTCCTTTCCGTGAGCCAGGTCATAAACGCCGAGGTCGCGGTGGGTAGCGGAGATCTGCCCATCGGTGACGGAACGTCACTCGGGTTTCCTGTTACACCCCCTAGTGCATTCGGGCGCAAGCTGTAACACTTGTCCTCATGTATGGCAACGACTTCTCCGCACCCGGCGACGCACCGGACGACGCGCCCGGCGCGGGCCTGCTCGGCGAGGTCGAAGCGGCCGAGGCCGAGCTGCGCGCCGCCGCCGCTCGTCAACGGCGCGGCGGCCCGGCGCCGGACGAGGATCTGGCGGCCTACTTCGCCGAGGTGGTCGACGCGGAGCAGAAGATCGAGCCGCGCGACTGGATGCCCGAGGCGTACCGGCGGACACTGATCCGGCAGATCGCGCAGCACGCCCACTCCGAGATCATCGGCATGCAGCCCGAGGGCAACTGGATCAGTCGGGCGCCCTCGCTCAAGCGCAAGGCGATCCTGCTGGCCAAGGTCCAGGACGAGGCGGGCCACGGCCTCTACCTCTACGCCGCCGCCGAGACCCTCGGCATCAGCCGCGACGAACTGGTCCGGCTGCTGCTCGACGGCCGGCAGAAGTACAGCTCGATCTTCAACTACCCCACCCTGACCTGGGCCGACGTGGGCGCGATCGGTTGGCTGGTGGATGGTGCGGCAATCGTCAACCAGGTGCCCCTGTGCCGGTGCTCCTACGGGCCGTACGCCCGGGCGATGATCCGGGTCTGCAAGGAGGAGTCGTTCCACCAGCGCCAGGGGTACGAGATCCTGCACACCCTCGCGCACGGCACCCCGGCGCAGAAGGCCATGGCCCAGGACGCCGTCGACCGCTGGTGGTACCCGTCGCTGGCCATGTTCGGTCCGCCGGACGGCGACTCCACCCACTCCGCCCAGTCGATGGCCTGGAAGATCAAGCGCTTCTCCAACGACGACCTGCGCCAGCGCTTCGTCGACATGTGCGTCCAGCAGGCGGAGATCCTCGGGCTGCGCATCCCCGACGACCTGCGCTGGAACGAGGAACGGCAGGCGTACGACTACACGCAGCCCGACTATGACGAGCTGATGCAGGTCATCAAGGGCAACGGGCCGTGCAACCGGGAGCGGATGGCGCACCGCCGGGCCGCCCACGCCGACGGCGCATGGGTACGCGAGGCCGCCGCGGCCTACGCCGCCAAGCGAGCCGACACGAGGGAGAAGGTGGCCGCGTGAGCAACGAACACTCGCCTCTCTGGGAGGTCTTCGTCCGGGCGCGGCGGGGCCTGTCGCACACCCACGTCGGCAGCCTGCACGCCCCGGACGCCGAACTGGCCCTGCGCAACGCCCGTGACCTCTACACCCGCCGCCAGGAGGGCGTGTCGATCTGGGTGGTGCCGGCGGGCGCGATCACCGCGTCCAGCCCGGACGAAAAGGACGCCTTCTTCGACCCGGCCGCCGACAAGGTCTACCGCCACCCCACGTTCTACGAGGTACCGGACGGGGTGGCGCACCTGTGAGCGAGCGGAGCGAGCGAACCAGCCAGCCCAGCAACGGGGCGCTTCGCGCCTCCGCCGAGCGGAGCGAGGTGGTGGCGTGAACGGGCCCTTCGCCTTCACTCTGGGCCTGGGTGACGACGCGCTGGTCGCCGCCCAGCGGCTGGCCGAGTGGGCGACCCGCGCGCCGGAGATGGAAGAGGACATCGCGCTCGCCAACATCGCCCTCGACCAGCTCGGCGCGGCCCGGCTGCTGCTGTCGTACGCGGGTGAGCTGGAAGCCGCGGGTCGGGACGAGGACGCGCTCGCGTACCTGCGCGACGACCGCGAGTTCCACAACGTGCTCCTGGTCGAGTTGCCCAACGGCGACTTCGCGGTGACCATGGCGAAGCTGTTCTTCCTGGCGGCGTACCAGGTGCCGCTCTACACCGCGCTCGCCGGCTGCGCCGACGAGCGGCTGGCCGCGATCGGCGCGAAGGCGCGCAAGGAGTCCGCGTACCACCTGGACCACGGCGCGCTGTGGGTGAAGCGGCTCGGTGACGGCACCGAGGAGTCGCACCGCCGGATGCAGGAGGCCGTGGACCACGTCTGGCCGTACACCCACGAGCTTTTCGCGGCGGACCCGGCGGCGCCGGTCGATCCGGCGGGTCTGCGGCCGGCGTTCGACGAGGTCGTCGATCCGGTGCTGGCCGAGGCGACGCTCACCCGTCCCGAGCGCGGCTGGGCGCCGACCGGCGGGCGGGCCGGTGTGCACACCGAGCACCTGTCCTACCTGCTGGCCGAGATGCAGGTGCTGCACCGCGCCCACCCGGGGGCGCAGTGGTGAGCGCGGGAGCGACCGCACAGCGGAGTCGCACTGACGCGTGGACGGCGGCGGCGAGCGTGGTGGACCCGGAGATCCGGGTGATCACCATCGACGAGCTGGGGATCCTCCGCGAGGTCGAGCAGGACCGGGTCACCGGTCGGGTCGTCGTCACCATCACCCCGACCTACACCGGCTGCCCCGCCATGGACGTGATCCGGACCGACGTGCGCCGTGCCCTGGCGAAGGCCGGTTACCCGGACGTCGACGTGCGAACGGTCTACAGCCCACCGTGGAGCACCGACTGGATCTCCGGCACCGGGCGGGCCAAGCTCGCGTCCGCCGGGATCGCCCCGCCCGCCCCGGCGTCGGCCCCGGGCGTGGTGGCGCTGACCCTCGCGGTCCGCTGCCCGCTCTGCGGCTCGCCGGAGACCGAGCAGGTCAGCCGGTTCGGCTCGACGGCCTGCAAGGCGTTGTGGCGCTGCCGCTCCTGCTCCGAACCCTTCGACCACCTGAAGGCGCTGTGACAGTCACCATCACCCGGCCGGTCCGTCGCCGGCCGGCCTTCCACCCACTGTCGGTCGCGGCCGTCGACCGGCTCACCGACGACTCCGTGGCGGTCACCTTCGCCGTACCCGAGGAGTTGCGGGAGACCTTCGCCTTCCAGGCGGGGCAGCACCTGACGGTGCGGCGGGTGACCGACGACGGCGAGGACGTGCGCCGGTCGTACTCCATCTGTTCCACCCCCGACGACCTGGCTCGGCGCGGCCGGCTGCGGATCGGGGTGCGGGAGGTTCCCGGCGGCGCCTTCTCGGCCTTCGCGTGCGGCGCGCTGCGCGGTGGCGACACGGTCGAGGTGCTGCCCCCGCTGGGCGCCTTCACCACGGCGTTCGCGCCGGACCGGGTCCGCCACTACGGCGCGGTCGTCGCCGGCTCCGGCATCACGCCGGTGCTCGGGCTGGTCGCGACGGCCCTGGCCGTCGAGCCGGCCAGCACCTTCACCCTGGTGTACGGCAACCGCACGGCGAACACCGTGATGTTCGCTGAGGAGTTGGCCGACCTGAAGGACCGGTTCCCGGCTCGGCTGCACCTGGTGCACGTGCTGTCCCGGGAGCAGGGCGAGTCGCCGTTGCTGTCCGGACGGATCGACGCCGAACGGTTGGGGCGCCTGCTGGGCACGATCGTCCCGGGCGAACTGATCGAGGAGTGGTTCCTCTGCGGGCCGTACGGCATGGTGGTCGACGCCCGGGAGGTGCTGGCCGCGCGGGGTCTGCCGGAGTCGGCCGTGCACACCGAGCTGTTCCACGTCGACGCACCGCCCGAGCCGGTGGCGCGTCCCGCCGAGCAGTCGGGCGTCGGGACGGACGTCACCATCGTGCTGGACGGCCGCTCGTCGAGCTTCACGATGGGCCGGGAGCAGCGGGTGTTGGACGCCGCGTTGAAGGTGCGCGGCGAACTGCCGTACGCCTGCAAGGGCGGGGTCTGCTCGACCTGCAAGGCGAAGGTTGTCGACGGGTCGGTCACGATGGCCCGCAACTACGCCCTGGAGCCGGACGAGGTGGCCGCCGGCTACGTGCTGACCTGCCAGTCCAGCCCGACCACCGACAAACTCACGGTCGACTACGACGCCTGACGGCCGTGGCGGGCGGAACGTCGTACTGGGGCGCTCGTCACCGGCGACCCGGGGGCGCGGCGGCCACCGGGCGGCCGACGTAGGCTCGGGGTTGTGACGGTGAGCCGGGAGATCGACGACATCCTGCAGCGTGGCGCGGACGGCGGGCGGATCACGCCCGAGGAAGCCCTGCTGCTCTACACCGAGGCGCCCTTCCACGCGTTGGGCGAGGCGGCGGACGCGGTGCGCCGGCGGCGCTATCCGGACAACGTCGTCACCTACCTGATCGATCGCAACATCAACTACACCAACGTCTGCGTGACGGCGTGCAAGTTTTGCGCGTTCTACCGCGCCCCCAAGCACTCCGAGGGGTGGACGCACCCGACGGAGGAGATCCTGCGTCGCTGCGGCGAGGCGGTCGAGCTGGGCGCGACCCAGGTGATGCTCCAAGGCGGGCACCACCCGGACTACGGCGTCGAGTACTACGAGGAGCTGTTCTCCTCGGTCAAGCAGGCGTACCCGCAGCTCGCGATCCACTCGATCGGGCCGAGCGAGATCCTGCACATGGCCAAGGTCTCCGGCGTCAGCCTGGACGAGGCCATCGCCCGCATCAAGGCCGCCGGCCTCGACTCGATCGCCGGCGCCGGCGCGGAGATGCTGCCCGAGCGCCCGCGCCGGGCCATCGCCCCCCTCAAGGAGTCGGGCGAGCGCTGGCTGGAGGTCATGGAGCTGGCCCACCGGCAGGGTGTCGAGTCGACCGCGACCATGATGATGGGCACCGGCGAGACGCACGCCGAGCGGATCGAGCACCTGCGGATGATCCGCGACGTGCAGGACCGTACGGGCGGGTTCCGGTCGTTCATCCCGTGGACGTACCAGCCGGAGAACAACCACCTCAAGGGTCGTACGCAGGCGACAACGCTGGAGTACCTGCGGCTGGTCGCGGTGGCCCGGCTGTTCTTCGAGACCGTGCCGCACCTCCAGGCGTCCTGGCTGACCACCGGCAAGGACGTCGGGCAGCTCGCCCTGCACATGGGCGTGGACGACCTCGGCTCGATCATGCTGGAGGAGAACGTGATCTCCTCCGCCGGCGCCCGGCACCGCTCCAACCTGCACGAGCTGATCGGCATGATCCGCTCTGCCGACCGGATCCCGGCCCAGCGCGACACCCTCTACAACCGGCTGGCGGTGCACCACACGCCGGCCGACGACCCGACCGACGAGCGGGTGGTCTCGCACTTCTCCTCGATCGCGCTGCCGGGCGGCGGCGCGGGCCGGTCGCTGCCGCTCGTCGAGGTCAACTGAGGTACGTCGCGGCCGGCCGTTCGGCTGACCGGGGATCCTGCTTCCGCTTGCGTCCACTCGGCGGTACGGGTCCTCCCGGTGGGCTCGCCGGCGCATAGCCCGCTGCGGGTCTGGTGGAGATGATCGCCGACGGATAGCGTGCGGCCGTCTGGCTGAGGCGCGTCCTCCATCGGCCCATGAGGGTCGTTCACATAACGCACGGCGGTACGGGCGGGATGGGTGACCATCCCGCCCGATCCGTGTGCCGGGTCCAGGCCGGACGGTTGAAAACCCGCCGCCACGCTGGCGTGGGAGATCGACCTCCGATAACGTCCGCTCGTTCGGCGCAACCGATCCAATTTTCTTCCCTACCCCCGGGGGACTGATGACAGCGTTCCACCGCTCGGCCCTGGTCCGTGCCGGCGTCGTGGCCCTGCTCGCGGCCGGTGGCGTGGCCACCGTCGCCGCCCCGGCGCAGGCCGCCGACCAGGCCGACCTGGCCCTGGTGCCGCTCAGCTACGAGCTGGCTCAGGGCGTCAAGGCGGCCAAGGCCAAGCCGTTCAAGTTCCAGGTCGACAACACCCGAAGCACGGTCGACGCCAAGGACGTCCGGGTCACCGTGGAGACGAAGGGCCTGAAGAACCGCAAGGTCGGCGTCATCGCGCCGGACGGCTGTGACCTCAAGGGCACGACGTTCACCTGCCTGCTCGGCGACCTGGCCGCCGGCACCACGGAGGACTTCGGTATTCCGATCTTCTCGACCGGCGGTCGTGGTGACGCCGGCACGCTGGTGGTCAGCATCCGCTCGGCCACCGCCGACCCGAACCCGCAGGACAACAAGGTGCGGCACGACATCACCGTCGCCAAGCCGGGTTACGACCTGACCACCTGGGTGCAGGACGTCTACGCCGACGTGACGGTGGACGGCGACGAGGCGGGCGAGTCCGGCCTCAAGCCGGTCAAGCGGGGCGACACCGCGCCGCTGGACTGGGCGGTCTACAACGACGGCAGCAAGAAGGCGACCGGCGTGGCGTACGGGATCACGCTGCCGGCCGGCGTCACCTTCGCCAAGCTGCCGGACGGCTGCGTCGAGCAGCCGCTGGGCGGGTTCGCCAACGCCTACTGCGAGGACAGTGGCGTCGTTCTGAAGCCCGGGCAGTTCTACACGGGCGAGGTCCGGGTGAAGATCGGCGAGGACGTCACCGAGTCGGTGCTCCGGCCCGGATTCGTCTGGGCCGCCGGTCTCGAGGCCACCCAGGGCAGCCCCGAGGAGGAGCCCCGGGACGCTTCCGGCGCGCAGCGCCGGGCGTTCACCGAGACCGACGAGGTGGACAACACCGCGCAGTTCGACGTGTTCGTCGACCTGAGCGCGCAGCCGACCCCGACGCCGACCGTCACGCCGACGCCGACCGCGACTCCGACGGCGACTCCGACCCCGGGCGGCACGACGACGCCGGGCACGAGCACGTCGCCGACGGCGGGCGGCGGTGGCTCCGGCGGCGGTGGGCTGCCGGTCACCGGTGTGCAGGCCGGCCTGATCGGCGGCATCGGTGGTCTGATCCTGCTCGCGGGCGGGGCGCTGCTGGTGCTCTCCCGCCGCCGCAAGGTCGTCATGGTCGCTCCCGGCGACGAGAAGTCGACCGACTGACACGGGTACGACACGAGGGCGGGGTGGGCGACCACCCCGCCCTCGCGCATGTCGGCGCCGCCGAACACCGTGGGGTACGCGGACCCAGCGGCCGAGGGCTCGCTCGGGGCTGGCAGAGTGGACGGGGTGAGCCGTACCCCGCAGGGCCAGCGCGCCAGTCTCGACAAGCAACCGCACGAGGTCGCCGCGATGTTCGACGGCGTGGCCGAGCGCTACGACCTGACCAACACCGTGCTCGCCTTCGGGCAGGACCGCTCCTGGCGGCGGGCCACCCGCGCGGCCCTGGGGTTGCGACCGGGTGAGCGGGTGCTGGACGTGGGAGCGGGCACCGGTGTGTCGACCCGTGAGCTGGCCCAGTCCGGGGCGTACGCGGTGGGGGCGGACCTGTCGCTGGGCATGCTCCAGGTCGGCAAGCGGGTGCGTCCCGAGGTGCCGTTGCTGGCCGGCGACGCGCTGCGGCTGCCGTTCGCCGACGCGAGCTTCGACGCGGTGACCATCTCCTTCGCCCTGCGGAACGTCAACGACACCGACGCGGCGCTGCGCGAGCTGGCCCGGGTCACCCGACCGGGCGGCCGGCTGGTGGTGTGCGAGTTCAGCACCCCGGTCAATCCGGTCTTCCGGACGGTGTACCTGTCGTACCTGATGCGGTCGCTGCCGGTGGTGGCCCGCGCCGTGTCGAGCAACCCCGACGCGTACGTCTATCTGGCCGAGTCGGTCCGGGCGTGGCCGGACCAGGCGGCGCTGGCCGGTCGGGTGACCGCGGCGGGGTGGGGTCGGGTGGCGTGGCGCAACCTGACCGGCGGCGTGGTCGCGCTGCACCGGGCCGTCCGCGCGTAGTACGGCGCGACGTCCGCGCGTGATATGCGAGACGCTTGCGCTTTTCAGGAATATCCGACTTTAGTCCACTTTGCGCCGTACGCTCGTCCGCATGACCGGAGCAGACCCGGCGAGCCCGGTGGCCGCCACCGACGACGACGCGGCCGAACTCATCACGCAGTTGCGCGCGCTGGCCGGCGCGGACCCGGCGGACGTCCGGCAGGTGGTCGCCGAGGTGCTGGCCGCCCTGGACCGGGCGGCGGGCGGCGCGCTACGGGAGCATCTGCCGGAGACGATCCGGGTCGACGCCGGCCTGGACGCGCCCAGCCCGGCCTGACAGTCGGCTGCTGTGGACGGTCGTCGGCTGTCACACCGGCGAGTTAGGTACCCCTGATCCTGCGCAGGTATGACGCCGGTCATACACTCGTCCCGTCTGGCTTGTGAAGCATTTCACGAGCGTGCGGGAGGAGGCGCGAATGACCGCGGTGGAACACGACGCCGATGTCATCGTCGTTGGCGCCGGTCCCGGTGGATCGGCAACTGCGTACCACCTGGCCCGGCACGGCGTACGGGTCCTGGTGTTGGAGAAGACCGAGTTCCCCCGGGAGAAGGTCTGCGGTGACGGACTGACCCCGCGTGCGGTGCGCCAGCTCATCCGGATGGGCGTGGACACCTCGCCCGAGGCCGGCTGGCTGCACAACAAGGGCCTACGGGTCATCGGCGGCGGCGTACGCCTGGAACTGGACTGGCCGGAGCTGGCGAGTTTCCCGAACTACGGGCTGGTCCGTACCCGGCTGGACTTCGACGACCTGCTCGCCCAGCGCGCGGTCGCGGCCGGCGCCAAGCTGCGGACCCAGGTCAACGTGCTGGGCCCGGTGCTCGACGAGGACGGTCGGGTGACCGGCGTCGAGGCCGAGGTGGGGCCCGGCAAGGAGCCCGCCACCTTCCACGCCCCGCTGGTCGTGGCCGCCGACGGTGTCTCCGGTCGGTTCCCGCTCGCGCTCGGGCTGGCCAAGCGGGAGGACCGGCCGATCGGCGTGGCCGTCCGCCGCTACTACCACTCGCCGGCCAAGCACGACGACGACTACCTGGAGTCGTGGTTGGAGCTGCGCAGCAAGGACAGCGGCGACAACCTGCTGCCCGGGTACGGCTGGATCTTCGGGCTCGGCGACGGGCGGGTCAACGTCGGCCTCGGCGTGCTCAACTCGTCGTCCGCGTTCGGCAAGACCAACTACCGCCGGCTGCTCACCGACTGGCTGGCCAACACCCCCGCCGAGTGGGGGATGACCGACGAGACCAACGCGGACGGCCCGATCCTCGGCGCCGCCCTGCCGATGGGCTTCAACCGGGTGCCGCACTACACCCGCGGCGTCCTGCTGGTCGGCGACTCCGGCGGCATGGTCAACCCGTTCAACGGCGAGGGCATCGCGTACGCGATGGAGTCCGGCGAACTGGCCGCGGAGGTCGCGGTGCAGGCGCTCGCGCGTCCGGCCGGACCGGAGCGGGAGCGGGCGCTGCTGGCGTACCCGAACGAGCTGAAGGCCCGCCTCGGTGGCTACTACCGGCTCGGCGGCATCTTCGTGAAACTGATCGGCCGTCCGGAGATCATGCGGATCGCCACCAAACACGGCATGCCCCATCCGACGCTGATGCGTTTCGTGCTCAAGTTGCTGGCCAACCTGACCGACCCCCGGGGTGGGGACGCGATGGACCGGGTCATCAATGCGATGACGAAGGCGGCCCCAGCCGTCTAGTTGGGACGGCATCGGTGCTGGTCACAGCCTCGACGCCGACAAAGATCGACCCCCGCCGGCAGCCACCGCGAGGGACGTGAATAGTGTGATTTTCGTCAAGCACTGACGGCAGGGAAGGACGAGCAGGAGAAAACGATGTCGCTCTCGCCTTACGCACCGATCATCGGGCTGTTCGCCCTCGCCGCGGCGTTCTCGCTGTTCTCCGTCGGCGCCGCCCGTTTCGCCGGTCCCCGTCGTTACAACAAGGCCAAACTCGAGGCGTACGAGTGCGGCATCGAGCCCAGCCCGCAGCCGGTCGGCGGTGGGCGGTTCCCGATCAAGTTCTACCTGACGGCGATGCTCTTCATCGTCTTCGACATCGAGATCATCTTCCTCTACCCCTGGGCGGTCTCGTTCGACGCTCTGCCGATCTTCGGCTTCGTGGAGATGGTCCTGTTCATCGTCGCGGTCTTCGTCGCGTACGCCTACGTGTGGCGTCGCGGCGGCCTGGACTGGGACTGAGGAAGGAACGTCAGATGGGCATCGAGGAGAAGCTCCCCGCCGGCGTCCTGCTCACCTCGGTGGAGAAGCTGGTCAACTGGTCCCGGAAGTCGTCCGTGTGGGGCGCGACCTTCGGCCTGGCCTGCTGCGCCATCGAGATGATGGCGGCCGGTGGTCCGCACTACGACATGGGCCGCTGGGGCATGGAGGTCTTCCGGGCCTCGCCCCGGCAGGCCGACCTCATGATCGTGGCCGGCCGGGTGAGCCAGAAGATGGCGCCGGTGCTGCGCCAGATCTACGACCAGATGGCCGAGCCCCGCTGGGTGCTCTCGATGGGCGTCTGCGCCAGCAGCGGCGGCATGTTCAACAACTACGCCATCGTGCAGGGCGTCGACCACGTCGTACCCGTCGACATGTACCTGCCCGGCTGCCCGCCCCGGCCGGAGATGCTCATCGACGCGATCCTCAAGCTCCGCGAGAAGATCATGTACGAGCCGCTGGGCCCGAACGGTCGCAAGATGCTGGCGGCCCGCCAGGAGCGCGGCGACGTCCCGGTGGTGCCGTACGGCTCGATGCCGTCCTCCTACCGCAACGACAAGGCCCGGCGTGCCGAGTGGACCCAGGCGGTCCGCGAGGGGCGCGAGGAGCAGTTGCGGATCGAGAACTGGATGAACGCCCAGAACCATCTCCACCCGCAGGCAGGCCCGAAATGACGTCTCCCACGGACAAGACCAACGACGGCGGTGTGCCGGTGCCGGTGACGCCGCCCGGCGCCAGCGCGACCGCCCCGGCCGAGTACCCGCCGGCCAGCCCGGCGGGTCGCGGGATGTTCGGCAACCAGGGCACCGGCGACGTGTCCGGCTACGGCGGCCTGGTCCGCCCGCGCCAGCCGATCGAGGAGGCCGCCCGGCCGTACGGCGGGTACTTCGACGAGGTCCGCGACGCGCTGGAGGAGGCGTACCCGGCCTTCGGCGACGCGATCGAGAAGGTGGTCGTCGACCGGGGCGAGCTGACCCTGCACGTCCGCCCCGAGCGGATCGCCGAGGTCTGCCAGGTGCTGCGCGACGACATGGCGCTGCGGTTCGAGCTGTGCTCCTCGGTGTCCGGGGTGGACTACCTCGGCGCGGACGAGCGCCGGCTGCACGTGGTCTACCTGCTCACCTCGATGACCTATCGGCGTCGGATCCGGCTGGAGGCCGCCGTCTCCGCCGAGTCGCCGCACCTTCCCAGCGTCACCGCCGTCTACCCGACGGCCGACTGGCAGGAGCGGGAGGCGTACGACATGTTCGGCATCGTCTTCGACGGCCACCCCAACCTGACCCGGATCCTCATGCCGGACGACTGGGAGGGCCACCCGCAGCGCAAGGACTACCCGCTCGGTGGTGTGCCCGTCGAGTACAAGGGCGCCGAGATTCCGCCGCCGGACCGGAGGAGGTCCTACCAGTGACCACGTCGAACTACGCGACCGAACGCGAGACCACCGAGGGCCGGGTCTTCACCGTCACGGGTGGGGACTGGGACACGGTCGTCTCGGGCACCGACCCGATCAACGACGAGCGCATCGTGGTCAACATGGGTCCGCAGCACCCGTCCACCCACGGGGTGCTCCGTCTGATCCTCGAACTGGAGGGCGAGACGGTCCGCGAGGCCCGCTCGGTCGTCGGCTACCTGCACACGGGCATCGAGAAGAACCTCGAGTACCGCAACTGGGTCCAGGGCTCGACGTTCGTGACCCGGATGGACTACCTCTCCCCGATCTTCAACGAGACGGCGTACGCGCTGGCCGTGGAGAAGCTGCTCGGCATCACCGACGACGTCACCGAGCGGGCCACCACCATCCGCGTGCTGATGATGGAGCTCAACCGGATCTCGTCGCACCTGGTCTGGCTGGCCACCACCGGCATGGAGCTGGGCGCCATCTCGATCATGCTGTACGGCTTCCGTGAGCGGGAGTACATCCTCGACATCTTCGAGACCATCACCGGGCTGCGGATGAACCACGCGTACGTCCGGCCGGGCGGTGTGGCGCAGGACGTGCCGGACGACGCGGTCCGCAAGATCCGCGAGTTCCTCAAGATGATGCCGAAGAAGCTCAAGGAGTACGAGGACCTGCTCTCCGGCCAGCCCATCTGGACCGAGCGGACGAAGGGCGTCGCGGTGCTGGACGTCACCGGCTGCGTGGCGCTCGGCATCACCGGTCCGGTGCTGCGCTCGGCCGGGCTCGCCTGGGACCTGCGCAAGACCATGCCGTACTGCGGCTACGAGACGTACGAGTTCGACGTGCCGACCCACCCCGACGGCGACGTGTGGGGCCGCTACCAGGTCCGGCTCGCCGAGATCCGCGAGTCGATGAAGCTGGTCGAGCAGGCGCTGGACCGGCTGCGCCCGGGCCCGGTGATGGTCGCCGACCGCAAGATCGCGTGGCCCGCGCAGCTCGCCATCGGCGTCGACGGCATGGGCAACTCGCTGGAGCACGTCGCGAAGATCATGGGTCAGTCGATGGAGTCGCTGATCCACCACTTCAAGCTGGTCACCGAGGGCTTCCGGGTCCCGCCCGGCCAGGTGTACGTCGGCATCGAGTCGCCGCGCGGCGAGCTGGGCGTGCACGCCGTCTCCGACGGTGGCACCCGGCCCTACCGGGTGCACTACCGGGAGCCGAGCTTCGTCAACCTCCAGGCCCTCCCGGCGATGGCCGAGGGTGGCCTGATCGCCGACGTGATCGCCGGCGGCGCCTCGCTGGATCCCGTGATGGGTGGTTGTGACCGATGACGACGACGTTCACTGACGAGACGCGGGAGCGGGCCCGCGAGATCATCGCCCGCTACCCGGCGGACCGGTCCCGCTCGGCCCTGCTGCCGCTGCTGCACCTGGTCCAGTCCGAGGAGGGGTACGTCTCTCCGGCCGGCGTGACGTTCTGCGCCGAGGTGCTCGGGCTGAACAAGGCCCAGGTCGGCGCGGTCGCCACCTTCTACACCATGTACAAGCGCAAGCCCACCGGCGACTTCCTGGTCAGCGTCTGCACCAACACCATGTGCAACGTGCTGGGCGGCCAGGAGGTCTACGACACCCTCTCCGAGCACCTGGGTGTCGGGCACGACGAGACGACCGCTGACGGCACCATCACGTTGGAGCACGCCGAGTGCCTGGCGGCCTGCGACTACGGCCCGGTGATGACCGTCAACTACGACTTCTTCGACGGGGTCGACCCGTCCACGGCGGTCGGTGTGGTCGACGAGCTGCGCGCGGGCGGACGGCCGATGCCGACGCGCGGCGCGCGGTTGTGCACGCTGAAGGAGATGGCTGTGCAGCTCGCCGGTTTCGCCGACGAGCGCGACGGCGCGGTCGGCGACGGCGGGCCGGGCGAGCCGACCCTGCGGGGTCTGCGGTTGGCGCAGGAGCACGGCGTCTCGGTGCCGGGCTTCGACCCGAACACCCCGATCCGCAGCAAGGCCGAGGCCGACAAGGCGGCCGCCGAGGCGAAGGCGAAGGCGGAGGCCGCCAAGCCGGCGCCCGTCGAGGCCACCACCGCGCCGGTCAAGGGCGGCGACGGCGCGGCCACCCCGGCCGCGGCCCCCGCCACTGAAGTCACCAGCGGCGACGGCGCGGCCACCCCCACGGGTACGGCCGGCACCGCCGAGCGGGTCGAGCCGGAGGCGGCCACCGGCAGCACCGCGCCCGACGTGAAGGCGCCGGACGACAAGTCGCCGCAGGTGCGTACCGCCGAGACCCGGCAGCCCGACGCGGAGACGGCCGTGCCGGACGCGCCCGGCACGAAGGCGCCGGCGGAGACCTCACCGCCGGCCCCGCGCGACGCGCAGGCGGCCCAGGCCGCCGGCGCGGCGGCCAACGCCCCGGCCGGCGACGGCAAGCCCGCCGGTGACTCGACCGGCGCGCAGGAGCGCAACCTCACCGAAGCGTCGGCGGACGCGGATGGCACGGACCCCGCCGCCGCGAGCGAAACGGGGGCCCACAAGTGACCACTCCCCGCCCGGAGACGCTGGCCAAGCTGACGCCGGTGCTGACCAAGCGCTGGTTGTCACCGGACGCCTGGCGGATCGGCACCTACGAGCAGCTCGACGGCTACGCCGCGCTGCGCAAGGCCCTCAAGGCCCACCCGGACGACCTGATCCAGCTGATCAAGGACTCCGGGCTGCGCGGTCGTGGCGGCGCCGGCTTCCCCACCGGTCTCAAGTGGGGCTTCATCCCGCAGGGTGACGGCAAGCCGCACTACCTGGTGGTCAACGCCGACGAGGGCGAGCCGGGCACCTGCAAGGACCTCCCGCTGATGACCCACGATCCGCACGCGCTGGTCGAAGGCGTGATCATCGCGTCGTACGCGATCCGGGCCAGCCGCGCCTACATCTACATCCGGGGCGAGGCCGTGCACGCCGCCCGGCGGCTGCGCAACGCCGTCCAGGAGGCGTACGACAAGGGTTACCTGGGCCGGAACATCCTGCGCAGCGGCTACGACCTGGAGCTGGTCGTGCACTCCGGCGCCGGGGCGTACATCTGCGGCGAGGAGACGGCGCTGCTGGACTCGCTGGAGGGGTTCCGGGGGCAGCCCCGGCTGCGCCCGCCGTTCCCGGCCACCCACGGCCTGTACGCCAGCCCGACGGTGGTGAACAACGTCGGCACCATCGCCAGCGTCCCGCCGATCGTGCTCGGTGGGGCCGACTGGTGGAAGTCCATGGGCACCGAGAAGTCCTCCGGGCCGATGATCTACTCGCTGTCGGGCCGGGTCGCCAACCCGGGCCAGTACGAGTGCTCGATGGGCGTCACGCTGCGGGAGCTGCTGGAACTTGCCGGCGGCATGCAGCCCGGTCACAACCTGCGGTTCTGGACCCCGGGTGGATCGTCGACCCCGCTGCTCGCCGCCGAGCACCTGGACGTGCCGCTGGACTTCGAGGGCGTGGCGGCGGCCGGCTCGATCCTGGGCACCACGGCCACGCAGATCTTCTCCGACCAGGACTGCCCGGTCTACGCGACGTACCGGTGGCTGGAGTTCTACCACCACGAGTCGTGCGGCAAGTGCACCCCGTGTCGGGAGGGCAACTACTGGATGGTCCGGGTCTACCGGCGGATCCTCTCCGGCCAGGGCACCCACGAGGACCTGGACACCCTCCTGGACACCTGCGACAACATCCTCGGCCGCTCGTTCTGCGGCCTGGGTGACGGCGCGACCAGCTCGGTGACCTCGTCCCTGAAGTACTTCAAGCAGGACTACCTCGACTACATCGAGGGTCGTAAAGCTCCGATGCTGTCGGAGAAGACCCTGGTAGGGGCGCACTGATGACCGACGTAGCCAAGCAGACCGAGACCGTCACCCTCACCATCGACGGCGTCGAGGTCACCGCCCCGAAGGGGGCGCTGCTGATCCGGGTCGCCGAGCAGATGGGCACCGAGATCCCCCGGTTCTGCGACCACCCGCTGCTGGCCCCGGCCGGCGCGTGCCGGCAGTGCCTGGTCGAGGTGGAGGGGCAGCGCAAGCCGGTCGCCTCCTGCACCCAGACCGTCGCCGACGGCATGGTCGTCCGGACCCAGCTCACCTCCCCGGTCGCCCAGAAGGCGCAGGAGGGGGTGATGGAGCTGCTGCTCCTCAACCACCCGCTCGACTGCCCGATGTGCGACAAGGGCGGCGAGTGCCCGCTGCAGAACCAGGCGATGTCCACCGGCCGCACCGACTCGCGCTTCCACGAGCACAAGCGGGAGTACGAGAAGCCGATGGCGATCAGCAGCCAGGTGCTGCTGGACCGCGAGCGCTGCGTGCTCTGCCAGCGCTGCACCCGCTTCTCCGAGGAGATCGCCGGAGACAAGTTCATCGACCTGATGGGCCGGTCGTCCGCCGAGGAAATCAACATCTACCGGGACGACGCGTACGGCGAGCAGGGCGACGACGGTGATGTTCCGTTCAACTCCTACTTCTCCGGCAACACCGTGCAGATCTGCCCGGTGGGGGCGCTGACCGGCGCGCAGTACCGGTTCCGGGCCCGCCCGTTCGACCTGGTGTCCAGCCCGAGCGTCTGCGAGCACTGCTCGGCCGGCTGCGGGCAGCGCACCGACTGGCGGCGCGGCAAGGTGCTGCGCCGGCTCGCCGGTGACGAGCCGGCGGTCAACGAGGAGTGGAACTGCGACAAGGGTCGCTGGGGCTTCCAGTACACCCGGTCCGCCGAGCGGTTGACCACCCCGCTGGTCCGCGACGAGCACACCGGTGAGCTGCGGGAGGCGTCCTGGAGTGAGGCGCTGACCCGGGCCGCCGAGGGGCTGCACGCGGCCCGCGAGGGCGGGCAGGGCACGGCGGTGCTCACCGGCGGTCGGCTGACCGTCGAGGACGCCTACGCGTACGCGAAGTTCGCCCGGGTCGCGCTGAACACCAACGACATCGACTTCCGGGCCCGGCCGGTCTCCCGTGAGGAGGCCGACTTCCTGGCCAGCTCGGTCGCCGGAGTCACCGACGTCACCTACACCGACGTGGAGAACGCGCCGGCCGTGGTGCTGGTGGGCCTGGAGCCGGAGGAGGAGTGCCCGATCCTCTTCCTGCGGCTGCGCAAGGCGTACCTCAAGAAGACCCTGACGGTGTACGCGCTGGCGCCGTTCGCCACCCGCGGCCTGGAGAAGCTCGGCGCCAAGCTGGCCCGGGTCGTGCCGGGCGAGGAGGCGAGCGTGCTCGCCGAGCACGCCACGGTCACCGAGGCGCTCAGCGCGCCCGGCGCGATCCTCATCGTGGGCGAGCGGCTGGCCACCGTGCCGGGCGGGCTCTCCGCGGCGGCGGACGTGGCCCGGCGTACCGGTGCGAAGCTGGCCTGGGTGCCGCGGCGCGCGGGTGACCGCGGCGCGGTCGACGCGGGCTGCCTGCCCAACCTGCTCCCCGGGGGCCGGCTGGTCACCGAGCCGGCCGCGCGGGCCGAGCTGGGCGAGGCGTGGGACATTCCGGCCGGCGTGATCCCCAGCCAGGCCGGTCGGGACACCGACGGCATCCTGGCGGCGGCGGCCAACGGACAGCTCGGCGCGCTGCTGGTCGGCGGCGTCGACCCGGCCGACCTGGCCGACCCGCGACTGGCCGAGGCCGCGCTGGACGCGGTGCCGTTCCTGGTCAGCCTGGAACTGCGCGCCAGCGCGGTGACCCGGCGGGCCGACGTGGTGCTGCCGGTCGCCCCGGTGGTCGAGAAGGCCGGCAGCTTCCTCGACTGGGAGGGCCGGCTGCGTCCGTTCGAGGCGGTGCTGAACACCGCCGCGATGACCGACGGGCGGGTGCTCGACGCGCTGGCCGCGCTCCTCGACGTAAGCCTCGGCACCGCCGACGTGCCGAGTGTCCGCCGCGAGCTGGGCTCGCTGCCGGCCACGCGCACGACCCGGCCGTCCGCGCCGTCGGTGTCGCCGGGCACGGTGCCGCACCCGGGCGCCGGGGAAGCCGTGCTGGCGACCTGGCACCAGCTCGTCGACGACGGCACCCTGACCGAGGGCGACGAGAACCTCGCCGGGACCGCCCGCCCGCCGGTGGTCCGGCTGGGCAAGGGCACCGCCGAGGCGCTCGGTGTCGCCGACGGTGACGCGGTCACGGTCGGCACCGACCGGGGTGCGCTGACCCTGCCGGCGGAGATCACCGAGATGCCGGACGGCGTGGTCTGGCTGCCCACGAACTCACCCGGTTCGACCGTGCGGCGCAGCCTCGGGGCGACGTCCGGCACGGTCGTCCGGATCTCCGTCCCCGCATCGGGTACGGCCATCCCGGCCGGACGCGTGGCGGCCGACGAGACCATCCTCAGTTCTGGGGGTAACCAGTGAACTCGATCGTCCTGGCTCAGGACCCGACGCTCGCCGACTTCGGTCGGGATCCGTGGTGGCTGGTTCTCGGCAAGATTGTCTTCGCCTTCGCGTTCGGTCTGCTGGCCACCCTGCTCGGTGTCTGGTTCGAACGGCGCGTGGTCGGTTACATGCAGGTGCGGCCCGGCCCGAACCAGGTAGGCCCGCTCGGCCTGCTGCAGACCCTCGCCGACGGCCTGAAGATGGCCTTCAAGGAGGACATCCTCCCGAAGGCGGCCGACAAGGTCGTCTACTTCTTCGCACCGACGATCTCGGTGATCTGCGCGGTCACCGCGCTGTCGGTGGTGCCGTTCGGCCCGATGGTGAGCATCTTCGGCCACCACACGCCGTTGCAGGTCACCGACGTGCCGGTGGCCGTGCTCCTGCTGCTGGCCTGCTCCTCCATGGGCGTCTACGGCATCGTGCTGGGCGGCTGGGCCTCCGGCTCGACGTACCCGCTGCTCGGCGGGCTCCGGTCGAGCGCCCAGATGATCTCGTACGAGGTCGCGATGGGCCTGAGCATCGTGGCGGTCTTCATGACCGCCGGCACGATGAGCACCAGCGGGATCGTCGCCGCACAGGGTGACGCCACCCGGCTGACCATCTTCGGCACCGAGATCCCGGCCCCGGGCTGGTACGCGATCCTGCTGCTGCCCAGCTTCGTCATCTTCTTCATCGCCACGGTGGGTGAGACCAACCGGGCGCCGTTCGACCTGCCCGAGGCCGAGTCCGAGCTGGTCGCCGGCTTCATGACCGAGTACAGCTCGCTGAAGTTCGCGCTCTTCATGCTCAGCGAGTACGTCGCGATGGTGACCATGTCCGCGGTCACCACCACGCTGTTCCTCGGCGGCTGGCGGGCACCCTGGCCGATCACGCTGTGGGAGGGCGCCAACTCCGGTTGGTGGCCGATGCTCTGGTTCTTCGGCAAGGTGATCGCGCTGGTCTTCGTCTTCGTGTGGCTGCGCGGCACGCTGCCCCGACTGCGCTACGACCAGTTCATGCGCTTCGGCTGGAAGGTGCTGCTGCCGATCAACCTGGTCTGGATCCTGGTCCTGTCGGGCCTGCGCTCGATCGAGGACTGGGACACCCGCGGCAAGGTCATCGCCGTCAGCATCCCGGCCGGCATCCTGCTGCTCGCCACGCTCTTCTGGCCGAGCCGCAAGCCGCAGCCGAAGCCGACCACGCAGGAGCAGGTCGACAGCCGGCCGTACGGGAGCTTCCCGCTGCCGCCGATGGATCTACAGGTACCACCGAGCCCGCGTATCACGCGCGTGGTCGCCGAGCGGGAGCCGGCCAACATCGTCGCCGGCTCGGACTCCAGGGAGGTGTGACGTGGGCGCGATCACCGGAACGTTCAAGGGATTCGGTGTCACCTTCTCGCACATGTTCAGGAAGGTCGTCACGACCGACTATCCGTTCAAGCCGCCGGTGTCGGCGCCGCGCTACCACGGGCGGCACATCCTCAACCGGCACCCGGACGGCCTGGAGAAGTGCATCGGCTGCGAGCTGTGCGCCTGGGCCTGCCCGGCGGACGCGATCTACGTCGAGGGCGGCGACAACACCGACGAGCAGCGCTTCTCGCCGGGTGAGCGGTACGCCAGCACCTACCAGATCAACTACGCGCGGTGCATCTTCTGCGGACTGTGCATCGAGGCCTGCCCGACCCGTTCGCTCACCATGAGCAACGAGTACGAGCTGGCCCGGGACAACCGACAGGACCTGATCTTCACCAAGGAGCAGCTGCTCGCCCCGCTGTTGGAGGGCATGGAGCAGCCGCCGCACCCGATGCGGCTGGGTGACAGCGAGAAGGACTACTACGTCGGCGCGCTGGACAACCCGGGCACCTCCGCCGGTGCCGAGACGTCGCCGATGGGCCCCGGCCGCTACCAGGTCGAGGAGCACCCCGGCGTGACGTTCCCGGGCGCCGAGCAGGCCGCCCAGCGTGCGGCGGTCGGCAAGGGAGAGAACGCATGACCACGTCTACGGTGCTCGCCGCGGCGGGCGGGGTGTCCGGCGGCGAGCAGGTCACCTTCTGGATCCTCGCGCCGCTCGCGCTGATCGGCGCGATCGGGATGGTGGCGGCCCGCAACGCGGTGCACTCGGCGCTCTGGCTGGTGCTGACCATGCTCTGCCTGGGCGTGTTCTACGTGCTCCAGGCCGGGCCCTTCATCGGCATGGTGCAGATCATCGTCTACACCGGCGCGATCATGATGCTCTTCCTGTTCGTGCTGATGCTCGTCGGTCGGGACGCGTCCGACTCGCTGATCGAGACCCTGCGCGGTCAGCGGGTCGCCGCGATCGTGCTGGGGCTGGGCTTCGCCGGTCTGGTCGGCACCGCGCTCTACAACGCGATGGAAAAGACCACGGCGGTTGGCCTGGACGAGGCCAACGCGGAGGGGAACGTGCAGGGCATCGCCCGCCTGCTGTTCACGAAGTACGTCTTCGCGTTCGAGCTGACCTCGGCGCTGCTGATCACCGCGGCGGTTGGCGCCATGGTGCTCGCGCACGTCGAGCGGCGCAAGCAGGACAAGATGGACCAGCCGGCGACCATGCGGGCCCGCTTCGCGCCGGGCAACTACCCGGGCCCTAAGCCGGGCCCCGGCGTCTTCGCGACCTCCTCCTCGGTGGCCACCCCGGCGCGACTGCCGGACGGCCGGCTCACCGAGCGGAGCACGCCGGACATCCTGCCGGTGCGTGAGCTGACCGCGCAGGAGACCACTCTGAAGGGGACCGACCGGTGACTCCTGATTACTACCTGGTGCTGGCGGCGGTGCTGTTCACCATCGGCGCCGCCGGGGTGCTCGTCCGGCGCAACGCGCTCGTGCTGTTCATGTGTGTCGAGCTGATGCTCAACGCGGCCAACCTGACGCTGGTCACCTTCAGCCGGATCAACGGTGACCTCAACGGCCAGATCATGGCGTTCTTCGTGATGGTGGTGGCCGCCGCCGAGGTCGTGGTCGGCCTCGCGATCATCATGGCCATCTTCCGGACGCGACGCTCGGCGAGCGTCGACGACGCCAACCTGCTGAAGTACTAAAGGGGTCCACCGGTGGAAGAGACTGTGGAATACGCCCAGGCCACGGGGCTGCTCGGGGGCGTCTGGCTGCTGGTGGCGATCCCGCTGGTCAGCGCGGCCATCCTGCTGCTGCTCGGTCGGCGGGCCGACCGCTGGGGGCACTGGTTGGGCGTCGCGGCGATCGGCGCCGCGTTCGTGCTCGGGCTGGCGTCCTTCTTCCAGCTGCGGGGCCTGGAGAACAAGTCGGTCGAGCTGAGCCTGTGGGACTTCATCGCGGTCGGTGACCTGCGGGTCGACTTCGGCCTGCTGTTCGACCCGCTGGCCGCCGTCTTCGTGCTCCTCATCACCGGCGTCGGCTTCCTGATCCACCTGTACGCCGTCGAGTACATGGCGCACGACGCGGGTCGCCGCCGGTTCTTCGCGTACTTCAACCTGTTCGTCGCCGCCATGCTGCTGCTGGTGCTCGGCAACAACTACGTGATGCTCTACTTCGGCTGGGAGGGCGTCGGTCTGGCGTCGTACCTGCTGATCTCCTTCTGGTACGGACGGCCGAGCGCCGCCACGGCCGGCAAGAAGGCGTTCCTGATGAACCGGGTCGGTGACACCGGCCTCGCCATCGGCATCTTCATCATGTTCGCGACCCTGGGCACCACCCAGTACGACGAGGTCTTCAACGGCGTCGGCTCGCTGACCGGCACCACCGTGCTGGTCCTCGGCCTGTTGCTGCTGCTCGGCGCGGCCGGTAAGTCCGGCCAGTTCCCGTTGCAGGCGTGGCTGCCGGACGCGATGGAGGGCCCCACTCCGGTGTCGGCGCTCATCCACGCCGCCACCATGGTCACCGCCGGCGTGTACCTGATCGCCCGCTCCAACCCGATCTTCTCCGCGAACTCGACGCTCCAGCTCGTGGTGGTCAGCGTCGGCGCGCTCACCCTGCTGATGGGCTGCATCATCGGCGCGGCCAAGGACGACATCAAGCGGGTGCTCGCCTGGTCGACGGTGAGCCAGATCGGCTACATGTTCCTCGGCGTCGGCCTCGGCGGTGGGGCGTACGCGCTGGCCATCGTGCACCTCCTGGCGCACGGCTTCTTCAAGGCCAACATGTTCCTGGGCGCCGGCTCGGTCATGCACGGCATGAAGGACCAGGTGGACATCCGCCGCTTCGGTGGGCTGTCGTCGTACATGAAGGTCACCTGGTTGACGTTCATGATGGGCTGGCTGGCCATCATCGGCATGTTCCCGTTCTCCGGCTTCTTCTCCAAGGAGCCGATCATCGTGGCCGCCTTCGAGCGGGAGGACTGGACCGCCTGGCTCTACGGCGGTGCGGCGCTGCTCGGTGCGGGCCTGACCGCGTTCTACATGACGCGGCTGTTCGTGCTCACCTTCCACGGCCCGAAGCGGTGGACCGAGGACATCGAGCACCCGCACGAGTCGCCGAAGCTGATGACGGTCCCGCTGATCCTGCTGGCGATCGGCTCGGTCGGCGCCGGCTTCCTGCTCTCCACCTCCGTGCCGGACTGGCTGACGTCCACCGCCGGTCTGGGCGGCGAGCACGCGGAGCACGAGCCGGTCCTCTCGCACCTCGTGATCACCACGCTGTCGCTGCTGGTCACCGTGCTCGGCGCCGGCCTGGCCTGGTTCCTGTTCCGGGCCGGCACGGCCACCGCGCCGCAGCCGGCCGGGATCCTGGTCACCGCCGCCCGACGCAACCTCTACACCGACGCCGTCAACGAGGCGGTCTTCGAGAAGCCGGGCATCTTCCTCACCCGGGCGCTGGTCTTCCTCGACAACCGGGGCATCGACGGTCTCGTCAACGGGCTGGCCGCCGCCGTCGGCGGCGGTTCGGGTCGACTCCGGCGGATGCAGACCGGCTTCGTCCGCTCGTACGCCACCTCGATCCTGGCCGGCGCGCTGCTGGTGATGGCGGCGTTCCTCGCGGTGCAGGCGGGGTGGTTGGCGTGATCGACCTCAATGCGCCCGCCCCCGCCGGCGGACCACGCATCCACCACGGAGGTAAGGCCGCATAATGTCCAACTTCCCGTTCCTCTCGGTGCTCACCGTGGCGCCACTGGTGGGCGCTCTGGTGGTGGCCTTCCTGCCGCGCCACCGGCCCGAGCTGGCCAAGCAGGTGGCGTTCGCCTGGTCGCTGCTGGTACTGGTGCTCTCGGTGGTGATGTGGGTCAGCTTCAACGCCGGCGGTGACCGGTTCCAGTTCCGGGAGTCGTACACCTGGATTCCGAACTGGGGTGTCAGCTTCACGTTCGCCGCCGACGGCATCGCGCTGGTGATGCTGATGCTGATCGCGGTGCTGGTGCCGTTGGTGATCCTGGCGTCCTGGCACGACGCCGAGTCGTCCAAGCGGTCCATCCCGGTCTACTTCGCGCTGCTGCTGATCCTCGAGAGCACGATGATCGGCGTCTTCGCGGCCGCCGACGTCTTCCTGTTCTACGTGTTCTTCGAGGTCATGCTCGTGCCGATGTACTTCCTGATCGGCAGCTACGGCGGCCACCAGCGGCAGTACGCGGCGGTGAAGTTCTTCCTCTACTCGCTGGTCGGCGGCCTGTTCATGCTGGCCGCGGTGATCGGCCTGTGGGTGGTCGGTGGCAAGACGTTCGACTGGCAGGCGCTCTCGCAGGTCGACATCAGCACCGGCACCGAGCGGTGGCTGTTCCTCGGCTTCTTCCTCGCGTTCGCGATCAAGGCCCCGTTCTTCCCGTTCCACACCTGGCTGCCGGACGCCGGTGGCGCCGCCCCGGCGGGCGCCGCCGCGTTGCTGGTCGGTGTGCTGGACAAGGTCGGCACGTTCGGCATCCTGCGCTACTGCCTGCCGCTGTTCCCCGAGGCGTCGAAGTGGTTCGCGCCCTGGGCGCTGGCGTTGGGCGTGATCGGCATCATCTACGCGGCGCTGCTGGCGGTCGGTCAGAACGACCTCAAGCGGCTGGTGTCGTACACCTCGATCGCGCACTTCGGGTTCATCGGGGTGGGCATCTTCGCGTTCACCACCCAGGCCGGCACCGGCGCGGTGCTCTACATGCTCAACCACGGCCTGGCCACCGGCCTGCTCTTCCTCGTGGTGGGCATGCTCGTCGCCCGGCGTGGCTCGGCGTTGATCAGTGACTTCGGTGGGGCCGGCAAGCTGGTTCCGGTGCTCGCCGGTGTGCTGTTCTTCGCCGGTCTGGCCTCGCTCGCCCTGCCGGGGACGGCGCCGTTCATCTCCGAGTTCCTGGTGCTGATCGGCACGTTCACGGTGAACAAGCCGGTGGCGGTCATCGCCACGCTCGGCATCATCCTGGCGGCGGCGTACGTGCTGTGGATGGTGCAACGCACCACGCAGGGCACGCTCAACCCGGCGCTGACCGAGGTCGACGGTATGCGCCGGGACCTCAGCCTGCGGGAGAAGGTCGTGGTCGCCCCGCTGATCGCGCTGATCGTGCTGCTCGGCTTCTACCCCAAGCCGGTCACCGACGTGATCAACCCGGCCGTCCAGGCGACCATGGACGACATCGGCAGGACCGACCCCCCGCCGTCGGTGGGCGGCACTCTCCAGGAGGCAGGCCGGTGAGCGCGAGGAGTGAGCTTGCGAGCCTCGCAGTCGCGAACGGAAGGTCGGCATCGGTGAGCGCGAGGAGTGCAGCGGAGCGGAGCCCCGCAGTCGCGAACGAAAGGTCGGCACAGTGACCGAGTTGAAACTGCCGTCGCTCGACTACGCGGCGCTCGCCCCGATCCTGATCATGTTGGGCACCGCGTTGCTCGGCGTGCTGGTCGAGGCCTTCGTGCCCCGGCGCTCGCGCCACCTGGTGCAGCTGACGCTGGCACTGCTGGCCGTGCTCGCCGCGCTGACCATGGTGGTCCTCAACGCCGACGACCGGCTCATCACGGCCGGTCAGGCCATCGCGGTGGACGGACCGACGCTGTTCCTCCAGGGCGCGATCCTGGTGCTGGCGGCCATGGCGCTGCTCCTGATCGGCGACCGCTCCGTCGAGCGGGGCGGCGCGTTCGTCGCCCAGGCCGCCGTGACTGCCGAGTCGGCCGACGACCGGAAGCAGGCTGAGGGCCGCAACGGCCTCACGGAGGTGTACCCGCTCGTCACGTTCGCCATCGGCGGCATGCTGATCTTCGTGGCGGCGAACGACCTGCTGACCATGTTCATCGCGCTGGAAGTCTTCTCCCTGCCGCTGTACCTGCTCTGCGCGCTGGCTCGCCGCCGGCGGCTGCTGAGCCAGGAAGCGGCGATGAAGTACTTCCTGCTCGGCGCGTACGCCTCGGCGTTCTTCCTGTTCGGTGTGGCCCTCATCTATGGCTTCACCGCAGGTGTTCCGGGCCGTTCCGCCGGTGTCGACTTCGCGACCGTCAACGCGGCGGTGAGTGAGTCTCCGGCCAGCCCGGTGCTGCTCTTCGCCGGCATGGCGTTGCTCGCCATCGGTCTGCTCTTCAAGGCCGCCGCGGCCCCCTTCCACGTCTGGACCCCGGACGTCTACCAGGGCGCGCCGACCCCGGTCACCGGCTTCATGGCGGCCTGCACCAAGGTCGCCGCGTTCGGCGCCCTGCTGCGCGTCTTCCACGTCGCGTTCGAGGGCGGGGGTTGGGACTTCACCCCGGTTCTCGGCGCGGTGGCGGTGCTGACCATGCTGATCGGCGCGGTGCTCGCGGTCACCCAGACCGACATCAAGCGGCTGCTCGCGTACTCCTCGATCGCGAACGCCGGCTACCTGCTGGTCGGCGTGCTGGCCCCGAGCAAGGACGGGCTGTCCGGCACGATGTTCTACCTGGTCGCGTACGGCTTCTCGGTGCTCGCCGCGTTCGCCGTGGTGACCCTGGTCCGGGACGCGGACGGCGAGGCCACCCACCTGTCCCGGTGGGCGGGGTTGGGCCGGCGCTCGCCGTTCTTCGCCGCGCTGTTCACGTTCATCCTGCTGGCCTTCGCCGGTATCCCGCTGACCAGCGGATTCACCAGCAAGTTCGCTATCTTCGGGCCGGCCCTGGAGGGCGGTCAGGCGTGGCTGGTGATCGCCGGTGTGCTGACCAGCATGGTGCTCGCGTTCCCGTACCTGCGGGTCGTGGTGATGATGTGGCTGTCCGAGCCGGGCGAGTCCACCCCGACCGTGACCGTGCCGGGCGGGCTCACCTCCGCCGCCCTGATGATCGGCGTGCTGGCCACCCTGGCGCTGGGTGTCGCCCCGGCGCCGCTGCTCGACCTGGCTACCGGAGCCGCCGAATTCGTGCGGTGAGACGTGGCTCGACCACCGGGGGCCGGCGCGCGACAGCGTGCCGGCCCCCGGTGCGTATCCCCGAGCCGGAGCAGGTAGAACGGGTGTGGCATGGTTGATGGTGTGGTGATTCCGGCTGGCGAGCGTTCAGGTGCCACCGGTTCCGGCGGTCGCCGGGGTCGGGCGAGCATGAGTCAGTTCGGCGCGCTCGGCCTTCATCTCGCCGATCCCCGCGTCGAGGCATCCGTGCTGGGTCTGCTGGAAGCGGTCGAGGTCGAGCTGAGTGCCAGTGTGGCCAGCGCCGACCCGTTCGTCTCCGAGGCGGCCCGGCACCTTCTCGACGCCGGGGGCAAGCGGTTCCGGCCGCTGCTGGTGGCGCTCGGCGCCCAGTTCGGCGATCCCACGGGCGCGCAGGTGGTCCCGGCGGCCGTGGTGATGGAGCTCACGCACCTGGCCACCCTCTACCACGACGACGTGATGGACGAGGCGGACGTGCGGCGGGGCGCACCGAGCGCCAACTCGCGTTGGACGAACTCGCTCGCCATCCTGGTCGGCGACTACCTCTTCGCCCGCGCCGCGGACATCGCGGCGGACCTGGGTCCGGAGGCCGTCCGGTTGCAGGCGCGCACCTTCGCCCGGCTCGTGCACGGGCAGATCGCCGAGACGGTGGGGCCGCGTGCCGGCGACGACCCGGTCGTGCACTACCTGAACGTGATCGCCGAGAAGACCGGCTCCCTGATCGCCACGTCGGCCCGCTTCGGCGGCATGTTCAGTGGCGCTCCGGCGGAGTACGTCGAGGCGCTCGCCGGGTACGGCGAGACGATCGGTGTCGCCTTCCAGCTCTCCGACGACCTGCTCGACATCGCGTCCGAGTCGGTGCAGTCGGGCAAGACGCCCGGCACGGACCTGCGCGAGGGAGTCCCGACGCTCCCGGTGCTCTACGCCCGTGCGGCCGACGACTCCGACGCCTCCTCGGTGCGGCTGCGGGAGATCCTGGCGACCGGTCCGTTGACCGACGACGCGCTGCACGCCGAGGCGCTGGGGCTGCTGCGGGAGAGCCCGGCGCTCAAGCGTGCCCGGGAGACCGTACGCAGCTACGCCGAGGATGCTCGCGCCTGTCTGGCCCCGCTCCCCGCGAACTCGTCCCGCCAGGCCCTGGAGTCGCTCTGCGACTACATCGCCGACCGCACAAGCTGACGAACACACCCCTCCAGCTTCGTCGATCATGAAGTTATTGCCCCGACACGCGGGTGATCGGGCAACAACTTCATGATCGCCGGGTTCAGGGGCGCGGGGTTCTCAGGAGGCGGCTGCCGGTCAGCATCAGGGCGGCGGCCAGCAGCATCGACACCGAGGCCGTGGCCCACATCGTCGGGTAGCCCAGGTGGGCGGCGAGTGGGCCGAGGCTCAGTGGGCCGAGGCAGCCGCCCGCGTACACCCCGGTCTGTGTGATCGAGGTGGCGGCGGCCGGAGCCTGCGGGTGCAGCCGGACCACCGCGAAGTTCATGAGGCCGGGCCACGCCCAGCCCAGGCCGAACCCGAGCACCACGCCCGCCACCAGCGGCACCGGGCCGGCCACCGCGAGCAGGCCCAGCCCGACCGCCCCGATCACCAGCATCGCGGCGATGAGCGCGACGTGACCGTTGGCCCGCCGGTCGGCCAGTCCGCCGGCGCCCACCCGGGCGACGACACAGACCGCGCTGCCCAGGGTCAGGGTGAGGCCAGCGAGACCCGGCGAGAGGCCCCGGGCGGCGGCCGAGTCGACCAGGAAGGTGCCGAGCGCGTTGGCCGCGCCCGCCGCCAACGTCGCCGCCGCGCCGACGACCACCAGGGCCGTCGTGGCCCGGCCTCCGCCCGTCCCGTCGGCCCGACGCGCACGACCGGACACCTCCCGGGGTACGGCCGGCAGTGTGGTCAGCGCCGCGACTGCCGCCACCACGAACGCCCAACGCCAGCCGGCGGTGAGCGCGATGGTGGGCACCGCCGCGCCGGCCAGCAGCGTGGAGACCGGGATCGCCGCCTGCTTGACGCCGAACGACAGGCCCTGCCTCCTCGGCGGAACGTGCTCGGCGAGCGCCGCGTTACTGGCGAGCTGGCCGAGGGCGTTCGCGGCGGCGCTGAGCGCCAGCAGGGCGAGCAGCATCTCGTACGAGCGGGCGAGCGCTGCCACGGCCAGCATCGACCCGGAGGCCAGCACGATGCCGCAGCGGGCCACCAGCGCCGGCCCGTACCGCTCGACGAGGCGTCCGGAGGGCACCGAGGCCAGCGCGCTCACGCCGAAGTAGACGGAGACGGCCAGGCCCAGCCCGGCGGGGGAGAAGCCCAGATCCGTACCCATCTGGACGGCGAGGCCGCCGAGCAGGAAGACGGGCAGTACGCAGGCCACGGTGGTGACCACGGCACCGGCGCTGGCCCGGATGGGGCGGGTGCGGACGCGCGCGGGGGTGAGGACGGTGTCGGTCATCGTGCGGCAAACCTACGCGAGTCGCGCTCAGGCAACTCCTGGTGACCACTGGTGTACGAGGAGTGGATGGTGATCTGGCATCCTCGACCCGAACAGGCATTTCGCACGCGGCCTGTTTTTCATATGGTGTAAGTCCCCGGCGGCGGAGGTGGTTGTGCGCGACCCCTTGGCAGAACCTTCGGACCTGATCCGCAGCGTGTCCCGAGCACTGCGGGTGCTCGAGTCGGTCGGTCGTGCCCCGAAGGGCCTGACCGTCAAGCAGATCGCCCGACGGTGTGAGCTGACCGTGGCCACCACCTACCACCTCGTCCGCACCCTCGCGTACGAGGGTTACGTGATCCGTCGCGAGGACGGCACGTACATCGTGGGTCTCGAGGTGGCCGACCGTTACCGCGAGTTGGTGACCGCGTTCCGTGGGCCGCCGGTGGTCGGCGAGACATTGCGACGCGCGGCAGTCGACACCGGTTACAGCCACTTCCTGGGTCGGTTCGTGGGCGGTCAGGTCGCCATCACGGCGGTGGCCGAGGGGCACCGTTCGCCGTACCTGGAAGATCTCGTTCCCGGCTTCGACGAGGGGGCCCACGCGACCGCTCTCGGCAAGTCCCTGCTCGCCACCCTGACCGCCGAGCAGCGCTTCCGCTATCTCCGCGAGTACGGCATGCGTCCCTTCACCAACGCCACGCTGACCGCCACCGAGACGTTCGAGGCCGACCTGGCCGCCGGTGACCGCCGGGGGATGCAGTTGGAGTTGGGACAGTTCCGCCAGGGGGTGGCGTGCGCGGCGGTGCTCGTGGCACCCGACAAGGACATGGAACGTCGGGTCGTGCTGGCCTGCGCCCTGCCCGCGAGCGAGATGATGACCTCCGCCCGGGTCGTACGCGCGAAGCTGCTCACCGTCGCCCGTACGGTCGCCGACGGCATCGCCGCCGACCACTGACCCGCCCGATGCGCCAGAGGCCCTCTCCCGGGCTGGGAGAGGGCCTCTCGGGGCGGTCCAGCGCCGAACCGCCAGGGGAACGTCAGCTGCCCACCGGGCCGCCGTCGAGACGCCAGGTGACCACCACGCCCGGCTTGGCGTAGTCGCCGTCGGGCCAGTTCGAGGCCGGGTTCTCCACCGAGGCGCCGGTGATCTCGCCCGGGTGCTGCACGGCGACGAACACCGAGCGGTTGTCGCCGGTGATGAACGGGCCGCAGGTCTCCGCGCCGATCGGCACGGTCAGGAACTGCTTGAGGTGGCCCTTCTCCGGACCCTCGACGGCAGTGGCGAAGAGGCCGTCGTTGCTGCCCAGCGCATTGCCGTCGGTGGAGATCCACAGGTTGCCGGTGGCGTCGAAGGCGACGTTGTCCGGGCAGGAGATCGGCGAGACCTGGGTCTTGTCGTACCCGGAGAAGAAGGTCGACGGGTCGGTCGGGTCGCCGCAGACGATCGGCAGCGACCAGGCGAACGTCTCCGACGTGTTGTCGTCGCGGTCCTCGACCAGCTCCAGGATCTGCCCGTGCTTGTTGGCGTTGCGCGGGTTGGCCTCGTCCGCCGCCGCCTTGCCGGCCTTGCCGCGGTCGGTGTTGTTCGTCAGCGCCACGTACACCTTGCCGGTCAGCAGGCTCGGCTCGACGTCCTCGGGACGGTCCATCTTGGTCGCGCCGACCTTGTCACCGGCGAGCCGGGTGAAGGTGAGCACGTCGGCGGCGGTCATCCCGTCGACGAACGACTTGTTGCCGCTGACCAGCTTGATCCAGCGCCCCCGACCGTTGAACGCTCCGTCGGAGGGGAGCGTGCCGGAGCCGTCGATCTCGGCGGCGCTGGTCTGGTCGAGTTTCGCCACGTACAGCGTGCCGGACTCCAGCAGGGTCAGGTTGTGCTTGCGGGCGGCCCAGGAGTTGCCCTTGAGGAACTTCTTGTCCGAGACGAACTTGTACAGGTAGTCGAACCGCTCGTCGTCGCCCATGTACGCGACCACGTGGCCGTCCTTGGCGACGATGACGTTCGCGCCCTCGTGCTTGAAGCGGCCCATCGCGGTGTGCTTGCGCGGACGGCTCTCCGGGTCGAACGGGTCGATCTCGACGACCCACCCGAACCGGTGCGCCTCGTTGGGGTGCTTGGCCAGGTCGAAACGCTCGTCGGCGCGTTCCCACTTGCGGCTGCCGCTGGGGTAGCGGCTGGCGGTGCTGATGCCGTACCGGTCGAGCTTCGGCTTCAGCTCGGCCGGCGCGGCGTCCGCGCCCACGAAGTACTGGTTGAAGTTCTCCTCGCCGGAGAGCACGGTCCCCCACGGGGTGACGCCACCGGAGCAGTTGTTCAGCGTGCCGACGACCGTACGACCCTTGGGGTCGGCGGCGGTCTTCAGCCAGGCCGAGCCGGCGGCCGGGCCGGTCAGGTCGAACTTGGTGCTCAGCGCGGTCACCCGCCGGTTGTACGGCCGGCGGCCGTTGCCCACGGGCTTCCACTGCCCGGTGCCGCCGACCCGCTCCAGCTCCACCACGGACATGCCGTGCGCGGCCATGGCGGTGCGCAGCTGCTCCATGGAGAGTCCGTCCAGGCCGGGGAACCCGGGGAACATGAGGTCCTCGTTGGTGTACTCGTGGTTGACCACGAGCAGCGCCCGCCGGCCCTGCTTGTCCAGCGGCAGCACACCCACGAAGTCGTTGTTGTAGCCGAACTGCTTCGACTGCGCGGCGGCGCTCTGCTGGTGCAGGTCGAACGCCGGCGCGCCCGGCAGCACCGGGTCACCCCACTTGATCACCACGGCGTGGTCGTAGCCGTTCGGCACCACCAGGGTGTCCAGCTTGTTCGGCGGAATGGGCTTGAAGGTCAGCGCGCCGCTGCCGACACCCGTGGTGGGACGGCCGAAGCCGAAGTTCTCCGGCACGTCCGGGGTGGTGGGGGCCGCGCTGGCGGGGGCCGCGCCGGCCAGCGCGCCGACCGCCGCGCCGCCGAAGCCGAGCACCAGGGCGCCGACCGCGCCGGCCCGGACCACGCCGCGCCGGGAGACCTCCGCGTCCACCACGTCACCGAAGTACGCGTTCTCGGACGTGTTCGGTACGGGGTGGTCACAGGCGTTGCCGCAGCGGTAGAGGCAGGTCATGGCGTCACGGGTGCCGTGGCGCTTGCCGGTCAACAGCGGGAGCAGCCGGGGACGGTCGCTCATGGGGGAGGCCTCCAGGTGAGTGGGTGGCGCGACAGGCGGCGTACCAGCCGGACGCTAGGAGGACGCGGTGAGCGGTCGTCGGCCGCGATATGAACCAGGCGTGAACACCTGCCCGGCCGCCAGTGGTCTGACCTCGGGCTGAACCGTTCGGCGTCACCACACGTATTCCCGGGCGGACGCACCGCCGGACCCGCGCCGGAAGTGAGGAGACCGCCATCAGCGACCATGACGCCCAACTGCTGCGGGCGCTGCACGACGAGCACGCGGAGGCGCTGTACGCACACGCCCTGCGGCTGGTCAACGGCGACCGGCAGCGGGCCGAGGACCTGGTGCAGGAGACGCTGCTGCGGGCCTGGCGGCATCCCGAGGCCCTCGACCCACGACGCGGCTCCGTGCGGGCCTGGCTGTTCACTACCGCTCGCAACCTGGCCATCGACGCCTGGCGTCGACGCTCCACGCGGGTCGGCGAGGTGTTCACCGACGAGATTCCCGAGCCGCCGGAGGTCGTCGACGAGGCCGAGCGCGCCGTCGAGGCGTGGACCGTCGCCGAGGCGTTGAACCGGCTCAGCCCGACCCACCGTGAGGTTTTGGTGGAGTGCTTCTACCAGGGGCGGTCGGTGGCGGAGGCGGCGTCGCGGCTGGGAGTGCCGCCGGGCACCGTCAAGTCACGCACCCACTATGCGCTGCGCTCACTACGGTTGGTCCTGGCCGAGATGGGGGTGACGGGATGACCCGGTGCGAGTTCGCGCACGACGACGGCGCGTACGTGCTGGGCGCCCTGGCCCCCGCCGAGCGGGCCGCCTACGAGCGGCATCTTGCCGGCTGTGCCTCGTGCCGGGATGCCGTCGCCGAGATCGCCGTCCTACCGGGACTCCTCGGCCGCCTCGACCCGGCGGGCCTGGAACAGTTCCTGCCACCGCCGACCGCGCCCCGGGCGCCCGCGCTGCTCGAGGAGGCCCGGGCGCGCCGGCGCCGCGAACGGACCAGGACCCGTCGCCGGTACGCCCTGACGACGCTGGCCGCCGCCGCGCTGGCCCTGGTGGTCGGCGTGGGAACGGCCGCCGTGCTGCCCCGACCGGTCGCCCCGCCGCCGGACCCGGGGGCGCAGGGCACCTCCCGGCCCGCTCCGCAGGTGTCGATGGTCGCCATGCGGCCGGTGGCACTCGCCGGTCCGGTGCACGCCGACATCGGTCTGACCGGCAGCAAGTGGGGCACCGAGATCACCATGCACTGTGGGTACGACGCGCGGACGAGCTACGGCAAGGCGTATCCGTTCCGGCTGGTGGCGAAGGGCCCGAGCGGCGCGAGCGAACAGATCGGCTCCTGGCTCGCCGCGCCCGGCGACGACCTGGTGTTCACCGGCATGACCCGCTTCACCGACGCGGAGCTGGTCAGCGTGGAACTCCAGCGAGCCGACGGCACCCCCCTGCTCACCTACGCAGTCCCGTAACCCGCTCGCCCCGCCCCGCCCGCCCCGCCCCGCCCCGCCCCGCCCGCCCTCGCCCTTGCCTCGCCGATCTGTGAGTGGGGTTGTCAAGTGGCGGTGCGGTGGTGGGTGGTGATGATGCGGTAGAGCTGTCGGGCGATGTAGCGCTTGAGGCAGCGGTTG
>NZ_JBEXUR010000001.1:655789-771746 GCF_040614415.1 Micromonospora sp. NPDC005979 | reverse complement strand
CCGACATACGGGTCGCCGCGCCGGGCTCGCCAGGCGGCAGACCCGGGTCCGTGCCGGTGTCGGCGACGGTCCGCGCCCCGACGGCCGCCGTCGCCGGGCTGACCGCCGGCCCGTCCGGGTATCCGGCGAACGCCGGGGTGGTCCCACCGAGCGGGCGCGGCTGCTCCACGAACGCCACGTGCCGCCACGAGTTCGCCGTCAACGCACCCGTGTTGTCGTACGACATCCCCAACAGATCCAGACCACTTCCCGGGACGTCGTTCCACTCCTTGCACGCCACCTCACACGCCTTACACCCGATACACACACTCGTATCGGTGAAGAACCCCATCCGCTGCGGCGCGTCCACGTACCCCGCGTCCGGCGCCGGATCGAGCGGCCCGTACAGGGCGTTGGCATGCGGCATCGCTCAGTCCTCCTGGTCGCTGCTGCTGTCGGCGACGTCCGTCGTGACCAGCGGTGGGTAGCGGTGGCTCAGGTTGCCCGACCGTCGCCGGTAGTCCAGGACGAGATCCAGCAGCTTCTGGCCTCTCGGTCGCCGGCCGGGCCGTACATCGCACGTGCCGACCTTGCTCTCCTGGATGAGGACGTTGGGGTCGAGGGTGATGCCAAACAGGTCGTTGGCCGAGTCGCCGGTCACCAGACCCTCGAACCCGAAGTGGTACGGCAGCCACACCTGGTGGATGACGCGACCGTCCACCCGCAACGGCGTGAGCCGGTCGGTCACCAGCACCCGTGCCTCGATGGCCGCGCGGGTGGTAACCAGGTGCGCCCAACCCAGGTGAGTCAGTCCCCGGTGCACGGCCAACTCGGGCGACACCTCGACGAACATCTCCGGTTGCAGTTCGGCGAGGTGCGGCACGGTCCGGCTCATGCCTCCGGCGGTGTGGTGCTCGGTGAGCCGGCTGACCGTGAAGACGTACGGGAAGACGTCGCTGTGCTGCTCCGGCGGGCTCGGGTTGAGGTTGTTGATCGGATGGATGTAGACCTTGCGGGTCGGGTTGGCCTGCTGGCGGTAGAGCGGGTTGCGCACCGGCGACTCGACCGGCTCGTAGTGGGTGGGCAGCGGACCGTCCAGGACACCGCTGGGCGCGTACAGCCAGCCCTTGCCGTCGCCCTGAAGGATGAACGGGTCGTCGCCCGCGATGCCCGCGACGCCCGAGGTGTTCGGCGGGGGACGGTACGAGGGCGCCTTGGTCTTCTCGAAGTCCGGCACGTCGTAGCCGGTCCACTCGGATTTGTCCGCGTCCCACCAGACGTACTTCTTGCGTTCGCTCCACGGGCGCCCGTCCGGGTCGGCGGAGGCACGGTTGTAGAGGATGCGCCGGTTGGACGGCCAGGCCCAACCCCATTCGGGCGCCACCAGGGACTGTTCCGCGCCGGGCTTGCGGCGGGCGGCCTGGTTGACGCCGTCGGCGTACACCCCGGTGTAGATCCAGCAGCCACCCGCCGTGGAGCCGTCGTCCTTCATCTCCGTGTAGCTCGCCAACGGCCGGCCGGTCGTCACGTCGTACCCGTTGATCTCGCGCAGCACCGACTCGGCGCTGGGCTCCGCGTGCGGACCGTGCGTGGGGTAGTCCCAGGTGAGGTCCAGCAACGCCCGGTCGCGGGGTCGGGTCGAGCGCGCGAGGCGTTCCCGGACGATGCGACCGAGGTGGTAGAAGAACCACAGCTCGGAGCGGGCGTCGCCCGGCGGCTCGACGGCCTTCTCCCGCCACTGCAACAGCCGCTGCGTCTGCGTGAAGGTGCCCTCCTTCTCCACGTGCGACGCGGCGGGCAGGAAGAACACCTCCGTCCGGCACTCCCGCGGCACGATCTCGCCCGTCTCGATCTCCGGACCGTTCTTCCAGAACGTCGCGCTCTCGATCATGAACAGATCCCGCACGACCAGCCAGTCGAGGTTCGCCATGCCGAGGCGCTGCGCCCGGCCGTGCGCCGAACCGATCGCCGGGTTCTGCCCGAGCAGGAAGTACCCCTTGATCTTCCCGTCGATCATGTTCAGCACCTGCTGGTACGTGCCGTGGTCGCCGGTCATCCGGGGCAGGTGGCCGTAGCAGTAGTCGTTGTCGGCGGTGGCCGCGTCACCCCAGTACGCCTTGAGCAGGTTCACCCCGTAGGCGCGCGCGTTGCCCCAGAAGCCCTTCTGCTCGGGATGGGCGATGCTGCCGATCCACTCGTCGAGGGTCGGGTGGTCGGCGTGGTGGGGCATGGGCAGGTAGCCGGGCAGCAGGTTGAACAGGGTCGGGATGTCCGTCGAGCCCTGGATGCTCGCGTGCCCGCGCAACGCCATGACCCCGCCACCCGGACGGCCCACGTTGCCCAGCAGGAGCTGGATGATCGCCCCGGCGCGGATGTACTGCACACCCACGCTGTGCTGCGTCCACCCCACCGAGTAGACCAGCATCCCGGTACGCTCCCGGCCCGAGTTCGCCGTCCACTCCCGCGCCAACTCCAGGAACTTGTCCTGCGGGATGCCGCAGACCCGCTCCACCATCTCCGGCGTGTACCGGGCGTAGTGCCGCTTGAGGATCTGATAGACGCACCGCGGGTGCCGCAACGTCTCGTCCCGCTGGGTCTGCCCACCCACCGGCGCACCATGCGACTCGTGCTCCAACCCGGCCGCCGTCTCCCGCTGCGTCTCGGTGTCCCGGGTGGAGATGTTCTCCGGGGCGCCCTCGTACTGCCAACTGCTCTGGTCGTAGCTGGCGTTGGCCTCCACGAAGCCGGAGAAGAGCCCGTGCAGATCCTCGGTGTCCTGGAAGTCGTCGGTCACGATGGTGGCGGCGTTGGTGTAGGCGAGGACGTACTCCCGGAAGTCCAGCTCGTTGTCGAGGATGTAGCGGATCACCCCACCCAGCAGCGCGATGTCCGTCCCCGCCCGGATCGGCAGGTACCCGTCCGCCACCGCGCTCGTGCGCGTGAAGCGCGGGTCGACGTGGAACACCTTCGCGCCCCGACGCTTGGCCTCCATCACCCACTGGAACCCGACCGGATGCGCCTCGGCCATGTTCGAACCCTGGATGATGATCACGTCGGAGTTCGACAGGTCCTGCTGGTACTGGGTGGCGCCGCCGCGACCGAAGCTGGTCCCCAGACCGGGGACGGTGGCGGAGTGTCAAATACGGGCCTGGTTCTCGATCTGCAACGCCCCCATCGCCGTGAACAACTTCTTGATGAGGTAGTTCTCCTCGTTGTCCAGCGTCGCCCCACCCAGACTGGAGATCCCCAGCGTCCGGTGCAGCGGCCGGCCCTGCTCGTCCACGTCCTCCCAGGTCTCGTCCCGGGCGGCCAGGACCCGGTCGGCGATCATGTTCATCGCCGTGTCGAGGTCGAGGTCCTCCCACTCGGTGCCGTACGGCCGGCGGTAGCGGACCGTCGTCTGCCGCAGCGGGCTCGTCACCAGGCTCTTGCTCGCAGACCCCTTGGGACACAACCGGCCCCGCGAGATCGGACTGTCCGGGTCACCCTCGATCTGCGTAACCTGCCCGTCCGCCACGAACACCCGCTGACCACACCCCACCGCACAGTACGGACACACCGACCGCGCCACACTTTCGGCGGTCTCGGTGCGGGCGGTCAGCGAGAGGGATCGGGCCGACTTCGCGGCGGCGCCGCGACCGAGCGGGTCGGTGCCGCTGAGCTGGCGATAGAGCGGCCAGCTCGCGATCCAGCGGCGCACCCCCATCGCTGCACCTTCCCGACGAAAGACCCAAAATATGAATACTCCGACAGTAGATGAGCGGACGGGCCCGCCGCAGCGGGATCAGCAGAGCAATGCCTCCCCCGGCCGGGTCACGGCGGCCGAGGGAGGCATGGTGAACGGGGGCGTCGGCTACGGATGCCCGGCGGCCAGATGGTCACCGAAGGTCCGGTATCGGCGCAGCTCCCAGAGCAGCCAGCCGATGCTGACGATCGCCACGGCGACGAAGACGAACGAACCGGTGAAGGTGTCCCAGAGCGTGTGCAGGGCGACGACGCCCACGAAGGTGCCCAGGAAGCCGAACAGGCGGCGGACGCTCGGGGTGGCCAGCAGCGCCCACAGCGCGCCGGCGGTCAACCCGGTCCAGGCGGTGTGCCCGGCGGGCGCGGTCAGCCCCCGGATGAACAGGGTCTGCTCCACCGCGCCGATGTTGCCCTTCGAGCTGAGCAGGGCGGTGAAGGCGTACCCCATCGTCTCCAGCGCGGCGAAGCCCATGCCGGCGGCCACGCCGATGACCAGACCGTCGGACGGCACCCGGCGGCGGTGCTGCGCCAGGGCCGTGAACAACAGCACCACGGGGACGATCAGCTTGGCCGACTCCTCGATCAACGCCACGAACACCATGGGCAGGGTGCCGAGGCCGCGCAGGGTGTCGTACTCCAGGGTGCCGGCCACCACCGTGCCGATCACCCCGCCGAAGAACGCCGACGTCACCAGCACCGACGCCGGCACCTGCCACCGCCCGGTACGGGCCTGGGCGAACGTCAGGAACGTCAGGGGCGCCAGGGTCGCGCCGAGCAGGATCAGCGCCGGCACGAAGTTCGGATTCTGGGTGCTGACCAGGGTCCGCAGCACCGCTATATAGAGGATCAGCCCGACAAGGAGCACACCGACCCACGCCCACCGGCGAGAACGATCACGCATACCCGGGGAGTCTGGCGGATCCAGGTTACGAAGACCAGCGTGGGTGCTGAGATGACTGCGATGACTCGCCACGCACCGCAGCGGCCACTGCTGCGCGACCGGACGGCTCCGAACGCGAAGCCAAGCAGCTCAACCAGATGCGGAAGCGGCTCGAGTGGCCCGACCTACAGGCGGCCGCGAACGACCTCGGCCGAAAGATCAAGTCGGAGTTCCCGCCCACCGCGATCGTCACTCCCGGCCTTCCCGGTGCCACCTTCGCCAACCTGCTCGCGGCGAGTTCGACAACCAACCGCCCGTATTCGTCGGAACGCGGACCTGGCGGGACGACCCGCACGGTCCGGTGGAGTCGAGTGGGTCCTTCCTCTTCGAGACGACGAAGTGGCTCGTGACGATCCCCGAGGCCGTCCTGGCCTACCGGGGCGGCAACATCCTGATCGTCGACGACTTCGTAATGTCCGGCGACTTCCTCGCGGGACTGCGGGCACGCCTCGTCGACGAGGGCGTTGCCGCCGACCGCATCCGGGCGGCATCGGTCGCCGTCACCCGGGTGGCCCGCAAGAACCACAAATCCCCCGAGTACTACTGGTGGCTCGCCGACAGCGACGACTTCTTCTTCCCCTGGGGCAGAGCCAGGTAGCCGGCAGCGGCCGCCGCGTTCCAGGGCATGACCGCCCACCCGATGACGTCCGACTGCGGCGACGCGGCTCGTGGTCGCCGTCGTCCGCTTCGGCTGCCCGCCGTGTCGATGTGCTCACGACCGCATCCGCACCCACTGGAGGTGACCGAGGATCATCGCCGGCCGCCGGCTGCGCCCACCGCCCCAACAGTCGGGAACTACCCGTCCAGAGCATCTGAAACGGTGCTCAGCGCTCGCGGCGCAGCACGGTGAACGCGCCTGCCTCGACGGCTTCCACCTCCTCGAAGCGAAAGTCGGCCCGCGCCCCGGGCGCGAACAGACGCTCGCCCGCACCGGCGATCGTCGGGAACGTGATCAGCCGGTACTCGTCGATCACGTCCGCGACGGCCAGCGCCCGGACCAAGCTGAGGCTGCCGATCACCACCACGTCGCGCCGGGTGCGCTCGTCGACGGCCCAGGCCACCGGGTCACCGTCGATCGGGGCCGAGTTCGACCAGGCCGCCGCGTCGATGCCCGTGGTGGTCGCCACCCGCTTGGGCACGGCGTTCATCAGCGAGGCGTAGCCTCCATCGCGCTTCGGCCACAGCTGGGCGAAGTGCTCCCAGGTGCGCCGGCCGTAGAGCTGGACGCCCTGCTCCATCCGGGCACCGAGGCGGAACTTGTCGCCGCTGACCGGCCCTGCCCCGTACCGGAACGCCCACCCACCGTGGTCGGTACCCCAGCGCCCGTCCGGGTCGGAGACCACGCCGTCCAGCGTGGAGAACTGAATGACGATGATGTCGCCCATGTGGATCCCTTTCACCGTGGCGGTCCAGCGCGGCCCGCTCCTACCACCACCTACCGACGCCACGCGCCGGACTCATCGGTCCAGGCTGAGAAATCTCGACCGTCTCTCGGCGTACGCTCTGGGCCGTGGTCGAGGCGACGGCGCAGGACCGGGACGGGCGGTACGAGGCGTACCGCGCTGACCTGCTGGCGCACTGCTACCGGATGCTCGGCTCGGTCGACGAGGCCGAGGACCTGGTGCAGGAGACCCTGCTGCGCGCCTGGCGGGCGACTGACCGGTACGACCCGGAGCGGTCGTCGCCGCGTACCTGGTTGCACCGCATCGCGACCAACGCCTGCCTCACGGCGCTGGCGGGACGCGCGCGCCGGCCGCTGCCGAGCGGGTTGGACCCGGCCGGCGACCCGGACGCGCCGCTCGTCCCCCGCTTCGACATCCCCTGGTTGCAGCCGTTCCCGGACGCGCGGCTCGGTGACCCGGCCGACGCCGTCCAACAGCGGGCAGGGCTGCGGCTCGCTCTGGTCGCGGCGCTGCAGCTACTGCCCGCTCGGCAGCGTGCGGTGCTGGTGCTGCGGGAGGTGCTGCAACTGTCGGCCGTGGAGGTGACGCAGATCCTCGGCGGCAGTGTGGCCTCGGTGAACAGCGGCCTGCAGCGGGCCCGGGCGACACTGCGGGCCGCTGGACCGACGCTGGAGGAGTTGCGCGAGCCGGCCGACCCCGCCGAGCGCGCCGTGATCGAGCGTTATCTGGCGGCGTTCGAGGCAGCCGACGTGGCAGGTCTGGCCCGCCTGCTCGCCGACGACGTGGTGCTGGAGATGCCTCCGGTGGCGCTCTGGCTCGCCGGACGGCCGCACTACCGACGGTTCCTGGAACGCGTCTTCGCCATGCGCGGCTCGGGGTGGCACCTCGTGCCGCTGGCGGCGAACGGCACGACGGCGCTCGCGGCCTATGCACCGGACCCCGGAAGCGGAGGCGTACGCGCGCACTCGCTCCAGCTCTTCACCGTGACGGGTGGCCTGATCCGACGATGCGTGACGTTCGTCGATCCGACGCTGTTCGGCCTGTTCGGACTCCCGCCGACCCTGCCGGGCCACGCACCCGTGCGGACGGCGGTGACCCTCGGTCGCCTCAGTCCGGGCGTGCGGCGGTGAGCGGTATACCTCAGAGGTATGAATATGACTCTGAGGTATACGGCTCAACAGCACATCGCCACGTCGAGCCGCGAAGCGGACGACCAACGTGACAGGAGCCGGGCAGGGTGCAATGGTCTCGTGGTGGCCACCTACGACGTCGCCCTCGTCCTGCTCGTCGATCCGTCCGGGGCCGTGCTCATGCAGCATCGCGACGAGCACGCGCCCGTCTCGCCGAATCAGTGGAGCCTTCCCGGCGGCCACCTTGAGCCCGGCGAGTCGCCGGAGCAGGCGGCCCGCCGCGAGCTGCTGGAGGAGACGGGCCTGACAGCCGGTGAGCTGCACCTTCTGTGGAGCGGTCCACGTCCGTACGAGGCCGGCTTCCCGCACACGGTGACGGTGCACGTGTTCCGTGGCGCCACCTTCGCGCGGCAGGAGGACGTCGTGCTCGGCGAGGGACAGGCCATGGTCTTCGTCCCCCGCGACGAGGTGTTCGATCGGAAGCTGGCGGTCTCGACCGTGGCGGTGCTGTCGATGCACCTCGGGAACGCCTGATCCCTGTCCGCGATGACGGACAGCGGCGCTGGCGGATGATCGTTACGATCTCCGCCCATGCGTCGCCTCGCCCCACCCCTGGCCCTGGTCCTCCTGCTCGGCGTGTCCGCCTGCACCTCGAAGCCCCCGAAGCCCGCGGAGTTCACCAAGGTCGCCCTGACCGTTTTCCTGCAACAGGACATCACGGCGGACCGGAAGACCACCGTGGAACAGCGGCTGAGGTCGATGCCCAGCGTCGAACAGGTGACGTTCGAGAACCGCGAGCAGGCGTACGCGCGCGAGAAGGAGGCGCTGAAGGACAGCCCCGACCTGTTGGCGGAGATCAAGCCGGAGTACGTGCCGGAACTGTTCCACGCCACGGTCACCGACGCGCCGATCGCCGAGGCGGTGGAGCTGGTGATGGCCGGCGTCGCGGGTGTCACGGATGTCGTCCTCAAGGTCGCGGACGTCGATCCCCTGCCCTCGCGGATCGGGATCGTCGTCCGGCTGAAGCCGTCCGCGACCGACGGGCAGCGGACCGCCGTGGAGCAGGCGGTACGGGCACTGCCGACCGCCCGGTCGGTCGCCTTCGAGGACCGGGCCGCCGCGTACGAGCGTCTGCGTGAGCGCTGCCAGGGCAAGGGCGACCTGACCACGCAGCTCGATCCGCAGATGGGGCACGAGTCCTGGCGGTTCGAGATGCCCTTGGACAAGAAGGGCGCGGGAGTGTCCGAGCTGAGGGAACTCGACGGCGTCGACAGCGTGCAGCTCGTGCCGCTGGCGATGCTGTAGCCACGTGCCTCGCTCGACGTGGCCCGGTCGCGAGGCGGCCTGACCACCAAGGTCCATCTGGCCGCGGAGTCGCACTGCCGGCCGATCGCGGTACCCGATCCTACGGGACGCATGCCCCTTGACGGGTCACTTGCATTTTGCAAGTATGGCACGCGTGAGCCTCTTCATCACCTGCCCGGTCGAGAGCGTCGAGCGCGCAACCGTCTTCTACACGGCCCTTGGCTGGACCCTCAACACGGAGATGTCCGACCACAATGTGTCGTGCTTCGCGATCGCCCCCGAGCAGTACGTCATGCTCGGCAGCCGCGAGATGTACGCGAGCGTCGGCGGAGTCGAAGAGCTCGTCGGCGGACCAGATACGCCCTCGAAGGTCACGGTCTCGTTCAACCTGGGCAGCCGCGAGGCGGTCGATGAGCTCGTTGACCGCGCCGGCGCCGCCGGCGGCCGGATCGGTGACACCGACGACTACCCCTTCATGTACCAGCGCCAATTCGACGACCCCGACGGCTACCACTACTCACCGTTCTGGATGAAGGCGGACGCCGATCCGACGGCGTGAGCGACCTCGCCGCGGCCCTCGACATCGTCGGAGCACGGTGGGCCCTGCTCATCGTGGAACGGCTGCTCGACGGACCACAACGCTACGGCGATCTGCAGCGCGACCTCGGCGTGCCGACGAACATGCTCGCGACACGCCTGCGCGAGCTCGAAGCGGCTGGCGTGCTGTTCCGCCTGCCCCTTCGACACAACACGCGGGCCTATGCGCTGACCGATCGCGGGCTCGCCTTACGCGAGGCGATCGTCGCACTCGGCAACTGGGGCAAGAACGATGCCTAGGGACCCGCTGTCGCATCACGGTCTGGTCCAGAGCAGGATCGTCCTCGTCAGGGCAGGAACTCGCCGGTCAGGGCGATGAGGGCGCGGGCGGCGGCGCCGAGCGGGCGGTCCACGGGCGTGGCCAGCGACGCGGTCCAGTCCAGGTCGGCGTCGGTGACGGTCAGGGTCCGGACTCCGGGAGCGTCGGCGACGACGAAGCGGGGCAGTAGGGCGATACCGAGACCGTGCCGGACGTGGTCGGCGCCGGTGGCGATGTCGGGTATCTCGATGGTGACGCGCCGGGACAGGCCGGCGGTGGCGAACGCCCGGTCGGTGACGGCACGGTTGCCGTAGCCGATCGGGGAGTCGATGAAGTCGAGACCGGCGAGGTCGCGCAGCGACACCGCCTCGTTCGCGGCGAGCGGGTGACCGTCCGGCACGACGAGGTCGATCACCGACCGGGCCAGCTCGGTGAGGTGGATCGCCGCCGGTGGCGTGCCGGGCAGCGAGACGAACGCGAGGTCGAGTCGGCGCTCGGTGAGCGCGTCGATGAGCCCCTGGGAGCCGGACGGCGCGACGCTGGTGTGCAGCAGCACCCCGGGGTGCCGGCGGTGGAACTCGCCGAGCAGGGCCGGCAGGTGCAGGAGCCGGATCGAGGTCATCGTGCCGATGCGCAGGGTGCCCCGAAGACCGCCGTGCACCTCGGCGACCGCGTCGCGGGCGTCGCGGGCCGCGTCGAGGGCGATGCGGGCGCGGGGTAGCAGCGCGAGGCCGGCGTCGGTCAGGAGTACGCGTTTGGAGTTGCGGTCCAGCAACGGTGCGCCCAGTTCGCGTTCGAGGGTCTTCACGGCTGCCGATACGGCGGACTGCACGACGTGCAGGCGGGCGGCGGCGCGGGTGAAGTTCTGCTCCTCGGCCACCGCGACGAAGTACTCGAGTTGACGCAGTTCCACGCCCCCTAGTATCACTCGCAGCGATGGTGACTAGCGTCAACTTTCGTTGGACGTGATGATCGGGTGGGGTGACAGTGGGCTCATGTCGTCAACGACCCTGCCCTCCCGCCGGCCCGTCGCCCCGGCCGGGCGTACCGAAGGATCGTCCCGCCACGGCCGTGGCTTCTGGGCGATCGCCCTGGCGTTCCTCACCGCGATGGCGTTCTGCACCGTTCCGTCCCCGCTGTACCCGCTCTACATGGCGCGGGACGGCTTCTCCACGTTCACGGTCACGATCGTGTTCGCGGCGTACGCGGTGGGTGTGGTGATCAGCCTGCTGCTCGCCGGGCACGTGTCGGACTGGGTCGGCCGCAAGAAGATCCTCATCGCGGCGCTGGCCCTGGAACTGGTCGCCGCCGCGCTGTTCCTGGGCGACACGTCCCTGCCGGTGCTGCTGGTCGCCCGCCTGGTGAGTGGGCTGGGCATCGGCATGATCACCGCGACCGCGACCGCGTACCTCCAGGAGTTGCACGCGGCGCACCGCCCCGGCGCGTCCCGGCAGCGCTTCGAGGTGGTCTCCACCGCCGCGAACATCGGCGGCCTCGGCGTCGGCGCGCTGGTGGCGGGCGTCCTCGCCCAGTACGTCGACGCGCCGCTGCGCACCCCGTACCTGGTGTTCGCCGTGCTGCTGGCCGTCAGCCTCGTGGCGGTCGCGGCGACACCGGAGACCGTGTTGAAGCGGCCGGTCCGGCCCACCTACCGGCCGCAGCGAATCAGCACCGACCACGGCGATCCCGCCGGGTACGTGGCCGCGACCGCCGCCGGCTTCGCGTCGTTCGCCGTGTTCGGCCTGTTCACCTCCGTGGCGCCGGGCTTCGTCGCCGGCGCGCTGCACCTGCCGTCGCGGGCGCTGGCCGGCGCGGTCGTGTTCGCCGTGTTCGGCGGCGCGGCCGTGGCGCAGAGCCTCACCACCCGGCTGCCCGCCCCGGCGAAGGTGCGGCTCGGGTTGCTGGCGCAGGCCGTCGGCGTGCCCGTCGTGCTGGTGGGGATGCACACCGCGAGCCTGACCGCGTTCCTGCTCGGTGGCGTGCTCGCCGGCGTCGGCGCGGGTGTGCTGTTCAAGGCCTCCGTCGGCACGGTCGCGGCGATGGCCGCGCCGGCCCGGCGCGGTGAGGCCCTGGCCGGGCTGTTCCTCATCGCCTACCTCGGAATGAGCCTGCCGGCCCTCGGCATCGGGATCGCCACCCGCACGGTCAGCACGATCACGGCCATGAACTGGTTCACCGGCCTGCTCCTCGTTCTGCTGGCCGGCGTGACGGCGCTGTTCCGCCGCAGCTGGGCGAACCGCTGACCGGGCCGGGGCCGGGCGGTGCCCGGCCCCGGTCGCCGCGTCACCGTGGATCGGACCAGAACGGTTCCAGCAGGACCGGGTCCGCGACATAGGCCGCCACCTGGGTACGCTCCGACTCCGTCAACGTGAGCGCGCGCAGCCGAGCCCCCCACTCGGGCACCCGGTCGGTCTTGCCCAGCGCCACCGACAACTCGACGAGCGCGGCCAGCGCCATCGCCTGCTCGACCACCGGGGCGTCGTCGGCCCGGCGGCGCATCCCCGAGTCGAGCGCCCGGTAGGCGGCCCGGTCGTCGGTCTTGAACTCGCGCAGGATCCGCGCGTTGTCCAGCACCCGGGCCAGTCCCTGCAATTTCGACGACCCGCCGTACTCCATGTCCTGTGGCTCGTCGCGCCGGATGAAGACGATGGTGTTGCCGCACGGGTCGACGATGCTGAACCGCGACGCTCCCGCCCGGAAGCGGGTCATCCGGGGCAGGCCCTTGACGAGCACCTTGCCGTACGCGCGGCGCATCGCCTCGGCGAACGCCGCGTGGTACGGCGCGACCGCGTCGACCATGACCAGGGCGCCGCCGGACTGCTCCCGGGCCGGGTCGAGGTCCTTCGACGCGGGCCCGTAGTGCAGGGCGAACCCGCTCCACTCGACGACCAGATAGACGTATGGTCGCAACTGTTCGTAGGTCACCTCGAAGCCGAGGGCCCGCCAGAAAGCCAGGGTCTCCTCGGGCGTCGGGCAGGGCAGCAGCGGCACGGTGGTCTCGTTCGGCTGGACACGGTCCTCGCTGGTCGTCACGGTCACTCCCCCGGTCGGCAGGCCGGCCATTGTGCCAGCATCGGCGGCGGACCGCGCCCGATCTCACCTCCTACCCAGGGAGGAGGCGGGCTCCGACCCGGGGCCGCGACCGGGGCCCGAGGTCGGACGCGTACGGCAGCGGCGGCCACGAGCATCTACAGGCATGACTACCGTTCTGCGCCGGGCGGCGCGCTGGAACCGCCCGCTGACCCTCTTCGTGGCCGCGTCGGCGGTGCTCGCCGTCGTCACCGCCGTCGGCATCCTCGTCGACCCGCGCGTCCTCACCGGGGCGCCGATCTGGCTCAAGCCGTTCAAGTTCGCGGTCTCCTTCGTCCTGTACGGCGCGACGCTCGCGTGGATGCTGTCGCTGCTGCCGCGCCGCAGCCGGGTCGCCGAGTGGGCGGCGGCGAGCATCGTCGCGCTGGCGCTGGTGGAGATGGTGGTGATCGTCGCTCAGGTGATCCGGGGTACGACGAGCCACTTCAACGACACCACCCCGCTGAACGCGATCCTCTTCGCGGTGATGGGCGCGGCGATCATGGTGCTGTTCGTCGCGCACCTCGTCCTCGCGGTCGTCCTGCTGATCCGGCGGATTCCCGACCGGGTCGCCGCGACCGCCGTCGGGTGGGGGCTCGGCCTGTCCCTGCTCGGTATGCTCGCGGCCATGCCGATGGTGCTGCCCATGCAGGACCCGGGCATCGAGGGCGTCTCCGGTGCGCACAGCGTGGGCGTGGCCGACGGTGGGCCGGGTCTGCCCGTGGTCGGTTGGAGCACCACCGGCGGTGACCTGCGGATCGGGCACTTCGTGGGGCTGCACGCCCTGCAGGCCCTGCCGCTCCTGGCGATCCTGCTGACCCGGTTCGCGTCCCGGCTGGACGCGCGGACCCGCATCCGGTTGCTGGTCGTCGCGGGCACGGCGTACGGCGTACTCACTCTGGTGTTGACCTGGCAGGCCCTGCGCGGGCAGCCGCTGCTGCGCCCGGACGCCCTCACCCTGGCCGTCGTCGCGGCCCTGGCGGTCGCGACGGCGACCGCCACCGCTCTGGTGCTCGCGCGCCGCCGCCCGGAGCTGGCGCTCGCGGCATGACCGGGGCGCTGTTCTCGCTGACGTTCGCGCTGGCCGCGCCGTTCTGGGCACTGATGATCCTGCTGCCACGCTGGTCGTGGACGGCCCGGATCGTCGGCTCGCCGCTGATCGTGCTGCCGGTCGTGGTGATCTACGCGCTGCTGGTGGTGCCGGCGTTCGGCACGGTGCTGCCCGCCGTCGCGTCGCCGACCCTCGACGGGGTGCGGGAGCTGCTCGGCACGCCCGACGGCGCGGCGGCGGGCTGGGCTCACATGATCGCGTTCGACCTGTTCGTGGGCCGCTGGGCGTGGTTGGACAGCCGGGAACGGGGGGTACCGGCGCTGGTCATGGCGCCGGTGCTGCTGCTGACCATCCTGCTCGGGCCGCTCGGCCTGGCGGCCTACCTGGGCGTACGGGCCAGGTGGCGGCGGCCGGTGGTCGCAGCCGTCGACACCGAGCACCTAGGCTGACGATCGTGGGGTGGTGGGGGCGGCTGTTCGACGCGCGGGACGCGCGGGTGCGGATGGTGCTGCTCGACCTCAGTGGGTTGGGCTACCTGCTCTTCGTGCCCCACTCCGCTTCCGTGCCCTCGCCGACACAGTGGACCCTCGCGGTGGCCGCGTTCGCCGTGGCGGTCGTGGCGTACCGCCGGCCGGTGGTCAACCTGGTGGCGCAGGCGGCGTTGCTGGCGGTCGCGATCTGCCTCGTCGACGACGTCACCATCAACCAGGTGGGTGCGAGTTGGGCTCTGCTCGAGGTCACCATGCTCGCGGGTCGCGCCCGCACCATCTGGTTGGCCGCCGGGCTGCTGACCGTGGTCGACCTGACCGCCAACATCGGTGACCCGCTGCGCCAGGTCGCCTCCGGCGTCGTCGGTCTGGGCCTCGAGGTCGGCGTCCCGGTGCTGCTCGGCCTGGTCATCCGGACCAACCGGGAGCTGAGCCGGCAGGCCGTGGAGCGGGCGCTGGCCGAGCAGCGACGCCGCGAGTCGGAGGGCCGCGCGGCGCGCGCCGACGAGCGCACGGCCATCGCCCGCGAGCTGCACGACGTCGTCGCCCACCACGTGGCGTCGATGGTGCTGCGGGTCGGTGTGGCCCGGCACGTCCTGACCGACCTCGATCCGCGGGTGGGCGAGGTGTTCGACGACGTGCACGGCACGGGCACCGCGGCCCTGTCGGAGCTGCGCCGGCTGGTCGCGGTGCTGCGCGACCCCGACGGGGTACGCGGTGACGCCGCGCTGACCGCGATCGAGCCCGCGGCGCTCCCCTCGGCGCTCGGCGCCGCCGTCGACCGGGCCCGCCAGGCCGGCATCACCGTCGAGGCCGACATCGACGCGGCGATCGGGAAGATCGACGCGGTACGGGGTCTGGCGGTGCTGCGGCTGACCCAGGAGGCGTTGACCAACGTGGCACGTCACGCGGGAACGTCCGCGCGGGCGCGCCTGGTGGTGGCGGTCCGGGACGGGGCCGTGCACTGGGAGGTCACCGACGACGGGGGTGGCCCCGATGGTGACCGCCCGTCGACGGCGGTGCCGGCCGGCGGCGGTCACGGCGTCACCGGGATGACCGAACGCGTCGAGGTCCTCGGCGGCCGGCTGGAGGCGGGTCCGACCGGTACGGGCTGGCGGGTGCGGACCGTCCTGCCGAACACCCTGCCCGCGCCGGCTCCCCGGGTCCGCGCGGCCCCGCCCGGAACACCCGCCCGGAGGCCGGCGTGATCCGTGTCCTGCTCGTCGACGACCAGCACCTCATCCGGGCGGGCCTGCGGATGCTCTGCGACGCGCAGACCGACATCGAGGTCGTCGGCGAGGCCGACAACGGCCGCGAGGCGGTCACCCTCGCGGCGCGGCTCGTCCCCGACGTCGTCGTCATGGACCTGCGCATGCCCGGCGTCGACGGGATCACCGCGACCGGCCGCATCCTCGCCGAACGTCCCGCCACCCGGGTGCTGGTGCTGACCACGTTCGGCGACGACGACCACCTCTACCCGGCCCTGAGTGCCGGCGCGTGCGGTTTCCTGCTCAAGGACGCGCCGCCGGCCGAGCTGTTGGACGGCATTCGGCGGGCCGCCGCGGGCGACAGCCCGTTCAGCCCGGAGGTGCTGCACCGCCTCGTCCAGCGCGCGGTGCGGGCCCGCGTCGCGCCGCCCCGGCAGTATGACGGGTTGACCGCCCGCGAGCAGGACGTGCTGACCCTGGTCGCCGAGGGCCTGTCCAACACCGAGATCGCCGAGCGGCTCCACATCGGCGTGACCACCGTCAAGACCCACATCACGAGCCTGATGACCAAGACCGACAGCCCCAACCGGGTACGCCTCGCGCTGTTCGCGCGCGGCGCCTGACCGGCGTCTCCTACCGGCCGCAGGCGTAGCCCTGCATCCCCCTCGGGTTCGCGCCGGCGGCGAGCACTCCGGTGGCCGGGTCCCGGGACACCGCGCAGAGCCGACCGAGGCTCCACGCGTCGGCGAGCCGCACCTCGTGCCCGTACGCCCGCAGGGCCGTCACCACGGCGGCGTCGAGCCGATCCTCCACCAGCAACACGCCGGGCTCGCGGTCACGGGGGTAGAACGACGACGGCGCGCCGAGGCTGTGCCAGGCGGGCGCGTCGATGGCCTGCTGGAGATGCTGACCGCCGACGAGGTGACGCAGCAGGAAGGGCAGCTGCCACTGGTCCTGCTGGTCGCCGCCGGGCGTGCCGCACGCCAGGATCGGCTGCCCGTCGCGGAGCACCAGGGTCGGGCTGAGCGTGGTCCGGGGCCGGCGGCCCGGGACGAGCGACGCGGGCAGTCCCTCCTGGAGCCAGCACATCTGCAACCGGCTGCCCAGTGGGAACCCGAGCTCCGGGATCGTTGGTGAACTCTGCAACCAGCCACCGCTCGGCGTCGCGGAGATCATGTTGCCCCACCTGTCGACGACGTCGACGTGGCAGGTGTCGCCCCGGGTGACCCCGTCGGACCGTACGGTCGGCTCGCCCGTGGTGGGGTCCGGCACGTCGGCCCGGTGGGTGACGCCCGACCGGAGGTGGTCCGGTAGGCGCGGCTGCGCACCGCCGGGACTCCCCGGTCGCAGCTCGCTCGACGCGCGGTCCCCGATCAGGGCCGCCCGGTCCCGCGTGTACGCCGGGTCCAGCAGCGCCGGGGCGGGCACGTCGGCGCTGTCGCCGTACCACGCCTCCCGGTCGGCGAACGCGAGCGTCAACGCCTCGGCCTGGGCGTGGATGCCGGCGGCGCTCGCCGTGTCGTACGCGCCGTGGTCGTCGAGCGCGTCGAGAATCGCCAGCGTCTGGAGCAGCACCGGACCCTGGCCCCAAAAGCCGGTCTTGGCCACCGTGTAGCCCTGCCAGTCGAGGGTGGTCGGCGTTTCCCAGGTCGCCGAGTACGCGGCCAGGTCGTCGCCGGTGACCAGCCCGGCGTGTGCGCGTCCGCTGGAGTCGCGGAACGGCCGCCGGCTGAACGCGTCGATCGCCTCGGCCACGAAGCCCGTGCCCCAGGCTCGGCGGGCCGCCTCGATCTGCGCCTCCCGGTCCCCGCCGGTCGCCTGTCCCGCCTCGACGAGTCGGCGCAGCGTGCGCGCGTACGCCGGGTTGGCGAACCGCTCCCCCGCGACCGGCGGCCGGCCGCCGCGCAGCCAGAGTTGGGCGGACGTGGGCCAGTGCTCCTCGAACAGCGACCGCACGGCCGCCACCGTCGCACCGACCGCGCCCACCAGGGGGTGGCCGGCGGCGGCGTAACCGATCGCCGGCTCCAGCACCTCGGCGAGGGAGAGCGTGCCGTGGTCGCGCAGCAGCAGGAGCCACGCGTCCACCGCGCCGGGCACGGCCGCCGCGAGCGGGCCGGCGCCCGGGACGAGGTCCACGCCGAGCGCCCGGAAGTGGGCGACGGTCGCGCCGGCCGGCGCGGGGCCCTGCCCGCACAGCACCCTCGGACGCGGATCCCGGGCGGTGGCGACGATCGCCGGCACCTCACCGCCCGGGCCGTTGAGGTGGGGTTCGACGACGTGCAGGACGAACCCGGCGGTCACCGCGGCGTCGAAGGCGTTGCCGCCGCGTTCGAGGATCCCCATCGCCGACTGGCTCGCGAGCCAGTGCGTCGACGAGACCATGCCGAAGGTGCCCTGCAGGGTCGGTCGGGTGGTGAACGACATGACAACACCTCACTGGTGGCCCGGGTGGCGCTGGGAGACCGCCGTCGGTGGCCTCCCAGCGCGCAATGCTAGGCCGCGTTGTACGCCTGGGCGGTCACGGTGGCCTTGCGGGGCAGGCCCGGCCGCGCCGGCCAGGAGATCCGGACCGCACGCGTCTCCCCGGGCAGCAGCCAGAGGTAGTTGTCGTCGTAGCGGGCCGGAAGGATCCGCTTCCCGTGCTCGTCGCGCACGGCGAGCCGGACCATCGCGGCGACCGTACGGCCCTGGTTGCGGACCGTCGTGGTGACGGTGTTCCGGCCGTCCACGACGCGTACGCCGCTCGTCGACGTCGACAGTCGGGCGCCGGCCAGGGTGGTGAGCGCCCGCATCTGCTCGGCCTTGTCGTAGCGCCAGTAGGTGTTCTCCGCGAGCAGCCGGTCCCGGCCGTCGCGCAGCTCCAACCGGACCAGGTGCAGCCCACCGCCGTCCGGCGCGGCCACGGGGAACGCGGGCGTCGTCGACGAGCGGGCCACGTCCACCCGCTGACGCTGCGCGGCGCCCAACGACCGGCCGTTGAGGTCGTACCGGCGGGCGGTGACCGTCACGCCGGTGAGCGCGGCCGTGGTGTGGTTGACCACCCGCGTCTGCCAGGTGCCCGGGTCGGCCTGGACGTGCACCGGCTCGCACCCCTTGCGGGCGCCGAAGTAGGCGCCGTTGACGTCCAGGTCGTAGTCGTACGTCTGCCAGACCGTGCTGTGCCACGCCGGGTGCGACATCCACAGCAGCAGGCCGGTGGCGTCCTGCCACAGGTTGGCGTTCCACGCCTCGAACATGGCCCGGTGGCTCTCGTAGTTGACGAACTGCGCCCGAGCGGCGAACTCGTCGAGCGAGCCGGACGCGCCGAGCCGCGTGTCGATCGCGTCCTGGTACGTGCCGACGCGCTGGTTACCGATGGTCGACCAGTCGTGGTAGTTCCACACCTCGCCGATCGGCCACTCGGGAGCGTCGCCGACCAGGTTGCGCATGCTGTCGGCCACCGACACGACGGGCATGCCGATCTCGGTGTGGAAGCCGAACGAGTCGGCCTCGTAGATCGTCTTGTCGGTGTAGGTGGTCGGGTCGACCCAGCCGTACGGTCCGCGTCCGCTCACGATGCCGCTGGCGGAGTTGGGGATGTACAGGATCTCCGGGTGCTCGGTGGCGACGGCCTGCTTGAGGCCGGCGTCGACGATCGGCGGTGGGTCGCCCTCGTTCGCGCCGCACCAGACGACGATGCTCGGGTGGTGCCGGAACCGCCGGATCGTGTCGGCGGCGATGTCGACGTAGCCGGGCGGGTTGGGCAGGAAGCCGCCGGCCTGCCAGAAGTCGTTCCAGACCAGGATGCCCTGCTCGTCGCAGGCCCGGTACAGCTCCTCGCGGTTGCTGCTGCCCAGCCAGTTGCGGATCATGGTGAAGTTCATGTCGCGGTGCATCTCGACCGTGTCGGCCAGCCGGTCGGGCAGCACCCGGCGCAGCAGCTCGTCCCAGCCCCAGTTGCCGCCCCGGACGAACACCGGCACGCCGTTGACGCTGATCTTCAGCTCGGTGATCTTGTTGCTGACCGCCTTGACGTCGGTCCACGACTGCCCGTCGTCGGACACCTGGATGACGAAGTCGCGGGCGTACGCCTGCTCCCAGACGATCGTCACCTGGTCGAAGGCGACCGGAGCACCGAGGTCGACCGCGATCCACTGGTTGTCCTCGAACGCCGACGACCACCTCGTCCGCGGGTTGCCGTCGACGGCCCGCTCCGGCCCGTTGGAGTCGCCGTCGGACGACGACGCGGTGGCCGTCCGGTGCAGCGCCAGGTCGACGTCCGGCTCGGCCTGCCGTTGCACCGACAGCCCCCACATCGAGACGCCCCACGAGGTCACCCGTGCGCCGGTCCGGATGCGCAGGTGCCGAGCGGTCCGGCTGGCGAACGTCTCGACCTGGGTGGCGCGGCTGCCCAGCGGGGTGTCGTTGCTGACCGACGTGACGTCCGTCCACTGCTGCCCGTCGGCGGAGACCTGGACGCGGTAGTCCAGGGCGTACGCCTGCTCCCAGACGATGCTGACCCGGTCGAAGTCGACGGCCGCGCCGAGGTCGACCTGGATCCACTGGTCGTCCTCGGCCTGCGAGGCCCACCGGGTCGACACATCGCCGTCCACCGCCTTGGCGGCCACGTTGGTGTCGTTCTCCGCCGACGAGGCGGTCGCGTCGCGGCCCAGCGCGAGGTCCGGCCCGCTGCCGTCGGCCACCGACAGCGCGTACATCGAGATGCCCCAGCCGGTGGCACGCTGGCCCGCCTGGATACGCACGTGCCGGGCGTGCTGCCGGGCGAACGTGACGGTCTGCGTGGCGGCCCCGTCGACGAAGTCCAGCGGCGGCTGGCCGGGCGGGGAGATCACGACGGGCTGGTGCCAGTCGTAGCCGAACTGGCGGACACCGAAGCGCACCTCACGCCGGTCGCTGACCGCGCGCTTGACAGTGGCGGTGAGCGTCAGGTCGTACAGGTGCGGCTCGCCGTAGCCGTTGGGCCACCAGAGGCGGGGCTTGGCGAGCCGCAGGGCCGGGAAGCGCTCCGGCGCGAAGGTGACCGTCGTGGAGGCGTGGGCGGGGATGGTCACCGTCGACTCGACGCGTACCTTGTCGAACTCCGCGCGCACGGTGACGGTGGTCGCGGTGGCCGTGGCGTTGCGCACGGGCACCCGGATGGTGACCTCGGCCGTGCCGGTGTCGGGCAGTTTCGGCAACGTGGTCTCGACGTGCGGATCGCCGACGACCGCGGCGCCGGTGCTGCGCAGCCGGACGTGGTCCCACAGCCCGGTGACGCGGTCCCGGACGGCGGGCATCCAGTCCCAGCCGGACACCGCCAGGTAGGTCGGCGCGTCGAGGTAGTGGTGGGCGGACTGGAGGAAGGTACGCCCGTCGGGGCCCTTGTCTCCGGGGGTGCCGACGTGCGGCATCGGGGTCACCCGGACGGCCAGGACGTGGTCGCGGTGGCCCGCGAGGGCGTCGGTGATGTCGAAGGCGGCCCGAGCGAACGGGTGCTTGACGCTGCCAACCTGCACGCCGTTGACCCAGACGGTGGCCTCGTGGTTGATGCCGTCGAACTCCAGCCAGATCCGGCGGCCGGCGGAGGTGTCCAGGCCGCGCGGCAACCGCATCGCCCGCCGGTACCACCAGGTGTGCCGCGACAGCGCCTCCGGGATGCGCAGGTTGTTGAAACCGGCGACCGGGTCGGGCAGGTGCCCCTGCTCGACGAGGGTGCCCAGCACGGTGCCGGGCACGGTGGCCGGCAGCCAGTCGCTGACGTCGACCCCGGCACGGGACAGCTCGGCGCCGTCGGTGGTGCCCGCGAAGTCGTCAATCGTCAACGACCAGCCGGATTCCAGCGCGACCGTGCCGTCCGGGGCCACCGCCAGCTCGGGCGAACGGCCCGTGTTGCCGCCCTCCCAGCTCGTCCAGCCCTCGGCCTTCGGCCTGGGTGACAGCGCGACGCCGTAGACCTGGAAGCCGTTCAGGCCGACCGGGTTGGTGTTCGACCGCTTGGTGACCGTCATCTGGACCCAGCGGGCGGTGACCGGCTGCGGGAGCTTGATGGCCTGCACGCCGCCCTGGCCGTCGGTGGTCTCGTACACCGAGCGCCAGTCGCGGCCGTCGGTGGAGACCTCGATGCGGTACGCCGTCGCGGCGCTGGAGAGGATCTCGTCGCCGTCGGTGTCGGTGTAGTTGCCGTCGAACGGCCCGTCGGCGAGGGTCGCCTCGAAGACCAGGGTGACGGCCTCGACGCGACACGGCCCCTGGAGGTCCACCGAGATCCACTGCGGATCGCCGTTCGCGGCCCGCCAGCCGCTGCCCCGTACACCGACCTGGGGCATGCCGTCCACGGCGAACGCGGCGGGGGTCGGCGCGTAGTCGGTCGAGGAGACCGCCACCGGGCGGTATCTGGCCAGGTCGGTGGTGGTCGACGGGCCGCCGGCCGACGGCGCGGCGGCGGCAGCGACCGCGTCCGGCAGGACGGCGGTCACCCCGACCGACGCCAGCAGGGTCGCTCCGGCGGAGAGGAAGGTACGCCGCGAAACGGGCGATGGCTCGGACATTGCGCCTCCAGGGTGGCAACGTTGTCAGGTGGTCGGGGGTGGTGGTGACAACGTTGTCAGATGGTGGCCCGATGTTTCCCGGGAGTCAAGAGGCGGTGTCCTTTCCACTGGGGAGCGGGCGGCAGCTCGCCGCCCGCTCCCCGATCGGCGTCACTCCGGGTACGACGGTCCCGGCTCGGTGCGCAGCATCCGCTTGAGCATCCGGTTCGCCGCCCGCATGTCGTCGGTGATCAGACGGGTCCGGACCGTCCCCTTGCCGGTCAGCTTGCCGCCCACCTCGAACACCGCGCTCTCGCCCGGCAGCGGCACCGCCTGGCAGCCCGTGTACGTCTCGGCGGGCAGACGACCGTCCAGCAGGTAGGCGTAGACCGGGTCGTCCACGCACGGGGTGTAGTACGGGAAGACACCGTGGCTGCCCTCGTTGTCGACGCTGATCATCGACGCGCCGGGGAGCTTCTTCGAGGCCGCCAGCGCGCCCTCGTACGCGGTCGCCACGTCGAGTTCGTCCTGGAGCATCAGCACCTTCGGGAAGGTCTTGCGGTCGAACTTCGGCATCCGGTTGCTGGTCGGCCAGTACGCGCACGCCGGCGGGTTCTGCAGGTACGGGGCGACCAGCGGCGCGTCCCGGGTGAGGCGTCGACTGAAGGCGTTCCAGTGCGCGATGCTGTCGTTCCACTGCCCGTCCTGGCAGCGGATCACCTCGAAGACGTAGTCGATGTCGTACGTGTACTCGTCCGTGCCCTGGGCCAGCAGGGACCGGTCCCGCTGGGTCTTCAGCGTCGCCTGGGCGGCGACGCGGGACTGCTCGATGTACGCCCGGTCGTCGGCCGTGATGCCCGGCGCGGCGAGCAGCTTCGCGGTCGCGGCGCTGAGGATCTGCTCAGGCGTCCAGCCGTTCCACTCCTCGTAGTACTGGATGACGGTGTTCACCGCCGCCGCAGCCGTCGGATAGTTCTGGGTGTCGTAGAGCGCGCCCAGGATGAACCAGCCGAACATGAACGGCCCCATGCCGACGCGGGTGCCGCCGGCCCGCTCGAACATCTCCCGGATCTTCATCGGGTCGCTGCCCCGGCCGTACAGGTCGTCGTGGCGGGCCATGTACGGCAGCAACTGCTCCTGGAACGCCCGGTCCCGGGTGAACGGTTGCAGATCCCAGGTCTCCTGCAGGGTCGGCGAGCCGACCGCCGCCACCGAGTCGAGCACCATCCGGCCGGTCCGGCTTCCGAACGTCGCCGCGTACCAGGTGCCCAACCACGTGCCGTACGAGTAGCCGAGGTAGTTGAGCTTGCGCTCCCCCAGCAGCACCCGGATGAAGTCCATGTCGTACGTGGTCTGCTCGGTGGTGATGTACTTCGTCAACTCGGTGCTGCGACACCCGCGCACGTTGGCCTGGGTGATCAGGTCGTTGGTGTTGTCGGTGTCGCGGTAGGTCACCGTGCACAGCAGCGGGGTGCTCTGCCCCACCCCGCGCGGGTCGAAGCCGATCACGTCGTACCGCTCGGCGAGGGCGGGCGCGGACCGCGCCACGTATGGCGCCAGCGACAGGCCGCTGCCGCCGGGGCCACCCGGGTTGACCAGCAGGATGCCCGCGCGGTCGCGGCCGGACGCGGCGGTGCGACTGATCCGGACCTGGATCGTCCTGCCGTCGCGGGGGTTGTGCCAGTCGCGGGGCACGGTGACCGTCGCGCAGGACAGACCGAGCTGCGCCTCGTCCTCGGGGCTGACCTCGGCCAGCCCGCACGGCTCCCAGGTGAGCCGCTGGGTAGCCAGCGGCGCGGCCAGGGCGGCGGTGTCCGGCTCGGCGGCCGTGGCCGCACTGGCCGGGGTGCCGGCAGTCAGGGCGGCCGCGACCAGCGTCACGGCGAGCAGGGCGGCCGGCCGGCGCACGCGGCGTGGGTGGCGCGACCCGGTCGTGGGATGGGGCATCGTCCCGTCCTCTCGTACAGCGATTGATCGAACGGCATTCACCCTGGCCCAGGAGTGTTTCGCCGCCGCCGTCCCGGCGTGACGAAGACCCGCCATGGCAGGATCCGGCCAGTTACAACCAGCCGCGCCGGGTGGCCTGCACGCCGAGCTGGAACCGGCTGCGCGCGCCCAGCAACTCCTGGAGGCGGCTGACCCGCCGGTGCACCGTACGGTTGCTGACGCCCAGGTCACGGGCGATCGCCTCGTCGGTCAGGCCGGCGGTGAGCAGCGCGAGCAGCCGCTGGGTGGCCACCGTCGGCTCGGCGTCCGGTTCGGCCGTGTCGGCGGTGGCGTGGATCGGCGCTCCGAGTCGCCAGAACACCTCGAACAGCTCGGACAGCCCCTCCAACAACCGGGAGCGGTGCACCAGCACCGCGTCGGCCTCGTCACCGCTGGCCCGGGGCAGGACGACCAGACCACGGTCGGCGTCGACGAGCATCATCTTCAGGGGCAGCTCGGGAAAGACGCGCGCCTGCTCACCGGCGGCGACCGTGGCGCGCACGGCCGCGAGCATCGCCTCGTCGTGCAGCAGCTCGCCCTCGTACACGCAGCGGTACCGCCGCCCGCGGCGCAGTGCGTCGTACTGCACCTCCTCCGGCACGCGGGTGGTGTCGCGCAGGTACGGCCCGCGTTCCAGACCGCGCACCTCGGCGCGGGCGCCGGCCTGCAACTGGCGGAACAGCTCGCGGACGGCGTCCTTGCCCTCGATGACCTCGACGAACGCCGCGCCCGCGCCGTGCACGGCGGTGTAGAGCCCGGACAGCGTCTCGGCGGCGGCGCGCGCCCGGACGGCCTCCATCTCCCGCAGCGCGGCCCAGTTCTCGAGGGCGGTACGCGGTGGCCGGACGTGCAGCACGCCGGCGTCGTCGCGGTGCACGGCGCCGCTGCTCAGCAGGCCGGCGAGCGCGCGCGTGGCCCGTGGCGACGCGGTGGTCAGGAACGTCCGCTGCGCCACCGGCGCCACCCGAAGGAGATTCTGGTAGACGTCCACGGCGTCCGCCGTGAGCGGGAGCGATTCCACGTCCAGGGCGGGCGTCACGGCGGGGGGACCGATCCGCATGCCGGCGATCGTAGAGCGCATCGGCGTCGACGGTTCACGCAGGTCGGAGCGCATTTATTGCGATCATTCCGGGGCCGCGTCCCCACCCTGGCCGGGCTCGCGACGGTACTCCGGTTGCAGCCGTGCGCTCGTGAACGCCGACTTCACCGCCGCCTTGAGCGCGGCGATGTCGTACGCCCCGTGGTGGCGCTGGCCGTTGATGAAGAAGGTCGGGGTCCCGGTGACGCCGCTGAGGTCGGCCGACTCGACGTCCTCGGCGATCCGGTCGACGCCCATCCGCTTGGCCATGTGCTCCCGGAACGGATCGAGCTCCAGGCCGAGCTGCTCGGCGTAGCGCATCAGGTCGGCGGGATTGAGCGCGTCCTGGTGGGCGAGCAGCAGGTCGTGCATCTCCCAGAAGGCGCCCTGTTCGCCCGCCGCCTCGGCGGCCTCGGCGGCGAGCTGCGCGTGCGGGTGGACGTCGGTGAGCGGCAGGTGCCGCCAGACGTACCGGACGTTGGCGAAGTCGGCCAGCAACTCCCGGACCACCGGCTCGGCCTGCCCGCAGTAGGGGCACTCGAAGTCGCCGTACTCCACCACCGTCACCGGCGCGTCGAGCGATCCGCGCAGGTGGTCGCGCTCCGGATCCACCGGAAGTTTCAGGTCGACGATTCCCATGGCCATGCCGAGCAGCGCACGGGCGCGGCGGGTCGGCGAGAGCCGGGCGACGATCCGGAACAGCAGCCAGGTGAGGACGGACGCGCCCACCGTCGCCACGAGGATGCCGAGCTTCGCCTCGTCCAGCGCCGGGCCGTGCAGGGCGTGGTTGGCGATCAGGAGCGCCACGGTGAACCCGATACCGGAGACCGTGCCGACCCCCACCACGGCGACCCAGCCGACCGGCGGCCGGAACCGCTCGCCGCTGAGCCGGGTCACCAACCACGAGGTGATCACGATGCCGACCGGCTTGCCGACGACGTACGCCGCCACCACGCCGAGCGTGACCGGTGAGGTCACGGCCCGGCCCAGCAGCTCGCCGTCGATGACGATCCCGGCGTTCGCCAGCGCGAACAGCGGCACGATCACGTAGCTCGCCCACGGGTGGTAGAGGCTCTGTAGTCGTTCGTTCGGTGACAGCGCGGCGGTCAGACCGGCCTGGGCCATCCGGGCGAGCTTGGGGGTGGGCTGTTCCCGGAAGAGGCGGAACTGGTCGCTCGCCCACTGCAGGTCCTGGCGGCCCGGGTCGTACGCGTAGGTCAGCAGCCCCATCAGCAGGCCCACCACGACCGGGTCGACGCCGGACTCCGACACCGCGAGCCAGGCCGCCACCCCGAGCAGCGTGTAGAACCAGCCGTGCCGGATCTTCCAGACCCGCAGGAGCAGCACGACGGCGAAGATCAGAGCCGCGACGAGCAGCGCCCTCGGCGAGGAGTGCGACGGGTAGGCGACCGCCAGCACCGCGATCGCCACCAGGTCGTCGACGACCGCGACCGTCAGCAGGAAGGCCCGCAGCCGGTCCGAGAAGCGCGGCCCGAAGACGGCCAGCGCCCCGAGCGCGAGGGCCGTGTCCGTGGCCATCACCGCACCCCAGCCCACGGCGGTGGACCGCCCGGCATTGATCGCCAGGTAGATCCCGATCGGCAGCAGCATGCCGCCGAACCCGGCCAGCATCGGCAACCACAGCCGACGCCGCTCACGCAGCTCACCGATGTCGAACTCGCGGCGCAACTCCAGCCCGGCGACCAGGAAGAAGAAGGTCATGAGGCCGCTGTTGACCCAGGTACGCAGGTCGTGCGAAACGGGCCAGTCGCCGAGCCGGATCGACAGGGTGGTACGCCACACCGACTCGTACGACGACGGATGCAGGTTGGCCCAGGCCAGGGCCACCACGGCGGCGACCAGCACCACCCGCGCGCCGCCCGTCTCGGTACGCAGGAACGCGCGCAGCGGGGCGTTGATCCGCCCCTGCCAGGCCGTCCGGGCGGACCACCCTCGGAGCGGATTGTTGCTCGTCACGGAGGCAATCTTCCTCGGCCCGACCGTCTCGTGGCGCGGATTCGGGGCATGCACGGAGCGCCACCGGTTGGTAGCGTAGCGGTGATCTCGCTGGCGGTGGTCGGCGGTGGTCCCCTGGGGAGGGTCAGCATGTGGGCGGACGACGCCGCGCTTGGCGCGGCGGAGCGCCGGCTCGACGAGTGGGAGTCGTCGCTCGCCGAACGGGCGGAACGGGCCAAGACGTTGTCGACGCGGATGCGCGAGCTGACGGGCACCGCCCACACCCCCGATCGGGCGGTCCTGGTCACCGTGGACTCGGCTGGCCTGCTGATCGACCTGCGGCTCGACGAGCGCACCCGGCAGCAACCCGCGGCACGCACCGCCCAGCAGATCCTGGACACCACGAGAGCCGCCCGCGCCGACCTGCTGCGGCAGGTCGCCGACTCTCTCGGCGACGACGCCAGCGCCCGGGCCATCATCGACTCCTACCGCGATCGACTGGGTCACGACCAGGGGCCGAACGATGCCGGGCGGTGAGGGCATCCAGGTCGACCCGGACGACCTGACCGCCCACGCCGCACGCCTCGACCGCTGCGCCGGCAGCCTCGACACCGCCCAACAGGCGGGCCAGCACGTCCGGCTGGGCACCGAGGCGTACGGCCAGCTCTGCGCACTGATGCCGATGTTGCTCGACGGCCTCCAACGGACCCTGGTCGACGGCATCGGCACCGCCGCGGGCTCGGTGCGGGACACCGCCGCAAAGCTGCGGACCAGCGCCGACCACTATCGATCCTCCGACGCCCATGCCAAGCACCTGCTCGACGAGGTGCGGCAGCGCCCGCTCGACGAGGTGCGGCAGCGCCCGTGACGTCCAACCCGCTCGTCGCCGCCGCTGCGGACACCCCGCCCAGCGCCTGGGCGGGCGTGTGGATCTGCGAGGACATCGAACTCATCGCGCAGGGCGTGCGCAGCGGCAGTTGGATCGACGGCAGCCTCGGTGTGGTCAGCGCCGGCCTCGACGCCCTCGCGTTCGTCTCCGACCCGGTCGGCGCCCTGCTCCAGTACGGGATCGCCTGGCTCATCGAACACGTCAAGCCGCTCAGCGAGGCGCTCGACTGGCTCGCCGGCGACCCGGCGCAGATCACCGCACACGCCCAGACCTGGCGCAACGTCGCCGCCTCGCTCCACGAAGAGGCAGCCGAGCTGACCCGCGCCGTCCGCGACGACGTCGCCGGCTGGGGCGGCAGCGCCGGCCCCGCCTACCGCGCCTGGGCCGCCGAACAACACCAGGTCATCACCGGCCTCGCCCAGGGCGCCGACACCATGGCCGCGATCACCGAAGGCGCCGCCGGCCTGGTGGCCGCCGTCCGGCTCCTGGTCCGTGACGCCATCGCCACCTGCGTGTCCCGCCTCATCACGTACGCGGGCGAACTCGTCATCACGGGCGGACTGGCCACACCGCTGGTGGTCGAACAGGTGACGACGGTAGTGGCGTCGTGGGGGGCGCGGATCGCGCGGATGCTTCGTGCACTGCTGGCCAGCCTGCGACGGCTGATCCCGGAGGTGCGCCGTCTCGGCGACCTCATCGAGAAACTCAAGCAGGCGCTCGGGCGACTCCAGAAAGGAGAATCGCCACCGAGTCGGAACACGCCCGAACCTGAGCCGCCCCGCGAGCCGCCAAAGCCTGCGGTGACCGAGCAGCAGCGGATACACGATCTCGGCATGGATCCAGCGACCGGGAAGTTTCGTCCGGGCGAGGCGGAGACAGCGGTCCGGCTAGAGCAGGAATTGAGCGTGATACTCCACCGCGCTCCCCCGGCCTCCTCTGCCGACTGGGTGGACGAGGCCGGACAGACCTACGATGCGGTGGGCAACTTCCCGGCGCAGTTCTTTGACCGTCAGTGGCCCCAGCTGCAGTATCAGATCGAACGACACTTGGACAAAGCTGACCTGGTGCCGGTGGACGTGTCTAAGTTCAATCCGGAACAGGTTGCACGGATCGAACAGTTCATCACGGATCGAAACCTCGGTCCGCGAGTATTCATCGTGGGGAAATGATGGCTGGCCTTATCGTGCTGAAACCCGGCGTCGACTGGACTTCATCGGGAGGGCTGTTCGAATGGACGCTGGAGTTCTTGATTGCCCGCCTCTCAGACAGGCAGACCGCTGACCGCTTGCAGGAGATCGTCGACAACAACCTCGGATCGTTGTGGGTCGACGACCTGCCCCCCGCAGCACAGCTGGAGATCGTCAGCCACTGGCGGAACGATCTGGTGACGGCCGGCGAACGGCAACTGCCGGAGACCGAGCACAAGGTCGACGTCATCCGCCGTCTTCAGGAGCTCGTGGAGGCAACCTACTCAGCCGGGATCCCCGGCTGAAGCAAGCCTGGTAGAAGATGACGCTGCGGGCCCCATCCCGAAGGACCTGGGCGCAGACTCCCGCACCGTCCCGGGATCGGGGCGAACGGGCCGCGGCGGGCATCCGGCCTCTCCACCCGGATCCGGCCAGGAGATAGCTCGGTTCAGGCCCCGACGCTGCGATCCACCGGACGGAGCAGCCGCCGGAAGTCCTTCGGCAGCTCGGATTCCAGCTTCTCGAGGCCTTCCGCGCTCACCGTCTCGCGCAGGGTCGTCAACACGGCCCGGGCCCCCTCTGCGGTCCGCTCGTCATCCGTTCCGGCGCGGGCCCCTACCTCGTTCAGGAACTCCACGAGGTCGATCCGTTCGGCGAAGTCCACGTCCTTGTGCAGGTAACCCCGCAACTCCTCGGGGACCTGGCTGGCCAGGCGCCGTGCCTCGCCACCACTGATCCCTTCCGCCAAGGTCGTCAGCGTGGCCCCGACGACGTTCGCCGCCTCCGCCACCGGCATTCGCGCCCGCTTCCCCACCGCTTCGAGAAATTCGGCGTAGTTCACCAGCGCTCCTTCCGGACCAGTTGGGGTGCCTCGCGGAATCCGTGCGTGCTACCCGCGGCGCTGCCGGCTACCGGTACCAACCGGTTCGGCAACCTGCCGGAACTCGTTCGGAAGCTGGGCCATCGCGTCCTCGAACTCGTCAGGGGAGACAGCCTCACGCAACGTGGTGAGCACCGCGCGAACCCCGGCATCGGCAATCGCACGGTCGATGGCCGGGTGGTCCGCCACCCGCCGCACGAACTCGTCGAGCCCGAACGGCTGGGCGTGTTCCTGCCTAAGCGGTGGCTGTTTGCGCAGGTGATTGTCGAGCCCGTCGGGAAGCTGGTAGGCAAGGTCCTCCGCCTGGCCGGCGCTGATCCGATCCGCCAATGTTTCCAACGTCGCGCGGCTGAGCGTCGCCGCTTGATCGGTCGAGACCTTCGCCCTCGTGGCCACTAGGTTGATGAAATCGTCGTATTCCACCTGATTCTCCTCTCCGGCCCGATCGCCGTCGAACGGTCAGCTAGGTGTGCGCCCCAGACCTGAGGTTTGGTGCATTTTGCTCACACAAGGGGCAACGTGTGCGACCCGGCTGACCCGTTGGGTTCCCGGTGGCGGCGGAAGGATTCCCTGGCGTTCCCGCTCCTTGCACTACTCCGTGATCCCGAACTGGTTGTCGAGCAGCACCCTCGACCTCGACAGCCTCTCGGAAACGGGGTGACGGCGCCTCATCCCGATCGGGCGAATCAGGAGTGGTGGTTTCTCCGGCTGGTCCGGATTCGGCACGCTCCCACGCCACCCGTTCGGCCCGTTCTACGCAGGCCACGCCGACGGATAACCTGACTTTCATCAATTTCGATGTCCCGGTGTCGACTCGGCGCGTAGCCGTGCACTGCGGACGGTGATGGAAGGAGACTCCATGCGCGCACGCAGATGGGCGACGCTGGCGGTGGCGACGACGCTCGCGATCGGTGGACTGGTCGGGGCCGGCGCCGCCCCGGCGGCAGCCGACCCGCAGGGCGGCACGCTCCGCGGCGTCTACTACGACGGCCAGTTCTGCAACAGCTACGGCAGCGAGGGTGTCCAGACCGGCCAGTGGAGCTGGTACTACTGCGAGTACCGCCAGTACGGTCCCAACGCACCCGGGTTCTACTTCCTCTGGAGCTTCACGTACTAAGCCCCGGTTCCGCCGCTGGCCCCGCTCGGCCGGCGGCGGCTCCCTCATCGGCGCAAGCGGCGGGAGCACTCGCCGTCGTGGCCGTCGCGCAGCAGGCAGCGCCGGCCGCCGGGCAGCAGCAGCGTCCAGCGGCCGATGACGCGAGCCGGGCACTGCGCGGCGGCGACGGTCAGGTGCGCAGTCCGATGTACAGAGCTCACCGATACTGACGCTGCTGGGCAGCGAGAATGTCCGACCTCACGTCCGTTGGCAGCTCGACCACCTCGACTTCCACCCCGAACCGGCGCAGCGCCGCGGCGGCCCAGGAGCGCGCGGTCGTGAAGTGGTGGGCCGCCTGCGGGTCGCAGAGGCAGAGCACCAGGCGCGGCGGAGTCGGCAGCGACGACGCCGCGAACATCAAGCGGAACGCGTCGGCGAGCACCTTGTGCTTCTGCGCGGACTTCGGCGGCCCCTGGTGCGCCCACGCCTCGACGAGAACGGTCAGGTTCTCGTCGACCCCGTCGACCTCGACCCAGGACCCGTCCTCCAGCATGAAGCGCCGGGGACTGAGCGCGCAGCCCAACCGGACGCCGAGCAGCCCGAGCATCACGCTCTCGGCGTGCCGTTGCACCGCGCTGTCGCCGGCAGCCGGTCTCGGCCGGGCTTCCTGCCCCACGATCGGCGACGACGTGCCGTCCTCCGGCGGGAGTTCGTTCACGATCTTGCCGGAAGGGCCACCGTATCTGCGGAGCCGACGGGTCTGCTCCAACCGGCGGCACACCTGGTTAATCGTCTGCCGCGGTTGCACGCCGAGCCGTCGGGCGAGTTCGTCGTCGTCGAGCGGCTTCCCGGCACGCAGCAACTCCTGCACGATCCGCTCGGCGATCGTGAGGCTCCTCATCGACATCTGGCGCCCTTCGACTGGCTCGCTCACGGGCCGGCCGCCTGACTTCCGAAGGCGTCGTCCGGCCCGGAAGCCGTCCAGCGCCGGTCAGGCGGGCGCAACGGGGTGCCGCGCGAGTAGGCGGCGATACCGGTCATCAGATTCGACCAGGTCTCGGCCCGCCACGTGGCACCCGTCCGGGTGACCAGTAGCAGGCGTCTCCCGTTCCACCAGCCGTGTACCGTCGGCTCACCTTCCGATGCCACCTGGACGTCGGGGAAGTCGCGGAGGCCGTCGAGGGCGGCGATTACCGCCTGACGGGTGGTCCGGCCTCCGGTGACACGGACCACGGAACCACTGTCGAGTTGGGCACCGGTGAGCCGGTCCACCGCGTCGTGCAAGGCCGAGCGTCCCAGGATCCAACCAAGCTCGGCCACGAAGTCGGTCTGCCCGAACAGCAGACCGAACGTGTGTCCGCCCAGGCCGCTCGCGTATCGTCGGACCGTCTCGACCGGCACCGCCGCGAGCCAATCGGCCCATTCCACATACGCCTGCCGTAGGTCCTCGAACTGCTCGACGAGTTCGCTGTCCGGCTCGGGCCGGCGGTCGAGACCGCTGCGTAGCGCCACGAGCCCGATGGTGGCGAGGGCCGCGTGCTCGTCGTTCAGACTCTCCTCCTGGTCGGTCATCCAGAGTTGCAGCACCACCCAGTAGAGACGGTCGGACCAGTCGGTCGGATCTTGCCAGAGCCCGCCGGCGACCAAGGTCAGCACCAGTCGGCTGACGGCCAGCTTCGCCGGTAGCGACCACCTCTCCGACGCGTGGACCAGTTCTTCGACCTCACGCTGTCGTCGCTTGCGCTGGTTCGGCGTGAGCGCGTCCAGCACCGTCGCGACAGTCTCCGCCCGGGCCGGGGGCCGCTCTGCAGTCCTCCCCCGCTTCTCCTGCCCGCTCCCTACTGGCGAGGCGCCGTTGTCCTTCTCCAGATCGTCGAAGATTTCTTCGTCGACTGACGTCGGTCGGTTCCGGTCATCCACGCCGAGGGTGAAGCGCAGCAGCGCCGGCCCGACGGCCGCAGTGATCCGACCTTCCACCTGACGCCGCCGGTCGACGCCGGACGGGGTGGCAATGCCGTCCGGGCGGACCGCGGCCAGCTGGGCGAGCGCCTCGAGGAGCGCGGCCAGGTGCGCCTGGTCGGCGATGACGAGCGGCAACGACGTGTGTTCCAGCGGGGACGGGCGGTCGATGCGCGACAGCGCGGCAGTCACGTCGGTCACCACCACGTCGCGGACTTCGACGCCCAGGTCCGTCTCCACGCTCACGGTCGCTCGCCCACCGGATAGGAGAGACCAGTCGGCAGCCGGGACACCGATGTAGCGGTGGAGTTTGCCGTCGCTGTGGTCGTGGTCGAGCCGCAGCCCGTCGACCATGAGCCATCCCGGGGCCAACTCCGCGTCGACCAGAACCGTGGCCTCCACCCGCTCGGCGTCGACCCGTACCCCGAGCACGCGCAGGGTCGCCTCCGACGGGGCGCGTGCGCCGGGTTCCCGTACGTGCAAAATCGCCGGCTGCGCCAGGTCCACCTCGTCGGCGGTTCCGGTGTCGATCAACGGAGCCGTCTCGGTGAGCAGGCCGAGCTCGCAGTTGCCGCCCGTGGCCATGGTCTTGACCAGGGCAGCCACGCTGCAGTTCGCGCTGCCGGTCAGCGCCCAGGACTGGTCGCCCGTTCTCCATTCCACGATCTTCGCGTGGTGGTAGCGGCTGCTCTTCGGGGTGGCGACGACACTCGTCGGCGAACGCTTGACCACTCGGGCGAGGGCGTCCGGGTCGCACTGGACGTCGCGCGTGACAAGCAGGTGCAGCTCGTCGGGTCCGAAGCGGTCGAGCAGCCGGCTCAGCGCCTCCGCCGGCGCGTCGAAGAACGGGGCGGCGACGGCGAGCGACACGACGGGCGTCTTCGGCACCGGCAACTGCTCGACGATCGGCCGTACCGCCGTCGTCACCAACACCGGCTGGCCGGACGCCTGCTCGGCCGGACGGGCCGTGAGCAGCGCCGCGACTCGGTCGAGGCGCTCCCGACCGAGGTTCTCCACCCAGACCGCGGCGGGCAGTCGACGCAGCCAGGCAGCGAGGTCGTGGAACAGCTGCGGCACGGTCTGGCCTTCGCCGCGCAGCAGCGTCCAGACCTCTGCGTTGTGGTGCCACCCCGACGGCGTGGCGTTGCCGGAGCCGATGGCAACCACGGCGTCCGTCTCGGAGGCGATCACCACGAGCTTCGGGTGGAAGGCCCCGCCTCCCTTGCAGACGACCGGCAGAGCCAGGTAGTCCGCCCGGCGCGGCCCCTGGGTGACCCGGTCGGCGTCGTACAGGATGGTGGTGCGGGCGCGGACGGCCTGCGCTTCGCGCAGGCAGACGTCCTCGAAGAAGGACAGGTCACAGGTGTACGTGAGGACGAGGACTTCTTCGGCGTCGGCGAGGGGCCGTTCGCGCAGCAGCGTCGGCGGAGCGGCTCCCCGCAGGCCCTCCCACGGCGTCACGACGTCACCGCCGGGGCGTGCCGGCCGGGACGCCAGGTGCCACCGTCGTGCGCGACAACGTCCAGTTGCCGCATGACGTTGGTGAAGGTCGGCAGGCGGAGGGAGACCGCCCCGCGGCCTTCCCGGCCCTCCAGCCGCCACCGATCGCCGACGCGGCGCAGGCGGGTCGGCAGGCGCAGGCCGTACCTGGTCCACTGCATCTTTTGCCGGCTCACCGATTCGGCGCGATGGAACAGCGCGGCAGCGAGGTCGGAGACGGCGTCGGCCAGCGGTCGTTCGGCGTCGCGGTCGAGCCAGGCGGCGACGTAGCCGGGGCCCAGGTCGTCGGAGAACGTGCCGACGAAGGCATCCCGGGTGACCGGGTCAAGATGGTCCAGCCGTCGGGCGCCGACGGCGAGCAGCCGCAGCATGCCGAGCACCGTCCAGTCGTCAGCGTCGAGCGCGTCGTCGTACAAGTCGTGCTCTACCGCCAGCGGGGTGCCGGCGTGGTCGACCACGGGAGGGAGGCCGTCGACGAGCGCCTCACGGACGGTTGCGTCCGGCAGTGCGCGGACGAACTCGGCGATCGCGTACTCAAGGGTTCCGGTGCTGGACAACGGCGACACCAATCGCGCCCAGATCAGCCGCCACGCCCAGACCGACCAGTTGCGCAGCAGCGCACCACGCCAGACGAGGGCATGCGGGTGCAGGTCCGCGCCCACCAACTCCAGCAGCCCGGACCGGAAGCAGCACCACCGATCCATGGACATGTCGATCGACTCCCCGTCGACCTGCTCGCCGGTGAGCGCCCCCACCAACAGCGCGGCGCTGCGCCGATGGGTTCTGGCGTAATCGAGGTGGCCACGGTCACCGAAGTAGGCGTTCCGCACGCACGCGCCGTCGGGAGCGTCGCCGATGGCGCACACGCACAGGTGACGCAGGGCGTCGAGGTCCGCCACGGAAACCGGCCTCCTCCGTTCCGCCACGCTCAGCACCTCGTCGAGGGCGGCGAGTTGGTCGGCGTCGGCCGCCGAACCAGGAAGGGGGATCCGCCCTCCATCGGTGAGGCCGAGCACCGCCTCGATTCCCGCGTACGTCTGTAGGTAGCCGCCTGGCACTCGGCTGTACGCGTCGGCCACCCGACCGACATCGACGGCACGTTCCCGGTCCAGTTCGGGTCGGATGGTGTTCACGCCGTGTGACCCGAAGGAGCCTGCCCGTAGGTGGTGCTCGTCGTCCGCCTCGCCATGCGCGACGGACACCGCGCCCAGTACGACCTCGGCGCGACGGACCAGCGCACGAAACTTATCCAGGTCCGTCTTGTCGGTCCAGCCGCGCCGCTGCGCCTCGATCGCGAGGCGGGCGTGCAGGGCCAGGTAACGGGCGTGGGGGGTGGTGGTGATGACGCCGGGAATCAGCGCCGCAGCGTGCGTCCCGATCACAGTCTCGACGGCGAGCGGCTGGCGACCGGTGTCCTCCGGACTGTCGGGCTTGAGCGTCCACGCCGGACCCAGCATCGCGGTCACCAGCGCTTCCCCACGTTCCTCGGCTGGTCGATGAGATCCATCGCGCTACGGAAGCAGACCACAACGACGCGGGCGGCGAAGTGACGGATAGCCGACATGCTGGTGTTGTCAGCGGCGTGTACGGCGGCCAACCAGAGCGGCTACGACGTTCCCAGAGGTGAAGCGCCGGGTGGTGACAGTCCCAATCCGGTACGACGGCTGCTCCGCAGAAACCGCTGCGCCAGTCGACGTTGTCCAACCGATCGGAGAGGGCACCGACGGGAGGCCATCGGAACCATCTCGGGCTGCGACCGTCAGAATCTCCGAATTGCTTCGGCAGGAATTGCGGATCGACGGCAGATTTGTCAACTCCGTCCACAACGCCCGGCCAATAGTTGTCTGACATGCGACCAGGGCAATTCGGGCCGGATAGACGACAGCGCGCTTTGTCGCCCATCAGGCTAACCTCCTTTCGTCCGCCAATGAGGCAGCGAGCCCGGAGGTGCATGTCATGTTCATCGTGGCGACCCAGGACCCGAATACCCGCCGTGCGTCTGAGGGAGCCGAATCGGGAGCAGCAGCATGGGGTGCCCTTCTGCCCATCGATGCAGGGCTCACGCAGGCGGAGGCGGATCGGCAGTTGGCTACCTACCTGGCCGGAGTACAGGCTGGTGAGCCTCTGTGCATCCGCGCGCACGGCAACGACGAGGAGATCGGTGACGCCGAGGCAGGTGCCAAGGACTGGGGTTGGACCTACAAGAAGCTGGCCCGGATGCTGGCCACCCACCTGACCGCCACCCCGAGCGTGGTCCTGATCCGGTCGTGCGCCGAGAAGGTGACCAACTTTCCTACTCGAATGGCGGTCCGCCTCGAGTCGGACTGGCCGGGCGCGAACCACCTCGACGGAGTCGCCATCTACGGCTACAACCTGTCTGTCAACATCAGCACGCCCGTCCCCTCGCCTCAGCAGCTGACCAAGAACGTCCAGGTCCAACCGGTCGTCGTCTCGTTGTGACTGGCAATTCCACCGCGAAATTCATCCCGAAGGGCGCCCGCTTCCAGAATTGGGGACGATTGGCAACTTGCCCTGACGCTGGATCACCTGGCTGCCGCGCTTCGCGAAGGCATCGCGGCGTCGCCTCCGTCAGGGGCGGACAGGTCCGTCGAGTAATGACCCGCGATGCGGCGGACCCGGGTTCCATCGTGGATCTTCCGCTCCGCCTATCTCCGGCTTCGCACCCTTCATCGACGCAACCGCCGAGAGCAGTCGCCGTCGTGGCCGTCGCGCAGTAGGCAGCGCCTGCCGCCGGGCAGCCGCAGGTCGCAGAAGACCCGGTGGCGCAGGCACTGCTGGTCCTCCTCGGAACGGTCGTCTCCCCCGGGTCCGTCATCGGCAGCACCAGCATCCGGCGTCCGATGACCCGGGCCAGGCGTTGCGCCGCGGGCAGGTCGGTGGCGACGACGGGCAGGTGGATGACGTACCGCTGGCTCATTGGACCTGGTCCCGCTCGTTGCGGGCACCGGCCTGGTCGGCCTGCCGGCGACGCAGGCCGGCCTTGATTCGGGCCGTCTCGAGACGACTCTCGGCGAGAGCGGCGTAGACGGCGGCCATGTCGACGGCGACCCGGTCGAGGAAGGCGTACACGTTGTCGGGGTTCAGACCGCGACGCCCGAGCCCGGCGGGCGGGAAGCGGCGCTCGCGCACCTGCCAGGGCAACAGACTGGTGTACGCGCCGGAGCGGTAGGTCGCACCACCGCGCGGCGGGTCCGGTCGCTGGTTTCTGGCGTTCATGTCTGCCTGCCTTCCGCCGCGCAGGGATCTTCGGGGATGCACGGCGGCCGTTCGGGGGGACCGGCCGGCCGCCGTGCTGTGATCAGCCTGCGACACTCCGCATCGGAAATGCAACGTTCGATACCGAGATTTCCCTGTTGTGCATTGACTTTCTTCTCTGAAACCCGTAGGAGTTGCAGGAGCAGGTCACGCAGTGTTGCGCGTTGGAACCAGGGAGTGTGCGGATGCCCGACGACATCGGATCGACCGTGCCGCGCCGGCAACTCGGCCGGCTGCTGCGGCAGTTCCGCAACGAGGCCGGAGTGACGCTCGACGCCGCCGCCGAAGCTCTCGAGTACAGCCGGCAGAAGATCTGGCGCCTCGAATGCGGCCAAGGCTCGGTCCGGGTGCTCGACGTCAAGGCGATGTGTGAGCTGTACGGGGTGTCGCCCGAGATGACCGAGGCGCTGCGCGGGCTGGCCGCCGAGACGAAGTCGAAGGGCTGGTGGCACGCGTACGGCGACGCGGTGCCGAACTGGTTCGAGCTGTACGTCGGCCTGGAATCCGCCGCCGCCCACCTCCGCCGATATGACGAATCGCTCATCCCCGGGATCCTGCAGACCAAGGAGTACGCCCGCGCGCTCTACCGCCTCGGCGGGATGCTCAACGAGGAGGAGCGCGAGCGAGCGGTACAGGTCCGACTTCAACGGCAGGCATTGCTCTTTCGACGCTTGCCGGCAGCTCCCAGGCTTGAATCCGTGCTGTCTGAGGCGGTGCTTCGGCGGGGTGTTGGTGGCTCACAGGTCATGACCGAGCAGCTCGCTCACCTCACCAGACTGTCCGAGCTACCGAACGTCATCGTCAGGGTGCTACCCCTGACGGCAGGCCCGCAGCCCGGCGCGGTAGCGGGATCCTTTGTGATCCTCGACTTCCCCGCGACCAAGGGCGGTCGTACCGCGCCGGAACCGTCAGTGGTCTACAGCGAGTCGCTGACCGGTGCCCTGTACCTCGACAAGCCCGACGAACTGGCAGCTTACGAGCGCGTCTGGCGAGGACTGGATGCGCTGGCCCTCGGCGAGGCAGAATCGATGGACATGATCAAGCAGATCGCTGGGGAGATGCGGCATGACTGACCTGAGTGGCGCCATCTGGCGCAAGAGCACCCGCAGCGGCGACAACGGTGGCGACTGCGTCGAGGTCGCCACCAACCTCCCTGGCATCGTCGCGGTCCGCGACTCCAAGGATCAGGCCGGACCGGCCCTCACCTTCACCGCCCAGGCATGGGCAGAGTTTATTGCGGCCACTGGACGCGGACGACGCACCAGCTAACTCCAGCATCACCACCGCCCACTGGCGAGCCACTGTCAAAGACGACGCCGAACGCCTACTCGGCGAGGTAGCGACACGTCGGTGAAGACCTCGCCCAACACCGCGTACGTCCGGCGCATTGCTTCGCCCTTGCGGGATTTTCCGAGTTGCCGGTCAATGCCATCCTGGACATTGTGCTCCGGGGCGCACGGCCAGTCAGCAGCCGCGAAGGATGACCGTCCGCATCTGAGATCTGTGCCGCCCGCCAATCGACACCGAATCAGTCTCGACCGGCTAGCCAGCACGATGCTCGGAGTGGAGGTCGTGATGTCCCGGACAGTCCGACTTGGCGTGGCGGTAGCGGCGGCTGCCGCACTGGTCGCCGTCTTGGCGCTGGCCGCGAACACGGCCACCACGCGTGGGCATCTCGCCGTCGCCGGGGGCGGCCTGTCACTTGCCACGGCCGCCGTCCTGTGGGCCACCGCGAATGCCCGTCGGCGGCCCAGGACACCCGATGTCCCAGAACCCAGCCCAAGAAGACACGCGTTCGTCAGCTACTCCCGCAGCGACATCGGGTACGTTCGACGGCTCGTCGAATTTCTTCGTGAGTTCCACATTGACGTGTGGATGGACAACCAAATCCCCAACGGAACTCGATGGGACCAGGTCCTCAAGGAGAAAATCGATACCGCAGCCGTGGTTGTCCTGGTCATGTCCCCTTCGGCAGAGGAGTCGGATTGGGTGAACGCTGAGGTTGACCGAGCGCGGGCGCAAGGCAAGCCGCTCTTGCCGCTGCTACTCAAGGGCAACGTCACGTTTGGTCTCAGCCGCATCCAGCATGAAGACGTGACGGGCGGACGGATGCCCAGCACGGACTTCGTACGCCTGCTGCGTGAACTCACTGACGGCGAGCAACCACCGCGCTCGGTACCGCCACCGGACAACGCCCCCCGACGGTTGCTTCCGATTCCCAGTGCGAAGCACGTGGATGTCGGGCAGTTCCTGGCCGGACTCGCCGGTAGCCGTCACCGCCGGATCGACGTGCTGATCGGCATCGACGAATCAGGGAAATCAACGCTGCTGCGGAAGCTGGTCATGGACTATCGCGATCAGGGCGATGAGGTTCGTTACCTTGATCTGTCGCTGATCGACTGGCACCAAGCCCTGCTGACGCAGCCGGCAGCATCTGTCGTCTTCATCGACCACCTTGATCGAATCACGGAGGGTGAACGGTTCCGGGTCGCCTTCGACATCTTCGACCGGGTGCTACCCGCGCTCTTCTCGGCAGGGCTGTCCCGTCTGATCCTCGCGCTCAGCACGGACTGGCGAGCGGGCTTCACCGAAGTCTACCGACTGCCGCCGGAGGTGATGCTCAACAAGGCTATGCCCGACGTGCCGTTCGAGGCTCACTATCTCCGTACATATTCGGACGAGGAACTCACGACACTCTGCGACGAGCTCGGCCTCGACGCCGACGAATTTCGTGACGTCTCGCTTCGCCGGGCTGGAGTCTTGGCGATGGCCTCGAACACGTCTGAACAGTGGCCACACGCGACTCCATCTCGCATCCGTGACATCTTGGCGGCGCGGTGGATCGAGGCAGGCAACGGCTCGCTCGACCGGGACGCGCGCCGTGCTATGTGGGAGCTGGTGGGAGCACTTACACTGCGGGGCGAACTGTTCGTCCTTGGCCTGGAACAGCTCGCTCACCTGCTAGGCGATCGGTTCGACCGCGCGCATCTGCGCGCCCAGATCGGCGGTCCGTTGCGTTGGGAGGCCGAGCACGTGGAGCCAGACTCGCCCGCGTGGGCCGACCTCGCGGCCGCCCGGGCCCTGCGTAGTGTCATCGGCGAGCGCACCACCACTCCGATCATCACGCCGCTGCGCACTTCCGTCCTCGACACCCTGAGGGACTTGTACGATCCGGGCGACCTGACCACCCAGATCGACCGGAAACTGACCTCGATCGCCGGAGCGGATTTCACCGCGATGGGATACCTGGGTCCGGTTCTCGCTACGCTCCGTGCACACTTGTCTCCAGGTCAGCTACTCGTTTTCCGTGACTTGTCCTTGCAGGGACCGGACCATTCCGAGGTTCGGACGATCGGCCCGCAGGTAGCTGCCGCAGTCGAAGAGGCGCTGTTGCACGCGATGCGGCGCTCACTGCCCGACCTCGTTGGAATGCTGAATGACGTTCCGCCCGGCGAACGCAGCGCGTACCGGGGCGGTAGTCGTATCTGGCTGACCGCTCGGGCGTGGGCTTCCGAGCTGCCACTGCGAGCCTCAGCTGAGTCGACCCTCGCGGAGCTGTTGCCGAACGACAGCTCGTGGCGCTACGAAGACATTCTCGATATCGCGGTGACCGGAGCGACTACCAAGTTGATGGACGGGAATGCGACAGCGTTACACGCGTGCCTGAGTGGCCGCCACGACTCGGCTGAGCAGTACCTCGCGGACGTCTGGGATGGGGTCAACGACGGCGCGTGGGACCAGATCGACGCCACAACGCGGGCCTATGTCGCGTCACTGGACCTGCCTCCCGCCATGACCGGCAGTCTGACGGCGATCGACTGTCGACTGCAGCGCGCCCACCTGGGTGCTCAGGACGTCCAGGCGTGGCGGCTCATTGACTGCGAGCTGCTGCTCGCCGACTTTCGCTCATGCACGAACGTCGAGCTGGCTGATTTCAGTGGCTCCAACTGGTGGGCCGCGATACTTCCACCACCAGCGCGTTACCACCTGTCGCGTTCCTCGACCGATCCGCGATTCCTGGCCTGGTGCACGGCCCCGCCATGGAGTAATCCTTACTACACAAGTCAGTGGCCCACACCCTTCGACTGAAGGGACCACATCCCATGCCTACGCTGGCCAACGAAAAGATCCGCCTGATCGTCACCGCCAAGTGCAATCTCGACTGCTTCTACTGCCACAACGAAGGTCAGGCCAAAGAAGAGACCTTCATCTCGCCGGAGCAGGTCGAGGTGATCAGCGGTGCACTCGACGCAGCCTCGCTGCGGGCGTCGGAGGTCACCATCAGCGGCGGCGAGCCGTTACTCCACCCGGACTTGGCCGAGATCATCGGGCTCGCCGACACCTTCGCCGATCACGTCACGATGGTCTCCAACGGTGTTCTGGCACGCCCGGCGCAACTTGAGATCCTCGCTCGCAGGGGCCTCCGGAAGCTGCGCCTCGGCATAGATTCCCTCGACGACACGAAGCCGCGGCCGTCGCCCGGCAGGCTGGCGGCACCATTCCGGATTCCGGATCTGGTGGCATCGGCGCGGGCGCTCGGGCTCCTTGTCGACCTGAACACCGTAGTGACCCGGTATAACCGGAATCAACTCGGTGACTTGACGCGCTTTGCAGTCGAGAACGGAATGTCGATCAAGTTTTTCGAGCATGTGGAGGTCGACGAGTACGGCACGGTGAACAGCGTCGGCGAAATGCTGCCGCGACCGCAGGTGCCGGTGGAGCACGTGGCGCAACAGATCAACCAGGCTCTGGGGACTACTGTCCAGCTGGTCGCGACACCCGAGTTCGGGGAGTCCAACCTCGCGTGCTGGGTAGACGGCGTGGAGATCCGTTACTGTCGTTACCTCTGCACGTTCGGCCTTTGCTGGCTGACTGGCACTCGTATAGATCCGCAGGGGTTCGTCTACAACTGCATGGTCAATCGAGGGCTGGACCGGCTAGGGGATCCTGCACCATCGACTGTTCTCGGCGTGCTGAACCGGGCCTCTGCCCGACCGTGCAAGGCCAGGATCCGGAGCGGCTCGTGATTCTCGCTGTCGAGGGTCTGGACGGTGTTGGTAAGACCACCGTGTGCCGGCTGCTCGCCGCACGACTCGATGCCGCATACATCGGCCTGCCACCTCCCGAACTGCTACTGCGGACATCAACTCTGTTCCGCCGTCACGACTCGCTCGCGCGGTATCTCTACTACCTGAGCGCGGTCGCCGCGACCGATGCCGCGACCCAGCCGGATGTGCTCGTGATCGCCGACCGGTATGTCGCGTCGGCCCACGCGTTACACCTTCACGTGGCCGGGGAGGCCGCCCAGATCCTGCGCGATCTGCCACTCCCGGCCCCGACGCTCACGTTCTACCTCACCGCCGACGAGCGGAGCAGACGTGCCCGCCTCAGCAGTCGATCCGCGCCCCTCGACCCCTTCGAACAGGCGCTCAATGAGAGCGAGTCCTTTCGAACGGCCGTCGCGCAGCGGCTGCAGTCCGGCCCGAACACTCACGTGATCGACACGACCGGGCAGACGGCCGACGATGTGGCGGATGCCGTTGTCAAGATCTGGGACAGGGCGGTTCACTGTGGCCGGGATGCCAGCGCAGAACACTAACCAGGAGTTCTACTGCGGCGTGCAGTGCATCGTGCTGCAACGCCCGCAGCATGTTGCCTCCGCGCGGGTCCTTCTTGGCCTGCGGTATCGCACGGCGGGCGAAGGGCAATGGGCCCTGCCCGGCGGGCATGTCGAATGGAACGAGTCCCCTGTCGAGACGGCGCGGCGGGAGCTTCTTGAGGAGACTGGCCTGCTCGGGCAGGCCGCAGTCATCGGGCCGACGTTCTTCACCTATGGCACCGAAATTCCCTATGCCCACGTGCCTGTGCTGTTCGAGTCGACGCTCGGCACGCACCGGGTCGTACCCGAGGAGCGCTTCTCGGCACTCGACTACTTTTCGCTCGATGCGCTCCCGAGGCCGCTGTTCGAACCATCCAGACTCGCCCTCAGCGGGATCGCGACGACACCCTTCAACGCGCACTTCGGGGGAAGCACCGGTGCCTCCGTCCTGAAGGTCGACATGGCACTGCTCGACCCGGACCACCACCACAATCGCGCCTACACCGCGCTACTCCTCTGTGACCAGGCTCGGAGCACCGTCGCTTCGACATGGAGTGACCCTCAGCGGCGGGCTCGCCCGTCACAGCGCTCCAGCTATCCGACGATTGACGAGGGCATCAAGAGGTTCCAGCAGCTCATCCGGCGCAAGCTGCGACAGAACTACTACGTCACCGGCGTTGGGGGCGACCTGCCGGTCGAATGGATACTGGGCCTGTTGTCCGATGGTGACGACCTTCAGATCGTCAGCAAGGCACTGCTGCAACGCCTCGTCGAGGACGACGAGTTCCGGCGACTCTTCATGAAGGACGCGCACCTCTACACGCCGGGCATCGGAGACCCCATCGACCCGCACGGCGCCAAGCAAGAGGTCTTGTTCGAGCTGTGATCCCAGACCGGGTAGGGCGCGTCGGGAATCACTTGAGACCACGAGGGGCAGATTTCGTAGCCGGTGACCAGCCGGGCGAAGCCGTCGGTGCACAGCAGTATGCGGTCGACTTGCATCCACCAGCCGCAGCGCTCGTCCTGACCCTCGCCGGATGCTCCGACGGCACCCCCGATGACGAGCCGACAGGGAGGGCCGCCAGCGTAAGCCCCACACCGGTACGAACCGACCGGGACCCGATCGCCAAACGGTTTCCGCGCCTCGGCGACTTCATCGAAGCCCACTGGCAGGCCGCAACGGCCGGGGGCAGCGGTCGCGACACCGTTCCAGGCCCGACCGACACGCGCATCGAGGCACTCGTCGTGCTGCGACCCGACACCCTGGCCACAACCATCAAAGGGTACGAGTGGCAGCCCGCGCCACCCGACTGGGACGCACCGCTGAGCGGCGAGCTGCGCCCGTTCCTGCCCACCGGCACCGGCGGCACCTGGCAGGTCAGCGAGGAGTACGCGTGCGGACGGCACAGTACAACAGCACCGTCTACCTCGACGCTGGCAGCGGAACGGTCTTCCTGAGAGTCATCGACAGTTGATCCGGCCCGACAACCCTCTCGGCAGGCACCAGCCCGCGCCACGAAATCTAAAACTCACCCAAAACCATTCCACCCCCGACGGTACGCAGGAAGACAGCGCGTGGGAATTGCGCGCCGACGGCTCCCGTCGGGGGTTTCTTGTATGGTCAGAGGCGTATTGATACTGCGTGTCAGCGCCTATAGGAATTGATTGTTGGGAGCAACGATCACGCGTTTCACCGATGGCGTCCGGATGTAACAAAACGCAACACGGAGAGGGCGGGAGCCGATGGCCGACGACATGGGATCGACAGTGCCGCGACGGCAGCTCGGGCGAGCGCTGCGCGACCTACGCACCGAAGCGCGGATGACGCTGGACGGCGCGTCCGAGGCGATGCAGTTCAGCCGACAGAAGCTGTGGCGCATCGAGACCGGCCTCGGCCCCGTCCGCTCCGTGGACGCCAAGGCCCTGTGCGAGCTGTACGGGGCGACGCCCGACCTGACCGGCGCCCTCAGCGCCCTAGCCGCCGAGACCAAGGCCAAAGGCTGGTGGCACTCGTACGGCGACGCCGTCCCCGACTGGTTCGAACTCTACGTCGGCCTGGAATCCGCCGCACACCGGCTACGAGGGTACGACGAGTCGCTGATCCCTGGCCTCTTACAGACAGAGGCATACGCCAGAGGCGTTTTCCAGAACCGCACCGACATGAGCGATGACGAGATAGACCAGCACATCAGCATCCGGCTACAGCGGCAGGGCCTCCTATTGCGACGGCTGCCGAAGGCACCCCAGCTCAGCTCAGTGCTTGCCGAGTCGCTGCTGATCAAGCAGATCGGTGGCCGCAGGGTGATGGCCGACCAGCTCCGACACTTGAACGACCTCGCTGGTCTACCGAACATCTCCATCCGGGTCCTGCCGCTGTCCGTCGGGGCGCACTACGGCGCGCTCGCCGGCACCTTCATGATTCTCGACTTCCCATTGACCAACCGAGTCGTCCCGGAGCCGTCCGTCGTCTACAGCGAGTCACTGACCGGTGCCCTGTATCTCGACCGGGCCGAGGAAATCGCTGCCTACGAGAAGGTCTGGGCGAGTCTTACGTCCCTGGCTCTCGATGAGCAACAATCGAGGCAACTCATCAACAAGATCGTCGAAGAGGTCCATCATGGCTGAACTGACCGCTGCCCAGTGGCGTAAGAGCACCCGCAGCGGCGACAACGGCGGTGCATGCGTCGAGGTCGCCGACAATATGCCCGGCCTCGTTGCCGTACGCGACAGCAAGGACCCGGCCGGGCCCGCCCTCGCCTTCTCCCCCGCCGCCTGGACCAGCTTCGTCCGAGCCACCAAGTCTGGGCACTGAGCCGTACGCCAGACGGGAGCGCGGCCCGTATCCCTGCCGGACGCGCTCCCGTTGCCCCAACAGACCCGGACGTCGCGGTCTTCGCTAGAGGTCGGGTCCACGTCTGATTTGGGCGATCCGCCGGTCCAATGTCCTGACGTGGGCGGAGTCCAACCCGTACTCCGCGACGAGTGTCGGCCGAAGCGCCTCAAGATGCTGAAGGCCCTCGCTGGTGCGGCCGACGGCGGGCAGCATCATGCCGAGGCGGTAAGTGGCGTCCCGGTGCAGGGGGTCGTACGGCTCGGCGAGGGCGAGGAACTCGGTAAGTTGCTTGACGGCCTCGTCGATGTTGCCGATCTCGGCGTGACTGACGCCCGAGTAGTAGTAGAGAACGGTCAGCTCGTCCCCACCGTCGACCTTCGGGAGAATCTCGTCGAGGACGGCCGCCACCCGACTGAACTCGTCGGCGAACCACAGCGTCGATGCCAGAGCCACCTGCATCTCCAGCTTCAGTGCCGGCTCGGCAGCAGCCCGGCCCACCGCCTCGTCGAGCAGATCGATCGCCTGCTGGAACTGTGAATCCTGGACCAGGTGGCCGACCTGCTGCTGGATCTCGATCGCCTCGTCGACGCTCAGCGGCGCCGAGGTCGCCGACGTCGGCTTCGGAGCGGGGGCGGCTCCGCGCTGACGCGGCGCGGGCGCGAGTGGGCGGAGGAAGGGCCGGCGCGGGTCACGGTTGCCGCCGGGTCCGGCGGGACCGGGCTGGGCGGCGATCGGGAGCAGCGTCTCGTAGACGTCCTCCGCTGAGGGGCGGTCAGCGGGCCGCTTCGCCAGCATTCGTGCGACCAGGTTGTCGAGGTCGGAGGGCACGTTGGCACGCAGCGCCCACGCCGACGGCGCCGGGGTGTTGACGTGGTGATCCTGGTAGGAGCGGCTGGTTGTCTCCACGAACGGCACCCGCCCGGTGAGGGCCTCGTACAGGACACACCCCAGCGCGTAGACGTCGCTCGCCGGCCCAACAGGGTTGCCCAGGGCCTGTTCCGGCGGCATGTAGGGCGGGCTGCCGACGGTCAGGCCGACCTGGGTCAGTCGTGGGAGGGCACTCGCGCCGCGCAGGATGGCCACCCCGAAGTCGAGGACCTTGACCACTCCCCCGTCGCTGACCATGAGGTTCGTGGGCTTGATGTCGCGGTGGACGACGTCGACCCGGTGGACGTCGACGAGGGTGGCCGCCACCTGGGCGGTGATGGCGACCGCCCAGGTGACCGGCCACGGGTCGGCGGCGTAGGTCCGGGAGGCGATGAGCTCCGCGAGCGTCTGCCCGTACACGAGCTGCATCACTAGGTAGATGCGGCCGCTCGACTCCTCGATCCCGAAGTCGTACACCGCGGGGATGCCGGGGAGTTCGAGGCGGGCGGTCGTGCGGATCTCCCGCAGGAACCGCTCCCGGTCTGCCGCCACCGCCTCGTTGAACGCCGCGCTCTCCGCGCTGCCGAACGTCGCCGCCGGGCCGGGCGTGTTCCGCATCAGCTTGATCGCCACGCGGCGGTCAAGGTGCCGGTCGTAGCCGCTCCAGACGGCACCCATGCCGCCAGTGCCGATCGGGGCGTCGACGCGGTACCGGTCCGCGAAGACCCACTCGTCGGCCGGTTTCACGTCGCTCACCGCGCGCGTTCCCCCGAATCGTCACTCGCCGCTGGTCGCTGTCGCACGCTGCTCGTTCGCCCCGGAGACCTGGCTGCGGAGCTTGCGCAGCGCTTCGGCGCGAGACGGGCTCAGGATCAGCCCGTACGCCCGACGCCGGGCCTCCGCCTTGACGGCAGCCTGGAACTCCGGGTTGTCGAAGTACCGGCCGACGAAGGTGGTGTTGCGATCATGGTTGCGGGCCACGATGTTGTCCAGCTCTGGGTCAGCCACCTGACCGAACCGTTCGATATCGTTGTTGAGCGCGACCTGTTGCATCTTCTCGTCCTCAGCCAGTGAGATGATCTGCTGCACGAGCAGGATCTGATCGGACGAGCTGAGGTCGTAGCCGAAGCGCTCATTCAGCTCCTCGATCACCTCGCTGAGCGGCTTCTCCTCGACCTGCCGGGCGGCGCCGCCGTCCGGCGAGAAGCCGGGGATGAGGTGCGCGCCAGACGGTTGCAGCGACAGGTCCTCCTCAGCGCGCTTGCGGATGCGCAGGTGGCTCAGGGTGGCCGCACCGATGTCGACGCCCGCACCCGGCTCGGAGGGTAGCCGTCGGAGCAGGAAACGGCTGTAGAGGTAGAGCCGTTCCAGGTCCTCGTCGCCGTATCCGACGACCTGGGCCAGGAAGCCGTACGCCCGGACGTAGTCGCTCACCGACGAGCGGAACGCCTCGGCGCGGTCCCGGTCGTCCTTGGCCAGGTGGGTGAACCGGTCGACCGCCGGCTCAAGGAACCGGTAGAGCGCGGCGTGCGCCTTCTCCAGCTGCCCGGTGGTCATCGAGGGCTTATCGGCGGCGAGCAGGGCTCGGGCGAAGGCGTCCATCTCCGACTCGACAAGCAGTTGAAAGTCCATCACCTCGCGCTGCTTGTCGTAGAGCAGGTTAGGGTCGGTCGGCTCGGTGATGGTGGTCTCGAAGTACGGCTCGAACCACTTCTGGATGTCTTCGGCCTTGTTGGCGAAGTCGAGCACGAAGACGTCGTCCTGCGTCTTGTCCGGGTGGGTGCGGTTCAAGCGGGACAGGGTCTGGACAGCCGCCACGCTGGCGAGCGGCTTGTCGACGTACATCGCCGCGAGCAGCGGCTGGTCGAAGCCCGTCTGGTATTTCTCGGCGACGACCAGGATGCGGTATTCGGTCTGGTTGCGGGCCGTGGCCTGAGGGTCGCCGACCTTCGTGTACGCGAACGCGTCCGGCAGGGCCGCCTCGGAGAACCCGTTGAGCTTCGACTCGGAGTAGTCGATGCCGTCGAGGGTGAGCGTGCCGGAGAACGCCACGATCGGCGCGCAGTCGGTGACACCACGCTTGTCGAGGTACTTGCGCATCGCCTGGTAGAGCCGCAGCGCGTGCTCACGGGAGCGGGTCACCACCATCGCCTTGGCCCGCTCGCCGATGCGCTCGCTGACCTCGGTCCGGAAGTGATCGATGATGATCTGCGCCCGCTGGTCCTGCGACTCGGGGTGCAGCTCGGCGGCCCGTACCAGTTTGGCCTTTGCCTTCTTCGGATCGACTTCGGGGTCGGCGGTCTCCACGGCCTCGACCGCCGCGCTGGCCAGCCGCCACCGCGCCTCGTACGTGATGTAGTTGCGCAGCACGTCGAGGATGAAGCCCTCCTCGATGGCCTGGCGCATCGAGTAGACGTGGAACGGCTCCATCTGGCCGGTCTCGGGGTTGCGGGTGCCGAACAGTTCGAGCGTCTTCTGTTTCGGCGTGGCGGTGAAGGCGAAGTAGGACAGGTTGGCGTGCCTGCCCCGCGCCAGGGCGGAGGCGGTCAACAGGTCGCCGTCGGCGTCGATGTCGTCCGAGCCGAGCCGGCCGAGCGCCTTCTTCAGCGCGTTCGCCGACTCCCCCGACTGCGACGAGTGCGCCTCGTCGATGATGACCGCGTACCGGCGCTGGCCCAGCTTGGCGACCTTGTCCAGCACGAACGGGAACTTCTGCAACGTCGTGATGATGACGCGGGCGGCCGAGCCGGTGAGGGCGTCGGCGAGCTGCTGGGAGTCCTCGTCGATCTTCTTGACGACGCCGGCCACGTGGTCGAACTGGTAGATCGTGTCCTGCAACTGCCGGTCCAGCACCACTCGGTCGGTGATGACGATGGCCTTCTCGAAGACCGGTTGATTGTCCGCGTCGTGCAGGGTGGACAGTCGGTGCGCCAGCCAGGCGATGGTGTTCGACTTACCCGAACCGGCCGAATGCTCGACCAGGTAGTTGTGACCCGCCCCATGGTCCGAGGCGTGCTCGACCATCTTCCGCACCGCGTGCCACTGGTGGTAGCGCGGGAAGATCAACGGGCTGGCGTGAGGGGCCGCCTTGCCCTTCTTGGGCACCTCGACGTGCACGAACCGTTGCAGCAGTTCGAGGAAGTTGTCCCGCTGCCACACCTGCCGCCACAGGTAGGAGGTCTGGTAGCCGTCGGTCGGCGCGGGCGGGTTCCCCGCACCGCCGGACACCCCAGGCCCGTTCGAGCCGACGTTGAAGGGCAGGAACCGGGTCTGTTCCCCGGCGAGCCGCGTCGTCAGGAAGACCAGGTGCGGGTCAACGGCGAAGTGCACGAGGGTACGCCGGGCGAAGATCAGTTCCTTGGGATCGCGATCCGTGCGGTACTGACGCTTTGCGTCCTCGACGTCCTGGCCGGTCAGCGTGTTCTTCAACTCCGCCGTGGCGATCGGGATGCCGTTGACGAACAGACCCAGGTCCAACTCGCCGGCCGTCTTCGCCGAGTAGCGCAACTGCCGGACCACGGTGAGACGGTTCGCCTGGTACTCGTCGAGCGCGCCGACCGCGAGAGTGTGACCGGGCCGGAAGTAGCAGAGCTGAATGGTGACGCCACGGTCCTTGACCCCACTTCGGAGCACGTCGAGCGCGCCCCGCTTGTCGATCTCGACCGCGACACGCTTCGCGAACTCCCGCTGAGCGGTGGCCAGATCGCCGTAGGCGGTGATGAGCCGGTCGAACTCCTTCTTCTGGGTCGCCCCGATGAAGGTGTCCAGCTCACCGGTGTCGAGGCCGAGGTCGGGCCGGTAGCCGTTGGACAGCCCTCGATGCCAGCCGTGCTGGAGGAGTTCAGCCTCGATCGTCGCCTCGAACGCCTGCTCCTTGTACACATGGGTGCTCACGACAGGTCCGCTCCCCTCCCGGTCGTCACGTCAAACTGCCCGGTGACCGCCGCCGTAATCAACGCCTGCCGACGCTCGGCCAACAATTCAATCTGCCGCTGCATTGATACGCGAGCCAGCTCCATCTTGGCGTCGATCTCCGCCACCTCTCGGACGGCAGCCGCTTGCTCCACCGAATCGACTCTCGGAATCGGCAATTGCTTCATAGCTGCAACGTTGAGGTGAGATTGGATCGTACCAACTGATGACTCGTTGATGTATTGGCGCGCAAACTCCGAATTAAGAATTATCTCGAGAAACTTAGGATTCACACCTGACGTCGGCCTGACTATTACCAGATCAATGCAGTTGGCGCCATTCAAGGAGTCAGGAACTACCGCTGCAACGCCCGCCTTCCCCGTCCTCACCACAACGACATCGCCCGCCCGAAGCCTTGATTTTGCGTGTAACGCGTGACCCTCATCGCTGATCTTGACGGTGTCACTCAGGTCAATCGCTCCGGGTCTGACATTCAATCCACGGAGGGCCGTCACACCCTCCCCATCGACGTACCATTTCGCCGGAGTGACGACGATTCCAACCGTCACGGACGATGCAAGGCGCTTTAGAGGAACAGTCCTCATACGCCCGTCCACCACCGGCTGCACGCAGCGCAGAACGTTCAAGGTTCGACGCTCTTCGAGAAGAAGGAGCGCCTGCCGAACGAGAGTGGAGAGATTGTCAATCCGGGCGGTTTCGACGTCGAGGAAGTCGGCTATCCGCCGCTGCTCCTCGACCGACGGGAGCCACAGCGGAAAATCACCCACAGCCTCCCAAGATGTCCTCGGCATCTTTGAGCCATACGAGGTCATCTCAGCCCAGTCGAGCCAAGGACGCGAGAGAGTGTTGTAGAAGAGATATCGCGGATCGATTTGCTCGCTCGGACGCAGAACTAAGAGTTCTCCAGTTCCCGTCCCCGACTCGCGCGCCAGAATCGACTTCGCAAGGTATGGCCGGAGCTTACTAAAGAGCACGTCACCTTGACGATGACGTAGGCTATCCTCTGCCCGCTTCGTTGGAAGATCGCTTACACTTAGGCGACCCAGACCACCGTCAATCGACTCAAGGCCGATGAAAGGCGACGGGAAGCCATCGGACTTGTCGACGACATTTTGGGCTACAAGCTTCGTACGTAGCCGCGTCACGACGTCACCTCACTGAGCAGCCCTTGAATCTGAGCTTCGAGTTCTCGCAGCTCAGCGTCGATCTCGGAAAGCGGCCTTGGCGGCTTGTAGACGTAAAAGTGGCGAGTAAACGGGATCTCGTACCCAATCTTGGTCTTGGTTTCGTCGATCCAGGCGTCGGCGACGTGCAGGCGGACCTCGCGGTCGAAGTACTCGTGGATGTCCTCGGCGAGCGGCACGTTCTCGTAGTCGCGCAGGTCCGCGTCCGGAACGACCTCACCCTTGACCTTCTGCACCTCCCCGTCCGGGTCACTGATGGAGACGCTGTCCATGATGGCCTTCCCAGGGGCGCCGGTCGGCCACAGCGCACCCCCGGCGACCGCCGCCGCGTGGAGCGCATCCTTGGCTTCGGCTTTCGTGCGCCACACCGTGCCGAGCAGCGGCTTGAACGCGCCGATCAGCTCGTCGCGGTGCGCGTACCGGGAAAGGGGTTTGCTCTCCGCGAGCGCAGCGAGCGTCTCCTCGGTGATCTCGAAGCGGAGCTTGAGCGGCCGCTCCACGGTGATCCGCTGGTAGCCGAAGTCCGTGGTCTGGAAGACCTTGACCTTGCCGTGGTCCGGGTGCGACTCGTCCGACGCGATGGTGAGGGCCTGACCGTAGAGCCGGGTGATGTGGGTGACCTGGTCCTCGGAGATCATCTTGCGCTTGTCACCGAGGCTCTTGCGCATCTTGACCCACTGGTCGCGGGCGTCGAGCAGGATCACCTTGCGCTTGAGGTTCTCCGCCTTCCGGTTGGACAGGATCCAGAAGTACGTGGAGATGCCGGTGTTGTAGAAGAGCTGGTCGGGCAGGCCGACGATGCCCTCAAGCAGGTCGTTCTCCAGGATCCAGCGGCGGATGTTCGACTCGCCGGACTCGGCGGCGCCGGTGAAGAGCGGCGAGCCGTTGAAGACGATCGCGATGCGGGACCCGCCCTTCTCCGGCGGCTCCATCTTGGAGATCATGTGCTGGAGAAAGAGGAACGAGCCGTCGTTGATGCGCGGCAGGCCGGCACCGAACCGGCCCGCGTGCCCGAGCGTGGCCTCGGCGTCGACCTCGTCCTTCACCTTTTTCCACTCCACCCCGAAGGGCGGGTTGGCCAAGAGGTAGTCGAACCGTTGGCCCTCGTGGCCGTCGTCGCTGAACGAGTTGCCCAGGTGAATGTTCGACGGATCCTGGCCCTTGAGCATCATGTCTGAGCGGCAGATGGCGTACGACTCGGCGTTCAACTCCTGGCCGAAGAGGCGCACCGTCGCGCTCGGGTTGAGCGATGAGATGATCTCCTCCGCCGCCGACAGCATTCCGCCGGTGCCGCAGGCCGGGTCCAGGACGTTGATCACCGGGGCTCCGGTGAGGTGCTCGTTGTCCGGGCCGATGAGCAGGTTCACCATCAGCTTGATGACCTCGCGTGGCGTGAAGTGCTCACCGGCGGTCTCGTTCGAGATTTCGGAGAAGCGCCGGATCAGCTCCTCGAAGACGTAACCCATCTGGTGGTTGTCGACCCGCTCTGGGCTGAGGTCGATGTCCCGGAACTTCTGCACCACGGGATAGAGCAGCTTGGCCGACTGTAGGCGGGCGATCTGGGTGTGGAAGTCGTACTTGTCGATGATCTCGCGGGCGTTCGGCGAGAAGCCGTTGATGTAGTCGGTGAGGTTCTTCGCCACGTCCGGGGCGGACGCGCCGATGGTGTCGAAGCTCTGCTTGGACGTGTTGTAGAACGGCAGGCCCGCCGCGAGCCGGAGCAACTGGTCCTTGTTGGTGAGCGTCAGCGAGGCGTCGCGGTCCCACACCGCTTTGCGGGTCGGTGCCATGACGCAGTCCAGGCGGCGCAGCACAGTCAGCGGAAGGATCGCCTTGCCGTACTCCGACTGCTTGTAGTCACCGCGCAGTAGGTCGGCGACTGACCAGATGAAACTGGCCAGACTCTGGTGGGTGCTCACGTCAACAGCTCGCTTTCACTACTCGTCGGGGCGGGAGGGGCCCCTGGTCCCAGCAGAATTCAGTCACGTGGGGGTCTCACCGTAGTCGCGTCACCGCGAATGGTGACAGCCCAAGATCGGTCACGCTTGCTCCTCGTCCGGTGGAAGCAGCGCTCCGCCGGTCAGGCCGATACCGAGAGCGTCTGCGGCTTCGTCGGCGAGTCGGCTCACCGTGTCCGCCGTGTCGCGCAACTCCTGCACCTGGCGGAACGCCCGCCCGTACCGTTGCTGATCTGGCAGCGTCATGACCGGCACCTGCAACCGGCGGACGTCAACCCGCACGATGGTGCTCCCGGTGGCGGCCGCGTTGACGTTCTCCTCCGCACTGAGGAACCCGGCGAGGAACCACGCGTCCAAGCGCTGCGGGTCGGGACGCAGCAGGAGGTGCTGCCGGCCCAGCGGTCGGCCATCGTCCTCGGCAGCGGCGACGCGGGCGCGGTAGGGCCGGGCGAACAGCTCCGGCAGGATGACATCCCCCGCACGGATCTCGACGTCTGAGTCGACGGTGGCAGCGCGACCAGCGGGTACCGCGCGCAGCAACGTCAGCGCCCCGCCTCGAAGCAGGTCCGCGACAGCCGTCGTACGCCAGGTCTGCGGCTGTTTGCCGGCGGCGGTCCACCGCTCGCTCCGCTCCGTCACGCCGATCAGCGAGTCCGCAGCGTGTCGCAACTCGGCGTGTGTCCGCCGCACCTGGCGCAGGTGATCCCCGGGCCGGATGGCCACCGTCACCGACTGGACGTGCCGGGCCGGAGCGAGGTCGGTCGGCCCGGCGAGCAGATCGACGACTGGCACCGCCCGCGCCACCGAGGGCACGGCCTCGAACACCCCGCCGTCGTACGCCGACCAGGCACCGAGCACGGCGTCGCGGACGGACTCCCAGCCCTGTCGGCCTGGCCCGGCTGCATCGACGAAGAGCACGGTGTCGGGCGCCGCGTGAGCTCCGTCATCGGGTCGCGTCAGGATCCACAGGTTCAGGCCGATGTGCGGGGGTGGTGCGGCGCCGGCCGGTAGCGCGATGACCGCTCGGAGCGCCCCGCTCTTCACCAGCTCGGCTCGGATCCGGCGACCGGAGGCGCGTTCGGCGGTCGCGGGTGGCATCAGCAGGACTGCCCGACCACCGGGTGCGAGGTGGGCGAGACAGTGTTGGACCCAGGCCAGCTCCGGCTCACCCTTCGGTGGCAGACCGTAGACCCAGCGCGGGTCGTACGCGAGGACCTCCTGGCCCCAATCGCGGTTGCCATACGGGGGGTTACACAGCACTCCGTCGACTCCCAGGTCTGGGAATGCGTCGTCGCGCAGACTGTCCCCACCTCGGATCTCGGCGCGGACGTTCCCGTACTGCAGGCCGAGGCGTGTCGCGGCCTGCGCCGCCTGAGTTGGCAGCAGATCCTGCCCGTACAGTCGGCGAGCCCCACGACGGGCAGCCGCGGCAAGCAGCCCGCCGACCCCGCAGGCAGGGTCGTACACGTCGGCGGGGAAACGCTGATCGGGGCCGGGCAGCAGGTCGGCCATGAGATCCGCCACCTCCGCCGGTGTCCGGTACGTGCCGGTCGTGGTCGAATCGTCAGTGCCCCGCTCGCCGATAAGGTCGGCGGCGACGAGCGCGCCGTCTACACGCACGGACCGCAGCAGCGCCCGCAGGACCGGGGCCTCGTCGCCACCGTAAGTCACCGCATCGCCCGTGAGGTCGGTGGCACGCCGGACCAGATCCCTGTCGGGTAAGTCCAAGACCCTGTCGACGTTTGCGGGGGCGAGCCGGTGCGCGGCGAGCACCAACGGCAGCAGTCGTAATGGCTCACCCCTCTCGGGGCGGTCACGCAGAGCCGCTCGCAGATCCTCCGCCGGCGTTTCGGCCGGCAGCTGGCCTCGACCACTGAGCCAGGAACGGACCGCGTCCAGGTCGTACGCAGGGCTTGCCTCGGTCCCGCCGGAGGGCGACGGGAAGTCGGCGTGGCGGCGGCGCCAGTTGCTGACAGTCGCCCGGCTGACGCCGGCCATGCGGGAGATCTCCGCAGCGGTGACCTGTGGCATGTCTGCTCCTCTTTGACAACCAGTCAGCCCAACCCTAGGGCAGCGAGCGGTTGATGACAACATTGTGGTTGACAGTGTTTTCACGCGGTGCTTTACTTTCGTTGCTTTCGCCGCACTGGTTGTGGCGTAATCCATCCCCTGCGGCCTTACTGAGCGCCGCCACGCTCCAACTCAGGAGAAGCCATGCGGAAGACCACCACCTTCGCTCTGCTCGCCACCGCTGTCGTCGCCCTCGGCTGCGGCGCTGGTTCGACGGACAACGCGAGCGACTCCAGCAACGACGCGGGCGGCACCAGCAACAACGCTGGCGGCGCCAAGGGCGACGACAAGCCGAAGACCGCCAAGGTCGGCGAGCCGGCCCGGGACGGGAAGTTCGAGTTCACGGTCAAGTCGTCCAAGTGCGGCGTGGCCAAGATCGGCAACGACGTCCTCGGCGCCAAGGCGCAGGGCCAGTACTGCCTGGTCACGGTCAACGTGAAGAACATCGGCAAGGAAGCGCAGATGTTCGACGGCAGCAGCCAGAAGGCGTACGCGGCCGCCGGCACCGAGTACTCCGCCGACACCGGCGCGGCCATCTACGCCAACAAGAACGCCGAGACGTTCCTCAACGACGTCAACCCCGGCAACCAGGTGACCGGCGTCGTGGTCTTCGACATCCCGAAGAACGTCAAGCTCACCAAGCTCGAGCTGCACGACTCGCCGTTCTCCGGCGGCGTCGACGTCACCCTGTGAGCTGATCACCCGCGCCGAGGGCGGGACCCGCGAAGCCCGCCCTCGGCGCACCCCTCCCCCGCACCACCGCCACCCCGATTCTCAACGCGAGGAGATCGACGTGCGCCGTGCGAGCCAGCCGACCACGACCAGAGCCACCACGAGCAGACCGACCAACCGCCGTGGCGTCCGCGAGGACGTCACCCATCCGCCGTACGACGCACCCACCCTCTTCGACCTCGATCTGCCCGAGCGGCCGGAGAACACTTACCTGACGTCGGTCTACCAGCTCGAACGGGTGACGCCGACCATCGAGGGTCTGCACGACGCGGTGAACCGCCGCTACGTGCGACAGCACGACTTCCTCATCGAGGAGCGTCTGGTCGCCGGCGCGCCGGCGCTGCTGGTGCATGGGACGGTGCCGCGTCAGCGGGCCGACTGGTGCGAGGTGCTCACCCGGCTCACCGGGGAGGAGACCGAACTCGGGTTCAGCAGCGGCGGTGCCGCGCTGCTCGTCGCGGTGGACGAGAACGTCTACGCGCTCGCCTACGGCACCGTGGGTCGTCACATGGTCGACCTGGACCTGGTCAATCCGGGCTTCGGGATCGGCTTCGCGGTGCGGTCGCTGGCGCCCGACGAGATCAAGCAGGTACGCCGGCGGGTGTTCGGCACCACCGGCCGGGTCGACCGCAACATAGTTCCGGGCGGCCAGCACATCCGGATGTACGGCATCGACAAGTGGGGCGAGATCGTCGGCCAGGTCTGCGGGCGGACGTTCAACCCGAACCTGACCGCCTGCCGGTCGACGGGTAGGGCCACGCCGGTCGAGGGCAGTGACGCCCTGCGCATCCACCTGGGTGTCGAACCCGCGAGCCTCCTCGCCGACCTGCGGGAGATCGACCGGGTCCGCAAGCAGGAGGCGCCCTTCGCTGACCTGGAGTTCATCACCCAGATCCGGCCGGTGTCGGCGCGGGATGCCCGGCTGTCGCAGGTGGAGGAACAGTTGGACCGGCTGCTCAGGTTGCCGGACCCCGCGGACGTCGGGCTGGCCGTGCCGGGGCGGGTCTTCAGCGAGATCGAGCGGGTCCGGTCGTACAAGCTTCGGGTGCCGAAGTCCGGCCTCCGTCCGGCGCGCCTGCCGGAGCTCACGTTGGCGGACGTGCTCGCGCAGACCGAGGGCGTCCCGGACGGTGAGCGGTGGGCGTCGCTCTGCACCGGGCGCATCACCCTCTACGGCGATAAGCACGGCCAGGAGGAGATCGACTCCACCGCCGCGTCGCGGTGGATCACGGCGCAGCTCGCGCACGGTGAGAGCCAGCTCCTGCTGCACGAGGGTGGCTGGTACGAGATCGGAGACCGGCACCGGGAGTTCCTCCGCGACGAGATCCGGCAGATCCTGGCGGTCCCGGCCAGCTTCGCACTCCCCGCCTGGACCGCTGAGCTGGCGGACGAGGAGGCGTACAACGCCCACGCTGCAAAGGTCTGCGGGCTGACCCTGCTGGACCGGAAGCTGCTGCGGACCAGCCAGCACCCTCGACGTATCGAGGCCTGCGACCTGCTCGGGCCGAACAACGAGCTGATCCATGTCAAGCGAGCCACGGGCAGCGCGGCCCTGAGTCATCTCTTCGCGCAGGGCGCGGTGTCGGTCGACGCACTGCGGTACGAGGCTGACGCCCGCGCCGCGCTCGTCGAGATGGTCAAGCGACAGCCGTCCGGACGGGTCATCGACCCGGGCTTCCAGCCCCGCAAGGTGATCTACGCGATCGCGCTCGGCTCCGGAAAGCCGCTCACGGTGGACTCGCTGTTTACCTTCGCCCAGGTCGCGCTCTACCGGGCGATGAAGTCCCTGCGCAACGAGGGCGTCGAGGTCGAGGTCGTCAGCATCCCGTCGGTCTGATCCGTCTACGACATCAGCTCCACAGGTCCCGGATCGGTGACCTTCCGCTACGCGCCTCACCCTTCCCGCCGCACATCTCGCGGGGCGGCCGTCCCTGGCCGCCCCGCCGCGATCACCCGTTTGGAGTTGACCATGCCTGTCCCCCGCCAGACCTGCGCCGGCACGTCGGCGCTGCCGAACCGCAACACCCCACCGGTGATCGAGCTGATCTTCGAGCGGCTGGCCGCCGCTGACGTGCCGACCGAGACCGCCGAGCTGGTCCTCGCCGCCCTCACCAGCGACGACGACCTAACCGCCGCGCTCGCCGGCACCCCTACCCGGCTCGACCCCCACTCCCCCATCGGCGACGACTCGGCGGGGCACATCTGGTTGAAGTCGGTGACCGTCGCCGGCTTTCGCGGCGTCGGCCCGGAGCGGACCCTCCAGGTCGACCCCGGTCCCGGGCTCACGCTGGTCGTCGGCCGCAACGGCTCCGGCAAGTCCAGCTTCGCCGAGGCCGTCGAGCTCGCCCTCACCGGGGACAGCGCGCGGTGGGCCGACAAGACGAGCGTCTGGCGTACGGGGTGGCGCAACCTGCACCACCCGGACCCGTGCTGGGTCGACGTGGAGCTGCGGGTCGACGGGGTGGCGACGCCGACCCGGGTGCACCGCGCCTGGCCGGTCGACGCGGGGCTGACCGACGCCGAGGTGACGGTGACCAGCGCGCGGGGCCGGCACCGGGGCCTCGCCGAGCTGGGTCTGGCCCGTCCGCTGGAGCTGTACCGGCCGTTCCTCACCGCGGCCGAACTGGGCAAGCTCGCGTCGGGCACGCAGAGCCAGCTCTTCGACGCGCTCTTCGCGATCCTCGGGCTCGACGCGCTCACCGACGCCGATCAGCGTCTGCTCCGCGCCGCCCGGCCGCACGACACCACCATCAAGGGGGTACGCGCACAGCGCACCGCCCTGGTCGACGCGCTCGCCGACATCACCGACGAGCGGGCCCAGCGGGTCGCCCTACTGCTGCGCGGCCGGGGAGCGGTCGACCTCGGCGCGGTCACGGCGGTCCTCGACGAGCCGGACGAGGCGACCACCGACCGGGAGGTGCTGCTCTGCCGTGAGCTCGCCGACCTCGACCCGCCGCCGGTCGACGAGGTGGCCCGGCTCGCCGGTCAGCTGCGGGAGGCGGCGGATGAGGCGGTGCGGTACGACGGTGGCCGGTCCCGGGCCGCGTTGCGCAGCGCCGAACTGCTCCGCCTCGCCCTCGAACAGCACGAGGACGACGGCGATGGGGCGTGCCCGGTCTGCGCGACCGGCACCTTGGACGACGGGTGGCGTGCCGCCGCCGAACGGTCGCTGACCGAGCTGCGGCGGCGCAGCGTCGCCGCTCAGACGGCGACGACCCGCCTGACGGCGGTGCTGCGGAAGGCGCACCACCTGATCGACGACCTGGCGGTGCCCGAGCGCCTCGGGTCGGAGGCATCGGTCGGCGTGTTGCGCGATGCCGTGGCCGCTCTTGCACGCGTACCCGGGGAGCCTGCCGCACTGGCCGACCACCTGGCCGCGCGGTACCCGGCTGTGGTGGCGGCGGCGGACGCGGCCCGCGCGTACGCCGAAGGGTTCCTGCGACAGCGCGACACCGGCTGGCGGGCCGCGGCGGCCGACGTGCGCGAGTGGGTGGCCACTGCCGGCGGCCTCGCGGCGCGGGAGGCGACCCTGGCCCGGTTGAAGGCCGCGCGCGCGTGGCTGAAGGGGGCGGCGATGGAGATCCGCAACGAGCGGATCGCGCCGTTCGCCGGGCATTCGCAGCGGATCTGGGCTCAACTCCGGCAGGAGAGCAACGTCGAGTTGGGTGCGATGACGCTGGAGGGGATCAACAACCGGCGGCGGGTGGTCTTCCCGGTCAGCGTGGACGGCGCCGACAACGGCACCGCCCTGGGCGTGATGAGTCAGGGTGAGATGCAGGCGCTCGGGTTGGCCACGTTCCTGCCGCGCAGCTGCGCCCCGGAGAGCCCGTTCCGGTTCATCGTGGTCGACGACCCGGTGCAGAGCATGGATCCGTCGAAGGTGGATGGCCTGGCGCGGGTGCTCGCGGAGTTGGCCGAGCAGCGGCAGGTGGTCGTGTTCACGCACGACAGCCGTCTGCCGGATGCGGTGAGCCGGCTCGACCTGGGCCGGGCGCGGATCGTCGAGGTGACCCGGGCGGAGAAGTCGGTGGTGACCCTGCGGGCCGGCTCCGATCCGGTGACCCGCTATCTGACCGATGCCCACGCCCTGTCGCGCAACGACGAGATCCCCGCCGAGGTGCGCGGCCCGGTGGTGGCCGAGCTGTGCCGCTCCGCGGTGGAGGCGGCCTGCCACCGGACGGTCTGGCGGTCCCGAGTCGCGCGCGGGGTCCCGCACGCCGACATCGAGGCGGCCATCGAGGATGCGTCGCGTCGACTGGCGACCGTCGTCGCCCTGGCCGCGTTCGACGACGCCGAGAAGGGCGGTGACGTGCTCGGCTGGCTCCACCGCCGACACGGGCGGCGGGTCGTCGACGCATACCGGGCGTGCCGGGAAGGGGTGCACGGCGCGTACCTGGCGGACCTGCCCGGCCTGGTCGCGGACGCCCGTCTCCTCGCCGGGGCGCTGTCGTGACCACCCCGACGCCGCAGCGCTGCCTGGCGGCGGCCGACGAACTGCTGCGTGGGTCCGGTCTGCTCGGAGCTACGGCCCTGAGCGCCGGTTGGTGGCCGCGGGCCTGCGCCTGCCTGATCCGGCTCGCCCTCGAAGGCGGCATCGACGCCTACTGGCAGCGGGTGAAGCCGACCGTGGCGGCCTGCCGCCAGGGCCGCGCGAAGCAGTTGATGCTGCGCGGCCGGCTCGGTCCAGGCGCGGAGGTCGCCCGCCGGGTGGCGTTCGCGTGGACGACCCTCTCCGCCGCCACGCACCACCACTGCTACGAGCTGGCCCCTACGGCGGCGGAGTTGCGTCGCCTACACAGCGAGGTGAGCACCCTGCTCGCCCGACTCGAACCGACCCGCTAGACCTGTTCAGTCAGATGCGTGTGGACGGTACGCCGCTCGAAGTGCCGCTCCAGTCGAGCCGACGTGACCGCGTTGACACCTACTGTGATGCTCCGATGTCGATCATGGAGGACGTGGCATGGCAGAACTTGAGGAAGTCGATAGCGAACTGGCCATTCCCGTTGACTTCGTGCCCGGTGCGCGCGGTCACGCTGTTCTCGCCGTGGGGCCCGACGGCGACGGCACCGAGGCCGTGGCCGTGTGGCGACTCAGCCCGACCGGACGTGCCGGCGGCGCCTGGGTGGTACGCCTCGATGAAGTCGAGCAGGACGACCAATTTGTTCGCATCATGTGGATGTTGCAGGGGCGATGCCTGGTGGGGTGGGACCGGGAGACTCCGGCCGCGATCCTAGACAGGATCGCTCACTTACTACCCGAGGAACTGGTCAGCACGTTGCAGGGGAACGTGCTGACCATCCCTGAGCTCCTAGCGGAGATCACAGAGCGTCGGTCCGTCTACAGCGAGGCGGTCGACAGTCAGCGTGCGGTGTCGAAGTCGAAGCTCGCTCCGCTCGCCTGGCCCACCGAGGTACCCGATCACGAGGATCTTGCGATCCGGCTCGCGGTGCAGCCTCGCGCGGCCTCGCCGGCAGCGGGGGTGGCGCTGGCCCTGACGTCGGCTGTCGCCATGACCGCTCAGCTGTGGCAGGACACCGAACAGGCGCGGTATCGCCGAAAGTATCTACGCGCTATGGGCGAGCCGCAGCCATTGCCCCCGCGGTGGCTGGCCTGCCTGCGTGCCGCCGCCGGCAACTCCGCTCAGGTCACGATCTAAGGAGTCGACGTGTACGCAGTTATCGACCTCGAGACGACGGGCCTACGCACCAGCTGGCACGACCGGGTGGTCGAGGTCGCCGTCATCCACCTCGACGGCGCCGGGCAGGTGACGCATGAATGGTGCAGCCTGGTCAACCCCGACCGGGATCTCGGTCCACAACTCATCCATGGCATCTCGGCCGCCGAGGCGCGGCGCGCACCGGAGTTCAAGCGAATGGCAGGTCACCTAGCCAGCCTTCTGCGCGGGCGGGTGCTTGTCGCTCACAATCTGCACTTCGACGCCACGTTCCTCCTCGCGGAGTACCGCAGGCTGGGGATCGAACTGCCGATCAGCCTGGCAGAGGGATTGTGCACCATGCGGCTGGCCGGACACTTCCTTCCGTCAGCCGGCCGCAGCCTGCAGGACTGCTGTCGCGCGGCGGGATTGCCGCCCCACCAGGCTCACTCCGCTCTTCACGACGCGAGGGCGGCCGCGAAGCTTCTGGCCCGCTACCTGCGGGACGCGGGAACGCCACCGCCGTGGACGTCGGTCATTGATGTCGCTGCGGCTGCACCCTGGCCACCCTTGGCGACCGAAGCAGTGGTGCCGGTGCCGCGTCGAGGCCCGGGGCACCGCGAGGAGCACTTCCTTGCCCGTCTGGTGGACCGGCTCCCGCGGCTGCGCGATCCGCAGGGTGACGCGTATCTGGACCTGCTCGACAAGGCACTGCTCGACCGGCATATCTCCGCCAGTGAGGCGGACGCGCTCGTCGCCACGGCAGAAGAACTGGGCCTCGCCCGAGTCGACGTCGACCACCTGCATCGCGCATATCTGGCCGGTCTGGCCGCTGCAGCGTTAGAGGACGGCGTCCTTACGTCGGCCGAACGCAACGACCTGGACCAGGTTGGCTCGTTGCTCGGGCTAGAGGTAACCGACGTCGACCATGCCCTCAAGGTCGCTCGTGACGTCGGCGCGGCCCGGCCTCAGACCAAGGGCTGGCGACTGCAACCCGGTGACGTGGTGGTCTTCACCGGTGCGATGGATCCACCTCGGTGGTCCTGGGAAGAGGACGCTCAGGCAGCAGGGCTCCAGGTCGCTGACAACGTCACCAAGAAGACTCGACTTCTGGTGGCTGCCGACCCCGACTCGATGTCCGGCAAGGCCAAGAAGGCCCGCGCGTACGGCGTTCCGGTAGTTCACCCCGTCGCTTATCAGCGCATGCTCGCCAGTTCGGCGTCTAGCTAAGGAGTCGAAGGCATGGCAGACGATGTCCCCGATGGACCAGGCCCGGAGACGGCCGGACGTGGGCAGCGGGTCCTCGACGTGCTGGACAAGGCGATCGCACTGCAGAGCCCACTGGTGCAGAAGAACATCGCCCGGGCACGCCAGCGGAACCCAGAGGCGACACCGGCCGAGGTGGTCCGCAACCTGGAGCGCATGTACATCAGCGCGTTGACCGGGACGGGAGCTGCCGTCGGCGGAACCGCGGCGGCACCGGGCGTCGGCACGGGCGTGGCACTGGCGCTGTCGGCGGGCGAAGCTCTGTCGTCGCTTCAGCTGAGCGCCCTCTTCGCGCTCTCGATCGCCGAAGTCCACGGAGTCCGCATCGACGAGGTCGAACGCCGCCGAACGATCGTCATGGGGATCATGCTCGGCGGATCAGGGTCGGCCACCATCACCAAGGTAGCCGAGCGCACCGGGCAACACTGGGGACGTCAGGTTGTCGCAAAGGTGCCCGTTGAGACGTTACGACAGATCAACAAGGTCCTGGGAAAGCACTTCATCACCAAGTTCGGGACCAAGCAGGGGATCATTGTGCTCGGCCGAGTGGCACCGTTCGGCATCGGCGCGGTGATTGGCGGTGGCGCCAACGCTGCTCTCGCCGCTCTGGCCGTGCGGGCAAGTCGTCGCGCATTCGGCCCACCTCCGCCGTCCTGGCCGTGACTGACGCGCAGCGAACGAGCCCTGATCGTTGAGGCAGGTCTGGGCGAGCAGGTCAGCACGACTGGTTCGGTGGCTTATGGTGATAAACCGGGCGCCCGGGTGGGTGGGCGTCTGGGCCGTGGACTGCGCGCTGTTCAGCCGGAGGATGACCGATGACCGAGCACGCCCGCGGCGTCGCCGACTGCTGAGATGGACTGGGCCGGATGGGCGTTGTTCGGGTTGGTCGCCACCGCGGTCCTCACCGCGGCGATGATCACCGCTCAGTTGGCCGGCCTCACCCGGCTCGACCTTCCTCTGGTGCTGGGGACCTTCGTCACCGCCGATCCCGACCGGGCCCGGGTCGTCGGGTTCTTCCTGCACCTGTGCGCCGGTCAGGGTTTCGCCCTCGGGTACGCGGGCACGTTCGCGCTGTTGTACCGCGCCACCTGGTGGATCGGAGCGCTGCTCGGGATCGTGCACGTCGGCATCGCCCTGACGGTGCTGCTGCCGCTGCTTCCCGGTGTCCACCCCCGCATGGCGTCGCAGCGGGCGGGACCGGCCAGCACGGCGGTGTTGGAGCCGCCCGGGCTGTTCGCCCTCAACTACGGCGTCCAGACGCCCCTGGTCACGGCTGTCGTCCACGTCGTCTACGGGGTCGCTCTCGGGATACTCCTGCAGGCCCGGTAACCCGGCGCTCGGCGAGGAGCGACCGCCGTGACCGGTGAGCGACCGATCAGCGACTACGGGCTGCTCGGCGACACGCGTACCGCCGCCCTGGTCGCCAGTGACGGCGCGATGGACTGGCTCTGCGTGCCACGCTTCGACGGCGAGCCCCTGTTCGGGAGGCTGGTCGGGGGCGCGGACGCCGGGACGTTCCGGGTCGGCCCGGCCCGGCCGGCCGCTGCCGTCGAGCGGCGGTACCGGCAGCACACCGCCACGCTGGAGACCACCTGGGCGGTGGGCGGCGGCCGGCTCCGCCTCACCGAGGCGATGGTCGCCGAGGTCACCGGTCGCCTGCTGCCCACGACGCTGATCGTGCGGCGGCTGGAGGCCGAGCGGGCACCGGTCGACGCGGTGGTGGAGTTCGATCCCCGCCTGGGCGTGCGGCACCGCCGGCCCCGGGTGCAGCACCGGCGGCACTCCCTGGTGTGTGAGTGGGGGGCGCTGGCTGTCGCGCTGGACAGCACGCCCACGTTCGGGATCGAACCGGGCCGGCCCACTCCGGTCACGGTGCGGCCGGGTCGTCCGGTCACCCTCGTCCTGGCCGTGGCCTACCGCGAACCGGTGATCCACGTCGAGCCGACGGCCGCCTGGGACCTGCTCGTCGCGGACGAGGCCCGCTGGCGTGCCTGGGCCGCGGAGATCGACGAGCGGGTGCCCTTCCGGGAGCACGTCGTACGAAGCCTGCTCACGATGCGGCTGCTCACCTACTCGCCCTCGGGAGCGCCGGTGGCCGCGCCCACCACGTCCCTGCCCGAGGATCCCGGCGGGGAACGCAACTGGGACTACCGCTACGTATGGCCCCGGGACGCCAGCATCGGCGTCAGCGCCTTCCTCAGCGTCGGCAAGGCCGACGAGGCCCAGGGCTTCCTCGCCTGGCTGTTGCACGCCAGCCGGCTGCAACGGCCACGCCTGCCCGCGCTGCTCACCCTGCATGGCCGACACGTACCGGCGGAACGGGACCTCTCCGGGTGGCCCGGCTACCTCGACAGCCGTCCGGTACGCGTGGGCAACGCCGCCGCCGGTCAGCACCAGCTCGACGGCTACGGCTGGGTGATCGACGCGGCCTGGGCGTTCGCTCAGGCCGGACACCGCCTCTATGCCGAGACGTGGCGGGCGGTACGCGGTTTCGCCGACGTGGTCAGCCAATGGTGGCCGGAGCCCGATGCCGGTATCTGGGAGGTACGCGAGCCCGCCCAACACGTCCATTCCAAGCTCATGGGCTGGCTCGCGTTGGATCGTGCCCTGGCGATCGCCGACACGCACGCCCTGTCGGACCGGCAACGTCGACGCTGGCAGCGGTCCCGGGACGCCATCGCCGCCGAGGTCCGGACGCGTGGCGTCGACCCGAGCACGAACAGCTACGTTCGCACGTACGGCTCCCGGGACCTCGACGCGGCTCTGCTCGTCCTGCCACTGCTCGGCATGGACCGGACCGGGTCACCCCGGGTACGGGGCACCATCGACGCCATCCGGGACCGGTTGTCCGCCGGCGGTCCACTGCTCTACCGCTACCCGCCCGGGCGGGACGGCCTCCCCGGCACCGAGGGCGCGTTCCTGCCCTGCTCGTTCTGGCTCGTTCAGGCCCTGGCCCGCACCGGGCGTCGCCGCGAGGCCGTCGAGCTGTTCGAGGCCATGGTCGACCACGCGAGTCCCCTCGGCCTCTACGCCGAAGAGGTGGACCCGGCGACGGGCGCCCACCTCGGCAACTACCCCCAGACGCTGACCCACGCCGCGCTCGTCCAGGCCGCGCTCGCCATCCGCGACGCCCCCGTCGGCGATTCCGGGCCGGTCTGAGGGGAGTCGCACGGCCAGCGCCCCCGCACCCCGTGATAATGGGCCGGTGGAGAGTGCCCGCCCCCGCCTGCTGCTGGTCGAGGACGACCGTGCGCTGACCGCGCTGCTCGCCGACCTGCTCACCGACGAGGGGTACGAGGTCGACCTGGCCGCTGACGGGCAGAGCGGCCTGCACCAGGCGTTGGCCCGCGACTACCAGCTCATGGTCATCGACCGGGGGTTGCCGGTGCTGGATGGCCTGGGCCTGGTCACCGCGCTGCGCGGACGCGGTGTGACCGCCCCGGTGCTGATGCTCACCGCCCGCGGCGCCCTCGACGACCGGGTGGAAGGGCTCGACGCCGGCGCGGAGGACTACCTGGTCAAACCCTTCGAGGTACCGGAGCTGCTGGCCCGGCTGCGCGCGCTGCGCCGCCGTCATCAGGACGTGGCGAGCCGACTGCCCCTGGGTCCACGGCGCTGGTTGGACGTGGGTAACCGGCGGGTGTTCGACGACGGTCAGGAGATTCCGTTGTCCGCCCGCGAGTTCGCCGTGCTGCGGGCACTCGCCGGCCGACCCCTGAAGGTCTTCACCCGGGCGGAGCTGCTGAGCACGGCCTTCACCCATGCCGACGCCCCCGGCAGCGTCGACGCCTGCGTCCATCACCTGCGCCGCAAGCTCGGTCGGGGCGCGATCCGTACGGTGCACGGGCTCGGCTACCGCATTGGTACGGGCTGACAGCGTGAACGAGGCCCGGCTGACTCGTGCGCGTCGACGCAGCGTGGCCCAGACCGCGGGGGCGATCGGCGTCGTGCTGCTGCTGGTCGGCGCGTTGATGTTCGTCCTCACCAGCCGTCAGGAGTCCCGGGTACTGAATTCCGAGCTGGGTCAGGTACTCGCCATGGCCGAGGACGTGGACGACCCACCGCCCGGCCAGGTGCTCGCCCAACGGACAGCCGGGACCGACGCCGTCGAGGTGACCCCGAGCGCGTCGCCGGAACTGGTGCGCGTTCTCGACGACGCGCTGCGGCGGCAGCCGGGGCAGTTCGACACCGACGCGGGCGACGACCACCCGGTCCGTGTACTGGTCGCTCATCGGCCCGACGGCAGCCGCTGGGCGGTCGCCGCCGACCTCGCGCCCCTGCGCGAGCGGCAGGGGCAGCTCGGCGTCGCGCTGCTCGTCGCCGAGCTGGCCGGTCTGGCGGGAGCGTTGGCGGCTGCCGCTCTGCTCGCCCGCCGAGCCGTCGCTCCCCTGGCCACCGCGCTGACTCTGCAACGCCGCTTCGTCGCCGACGCCTCACACGAGCTGCGCACCCCGCTCACGGTGCTGCACACCCGGGCGCAGATGATCGCCCGCCGGGCCCGGGCCCAACCGGTGGAGCTGCTCGCCGACCAGCTCGACCAGCTTGTCGCGGACACCCGGGCGCTCGGTGAGGTCGTCGACGATCTGCTGGTGTCGGCTGCCGCCGAGCAGAAACCGCCCCCGGACACCGTCGTCGACATGGCCGAGGTGGCCCGCGAGGTGGTGGCGAGCATGTCGGCGTACGCGCGGGAGCAGGACGTCGAGCTGCGCGTCGAGGTCGAGGCGACGGCGCAGGTGCGGGGCGCCCACGTGGCCCTGCGGCGGGCGCTGACCGCTCTGGTGGACAACGCTCTGGGACACGTGAGCGCGGGTGGGCACGTGCGGGTGCGGGTGCGTCGCCGTCGAGGTCGCCGACGACGGGGTCGGCCTCGACCCGGCCGAGGCGGATCGACTCTTCGAACGCTTCGCGCATGGCACAGCCGGGACGGGTCGCCGGTTCGGGTTGGGCCTCGCGCTGGCGCAGCAGGTGGCGCAGGCGCACCGGGGCTCGCTCGAGGTGACCGGCGCCCACGGCCGGGGCGCCACGTTCACGCTGCTGCTACCCATGGCCTGACCCGTCGGGTGGGAACTCGACGCCGCAAGGACTTCGCAAGAATTCGGCAATAACGTCGCGCGCAGTGACATCCCGAGCGCCGAGGAGATCCTGTGCCTGACACCGTCAATGGCCTGCCGCTGCACCCACTGGTGGTGCACGTCGTGGTGGTCCTGCTGCCGCTGGCCGCGATCGGCGTCGCCGCGCTGGCCGTCAAACCGTCGTGGCGCGGCCGCTACGGCGCGCTCGTCGTCGTGATCGCCGCGCTGGCCACGCTCGCTGTGCCGCTCGCCTCCTCCACCGGTGAGGACCTGGAGCACCGGGTCGGTGACCCGGGGGTGCACGCCCAGCTCGGAGACACGTTGATCTGGTTCGCGATACCGCTGCTCGTCGCCGCCGTGGCGCTGGTCTGGCTGCACCGCCGCACGTCGCGGCCGGCGGGGAACCCGAGCGGCAGCACGGGGAAGGTTACCGTGGTGGTCGCCGCGCTGGCCGTGGTCGTGGCGGCCGCGAACCTGGTGCAGGTCTACCGGGTGGGTGACTCCGGGGCGAAGGCGGTCTGGGGCAACACCCCGGCCGCGTCCGCCGGGCACGGCGACGACGACTGATATTCTGGACGACCGGCTCGGACAAGGAGCACACCGTGATGGTTGGCCTTCGCGCCGGGCTGGTGGCGACGACGCTCGTCGTCGCTCTCGCCGGATGCTCCGACAACGCCCGCAACGACGATCCGCCAGATCGGACCGCCAGCGTGAGCCCGACACCGGTCCAGACCGACAGGGAACCGATCGCGAAACGGTTCCCGCGCCTCGGCGACTTCGTCGAAGCCCACTGGAAGGCAGCAACCGCCGGGGGTGAAAGCCGCCTCACCGTGCCGGGCCCGACCGACACGCAGATCGAGGCACTCGTCGTCCTGCGGCCCGACACCATCGCCACGATCCTCAAGGGGTACGAGTGGCAGCCCGCGCCGCCCGGCTGGGAAGCGTCGTTGAGCGCCGAACTGCGTCCGTTCCTGCCCACCGGCGGTACCTGGCAGGTCAGTGCGAAGTACGCCGAGTATGTGCAGATGGCACAGTACAACGGCATCGTCTACCTCGATGCCGGCAGCGGCACGGTCTTCCTACGGGTGATCGACGGTTGACCCAGCCGAGGATGACGCGCCACTCGTGCGAGTAGGGTCCCGATCATGACGATTCCGCACCTGAGCGCCGCCGATGGCACGACCCTGCCCGCGATCGGGCTCGGCACGTACCAGCTCAACGGCTCGGCGGGCGTCGACGCGATCGGGCACGCGATCCGGGCGGGCTATCGGCTGCTCGACTCGGCGGTGAACTACGAGAACGAGGGCGCGGTCGGTCGGGCCGTGCGGGACGCGGGCGACGGCGTACGCGACGAGCTGATCGTCACCTCGAAGCTGCCGGGGCGGCACCACGACCACGACGCGGCGCTGACCACGATCGAGGAGAGCGTGTTCCGCACCGGCCTCGACCGGATCGACCTGTACCTGATCCACTGGCCGAACCCCAAGGTCGACAGGTACGTGCAGGCGTGGCGGGCGCTGATCGAGGCGCGCGAGCGGGGTCTGGTGCGACACATCGGGCTCTCCAACTTCCTGCCGGAGCACATCGACCGGCTGGTGGCCGAGACCGGCGTCGCGCCCGTGGTCAACCAGATCGAGGTGCATCCGTACTTTCCGCAGCAGGAGGCGCTGGACTACCACCGGGAGCACGGCATCCTGGTGCAGGGGTGGAGCCCGCTGGGCCATGGCAACGACCTGCGACAGCACCCGGTGATCGCCGAGATCGCGGCCGCGCACGGCGTCAGCACCGCGCAGACGATCCTGGCCTGGCACGTGGCCCGCCAGGTGATCCCGCTGCCCAAGGCCGCGTCGCCGCAGCGGCAGGTCGAGAACCTGGACGTCTTCGACGTCACGCTCACCGACGACCAGGTCGAGGCCATCACCGCGCTGGGCCGCCCGGATGGGCGGCTGTCGGATCAGGACCCCGCGGTGTACGAGGAGTTCTGACCGACCCGCCACACCGGACTGGCATGGCGCCGGGAGAGCATGGGTCGTGCTCGACGGACTTGACGACATCGACTGGGCGCGGCTGGGCCACGCCTATGGGGCGGCCGACGACGTGCCCGGCCAACTGCGCGCTCTGCTCTCCGCCGATGCGACCACCCGGGACGAGGCCCTGGGTGAGCTCTACGGCAACGTGTTCCACCAGGGAAACCGGTTCGAGGCGAGCGCCTACGCGGTGCCGTTCCTGCTGGAGATGCTCACCGATCCGGCCACCCCGGACCCGGCGTCGGTGCTCGGGCTGTTGAGCGCCCTGGCCGTCGGGTACGACGAGGGTGTCCTACCGGACGGCTTCCCGGTGGCCGAGTATCGCCGGGCCGCCGAGGGCGGGCGCGCGCTGCTCGCGGCCAAGCCGCCGCCGTGGACCGGCACCGACGAGACCCAGAAGGAGTACGTCGAGTACCTCTACGTCGAGTCACTGTCGACGACGGATCAGGGCCGACTGTGGGCGTACGTCGCGCTGGCGACCTACGACGCGGTGCGCGCCGGGGTCCCCGTGTTCCGCGCCCTGCTGGGTCACTCCGATCCGGATGTGCGCCTGGTCGCGGCGTACCTCCTCGCCTGGTTTCCCGAGGAGGCCGAGGGCAGCGTGTCCGCGCTGGCCCGCGCGCTCGACGCCGCCTCGGGGGTCGCGGCGACGCCCGGCGAGGTGGCCACCATGCTGGTGTCCTCGGGGCTGCTCGGCGCCGCGCCGGACGTCGGGTGGCTGACCGACGCGCGCCCGCTGGTCCGCTGGGCCGCCGCGATCGGTCGGGCCCGGGTCCTGGGCGCGGCGGCCGACCCGGCGACCGTCGCGGAGTTGTTGGGTTGGGCGTCGGCGGCTTCCGGCGACGCCCCCGCCGAGCCGCCCGAGGGTGAGTGGGTGCCGTTCCTCGGTGGCGATCTCGGCGGCTACGCGGCGCTCGCCCTGCGCCAGCTCGGTCCGCGGCACGCCGACCGCGCGTTCGACGCGTTGCTCGACCGGTTGCCGACCGTCAGCGGCGAACGGTCGTTGACGGCGTTGGGTGTGGCGCTGCCGCTCGCCTTCCCGGACGGCCCGGCGACGGCAGGAACGGCCGCGGATGCCCTCACGCCCCGCCAACGTCGGCTCGCGGAGACGCTGAGTCGGTCGGCCGAGCCATGGCTGATCGACGGTCAGAATTTCGGCAACGTCACCGAGCTGGTCTGCGGCTACGGCCTCCCAGGAACGCGGGAGGAGATGCGCGCCTACCTCGCCCGCACCCCGTAGCAGGGCGTCAAGGTCACCCGATTGATCGCCACCGTGGGTGACCTCGGTGAGGGCGGGCGCCCGGCCGAGCGTGATGACTGTGTGGCATCAAGATGCCGCTGAGGCATCACGCTCGCCGGGGCATCCGGCCGCACAACCGGGGCATCCGGGCCCCACCGCCCTGGCATCCGGGCCCAACGCGGGCATCCGCGCCTAACGCGGGCATCCGCGCCTCACCGCCGGGCACTAGCCGCCCACCGCGCCGACGCTGTCGGCCACCGCGCCCAGGTCGCCCACCGCCGGCTGCGGCGTGCGCGCCACCCGGGCCGAGAACGACCCGGGTGGACGCCGGCACCAGCTAGACGAGCCCGCCGAGGGCCGGGTCGCTGATGCTGTCCTTGCCGTTCTCGACGTGGCCCGCGCAGCGGTACGCGAAGTCGGGGTCGCCCGCGACGGCGACCGTCAGGTCGTACCAGCCGTGGGTGCGGGCCAGCGGCCAGGTGGCGCGCTCGGTGTGACCGGGGCGCAGTGACAGCGTGACCGGCCGGGAGTGGTAGCCGTCCCGGACGGTCACCTCGACCCGCTTCGGCCCCCGGTTGGTGAGCGTCAGCTCGATCTTGTCGCCCCGCCCGTCGAAGGCGGGCGTGATGTCGAGATCCGAGCGGCCGGCGGCGAATCGGCGGAAGAAGCCGTTCGGTCCGTGCACCGACAGGTCGTACCCGGAGGAGACCTGCCAGGTGTCGGCCAGGCGCTTGCCCGGCTCGACCGTGTAGGCGCGCGGCGCGGCCGTGCTGCCGGCCTGACGGACCTGGAAGACCGCTCCCGCGCCGCCGGTGTTGCGGAACTCGATCCGGAAGTCGCCGTCGCCCCGACGTCCGTCGGCGTGCAGGGCGTACGGGATCGCCCGCGCCGGGCGCACACCGCGCTCCTGCTTGGGCAGCCGCCCCTCGGCCGGCGGCACCGGCACCTCGTCGGGGTGCCGGACCAGGTCGTCGGGCTTGAAGTCGTCGGTGTCCGGCAGCGTCACGTCGCGCGAGCGGTTCGGGTGCCGGAAGTCGAAGGCCGTGGTCAGGTCACCGACGACGGCACGCCGCCACGGGGTGATGTTCTTCTCGACCAGGTCCGGCCGGCCGTGCCCGAACCGCGTCTCCAGGAACTTGATCAGCGAGGTGTGGTCGAAGACCTGGGAGTTGACGTAGCCACCGCGCGTCCACGGCGACACGATGATCATGGGTACGCGGATGCCGAGGCCGTACGGGCCCGCCGGGTGGTCGGCGTCGCCGGGGAAGATCTCGTTGGTGGTCGGCACGGTCGACTGTCCGTGCTCGCGCGTCTGCGGGGGCGTCGGCGGGACCACGTGGTCGAAGAAGCCGCCCTCCTCGTCGTACGTGATGAAGAGCGCCATCTTGCTCCACACCTCGGGGTGCGAGGCGAGGATGTCGATGACCTGCGAGACGTACCAGGAGCCGTAGGCCGGTTCCCAGTTCGGGTGCTCGGTGTACGCCTCGGGCGCGGTGATCCAGGAGACCTGCGGCAGGCGTCCCGCCTCGACGTCGGCCCGGAAGTCGGCCAGCAGCGCCTCGGGGTCGCGGCCCTGGGTACGGATCTCGGTGCCGGTCTTCGCGCGGTCCGCCAGCGCCGTGCCGGGCTGCGCGTTCTGGTACTGGTGGAAGTAGAGCAGCGAGTTGTCGCCGTAGTTGCCGATGTACGGGTCGTTCGTCCAACCCCAGGAGCCGGCGGCGTTGAGCCCGGTGCCGACGTCCTGGTAGATCTTCCAGGAGATGCCGTTGCGCTCCAGCCGCTCCGGGTAGGTCGACCAGTCGTAGCCGGCCTCGGCGTTGGTGATGACCGGGCCGCCGCCCTTGCCGTCGTTGCCGACCCAGCCGCTCCACATGTGGTAGCGGTTCGGGTCGGTCGGCCCCATCAGCGAGCAGTGGTAGCTGTCGCAGACGGTGAACGCGTCCGCGAGCGCGTAGTGGTAGGGCAGGTCCTGCCGGGTGTGGTACGTCATCGACGTGACACCCTTGTTCGGCACCCACCCGTCGAACCGGCCGTCGTTCCAGGCGGCGTGCCCGTCGTTCCAGCCGTGCGGCGGGTCCGGCAGGAAGGTCTGGCCGAGGTTCTTCACCTCGGGGCGGAACGGCAGCAGCTCGTCGGCGCCGTCGGGCTGGTGCCACACGTCCTTGCCCGACGGCAGGGTCACCGGATGCGGGTCGGCGAAGCCGCGTACGCCGCGCATGGTGCCGAAGTAGTGGTCGAAGGACCGGTTCTCCTGCATCAGGATGATCACGTGCTCGACGTCCTCGATCGAGCCGGTCCGGTCGTTCGCCGGGATGGCGAGCGCCTTGCTGAGATCCAGCGGGAGGGCCGCGCCGATCGCGGGAACTCCCATCGCCTTGAGGAACGTACGCCGATCCACCGTGCCCATAACTCCGCCTTTGTGTGCTCTGGTCGAGAAACTGGCGAGCGGACGCTATCGGGGGTGGGTTGACGGCAGATGACCATAATTGGGCCGGACGGGAGCCCTCGGACGTACCGTGAGATCGTGCCGACGAGAGACGTACTCACCAAGGCTGACCTCGCCGAACTGCGCCGCTCGGCGCTCGGTGCGGCCGACCCGCTCGGTGTCGCGGCCGACATCGCCGAGGCGGTCGAGCAGGGCCGGTTGGAAAATCCGGATGATGCCGGGGACGCCCTGACGCTCGCCGCCGAGATCGCCCGGATCCGGGCCCGGACCGACGCGGCCCTGCGGTACGCGGATCAGGCGCTGGCGGCGTACCCCTCGGTGGACGACCCCCGGGCGGGCGTGGCCCGCGCGCTGCGGGCCCGGGTGATGTTCCAGGCCGGCGGCCGGGACGACGAGGCGATGGCCGAGCTGACCGCGCTGCGTCCGTTGCTGCTCACGCAGCCCGACGTGCCGGCCTACCTAAGCGCGGCGCTGGACGCGGCCGGGCGGTCGTCGACCGCCGAGACGTGGCTGAGCGAGGCGGTCGGCACGCTGCTCGCCGAGCACGACACGACGGCAGACCCGCAGGTCGGTCCGCCGGACGCCCCCAGTGTGCTGTTCCTGCTGCTGCAACAGCGCCACCGGGTACGCCGCAACCTCAACCTGCCGCACGACCGGCAGGACGACCTGGCCGACCGGCTGGAGAACCAACTCGTCCGCCAGGTCTCGGAGCGTCAGGGCGGCGCGTCGGATCTGCTGCTCTGGCCCCGCGACGAGTTCGACAAGCTGCTCGCCGCACACCCCGAGCTCACCGACGTGTACGGGCCGGACTGGGACGCGCACCGGGCGCGGCTGGAGAAGGAGCTGGTACGGCTGACCGGCGCCGGCCGGACCGGGCTGGGCGTGTACCGGGCGACGGTGGCCGGCCTGGACGCGTTCGCCCGTGGACGCGACGGCGACCCGACCGACGCGGCGATCCGGGCCGGCTACGCGGCCGAGGTGTCGGCCCGGCCCGCCGCCCGGGTGCCCTGGCCGCCCGAGCGCAACGACGCGTGCTGGTGCGGATCGGGCCTGAAGTACAAGAAGGACTGCCTGCCGCGCTCACGGAGCTGAGCGGTCGCTCCGCGTACGCGACTCTGGGCACGCCCGATCGGTACCGATAACCTCCATGCCGCGGATCATCGAGATCCGCCATGGCCGGAGGAGTCGCCGAATGTTCGAAGAGTTCCAGGGCATCCCCGCCCATCCGCTCGTGCTGCACGCCGCGGTCGTGTTCGTGCCGCTGCTGGCGCTCCTGGCGATCGCCTACGCGCTCGTCGCGCCGATCCGGCCGCACACGCGCTGGGTGCTGGCGCTGCTCGCGGTGGGCGCGCCCATCTGCGCGCTGCTGGCGAAGCTCACCGGGGACGCCTTCTTCGAGCGGTTGCGCTCGGCGAACCGGGTGACGCCGGAGTTCGTCCCGAAGCTGGAGGCGCACCAGGATTTCGGCGACCTGACCCTGTACGCCTCGATCGCGCTGGGAATCGTGGCGCTGGCCCTGGTCCGCTTCGTCCCGCCGCGCGCCGCCGAGGGCGTACCCGCCAATCGGGCGGTGACCCTGGCGTTGCAGGTGTTGTCGGTGGTGGCCGCCGCCGTCGCCGTGTACTACGTGGTCCGTACCGGGGATTCCGGCGCGAAGGCGGTCTGGGAGGGTCAGTGACGGCGGTGGTGTCGGCCCGGCGGTAGCCGAGCCGACACCACGTCACCCGTCAGCCGGCGTGGTACGCCCGGATGACGGTCTGCTCGATGCCGCTACCGCCGTTGCCGGCGGCCTTCACCCGCAGCGAGACGGCCTGCCCGGAGGCGACCTTCGGCAGGTCGAACCGGTAGTTGTCACCGCTTCCGGTGACCCGGGCCGACTTCCAGGTGACGCCGTCGTCGGTCGACGTCCAGACCTGCATCGACGTCACCTTCTGCGCCTTGACGCCGTGCGCCTGCCGGACGGTCAGTTCCGCCGGACCGCCGACGGGGTGGTTGTCGTGGTCCATCGGCAGCGCGTAGTCGACCGCGAGCAGCGGCAACGGCACGCGGCCGGTCCCGTCCGGCCCGGCGGACCGGAACGTCCAGGACGTGCTGACCTTGGTGGAGATCGGCAGGATGAGGCTGGTGTCGACGTCGAAGGTCAGCCGGTAGTCGGCCATCGCCTGCGGCACCGTGAAGTCGGCGATCGGCCGGTCGCTCTGCTCGACCAGCTTGCCGTTGCGGTACAGCGACAGCGTGCGCTTCACGCCGATCGCCTCACCCTGGAGGCAGTCGGCGCGCTGGTGCTGGTCGGTCAGCGTCACCATGTCCAGGTGCAGGTTGCCGCGCGTCCGCGCCGGCGGGCTGGCACAACTCCAGCCGTCACCGGCCGGGTCGTCGTACCAGTCGGAGTGCAGCGGCTGCCGCGCCCAGACCTTGGACTGCTGGCTGCCCGGCCGGTACTGGCGCGGCGCCTCCATGGCCCCGAGTCCGCCGTAGACACCCTGATCGGCCCACACGATGTCCGGCGAGAGGTACGACGTCCGGTTCGGCGGCATGACGCCCTCGAAGGTCTGGGTCACCGGCACCCCGTCGGCAGTCTCGCCGAGGCGGACCAGCATGGTGTACATCTCCGGCGAGTCGGTCTGGTGGAACCGCTCGTCGATGCGGGCCAGCCGGGCCTGCTCCGCCCTGGTCACCCGGAACGACGGGTCGGCCGGCACGCCGGCGGTGTACTCGTGCACGATGTTGTAGCGGTACGGCTTCGCGGTACCGGCCGGCGAGTCCATGTTGACGGCCGCCCAGGTGCGCCGCGATCCGATGGTGGGCTTCGGGACCGCCGTGCTGCGGATCGCCGTCGCCACCCCGAACCCGCTGATCTGGTGCCACCACGGCAGGCCGTTCACCGCGGTCTGGAAGGTGGTGAGGTCGGTCCGGGTGGTCTTGGTGGCCGCCCCGTCGACGGTCGCCGTGACCGGCCGGGCCTGCGCCGGGTCGAGGGTGACGGTCCGTGGCCCGCGCACGTCCAGGTCACCCGCCGCGGTGAGGGTGCTCTCCTGCACGTCGCTGTCGACGTAGTAGGCGATCGACGCGCCGAGCACCGAGTACCGTCCGGCCGGCACCCGCAGGGTGAAGGTCTCCCCGGGCACGCCGCCGCCCCCGCCCCAGAACAGCAGCGGGTCGGTGAGGTTGGCGACCATGAGGTTGACCCAGGCGTCCGCGCCGTCGCGCAGGCCGGGTATCGGCTTGGTGTGGATCGTCAGGTCGTAGCTGGGCTGCTCGACGTAGAAGCTCACCGGAGTGGAGGCGACCACGGTGTGGCCGGTGCGGGCGGTGACGGTGGCGATGTAGAGGCCCGGCCGGTTGCCCAGCGCCGCGCGGTTGATCCGCAGCGTCGCCGCCGCCGTCGCGCCCCGCTTGAGGGTCACCCGGCTCGTCGACAGCGACGCCGCGCCACGCGGCACGCTCTGGCCGTCGTGGTTGACGACCGACACGTCGAGGTCGAGGACCGTCGTGGCCGGGGTGGACCCGCCGGTCCAGCTCAGCTTCGTCTCGCTGGTCCCGGACTGCGGGTACGCGAACGTGCCGAGGTTGACCACCGGCTGGTCGCTGGTCGGGCCGCCGAGGGCACGGGCCGCGTTGAGGCGGCCGGCTCCCATGGCGTACGGGTCGATGCCGGTCAACGGGTCGGCCGCGCCGACGAGGGCCGCCTTGACCTTCTCGCCGGTCCACTCGGGGTGCCGCTGGACGAGCAGCGCGGCGGCGCCCGCCACGTGCGGCGTGGCCATCGAGGTGCCGCTGAGCGACTCGTAGTACCTGTCGATCGGGTCCTGGAGGTTGGTGCCGGCGGCACGGGCGGCGACGATGTCGACGCCGGGCGCGACCAGCTCCGGCTTGGCCACGTGGTTGTTGATCAGCGGGCCCCGGCTGGAGAAGTCGGCAAGCTTGTCGTCGCGGTCGACGGCCCCGACGGTGAGCGCGGTGGCGGCTGAGCCGGGCGAGGAGATCTGCGCGCCGTTGTTGCCGGCCGCGATGACGAACAGCGTGCCGGTCTGCCGGCTGAGGGCGTCGACGGCGAGCGAGAGCGGGTCGCTGCCGTCGTCGGCCTGGCTGCCGCCGAGGCTCATGTTGATGACGTCGGCCCGGGTGGCCGCCCACTCCATGCCGAGGATGATGCCCGAGTCCTCGCCGGAGCCGTGGTCGTCGAGCACCTTGCCGATCACCAGTTTGGCGTCCGGCGCGACGCCACGACGCTGGCCGTCGGAGGCCGCGCCGGTGCCGGCGATGGTCGAGGCGACGTGCGTACCGTGGCCGTTGTGGTCGACGGCGTCACCGCCCTCGGCGGTGAAGTCGGCCCGCTCGGCGACCCGCCCGGCGAGGTCCGGGTGGCTGAAGTCGGCGCCCGTGTCGAGCACCGCGACCCGGGCGCCCTTGCCGGTGTAGCCGGCCTTCCAGGCGTCGGGCGCGTCGATCTGGGTCAGGTTACGGTCCAGGCCGGCGGGCTTCGCGGCGGTGGGCAGGGCGGTGGCACGGACCTTGCGGTCCAACCAGACCTTCTTCGCCCCGGCCAGCAGTGAGTTGGTCGCGAGCTTCGCGGTGGCCGGGCTCTTCTTGGGTACGTGGCCGGCCACCGCGCCGATGCTGGACAGCGTCTGCACGTCGGCGAGCGCGGCCACCCGGGCGGAGGCGGTGGCGGGCTGCACGATGACCGGCAGCTGGCTGGTGCTCTCGTCGTCGTACCCGTCGGCGATCAGCGCGGTGACGTCGAACAGGTCGGGGTCGAGGACCGAGCCGACCTGGGACGCGACACGGGCGGGGACGACGTGCAGGTGACCGTCGGGGCCGCAGCTCTGGTCGATCACCGCGTTCTCGTCGACCGGCCGGATCGTGACCTGCGGGCAGCCCGAGCCGGTGCTGCGGACGGTCACCACGTCGCCGGTCAGCAGGGTGACGGTGTGCGTCTTGCCGTCCGGGGAGGTGCGGGGTGTGTCGGTGCCGGCGATACCGCCGGGGCCGGCCGTGGCGGTGCCGCCGGGCACGGCGGTCAGCGCCGTGGCCGTCACGGCGACGGCCAGCAGCCAGCGTGTTCTCCTGAGCATGTCGCTCCTGTCTCATGTGGACAAATGGCGCCTCTTGGGCGACATTTGCAAGATCATAGGTCGGCGCGACGGATCTTCGGGAGGTCGCGAAGACGGTTTTTTCGTCCACCGAGACAACGTTGCCTGTCATGTGTCGACGACCTACCTGGTTCGATGTCGATTCGGTTACCGCCGCAATCCCGATCGGTAGAACGGGCGGCGGCGGCCACCCGAAGGGATCGACGCCGACGTCCACCCGCACCTAGCATGGCGACGAATGGATCTTCGCGACTGGCCCCTGCCGAGACCCGGCAACCAGCCCGACCGAAGGGAGACGCGCGTGCGTCGACCCCGTCATCTGGCACTTCTGAGCGTCGGCGTCTCCGGCGCACTGGTCCTGAGCGCGACACCGACACCCGCAGCCGCCCGCCCCACGGCGTCCGCGCCCACCGGCATCGTGGTGGCCGACGGCATGACCCAACCGGTGTTCTCGCTCGCCGACGCCATCGAGGAGCGGGTGTACGTCCAGACCCCGGTGGACACCGATCACGACGGTCGTCCCGACCGGGTGGCGATCGACATCTCCCGGCCCCGGGAAACCGCCACCGAGGGCTTCAAGGTGCCGGTCATCTTCGAGCACAGCCCGTACCGCAAGGGCACCTGGGGCGACGTGCCGTACCCGAGCGTGCTGGTCGACGACCTGCCGCAGAACGGACTGACCGACCACTCCGGCCGGCGTGCGCTCGACGCCGGCGCGCAGCGCGCCCAGGCCAAGGCCAACCTGCCCGGCTCGCTCGACGACTACTACGTGCCGCGCGGGTACGCGGTGGTGCTCGGCCAGAGCGTCGGCACCGGCGACTCGGACGGCTGCCCGACCAGCGGTGACCAGGCCGAGACGCTCGGCACCAAGGCCGTCATCGACTGGCTCAACGGGCGGGCCAAGGGGTACGACGCCAACGGCGCCCCGGTCACCGCCGGCTGGACCACCGGCGCGGTCGGCATGACCGGCGTCTCCTACAACGGGACGTTGCCCAACCAGGTGGCCACCACCGGGGTCAAGGGCCTGAAGACCATCGTGCCGGTCTCGGCGATCAGCAGCTGGTACGACTACTACCGGGCCAACGGTCTGGTGGTCGCGCCCGGCACGTTCCAGGGCGAGGACCTCGACATCCTGGCCCAGTACACGGCCGGGCAGGCACGTGCCGAGGGGCAGTGCGCCGACGAGCTCGCGCAGATCACCAAGGAGCAGGACCGGGTCACCGGCGACTACTCGCCGTTCTGGCGCGACCGCGACTACCTCGACGCCCGCAACGTCCAGGCCAGCGTCTTCGTCGTGCACGGCCTCAACGACTGGAACGTCAAGACCGAGCACTTCGCCGGCTGGTGGGACGAGTTGGCCAAGCGCCACGTGCCGCGCAAGATCTGGCTGCACCAGGGCGGGCACGGCGGGCCGGGCAGCAGCGCCTCGGTGACCCTGCCCAGCGGGCAGACCTGGACGTACAAGCAGACCGAGAACCGCTGGTTCGACTACTGGCTGTGGAACGTGCGCAACGGCATCATGGACGAGCCGACGGCGGTGCTCCAGCGCGAGGACCGCGCGTACACCACGTACAGCAACTGGCCCGACCCGGCCGCACGTGAGGTCGGGCTGCGGTTCGCCGCCACCGACGCCACCGCCCCGGGCACGCTCACCACGGGCAAGCCGCCGAAGGCCCTCATCGAGCAGAGCTTCGTCGACGAGGGACGGATGATCCACCCGGACACCCTGGTCGCCGACCCGGACACGGCCAGCGCCAACCGGCTCGCCTACCGCTCCCCCGCGCTCGCGCAGAGCGTCCGCGTCTCCGGCCGCCCCGAGATGCGGCTCCGGATGGCGATCGACAACAAGCCGGACGCCAACCTCACGGCCTACCTGGTCGACTACGGCCCGGCCGGGTCGACGGCCACGCCCGTCGTGGTGACGCGCGGCTGGATGGACCCGCAGAACCGCGTCAGCGCCGCGCGCACCGCGCCGGTGAAGCAGGGCAAGCTGTACGACTACCGGTGGACCATGGAGCCGAAGGACTACGTCTTCCCGGCGGGTCACCGGATCGGCGTGGTCGTCTTCTCCTCCGACCAGGAGTACACGCTGTTGCCGTTGGGCGGCACCGAGCTGCGCGTCGCCCCGAACGACAGCGAGCTGCGGCTGCCCGTGGTGGGCGGGCGGGGCGTACTCGGCTTTTGATCGACTCCGTCAACGGGTGGGGCGGTCCGACGACACGTCGGGCCGCCCCACCCGCGTCTGGTCGTCGGCGGTCCCGGTGTGGGCGAGTGCGGCGAGGAGCCGCAGTTTCTCGTCGCTGTCGCTGTCCTTGTCGGGGTAGTAGACGACGAGGATGACGTCTTCGATGGGGAGCTTGTCCCGGTGCAGGTGTAGGTCACCGACGACGGGGTGGTGCACCGTCGTCGTGCCTCCCTCGAGAATGCGGACGTCGTGGCGGGCCCACAGGGTGCGGAACCGCTGACTGGACAGCGCGAGTTCGCCCACCAGCTCGACGAACCGGGGGTTGTCGATGTCGTCCCCGATGGTGGTGCGGAGGGTGGCGATGAAGTTGGCGGTGGCCTTCGTCCAGTCCTGGTGGAAGGCGCGTTCCTCGGGATCGAGCAGGAGCGACCGCAGCCGGTTCTGACCGGGCCGCAGGCGCGGGGAGAACGCCACGGCCATCGGGTTGGAGGCGAGCACGTCGAAGGCGCGTCCCTCGACGAACGCGGGGATCTGAAGGTGGGCGAGCAGCTCGTACACCCGCGCTGGTACGTGCTCGGAGCGCTTGCGGCGCGGCGCCCGGGGGCGCGCCGCCGCGAGGTCGAGCAGGTACATCCGCTCGATGTCGTCGAGCTGCAGGACGCGCGCGAGCGATTCGAGGACCTGCGGTGAGGGGTTCTTGTCCCGGCCCCGTTCCAGCCGCAGGTAGTAGTCGGGGCTGATCCCGGCGAGCAGGGCAACTTCCTCGCGTCGTAGGCCGGGCACGCGGCGCCGGCCGCCGCTCGGGAGCCCTACCTGCGACGGTGAGACCAGTTCGCGGCGGGCCCGCAGGTAGCTGCCCAGCCGGTGGCCGCCGCCCGGCTCCTCTTCACTCATGGTCACCACGGTAGTGCGGCGCGCGTGCCGCAGAGGGGCCCTGATGGGACCTGGGAAAACCGGGGCCCTGCCACCCCCGCCCGGCTCGGTCGAGACTTGCGATCGCCCTGTTCGGGCGCACTCTGGATCGAAGGGAAGATCTCGTGGATCTCTCCAACCGCACAGTTCTCATCGTCGGCGGCACCTCGGGTATCGGGCGGGAGTTGGCCCGGCGGTTCGCCGCGGCGGGCAGCACCGTGGCCGTCGGCGGTCGCAACCCCGAGGCCCTCGCGCAACTCGCCGCGGAAAGTTTCGGCACGTTCGGCATCGACGTCACCGACGGCGCCTCTGTCGCATCTGCCCGGGACGCCGTGCTCGCCCGCTACCCCGAGCTGGACACGGTGGTGACGATGTCGGGTGCCATGCTCCTGGAAGACCTTCGCGACCCCGCGCACTTCGCGGCGGCGCAGACGACGATCGACACCAACCTGGTCGGCACCATCCGGGTCATCGACGCCTTCACTCCACATCTGGTCGATCGGGGTGCGGGCACCTTCATCACCGTCACCTCCGGCATCGCCTTCCTGCCGTTCCCGCCCATGCCCAGCTACGCCGCCTCGAAGGCCGGGGTGCACGCCTACTCCGAGGCGCTGCGCGCGCAACTCGACGGCACCGGTGTCGACGTCGTCGAACTCGTCCCCCCGGCCGTCGCGACTGCCGGTCAGGAGACGGTGAACCCGCGCGCGCTGCCACTCGACGACTTCGCCACCGAGGTCATGCAGCTGCTCTCGGCGAACCCCACCCCGAGCGAGATCCTCGTGAAGGGCGTACACATGCACCGTTGGGCCGAGCGCGACGGCACCTACGCGGACCTCGTCGCGCAGCGCTCGAAGGCCCTGGCGATGCTCCCCGGTCGCGAACGCTGACGCCGTTCGGGGTGGCGCTCACATCCTCCAGGGCGTCCTAGGAAGATAGCTCACCGCGGCAGCCGGCCGGGTCCCATCACGAGGCCCGGCCGGTGTGCTGTCGTCGTCATTTTTCCAGCAACTGCGGGACGTATTGACAACTTTCGACATCGGGGTGAGGCTTGGACTGCTGAGAGCGCTCTCTCGCACCGGCCCCACCGGGCCACCACCAGTCTGGCCAGGGCACACTCCGCTGTCTTCGGCGGCGGCACCGGAGTTGCCCCTGACCCGTCCCCCGACAGGAGTTACCAGATGGACAGGGCCGCACCCCACGTCCCCCGCCGGCTACGCCTCACCGTGGCGATCGGCGCCCTGCTGACCCTCCTCGGCACGTACCTGGTCTCGACCACCGACCGGGCCGACGCCGCCCCGGTCGCCAACGTCATCCGGGTCGCCGAGTTCCCCGCCGACTGCACGTACAGTCACCGGCTGCCGGACGACCCGATCGTCTTCCCGGGACTGCCCGGGGCCTCACACATGCACAGCTTCTTCGGCAGCACGGCGACGAACGCCACCACCACCCTGCCCGACCTGGTGAAGTCGACCACCACCTGCAACCCGGCGGTGGACGTCTCGTCGTACTGGGTGCCGACCCTCTACCGCGACAACGTCGCGGTGGAACCGGCCATCGCCACGTTCTACTACCTCGGTGAGGGTGTGCGCTCCGACGTCGTCGCCAACACCCAACCGATCCCGCAGGGCCTGCGGCTCGTCGCCGGCAACGCGAAGGCCACCGGCCCGAACGACAGCATCGCCCGCTGGTCCTGCTTGCACGCCGGTCAGGTGCCACCGTCCAAGGACTTCGTCAACTGCCCGGCCGGCACGATGCTGGAGTCGTACCTGGACTTCCCGCAGTGCTGGAACGGCCGCGACCTGGACTCCGCGGACCACAAGAGCCACCTCGCGTACCCGGTGAACCAGGCCTGCCCGAGCACCCACCCGGTGCACGTGCCGAAGCTGCGGCAGGTGCTGCGGTACCCGGTCAACGGCGACCCGTCGCACTTCCGGCTCGCCTCCGGGCCGGGCTACACGATGCACGGCGACTTCTTCAACGCCTGGCCGACCGCGGAGATGGCTCGCCGGGTCCAGGACTGCATCCGTCCGGTCATCAAGTGTGGACACGACGGCCGACCGATCTGAATCGTCGTACCCGGGAGGGGCGGCCCGGTCCGGCCGGGCCGCCCCCTCCCGCTCCGGAGGCCGCACCGGAAGGAGGAGGCATGCGGGTCCACGTCGCGTTGCTCATGACAGCGGTACTCACCACCGGCTGCGCCGGCGGACCGTCGAGCACCACGGACGAGTCGGCGCCGCCGCTCTCCACGCCGGCCGCCGCCACCCCGTCGGCCGGCGCGTTCAGCCCCACCGACATCGCCTGGCTGCAGCTCACGGCGGCGATGACGCAACGGCTGCTCCCGGTGCTGGACCTGGTGCCCACCCACACCACCGACCCGACCTGGCGCGGGCTGGCCGCGCGGGTCCAGGCGAGCAACCGGGCCGACCTGGCCCGCTCCCGTGACCTGCTCGGCGAGGCCGGAGCGCCGACGACCAACCCGCACGAGGGCCACGACATGCCCGGCATGATCACCGCCGACGAGCTGGCCGCGCTCCGGTCGGCCACCGGGACGGCGTTCCAGCGGCTGCTCGCCACGCATCTGCGGGCGCACCTCGCGCAGGCGGTCAAGATCGCCGCCGCCGAGCAGCGGGCCGGCGTCCACCCGGACACCACCGCGCTGGCCGCAGCCGTGATCCGAGCCGGCGACGGCGATCTCGCCCGCCTCGACCAGCTCGACCGAGCACCGACCCCGCGCGCGACCTGACGAACCCGGGACGCTCAGGCCGCATAACGGGCGGCCAGGTCGACGGTCCGACGGGCGGCGGCCACCATCGCCCGGTCGGCGAACCGGCCGTCGGGCAGCACCACGGTCCCGGAATCCCGCTGCTGCGCCTCGGCGACCGCCGCCAGCAACTCCTCGGCACGGGCCACCTCCCGGTCGACCGGCCGGAACGCCTCCACGATCACCGGGATCTGGCGCGGATGGATCGCCGCCCGGCCGAGAAAGCCCAACCGTCGTCCCACCGCGCACGACGCGGCCAGGCCGGCGACGTCGACGACATCGGCGTACACCGACATCGCCGGTGCGGCCAGACCGGCCGCCCGGGCGGCGACCACCACCCGGCCGCGCGCCCACGCCAGGCCGTCGTCGTCACCCACCCCGAGGTCCGAGCGCAGGTCGGCCTCGCCGAGCCCGATCGAGGCCACCGCGGGGTGGGCCGAGGCGATCGGGTACGCGGACTCCAGCCCGAGGGCCGACTCGATCAGCGGGTGCAGGGGCACGTCGACCCGCCGGGCCAGGGACGCGACCGTCGCGGCCGACTCGACCTTCGGCAGCCGCAGCCCGGACAGCCCGGGTCGCCCGGCCACCGCCGCGAGGTCGGCGTCGAGGTCCGGCCCGGTCAGCTCGTTCACCCGTACCTGCACCGGCACCGGATGGGCCTCGGCGAGGAACTCGGCGACCGCCTCCCGGGCGTACGCCTTGCGCCCGGCGACCACGGCGTCCTCCAGGTCGAGGATCACCGCGTCGGCCCCCGAGGTGACCGCCTTGGCGAACCGGTCCGGACGGTCACCCGGCACGTAGAGCAGGCTCAGCAGCATCAGAGCACCCCCCGTTCGCGCAGCGCGGCCAGTTCGTCGGCGTCGACGCCGAGCGCGCCGAAGACCGCGTCGGTGTCCTGCCCGTGCCGGCGTCCGGCGTGCCGGATCTCCCCCGGCGTGTCGGTGAGCCGGAACGGCACGTTCTGCATCCGTACCTCGCCCAACTCCTCGTCGGGGACGCCGCGCACGGTGCCCAGCGCCGCGTACTGCGGGTCGGCGAGGATGTCCCGCACGTCGTAGACCGGCGCGACGGCAGCCTGCGCCTCCTCGAACGCGGCCACCACCTCGTCGCGGTCCCGCCGGGCCACCCAGGCGCTCACCGCCGCGTCCAACTCGTCGGCGTGCGCGGCTCGGCCGCTGCCGGTGGCGAACCACGGTTCGTCGACCAGCTCGGCCCGGCCCACCAGCCGCATCACCCGCTCGGCGATGCTCTGCGCGCTGGTCGAGACGGCCACCCAGCGACCGTCGGCGCACCGGTACGTGTTGCGCGGGGCGTTGTTGTTCGACCGGTTGCCCAGTCGCGGCTGCACGTAGCCGAGCTGGTCGTACCAGGTGATCTGCGGCCCGAGCATCGCCATGATCGGCTCGATGATGGCGAGGTCGACCACCTGTCCGACGCCGGTGAGGTCCCGGGCGCGCAGGGCGAGCATCACCGCGTACGCGGCGGCGAGCGCGCTCACCGAGTCGGCCAGCCCGAAGGGAGGCAGCGTGGGCGGGCCGTCCGGCTCGCCGGTGGCCGCCGCGAAGCCGCTCATCGCCTCGGCGAGCGTGCCGAAGCCGGGCCTGCGGGCGTACGGGCCGACCTGCCCGAACCCGCTGATCCGGGTGATCACCAGCCGGGGGTTGACGGCGTGCAGCTCGGCCGGGCCGAGCCCCCACCGTTCCAGCGTGCCCGGTCGGAAGTTCTCCACCAGTACGTCGGCGTCGGCGAGCAGCCGGCGCAGCAGTTCCGCGCCCTCCGGGTCGGACAGGTTGACGGTGACGGTCCGCTTGTTGCGGCCGAGCACCTTCCACCAGAGCCCGACGCCATCGCGGGACGGGCCGTGCCCGCGGGACGGGTCCGGCTTGGCCGGATGCTCCACCTTGATCACGTCGGCGCCGAAGTCGCCCAGGAACGCCGCCGCGAGCGGACCGGCGAACAGGGTGGCCAGGTCGACGACCATGATGCCGTCCAGCGGCGCGGTCACCGGGTCACCTCCGGCAGATCGGCCGCGCAGCGGAAACCGACCTGGTCGGAGCGGGTCAGGCCGGCGCCGGTGAGCAGCAGCTTCACCGACACGTCCGCCGGCTGCGGCCCGCCGTCGAGGTACCAGTCGGAACCCTGCGCACGGTACGCCGCACCACCCTTGAGGATCACGAAGCGGGTCCGACCGTCGGTGTGCTCGCTCTCGGTCAGGTTCCACACCAGCGGCTCACGCCGCACCAACAGCCCGGCCTCGGCGGCCACCTGCCACTCGTCCTCGGTGGGCAGCCGCAGTCCGGCCCACGACGCGTACGCCCGCGCGTCGGCCAGCTCGACCCCGGTCACCGGGGCGTCGGTCGGCCCCTGGCCGGTCGTGAACCGCTCCGGACGCGCCGGGCGGTAGCCGGTAGCGCGCAGGAACTCGGCGTACTCGCCGTAGGTGACCTCGTGGGTGGCGATGGCGAACCGACCCAGGTGGACACTGCGCCGCAGCGTCCCGGTGTGGTGCAGGCGGGGCGGCAGCGGCTTCCACTCGTCGACGTAGGGCGTCTCGCCGTAGAGCCCCGTCTCCCGTACCCGGTGCCGGACGACCAGGTCCCGCCGTCCGCCGTCGACAGCGACCAGGCCCGGCGGGACATGCGGCTGCGGCGCCCACGGTGTGCGGACCCGTACCGCGGCGCGGGCCGGGAAGGACGGGTCGCCGGTGGGCGGCTCGTGTCGCTGCGCGGCGGCGACGCCGGGCGTCACGGCCGCGACGGCGCCGGCGGGCAGTAGCCCCCCGACGGACAGCCGACCGTCGGCGGTGTCGGTGACGGTCAACTCCGCACCGGTGACCAGGTCGACGAATCGTCGCCCGGCGCTCGGGTCGACGACCAGCCACGGACCGTCGTGATCCGCGCCCCGGTTCGCCACCGTCCACAGCGGCTCGCCGTCGTGCGTCCAGCGCGACGCGTACACCTGACCCTCGCCGGGGTGGTCGGCGAGCGGCACCCAGTCCTCGGCGCGCAACCACGCGGCGTGGCTGCCCTGCACCCGGCGCACGGCCCGCAGCACCGCGCGGTCGCGGTCGTTCCAGCCGACCCAGACGCCGAAGACGCTCTCCCAGACCAGGACGCCGACACCGTTGAGCCAGGCTGAGTGCAGCTCGTCGAGGTGGTCGCGGTGCCAGCGTCGGGTGTGGTGCAGCACGTGCCGGCGTTCGAACCACTTCGCGCGTAGCACACCGGGCACCTCGGAGTCGGCGAACCACTGCGCCCAGGACATGGCGTGGTCGGCGACGCGGGCCAGCGGGACGCGACTCTCGCCCTCCAGGACGAGCCCGGGACGGACGGCGTCCAGCGTGGCGCGCAGTTCCCCGGCGCCCTCCTTGAGGGTGTCCAGGAAGACCCCGTCGACGCCGAGCGTGCCGGCGAGCGCCGCCACCTCCTCGGCGTCCGCGCCCGGCTCGCGACGGGTGCCGGTGTCCCACGGGTTGTAGTCGACGAAGACCCGCACCCCGCGCTTCTGGAACGCCCGCACCACCTCGGGCAGCTCGGGCACGTCCCGGTACCAGTCGAACTGGTTACGGTCGTCCAGGCCGATCACCGGGTACGCGTGCCAGAGCACGACCCCGTCGAAGCCGCCGAAGTCGCGCCCGGCCGCGTCGAGGAACTGATCGACGGTGAAGACGCCGCGCCCGTGGTCGTAGAGCGTCTCGTCCCACAGCCAGATGAGACAGACGCTGAAGCAGTCGCCGGTGATCTCGTCGTAGTGCTCGCCGGTGTAGCCGATCCGGTTCCGGGCGTCGGCCCGCCACCTGGTGATCTGCTCGCGCCAGGCCGGCCAGTCCGCCGGGTCGTCGGGCGCGGCGAAGATCTTCGCCTCGTCCAGGACACTCAGGTCGGCGTGCCCGCTCAGCGGCACCTCGGTGGGCCGGTCGATCGGGCGTGGGACGTACGGGTTGAAGCTCACGGTGCACCTCGGTAGGTCGCGTCGTGCAGGGCGTCGATGGCCGGCCGGTCGGGCAGGGCGGTGGACGCTCCGGGTCGCTGGGCGCAGGCCGCGCCGGCCGCGCACGCCCAGCGCAGGCTCGCCGTGACGGCGTTCTCGCTGGCCGCGCCTCGTTCGGCCCAGCCCACCGCGAGCGCGCCGGTGAACGCGTCACCCGAGGCGGTGGTGTCGACCGCGTCGATCCGCGGGGCGGGCACCGCGAGGCGCAGGCCGCCGCGGTCGGCATACGCGGCACCGCCTGCGCCGAGGGTCAGCACCGCCCGGGGCACCAGTTCCAGCAGCGCGTCGAGCAGGACCGGCGGGTCGTCGGAGGTGATCCCGGCGACGACCGCCGCCTCGTGTTCGTTGACCACGAGCACGTCGACCAGGTCGAGCAGTTCGGTGGGCAGCGCCGCCGCCGGGGCGGCGTTCAGCACCACCGTGGTGCGGTCGGCGCGGGCCCAGTCGGCCGCCTGGGTCACCGCGCTCAGCGGCACCTCCAGTTGCAGGAGCAGCACGTCCGCCGCCGCGATCGTGGCCCGGTCGTCGGCGTCCAGCTCGGTCAGGGTGTTGTTGGCGCCGGGCGCGACCACGATGAAGTTCTCCGCGTCCCGGTCCACGCCGATCAGCGCGACGCCGGACGGGCCGGCGACGGTCCGCAGACCACGGACGTCGACCCCGGCCCCGACGAGGCTCGTCCGCATCTGCGTGCCGAAGTCGTCGTCGCCGACCGCGCCCACGAAGTCGCAGGCGGCCCCGGCGCGGGCGGCGGCGACCGCCTGGTTGGCCCCCTTGCCACCGGGTACGGTGCGAAAGTCCTCGCCGAGCACCGTCTCGCCGGGGCGGGGCAGCCGCGCCGTCGTGACCACCAGGTCCAGGTTGCTGCTGCCCACCACCGCCACGCGTGCGCTCATGCCACGTCCCCTTCCGTCTCGCCCTGCCGCGCCAGCGCGCGGGTCCGCTCGGCCAGCTCGTCGAAGCCGATGCCGTCGAAGCAGCCGATGCTGCTGGCCAGCCGGTTGCGCAACGGGTCGACCCAGTGGGCCGGCAGCCCGGACGCCCCGGCCAGCGCGCCGGTGACCGCGCCGACCGTCGCGCCCGTGGAGTCGGTGTCCCACCCACCGCTGACCACCGCCGTGATCGAGCGGACCAGGTCACCCCGGCCGTAGGCGAGCGCGGCGGCCACCAGGGCCGCGTTGTTGCGCACGTGCACCCAGTGCAGGTGACCGTGCCGGTCGTACAGCTCGTCGACGACGGCCTCCCAGTCGTCGATCGTCGCCCCGAGAACGCGTGCCTCGCGGACCGTCGCCGCGAATCGGCTGCGTGGTGGCAGGACCGCCTCGGCGGCGTCCAGCACCTCGTGGACCGTGTCCGCGACCGGTGCCGCGGCGGCCAGGGCGGCGGCCCAGATCGCGCCGTGCACGCCGCCCCGGACGTGACTGACGGCGGCGTCCCGCACCGCCATCTCGGCGGCGCGATCGGGCCGGCCGGGGTTGACCCAGCCGTACACGTCGGTGCGGATCTGCGCGCCGATCCACTCCCGGAACGGGTTGTGCCGGCGGGCGCTGTCCGGTGGCGCGTAGCCGAGCAGCAGGTTGCGGTACGCCACCCGCTCGGCGGTGAAGACCCGCCCGCCGGGCAGCCAGTCCAGCCACCCCTGCGCCACGTCGGCGCTGGTGAAGCCCCGCCCCTTGGTCTCCAGCACCCGCAGGGCCAGCAGGGCGTAGTTGAGGTCGTCGTCCTCGGGCATGCCGTCGATGTTCTCGGCGAGGCTGGTCGGCGCGCTGCGTCGGTTCCACGGCCAGCGGGCGGCCACGTCGGCGGGCAGCCCTTCGGCGGTGAACCAGTCGCGCAGCGGCCACCGGCCGGTGGCCGTCAGGATCTCCCGGATGCCCTCGCGGGGGATCTTCTCCACCGGCTTGCCGAGCAGGCAGCCGACGGCCCGGCCGAGCCAGGCGCCGTGCAGCCGGTCGTACGCCGCGTCGGTCGGCAACGACCAGGTCTGCGGCCACCCGGCGCGGAGCCCGGCCGGGTCGTCCACCTCGTCGGCGGCGTCGGGCGCGGGCAGCGCGTCGGCGGCGTCCAGCAGCTCGGTGGCGAGGGCGCGCAGCTCGGGCGACGCCGGGTCCGCCGACGCCCCGCTGACCGGCGGAGTCAGGTTCCCGCCGGCCGCCGTCCAGCGCTCGGCCAGGGCGGTGACGTCGCGTCCCTCGTCCCGGCCGGCCGCCAGCTCGTGCGGCAGCAGGTCCTCCGGCTGCACCCAGGTGATCCTCACCGGGTCTCGCCCCCAACCTCCCGGGTGACGCCGGCGGCCAGCGCGGCGAAGCGGTCGGCCCGCCGGGTGAACCGGGCGCGGTCGCGCTCGAAGACCTCGCCGGCCACCGCCGCGAGGACTCGGGCCGGCTCGACCAGGTCGGTCTTCGACGCGGTGGCGACCACCTCGGACCACTCGGCCGGCACCGCGTCCGCGCCGCCCAGCGCGCCGGCGATGGCGGCGGCCATGGTGGCGGTGGAGTCGGCGTCGCGGCCGTAGTTGACCGAGCCGAGCACCGCGGCCCGGAAGTCGCCGCCGGCCACCACCAGCATGCCGAGGGCCACCGGCAGCTCCTCGATGGCGTGCAGGCGGCTGGGCCGGCGCGCGCCCAGCCCGGGGCTGCGGTACTCCTCCCCCACCGTGTCGTAGGGGGCGACCGCCGCCCGCAGCGCCGCGATGGCCTGCTTCCAGTCGCGGTGACCCCGGGCCTCCTTGACCACCGCGTCGATGGCCGCGTGGGTGCCGTCGCGGGCCAGGTCCAGCGCCGCCGAGACGACGTCCTCGACGCCCGCGCCAGGGGTCGCCGCCGCCGCGACCGCTGCCGCGAAGACGGCGGCGGCCTCCCGTCCGTAGCTGTGCTGGTGCGCGCCGGCGATCTCCACCGCCTCGGCGTACGCCCCGGCCGGGTCGCCCGCGTTGACGATGCCCACCGGCGCCATGTACATGGCCGCGCCACAGTTGACGATGTTGCCGACCCCGGCCTCACGCGGATCCGCGTGAGCGTGGTGCAGACGGGTGACCAACCACCGCTCGGCGGCGGCGAGCCGGTGGAAGGTCACCCCGTCCCGCTCCAGGTCGGGGATGTGCACCACCCGCTCGATCAGATCGGGAACCAGCAGCTCCACCACGTCGTACGCGTCGAGGTGGTCCCGTTTGGCCGCGTACGCGCGGACCAGGGCGTGGGTCATCAACGTGTCGTCGGTGATGTGCCCGTCGCCCTTGTGGTACGGCGCGAGCGGACGCGCGGTGGCCCAGTCGGCGTGGTACGGGGGCACGATGCCCTCGACCCAGCCGCCGAAGCGGGTACGGATCTGCTCGGGCAGGGCCGTCTCGGTGGCGCCGCCCAGGGCGTCCCCGACCGCGGCGCCGACCAGGCAACCAACCGATGTGTCGAGCAAGAGTGACATGTCGTTACCTCAGAACCTGCTTGCCACCGTCGATGAGCTGCGTACCGAGCTGATCGAGGGTGATCTTGTTGGCGAAGTACTGCTGGAGGGCCGGGGTGGCGTACTTGGTCTTCCACTCCGGGTAGCCGTCGGCCTGTTGGAACGGTGCGACGGTCAGGTCGGCGGCGCTGTCGGCCGCGACGTCCCAGCCCTGCTTGCCGGCGGTGAGCTTGACCAGTTCCTCGTTCGCCTGCTTGCCGGTCGGCACCAGCCAGTCGCCCTTGGCGAGGGCGGCCATGTTGGTCGGGTTGAGGAAGTACTCCAGGAACTGCGCGGCCTGCTTCTTGTGCGGGCTGTCCGCCGAGATCGACAGCGTCTGCGGGTTGGCCGCCTGCTTGGTGGAGATTCCCTTGATCGGGGGCAGGGTGACCCAGTCGAAGCCCGCCGGGGCCTGCTCGACCATCTGCTGGCGCAGTGACACCGAGCCGGGGAGCATCGCGTACTTGCCGCCGAAGAACCCGGGCAGGGTGTCCGCGCCGCTCATGCCGAGCGCCTCCGGGGAGGCCGATTTGGCGGTGTAGAGCATGTCGTGGATCCGCTTCGGAACCTCCTTCTCCGCGTCGCCGACCTTGACCTCGGTGCGTCCGCCGTCGGAGTAGAAGAACTTCCCGTCGTAGTTGAGCGCCAGGTTGAGCACCCGGTTGGTCGGGGACTTCAGCGCCCACGCCGCGCCGTACTGGCCGGGCTTGGTGAGCTTCTGCGCGTTGGCCTGGAACTCGTCCCAGGTCCAGCCGCCGTCGGCGGGCGGCACCGCGACACCGGCGGCGTCGAGCAGCTTCTTGTTGGCGATGACGACCTGCGACTCCAGCAGGAACGGCACGCCGGTGACCTTGCCGTCGGTGGTGGCGGTGTCCCAGATGCCCTTGTCGATCTGCCCCTTGAGGTCGTCGGAGACCAGGTCGGACAGGTCGGCCAGGTAGCCCTGCTTGCTGAACTCGCCGATCGAGGAGGCCTCGTAGTGCACGATATCCGGAGCGTCGCCGCCCTCGAACGACGTGAGCAGCTGGTCGTGTACCGAGTTCCAGTCACCCTGGACGTACTCGACCTGGATGTCCGGGTGCTCGGCGTTCCACTTGGCGACCAGGTCCTTGTTGACCTGGAGCGACTCCTTCTGCCAGGCGAGGCTGAGGAAGCGCAGCTTGGCGGGGCCGGACGCGGCCTCGTCGTCACCGCCGGACCCGCACGCGCTGAGCGCGCCGAGGCCGACGACCGCGACCGCGGCGGCCGCCGCGAGTCGACGGAATTTGGTACGAAGCATGGGGGGTTACCTCCTTGGTGGTGGTTCGGGGGGACGCCTCAGCCCTTGACCGCGCCCGCGAGCGACCCGGACGAGAGCCGGCGCTGCATGAACGCGAAGAAGATCAGGCTGGGCAGCGTGGCGAGCAGTGACCCGGCGGCCAGTGGGCCCAGCCGGGCGGTGCCCTCGATGCCGACGAACCGGGCCAGCGCCACCGGCAGGGTGGCCAACTCCGGCGTCTTGATCAGCACCAGGGCGAAGAAGAACTCGTTCCAGGCCGAGATGAAGGAGAACAGGGCGGTCGCCACGATGCCCGGGGCGAGCAGCGGAAATACCACCCGGCGCAGCACCTGCACCCGGCTCGCGCCGTCGACCGAGGCGGCCTCCTCCAGTTCCCGGGGGATGTTGCGGACGAAGCCCTGCAACATCCACAGCGCGAACGGCAGCGCCCAGACCACGTAGATCAGCACCAGCCCGGCGTGCGTGTTGGCCAGCCCGACCTGCCGCAGCACCAGGAAGATCGGGATGATCAGCAGCACGAACGGGAAGAGCTGCGACAGCAGCACCCAGCCCAGCGCAACGGTGCCGAGCTTGGACCGGAACCGGGCCAGGGCGTACGACGCCGGCATCGCCACCAGCACGGTCAGCACCGCCGAGGCGAGCGAGACCTGGAGGCTGTTCAGGGCCGCGCGGCCCAGCTCCTGCTCGGTGAACGCCTGCACGAAGTTCTGCAGGGTCGGGTTGTCCGGGATCAGCGTCGGGTGCAGGCGGACCAGCTCGCGCGGCGGCTTGAACGCCGTGGAGAGCAGCCAGACCAGCGGGAACCCGAGGAAGATCAGGTAGCCGGCGAGCGCCAGGTACTGCAACGTCCGGCTGGTGCGACTCGGTTTTCCGAACATGTCAGTTCGCCTCCCTGAGCCGGCGACGGAGATAGACGGCGAGCAGGGCGACGATGATCACGACCATGACGTTGCCGAGCGCCGCCGCGTAGCCGTAGTTGCCGTAGCGGAACGCCTCCTCGTACGCGAAGAGCATCGGCAGCATGGTCTTGCCGCCCGGTCCGCCGGCGGTCAGCACGTAGACCAGGCCGAACGAGTTGAAGTTCCAGATGAAGTCCAGCGAGGTGATCGCCACGATCACCGGGGCCAGGGCGGGCAGCGTGACGTGTCGGAAGCGGTGCCACGTGCTGGCCCCGTCCACCGCTGCCGCCTCGTGCAGCTCGCGGCCCACGCCCTGCAGGCCGGCGAGCAGGACCACGGTCGTCTGCGGCATGCCCGCCCACACCCCGACGATGATCACGGCGGGCAGGGCGGTGCTGAAGTCGCCCAGCCAGTTGGCGCGCAGTCCGTCCGCGCCGACCCGGTGAAAGAGCTCGTTGATGAGGCCGGCATCGGGGTGGTAGACGAGCTTCCACAGGATGCCGACGACGACCGGCGGCATCGCCCACGGCACGACGGCCAGCACCCGGGCCACGCCCCGGAACCGCAACTGCTGGTTGAGCAGCAACGCCAGCCCGAGGGCGAGCAGGAACTGCAACACGGTCACGCCGACCGCCCACAGCAGACCGATCTTGAAGGAGTTCCAGAACAGCTCGTCGCCGAGCAGCTCGCGGTAGTTGGCCAGGCCGGTGAAGCTGACCTCGACGTTGCGCCCGGCCCGGGCGTCGGTGAAGCCGAGGTAGATGCCGCGCAGCAGCGGGAACACCGACAGCACCAGGATCGGCAGCAGCGACGGCAGGAGCAGCAGGTAGATGGTGGTGCGGTCGGAGCGGAACCGGCTCGGCCGCCGGACCGGTCCGGCCCGCTCGACGTCCGGCCGCTCGGCCAGGGCGGTCATGCGGTCACCCCTTCGGTAAACGGGTGGGTGGTGGGCGGGTCGCCCGGCCGGGGAGCGGGCAGTGTCGCGGCGCTGGACGCGCGGATGCTGAGGCTGGGCGGCACCTGTTCGCGGCGCGGCGGCAGGGCCGCGTCGGCGATGCGCTGCAGGAGCAGTTCCGCGGCCCGGCGACCGCGCTCGGCGGATCCGAGCGAGACGCTGGAGAGCTGGGGGAACATCATCCGGGCCAACTCGGTGTCGTCCATGCCGACCAGCGCGACGTCCTGCGGTACCCGCCGTCCGGCGGCGAGCAGGGCGTGCAGCGCGCCGACCGCGATGAGGTCGTTGGCGCAGACCAGGGCATCGGGTTCGGCGCGGGCGAGCAGCCTTTCGGTGGCGTCCCGTCCGGCGGCGTACTGGAAGTCGCCGACCTCGATCAGCCGTTCGTCGAGCGGGATGTCGTGCCGGGCCAGCGCGGCCCGGAAACCGGCGTCACGGGCCGCGCCCGGGACGGTGTCGAGTGGACCGTTGACGAAGCCGATCCGCTGTCGGCCGGTGGCGACGAGGTGGTCCACCGCCAACGCCATGCCGTGCCGCGAGTCGGTGCGGACGTTGTCGACCGGCGCGTCCGCGCCGAGCTGGCCGACCACGACCACCGGCACCGGGCTGTCCACCAGCGCGGCCAGGTGGTCGTCGGTGACCCGGATCGGTGAGACGATCATCCCGTCGACGTAGCGGTTGGCGAGCCGCCGCAGCAGCGCGGTCTCGTTGTCGATCCGTCCGCCGGTGGCGTGCACCAGGAGCTGCCGGCCGGAGCCGGCGACGACGGCCTCGATGGCGCGCATCATCTCCACGTACACCGGGTTGCCGATGTCCTCGACGGCGAGCGCGACGAGGCCGGTGCGCTGCGACTGGAGCGACCGGGCGATCGCGTTGGGCACGTAGCCGACCTCCGCCGCCGCCTCGCGAACCTTGCGGATCGTCTCGGGGCTGCCGCCGACGCCGTTGAGCACCCGCGAGGCGGACGCGATGGAGACGCCGGCGCGGGCGGCGACGGTGTGCACCGTGGGACGGCCGTCCACCGGCTCCTGTAAACGTTTACGACCCACGTCCGGCACCTCCACCCGATAGCTGTAAACGTTTCCGGGGAGTCTGCTACCGGTGCGTCGGAGAGGTCAACCCCTCGTTACGAAAACGTTTCCAACCGCGTCCGATCTCGGTGATCAAGAGACTGGCGTCAGCACACCCGGCGTGCCGTGACGTGAACCTCTTGATCACCGCTGGAGCCCGGCGGGGTGGAGAGGAAGGTGGCGGGCCGGCCAGTGGGTGCGGAGGTGGCGGTCGTGGCTGGCCACCACGATGGCGCCAGGGCTGGAGCCCAGGGCGTCCTCCAACTCGTCGCAGAGCGTCGGCGAGAGGTGGTTCGTGGGCTCGTCCAGGAGCAGCAGCTCCGGCGGGTCGGCGACCAGCACCGCCAGGGCGAGCCGCCGGCGCTGTCCCACCGACAGGTCGGCGACCGGACGGTCGAGGTCGGCCGCCGCGAGCAGGCCGAGCGACGACAGCGGCACCGCCTCGGCGCGTCGTACCCCGACAGTCGTGTCGAAGATGTGCCGGGCCGTGCGCCGCGCGTCCGTGAATTCGCTGTCCTGCCCCAGTCGGCCGACCCGCAGGCCCGCTCGTCGCCACAGCATGCCGGAGCAGGTCAGGTGACCGGCGAGAACGGCGAGCAGGGTCGACTTGCCCGCGCCGTTGGGGCCGGTGACCAGTAGCCGATCGCGGGCCCTGAGCTCCAGGCGCGCCACCCGCACCCGGTCGGGAACCTCCAGCCCTTCCGCCCGGACGATCACTTCGGCGCCGTCACCGGTAGCGAGAGTGGACGGGTGAAAGCGCAACGGCTCGGGCGGCGCGGGGATCTGGTCCCGCTCGATCGTCTCCAGTCGACGGGTGGCGTCGCGCACGCGCCGGGAGATCTGGTTCTGTACCCGGCCGGCGGTGTGCCCGTACCCCATCTTCTCGCTGTCGCGCGGCGCTCGGCCGTGGGCGACCTGACGGCCGGTCATGGCGGCGGCCTCCCGCAGGTCGACCAGGAGCGCCTGCTCCTCGTCGTACCGCCGACGCCACCGCTGCGCCTCGGCGCGCTTCGCGGTCAGGTACGCGGTGTAGCCGCCGCCGTAGCGGACCGGCCCCTCGATCGCCGGGTCCAGGTCGATGACGTCGGTGCACACCGCGTCCAGGAAGGCGCGGTCGTGGCTGGCCACCACCACCACGCCGGGCATAAGGCGGAGCTGGTCCTCGCAGAACGCCGCCGCCGCGTCGTCGAGATGGTTGGTGGGCTCATCGAGCAGCAGCGCGCTCGGCCGGCGGATCAGCATGGCCGCGAGGGCGAGGCGGCCACGCTGGCCCCCGGAGAGGGCGTTCACCGTCCGGTCGTGGGGTATCCCGCCGAGGCCGAGCCCGTCGAGTACCGTCCAGGCCCGCCGGTCGGCGTCCCAGGCGTCACGGTCCTGCGCCCGTTCCAGCACCGCACCGTATGCGGCGAGCAGCCGGGCGTGCTCCTCGGCGCCCTGCGACGCGTCGGCGAGGGCGATGGCCAGCCGGTCCAGCTCGGCCAGGTCCGCGCGTGCCTCACGCAGCGCGTCGTCGAGGACGCCGGCGATGGTCACGGACGGGGTGAAGGGCATCTCCTGGTGCAGGAACCCGACGTCCGGCGGACGTGTGACGGTGCCGGAGTCGGGTTCGTCGACGCCGGCCAGCACCCGTAACAGGGTGGTCTTGCCGGTGCCGTTCTCGCCGATGAGGCCGATCCGGTGACCGGGCGCGGCGGTCAGGGAGACGCCGTCGAGCACGCGGCGGGCGTCGCGGACGCGTACGACGTCCTGGGCGACAAGGGCAGGTCGAGCAGACATGGGGACTCCGGAGGACGACGGTCCGGGCGCACGCGGGCGACCCGGCGGGAGCAGGGCATGACGACGGAGGCCGCGGCGACAGCGGCGCGATCACGCGCCGGTCGGCGGCCGGTCCGGGTGCTCACCCGGAGATGTCGTCGTCACCTGCCACGTCTGCTCCGATCTCCGGCAATTCGGCGGCAAGGATATCCGCCCTCCCGACCGGACAACCCTCGCCCGGTCCGACGCGCTCAGCTCACCAGCAGCCGGGCGACCGTCGCCGGATCCGCGAGGTGCGGGAAGTGACTGCCGGGCAGCACGGTGACCTCGACCTCCGGCAGGACTCCCGTCAGCCAGGCGAGGTAACGAGCCGGCGGCTCGGACGAGGTCACCCAGCGGTAGGGGACTCCCCGCTCCGCGATCGACCGCAGGTCGGCGGACCGCGCGGCGGCGATGCCCTCGTCGGAGCCGTACAGGATCTCGCCCCAGTAGCCCAGCAGCAGATCCGGCCGGGGGTCGGTCGCGGTGGTGACGATCGCACGCGCCTCGGCCGGCAACGACTCGATGCCCATACCGGCCAGCATGCGGTCCCACACCTGCCGCCACTGCGGGCCGCGCAGCGTCGGCTCGGCCTCGCGTACGGCGGCGCCGAACGGGCCGGGCAGCAGGATCTGGTCCAGGTTGACCACGCCCCGCACCGGATGACGCGCCGCGTAGGTCGTGGCGACCACCGCGCCCACCGAGTGCCCCACCACGATCGGCGTGCCGAGACCCGCCTCGGTCACCTGGGTGTGCACGACGTCGGCGACCTCGGACATCCGGTAGGAGTCCCGCCGGGGCGCGTCGCCGTGACCGGGCAGGTCGAGGGCGAGGATCTGCCGGTCGGGGTCGATCGCCGCCAGCTCGCGCCGCACCGGGTCCCACTGCCGCTTGTCGTAGGTCAGGCCGTGGATCAGGACCAGCGGCGGTCGGTTGTCGTCGTCGTTCACTGCCGTACCTCCTCCAGTTTTCGATCATCTCGGCGGCCTGCCCGCAGGCGTTCGATGGTCACGTCGAGCGCCGCCTCCAGGTGGTCGATCTTGCCGGTGGAGAGCATCAGCAGGACGCCGCCCTGGATGCCGGCCAGCAGGGCCGCGGCGGTGCGCTCGGCGTCCACGTCGGGAGCGATGTCACCGGTCGACTGCATGTGCCGGACCCCCTCGGTGATCTTGTCCTGCCAGCGCCACATGAGCCCGGTCACGATCGCCTGGGCACCCGGCGCGCGCCGGCCCGTCTGGCCGAGCAGGCCGTTGAGCGGGCACTTCACGCCCTGCGCGAGGTAGCGCTCGATGAGCCGGTCCCGCCACGCCTGCCAGGCCGGCCAGGAGGTCAGGTTGCTGAGCATCGGCTCCTGGTCGGTGAGCACCTGGTCGGCCTCGTGCTGGGCCACCGCGAGCAGCAACTCCTCCTTGCCGTCGGGAAAGTAGTGGAAGAGCTGGCCCTTGCTGGTGCCCGTGTGGGCCATGACATCTTCGAGGCGTACCTCGTCGACGCCGCGCTCACGGATCTCGGCGGCGGCACCGGCGACGATCCGCGCACGGGTCGCCTCGCCCTTGCGGGTCAACGCGCGAGTCATGGCCTCACCCTAGCGCGGGTTTTGGACTTGCAGGTCCATTTCTGGCGAGCCAAGGTCGTTGACGCGCGGCCCGCTCCGAGGCCCGCACAGCGACCAGGAGGACGCGACGATGAACCAGTACTACCTGCTCGGACGGTCCGGCCTGCGGGTGAGCCGACTCGCGCTGGGCACGATGAACTTCGGTGTCGACGGCTTCCACGCCGCGTACGGCAAGACCGAGGAGGAGTCCGAGCTGATCTTCCGGCAGTATCTCGAAGCCGGCGGGAACTTCGTCGACACGGCGGACTTCTACACCGCCGGGGAGAGCGAGAAGATCCTCGGCCGCCTGATCGACCGGGCCGGGATCCGGGAACGGCTCGTACTCGGCAGCAAGTTCACCTACACCGTCGACCCGAGCGACCCGAACGCCAGCGGCAACGGCCGCAAGCACATCATCCGGGCCGTCGAGGCATCGCTGCGCCGACTCGGCACCGACTACATCGACCTGTACCTGCTGCACACCTGGGACCGGATCACCCCGGCCGAGGAGGTCGTGCGGACCTTCGACGACCTGGTGCGCTCCGGCAAGATCCGGTACGCCGGGCTCTCCGACGTACCCGCCTGGTACGCGGCCCGCGCGCAGAGCTACGCCGAGGCGCACGCGCTGACCCCGATGATCAACCTGCAACTGCCGTACTCGCTGGTGGGCCGGCACATCGAGGCGGAGTACCCAGCGATGGCCCAGACCCTGGGCATGGGCATCACCGCGTTCAGCCCGATCGGCGGTGGCCTGCTCAGCGGCAAGTACCGCCGCACCGGCGCGGGGCTGACCGGGACCGGCCGGCTGACCACCCCCAACGCCGCGGGCCGCGAGATCAGCCCCGCCGACTGGAAGGTCATCGAGGCGCTGGAAGAGGTCGCCACCGACCTGGGCCGGCCGATGGCACAGGTAGCGATCAACTGGGTGGCCACCCAGCCGGCGGTCAGCTCGGTGATCATCGGGGCGAGCAGCGCCGAGCAGGTCGCCAGCAACTTCGGCGCGCTGGACTTCGAGATCCCGGCCGACGCCCGACGCCGCATCGACGAGGCCAGCGCCCCGAACCTGGGGCTGCCGTACGGCATGTTCACCCCGCAGTACCAGTCCTGGCTGGTGAGCCCGGGCCTGCACGTCGGAGACAAGCCGGCCGGCTACGCCCCGCCGGTCGTCAACGCGGCCTAGGTGTAGTGACCACGCGCGTTGGTGACGGCGTGCCGGCTCTCGACAAAGAGAGGCCTCCGGCGAGGTGTGCGGCGCTGACGCTCATACCTTGACCGGAGGGCCGTCCACTCAGGTGCGGTCGAGGCCGATCCCGCCGTCCCTGGCTGCCCGAAGTCGGTTCGTGCTGGGTACGAAGGCGACCGCGCCCAGCACGAGGGTCGTAGTTGCCAGAGCCACCATCGGTGGCAGTTGTAGCAGGATCGGGGTCAGTGCGAGGAGGACGGCGACCCCGAGCAGTGAGCCCAGCGACCAGATCCCGCTGGTGGCCTTGAACGCGATCCGGCCGCAGAGGATGAGCACCGCTCCGACGACGAGCAGGCCGGCACCCCAGCGACGTTCGGCGTTCGCGGTCGACAGCTCGATGGTGATCTCGTCCCCGACCGCGATGAAGACGATGCCGGCAACGAAGGAGAGGTGTATGTACGCCGCGCTGACGGCGATCTGAGCCCGTTGCTTCTCGAGGGAGTCGCTGAGGGCGCGGTGTTCCGGCAGGAAGTAGAGCCGCCATAGCGTCACCGCGTTGGCGAAGGCCAGCACGGCCGCGGCGCTCTGCGGCAGATCGAACGGGCCGTTGGCGTAGGTGGTGCCGCTGACCAGGATGAGTTCACCCAGCGCGACGATGCTGATCTGGCTGAAGCGTTCGGCCAGGTGTTCGCCGACGACCCGGAGTTGGTCGTTGGGGACTTGCCTGACCTTCGGCACGGGCCACCCCGCGTAGGCGACGGCGAAGTCGATGCTCAGCGCGACAATCCACAGCGCCAGGCGCGGGCCGGCCGGCAGGTACGCCCCGACAAGCCAGGGGACGGCGGACACTCCGAACCAGACTGCGATGACCAGGGTGCGCTGCTGGGCGGGGTGCCCGCGGAGTGCCGGCAGCAGGATCGCTGCCCGGCCGAGGTGGACGAGGACGTACGCGCCCGCGAAGAAGATGCCGTGTGCGCCGAATGCCAGCGTCACCGAGGCGGCCATCACCAGCCCGACGAGCATCACTCCCACCACGAGTCGCTGGATCAGCGCTTCGTTGGGGTTGAACCAGTCGGTGGACCAGGCCGTCGCCACCCATACCCACCACACGGCGCCGAGCAGGACCATCGTCTGTGCGACGCTGAGCCAGCTGAGGTCATGCAGCAGCCGGCCCGACAGACGCGTCAGCGCGAAGATGAACGTCAGGTCGAAGAAGAGTTCGAGGGCGGACGCCTGGCGCGATGCCTCCCGTTTGCGCAGGAGCCGGGCAGGACTGCTCTTTGCCATCGCTCGCCGCCTCGTCTGCTCGCCCGGCAGTCGTTTCTATCACGCACGGTGATCACATCGGGCAATAACTGCAATCGCGACGAAGGTGTCCCTGATGGCCGAATTAGGCCACGCGGATCAGGTCACCCTCGCTGAATGGGACCCGAAGAGCGCCAGTCCCGACGCGGCGACAGAATGACCGAACCGGGAGCTAGACGACGGGGAGTTCACCGCCGTCGACTACCAGGCTCACTCCGGTGACCCACTGAGCCCGGTCCGATACGAGATAGGCGACGGCCTCGGCGATGTCGCGCGGATCCCCGGGACGCCCCATCGGGATGCTCGCGGTGGTGGCGGCAAGGGCGACATTCATCGCGTCGGCGAAGTTCTGGCGGATCGCGTCGGCGCCCGGGGTGAGCACGTTGCCGGGGATGATCGTGGTGACGCGGATTCCGGCAGGCGCGAGCTCGGTGGCGAGCGCTTTGCCGTAGGTGTTGAGGGCGGCCTTGGCAGCACCGTAGTGAGCCAGCGGCGGAGCCGGAGTAAGGGCCGCTCCCGACGAGATGTTGACGATCGCGCCGCCCGCACCGGCCTCGCGCAGCGCCGGCAGGAGCGCGTTGTTGACCCGGACGGCGGACAGGTAGTTGAGGTAGAGGGCGTCGAGCCATTCCTCGTCGGGGATGGACGAGACACCCCCGAGGTGGGCGCGTGCCGCAGCCGCGTTGTTGACCACGATGTCGACGCCGCCGAGTTCGTCGAGCGCTGCCGCGGTGAATGCCTGCACGCCCGCGAGCGTGCCGATGTCGCCTTGGATGAAGGTGGCCGCTTTCGGCGTCTCGTCGGAGGCGTTACGCGCGGTGGTGACGACTGTCGCGCCGCCGTCGAGCAGCCGCTGCACGATGGCCGCGCCGATGCCGCGAGAGCCTCCCGTGACGACCGCGCGCTTACCGGCGAACTCACTGGAATCCGGTAAATTGAGATTTTTGTACATAAGGTGCAGGATAGCGACTTCCGCCCCACGCCGGGTGTTCAACGGAACCGGAGAGGGCGTCCTCGTCACCGAACGCGCCGCCGGGACCTCCCTTGCGCATCTCCGCCGCGCCCGCGCCGTCCGCCGCCACCCGCGCTGGCCGCCGGAAAATGCGGCACCGGTGCGACAACTCCCAGCCAGGGCTGTCGTTCCGCTTCCGCGAAGCGCCGCGACGACCGCCGCCACCGTCGTCACCCGGCGACGGTGGCGGTGTCGGCGGCCCCGGACGTCGGCGTCGGAGCGCCCTCGTACAGGTCGACGTAGAGCCGGAGCACATCGACGGCGTCGTCGCCGAGCGCGGCGAGGTCGAGGGTGTTGTGGCGGACGCCCAGCGACTCGGGTAGGGCGTACACCCGCAGGTCGATTCCGTTCGCCCGCGCGATCCGGCGGGGCACCCGCACCGCCGCGGCCGGGTCCACCACCGTGTCGAGCGGGCTGATCGCCACGGCCGCGCTCACGAGGCCGGTCCGGCGGCAACGACGCGGCAACGACCGCACGATCGTCAGGTACCGCGTGACCGCCACGAGCGAGTAGCCGCGAGCGGTGACCCGGTCGCGCAGGACGCGCCGCCCGTACAGCGTGATGAGGGGCCGGACCGCGAACGCCGGCGCCTGCCGGGGGCCGAAGAACGGCGACAGCACCAGCAGCCGCCGTACGACGTCCCCCCGGGTCTGGGCCAGCCAGGTGGCCAGCACCGCGCCACCGGAGATGCCGACGACACCCACCTCGTCCCCCAGGCCCGCCGCGACCGTCACGGCCTGCTGGGCGTACGCCGTCAGGTCGCCGGCCTCGACCCGGTGGTGGGCCCGCCGGTCGACGGTGCCGTGCTGCGGGGCCCGCGGTATCCACACGTTGTAGCCCCGGGCGAAGAACACCTCGGCCAGCGCGTCGTACTGCTCCGGCGCCATGGTGTAGCCGTGCAGCAGCAGGACGGCCCGTGCGGTACGCGTGCCGTGGCTCAGCAGACGGCTGCGCGACTCCGGCCGTACCTCCGGATCGGTCGCCTCCGCCGCCGTGATCCTCGCGGCGGCGGAGCTGGCGGCGGCGAAGTCGAGCGGCGGCGTCGGTGCCAGGCGCAGCTTGCGGCGGCCCAGCGGCCAGAGGTAGAGCCCGGCGACCGCCGCCGCGACCAGTGCGGCGGTCGCGCCGACGACGAGGGCGATGATCTCCGGCATGGGCTCCGATCCTGGCAGGAGCCGACGTCGACGCGTCTACGGGGGTGCGCCTCGGTGACCCGGGGCGCACCCCCGCCGCGACTACGCCGTTACGGCTGACGGGGCGGTGTCGAGCGGCGGAGCGCTGTCTGCCTCGCTCGGTGGCGCGAACAGCACCCGGGCGCGGAGCTGCCGGAATCCGGTCCGTTCCAACTCCGCGAGCACCGCCACGCGGTGGGCGTCCACGTCGGCGATCACCTCCCGCGCGCCACCGGCGGCGAGCACCCGGACCGCCTCGGCCAGCAGTTCCCCCCGCGCCGCGTCGTCGAGCAGGCCGAGGTACGCCAGGAGTGGATAGCAGGCGTCGCCGGCCGTGCCGACCAGGCCCACCGGCCGCCCGTTGGCCACGCCGACCCGCCAGTCGTCCGGCGACTCCCCCAGCCAGGCCACCGGATCGGTGGCCAGGTCGACGCCGGCGACGGCACTCGCGATCTCCCTGCCGGTCAGCACGTCGGGCTCGGCGACCCGGGCGACCAGGGCGTTGATCTCCGCCACGTCGACGGGTGGCCGGAAGGTGTAGCGGCCGGAGGTCGCCGGCAGTGGCGTGCCCGTCCACGAGCAGCGCAGCCGCTCACCCACCTCGACCAGGCCGACGAGTCGGGCCGCCTCCATCGGCGCGGTGACCACGGCCAGCACCTCGGGTCGACGCCGCCAGTGCGCGGGCAGGGCCGCGTAGTAGCTGCCGGGTCCTCCCAGCGCCTCGTGTGCGGCATGCAGCAGCGCGGCCCCCACCTCCGGCTCGGCGGCCAGGTCGAACCGCTCCAGCCAGGGGGCGCCGACGGCCCCGGGCGGGAGGAGCCAGGCGGCCCGGCCGACGACCCGGCCGCCGCGCAGGGCGATCCAGGTGGTCTCGGGTCGGTAGCCGCCGCCGGCGATGCCGTCGGCGTACGGGATCTGCCGCAGTTGGGGCAGCGGATCGGTCATGGAGTCGAACAGGTTTTCCTCGCCCGCGACGAGCGGACGGATGACCAGACTGGTCATGGCGGACCTCCGGAAAGCGAACGCCCCGGGTCAGATCCGCGCGGACGCCGGTGCGCGGAGGGGGCGCAGAACATCGGACATTGTTCTGACCTCCTCTCGGCTCGACGGCGTGCCGCCACCATACGGCAGGCGTCCTCGGCGTTCAACGCCCCAAGGTCACAGCGTCGGATTGGTCTGCGCGCCGCGCCGGTGGGCGTGCCCGTCGGCGACGGCGATCCCGGCCAGGATCAGCGCCGCCAAAGCGGTCACGGCGACCGGCGGGAGTAGGACGCTGGGCAGGGCCGCCACCGCCAGCACCGCAGCGCCGAAAAACAACATCTGGCAGCGCGGCGCGGACTGGTACCGGCGCTCCAGGAAGCTGCGGCCGATCAGGAACAGCACCGGACCACCGAAGATGATGACCACCAGCGCCCAGTCGATGGGCGGGTGCGAATCCTCGATGACCTGCCCGAAACCGACGGCGGTGCAGATGATGCCACCGACGATGAGCAGCAGGCTGTAGCTCGCCAGTCGAGAGAGCTGAAGACCCTCCCCGGCTGGGCTGCCGCTGGCCTGCTGGCCCGGCCCCACGTGGTAGAAGTAGATCCGCCAGAACGAGACCGTGGCGACGAACGCGGACACGAGGACGATGGTCCGCTCGGTCGAGAAACCCGGGAAGCTGACTGCCGCGCCGGCTTCGAGCACCACCTCGGCCAGCGCGATCATGAAGAACTGGTTGTACCGCTCCGCGAGGTGCACCTGGGAGACCCCGGCCAGTCGGGCGATCGGCGCCCGGCCGATGCGCGGCACGGGCCAATTGAGGGCCGCACCGACCAGCTCGATGCCGAGCGCGAGCGTCCAGAAGACACCGCGACCGAGTCCTCCGTCGACGCCGCCGCTGATCCAGAGCACGCCGGTGACCGTGTGCCAGGTCAGCACCCGGTACGAGAACAGCTGCGCCGGATGACCCCGTAGGGCGAACACCAGGTACAGCGACCTGCCGAGCTGGATGGCGACGTACGTGCAGGCGAAGATCATGCCGCGCTGGCCGAACGCCTGCGGCAGCGAGACCGCCAGCACGAGCGTCCCGAACATGGTGGCCAGGAGGACGACCTGGAGGTCCACCCGGCGCGGGTCGTAGGTGCTGGCCAGCAGCGCGTTCAGCGACCAGATCATCCACATCGCCGTGAAGAACAGCAGCGTCTGCCCCGCCTCGGACAGCAGGGTGTGCCGGACGATGGTCAGGTCGTCCGCGACCCGCCCGGCGAGACGGGCGAGCGCGAAGACGTAGACGATGTCGAACAGCAGCTCCAGGACGGTCGCCGAACGCGGGCTCGTGCTGTCGGCCAGCCCGCGCATCCAGGTGCGCGTCAGCATGGCCGCACCCCCTCGTACCGGTTTAGAGAACTTTATCCCGGTACGCCCGCTCGTCAGGCCGGATCGCCCGCAGCGGGCCCGACGTGGGCGCGCCACGAGTGCCGAGGCTCGTAGCCGAGGACCCGCCGGGCCTTGTCGATGCTGAGCAGGGTCTCGTGCTCGCCCAGCTCCTTACGGACCTCGACGCCCGGGTAGACCTCGGCCAGCAGGCTGGCGCTGGATCGGGTCATGACGGTGTCGGCGTTGGCGATGATGAAGACGTCCGCCCCCGGCCGGTCGTACGCGAGGGCCCGTTCCACCGCCTGGGCGCCGTCGCGGGAGTCGATGTAGCCCCACAGGTTCCACCGCCGCGCCCGCGGGTCGGCGTCGAACGACGGGAACGGCGCGTAGTCCTCGACGTCCATCACGTTGGAGAAGCGCAGACCCACCATGACCAGCTCCGGGTCCCACCGGCAGAAGTGCCGCGCCATCTCCTCCTCGAGGGCCTTGTTCAGCGAGTACGTCGACTCCGGCCGAGGCGCGTACTCCTCGTCGACCGGCGCGTACGGCGGTGGGGTGTCGAACGGCAGCCCGAGCACCGTCTCGCTGGACGCCCACACCACCCGCCTGATGCCGGCCGCCCGGGCGGCGGCGAAGACGTTGTACGTCGCGGCGGAGTTGTTCGCGAACGTGACCGCGTTCGACATCAGCCCGGGCGCCGGGACGGCGGCCAGGTGCACGACCGCCTCGATGCCACCGGCATGCTCGTCCGCGCCCCCGGTGAACGCCTCGACGACCTGCCCGTAGTCGGTCAGGTCGACGAGGAGGAACTCGCCGTCGACGTCACGGGGGTCGCGCCCGCCCGCACGGTCCACCGCGAGCACGTCGACGCCGACGCCGCGCAGGTGGGCGACCACGGCGCGGCCGAGCTTGCCGGTGGCGCCGGTGACGACGACACGTGCGGGGAGTACGGGATCGCTCATGGACCCATCCTCGCCGGCCCGGTCCGGTGGCCCGCACGCGGGTGCCTGCCGACGGGACACCCGCCGCATCGATCAGGAATCGAGAAGTCACCGCTGGCGGCCCTCCCTAGCATGACCAGCATGGACATCACCATTCACACGACCGTTCTCCCGCACGTCGACCCGGACGCCTCGGTGGCCTTCTACCGCGACGCCCTCGGCTTCGAGGTTCGCAGCGACGTCGGAAAGGGCACGATGCGGTGGATCACCGTCGGCCCCGTCGGGCAGCCCGGCACGTCCATCCTGTTGGCGCCCCCGGCCGCCGATCCGGGGATCACCGAGGACGAGCGGCGCACCATCGCGGAGATGATGGCCAAGGGCACGTACGGGTGGATCCTGCTGGCGACCCGGGACCTGGACGGCACCTTCGAGAAGGTCCAGTCCGGTGACGTGGAGGTCGTCCAGGAGCCGACGGAGCAGCCGTACGGCGTGCGGGACTGCGCGTTCCGCGATCCCGCCGGCAACATGGTCCGCATCCAGGAACTGCGCTGAGCCCTCGCGTCCCCCGGCGCGCCGAACTGATCGGCATGTCGCCCGACCACCGCCGGTCGGTGCGTACGGTGCAGGGGTAACTGTTCCACGCGAGGAGGAGACAGATGTCCAAGCCACCGCTTCCCGAGGCCGCGGTCGAGATGCTCAAGAAGCCGAACCCGGCTGTCATGACCACGCTTCGCAATGGTGGTCAGCCGGTGTCCGCCGCGACCTGGTACCTGTGGGAGGACGGCCGGATCCTGGTCAACATGGACGAGAGCCGCCGCCGCCTGGAGCACGTCCGCAACGATCCCCGGGTCTCCCTCACCGTGCTGGACGAGGCCGGGTGGTACACCCACGTGAGCATCGTCGGGCACGTCGCCGAGCTGCGCGTGGACGAGGATCTGGCCGACATCGACCGGCTGTCGCGGCACTACACGGGCAATGCCTACCCGCGTCGGGAACGTGGCCGGGTCAGCGCCCTGATCGAGATCGACCGCTGGCACGGCTGGGGGTCGATGAAGGACAACAACCAGGTCGGTTGACCGACTCGAGGCGGCGGTGGCGGACGGACGGCTCTTGACCGCAGAGCGTGATCGGCTTAACTTCATCAATCAGATAAGTGTCTTTACTAATTCTGTTTGATCCCTCGTGGGAGTGCCGATGCGTCCATTGCGCCACCGCCGCCTCACCGCCGTCGCCGCCCTGGCGACCCTGTTGATCACCGCCGCCCCGCCGGCCGGCGCGAACGCCAGCGCCAAGCCCGACCGCCAGCCCGGCTACCACCGGGTCGGCTACTTCACCCAGTGGGGCATCTACGGTCGGGCGTTCCCGGTCAAGAAGCTCGACACGTCCGGGGCGGCGAGCCGCCTCACCCACGTCAACTACGCGTTCGGCAACATCAGCGAGGACGGTCGTTGCTATGTGGACGGCGGGCCGGGCGAGGGCGACGCCTGGGCCGACTACCAGCGACCGGTGCCCGCCGACGAGAGCGTCGACGGCGTCGCCGACGCCCCCGGCCAGGCGCTCAACGGCAACTTCCACCAGCTCGCCAAGCTGAAGGCCAAGCACCCCCAACTCAAGGTGCTGATCTCGCTGGGCGGGTGGAGCTGGTCGACGTACTTCTCCAACGCCGCCCGCACGGACGCCTCCCGCAAGGCATTCGTCGCCTCCTGCATCGACCTGTACCTCAAGGGCAACCTCCCGGGCGCGCCAGGCGCCGGGGCGGGTGTCTTCGACGGCGTCGACCTCGACTGGGAGTGGCCCAACTGGGACGGTGAGCCCGGCAACGTCATCCGCCCCGAGGACCGGGAGAACTTCACCAAGCTGCTCGCCGAGTTCCGCCGGCAGCTCGACGCGTACGGTCGCACCACCCGCTCGCACCACCCGCTGACGGCCTTCCTGCCGGCCAACCCGGCCGCGATGGACGCCGGCTACGAGGGCCGCAAGATCTTCACGTACCTGGACTTCGCCACCGTGCAGGGGTACGACTTCCACGGCGGCTGGGACGCGCGGGCCAACCAGCAGTCCGCGCTGCGCGTGCCGGCGGGCTCGCCCGACAACCCGGACTTCTCCGTCGAGGTGGCCGTCGACGGCTGGATCGCCCGGGGCGCGCCACGGCACAAGCTGGTTCTGGGCATCCCCTACTACGGTCGCGGCTGGACCGGCGTCACCGGCGGCGGCAACGGGCTCTTCCAGCCGGCCACCGGGCCCGCGCCGGCGACCTTCGAGGCCGGGTACGAGGACTACAAGAACCTCAAGACCCTGCCCGGCAAGGGCTACGCCGTGCACCGCGACCTGCGCGCCGGGCACGCCTGGCTGTTCGACGGTACGACCCTCTGGACGTACGACGACCCGGCCGTCGTGTTGCAGAAGACGCTCTACATCCGGCGGACCGGTCTGGGTGGGGCGATGATCTGGTCGCTCGACGGCGACGACGACAATGCCACCCTCACCAAGACGATCGGCCTCGGCCTGACCACCTGGTAGATGCCCGCCGCGCGGCTCCCTTGATCACTTGATGACCAGCAGTTGCCAGTACCGGTCCCCGAACTGCTCCTCATCAAGTGATCAGGGGAGTCGCCCCTACTCCGGGGCCACCGCGCGCACCGCGGCCTCGATGAGCGCCGTCACCTGGTCCATGTCGCGCGCCCGGCGGACGTCCAACTCGGCCGACGATCCGCCGGGTAGAACGAGTTGCACCGTCACGTCCTCGCGGCGGTGCGTGAGCCACCCGGCGACCGCCTGGACGAGCACCATGGCTACGCCCGCGTCCTCGACCGCCACCCGCAGCACGTCCGCGCCGCCCTCGGGCGCACCCTCCGGTGGTGTCGGGGCCACCCCTGCGCGCAGCCGGTCGTCGGCGCGCAGCCAGGACGCCAGCGAGCGCTGGACATCGGCAGACGGAAGATTTGGACGAACCGCGATGGTGATCGCCTCCGGCACGTTCCGCTCCCTTTAGGACGACGCTGAGTCACACCACCATCCTGCCAGCCGGTCCCCGACCCGGCATCCCACGCACTCACCGAAGTCGATCAGGCCTTGACCGTCGTGGCGGCCGATTCATAGGCTCCGGCCACTGCGAGGCTTTCCCCCAAGAAGGGAACCCGAGACATGGCCCCATCGTCGCGTCCGTTCTGGACGGTCCCTCCGAGGCGGTTGGCGGGCGCCGCCGCGATCACGCTCCTGCTCGGCACGACTCCCCTGCTCGGCGGCACCGCACCGGCGAGCGCCGCCCCACCGTCGACGTGCAGCAGCGACCCGACCGCCCGGCTTGGCACCGTCCCGACCCCGGAGGCGACGCTCGGCTTCCCCCTCGGTGTCGGTCAGGAGCGGGTCGTCACCAACGACGAGGTGCGCACGTACCTCGGGGCCGTCGACCGCGCCTCCGAGCGGGTCGTCACCGGAGTGCTGGCGTCCAGCGTCCTCGGGCAACCCCTGCCGTACGCGGTGGTGTCCAACGAGCGGCACGTGCGGCCGTCCGCGCTGCGCAGGATCGCCGACGACGTACGCGACCTGCGTGATCCCCGCCGGACGAGCGCGCGGACGGCCGCCCGTACGGCGAAGGACAGCCCGGCCATCGTCTGGATCACCGCGAACGTGCACGGCGGCGAGAAGAGCGGCACCGACGCGGCCCTCAAGACCCTGTACGAGCTGGCCGCCGGCCTGTCCTGCGAGGTCGCCCGGCGCAACGACAACCTGGTCACCGTCATCGTGCCGACGCAGAACCCGGACGGCCGCGACGCGACCCGGCGGCAGAACGAGTTCGGCTTCGACCTGAACCGGGACTGGTTCTCCCGCACCCAGCAGGAGACCGACGGCAAGCTCGAACTGCTGCGCCGCTATCCGCCGCAGGTGTACGTGGACGCGCACGAGATGGGCGGCCGGCAGTACTTCTTCCCGCCCAACGCCGACCCGATCCACCACGAGATCGCCGGTGAGTCCGTGGACTGGATCAACCGGATCGGCGAGGCCAACAAGGCCGGCTTCGGTTACAACGGCGCCTGCGACGACACCGTCACCACCGAGTGCTACTTCAACTACGACACGTACGACATGTTCTTCATGGGCTACGGCGACACCGTGCCGACCACCGGTTTCGGGGCGGCCGGCATGACGTACGAGAAGGGCAGCGCGTCGGCCGTCGCCGACCGGGTGCAGCAGCAGTTCCACACCCAGTGGTCGACGCTCGGCTGGGCCGCCGCCAACAAGCGCGAGGTGCTGGACGGCTACTTCGACATCTGGACCGACGCGCTCGCCCAGGGCCGGGCCGGCACCCTCGAACCGAACGAGGTGGTGCAGCCCACCAACGAGGTCCAGTTCCCGGTGCCGGCCGTCACGATCCGCTCGTACTTCCTGCTGCCCGACCGGCAGCTCGCCGACGTCCGCCGGCTCGTCGAGCGACTGCGCCGCATGGACGTCGAGGTGTACGAGGTGCAGAAGCCCACCCGCGTGCCCACCGCCCGCGTCTTCGGCGGCCGCAGCGCCACGAACGTCACGGTGCCCAAGGGTGCGTACTGGATCCCGATGGACCAGCCGCAGAAGCACTGGATCCAGGCGATCATGGGCGAGGACCCGTACGTGCCGTTCCCGTACTTCTACGACGTGTCGTCCTGGAGCAACCCGCTGCTGATGGGTGTCTCCACCATCTACACGGGCGACGCCGTGCGCCCGCAGGCCCGGTTGGTCAAGGGCATCACCGGCGGCCGGAGCGGGCTGGCGTGGCCGTGGGGCTCCTACACGTACCCGCTGGACTCCGCCGCCGCCGCCGAACTCACCTTCACCCTGCTCGGCCGAGGCGTGCCGCTCGTGCGTGACGTCGACACCGGCCGCGTCGCGATCCCGGCGGGCAGCCTGAGCCGTACGGTCGACGACCTGGCGAGGGCCGCCGGGGTCACCCTCGCGCCGGGCGGGCGACCCACCGGCACTCCACTCGCCCGGCCCGACGTCGGACTGTTCCAGGGCACCGGCATCTCCACCACGTCCGGCTCGCACGGCGAGGCCCGCTACGTGCTCGGCAAGCGGTGGGGACTCGATCTGAAGCCGGTCACCACCGCCGACATCAACGACAACACCGAGGCGTTCACCGGCCGTACCGTGCTGCTGGTCCCCGACGGCAGCAGCCCCACCGGTGGCCTGACCGCCGCCGGGCAGGCCAACCTGCGCGACTGGATCGCCCAGGGCCACACCTACGTCGGGCTGCGCAACGAGGGCACCCGGCTGGCCCGCGCCGCCGGCCTCACCTCCAGCACCGAGAAGACCAAACCGGCCGACTACCTGGTGATCGGCTCACACCTGCGGGTCGACGTCGACACCGACAACCCGGTCGCCCTGGGCCGCCCCGCCGAGGACTTCGAGTTCAACAACAGCGACCCGATCCTCACCCCGAGCAGCACCGGGACGAACGTGCTCAGCTACCCGAGCGGAGACACGTTCTGGGCCAACGGCTACACCGTCGGCGCGGACACCCTCCGGGGCACGGCCGCCGTCGTCGACGAACCCACCGGCGCCGGTCGGGCGGTGCTGTTCGCGTTCAACCCGCTCTTTCGGGCGTACAACGAGAACGGTCTGCACCTGGTGGCCAACGCGCTGCTCTACCCGCCGGGCGCGCCGGACGCCCGACGCACACCGGGCGTCGACGCGGCGCGCGCCAGCGCCGCCGCCGCGCCGGTCGCGACGGACCTGGGCGGCGGCTGGCGGCCCATCACCATCGAGGTCGCGGCGGCCGACCTGCCCCGCGCGCGGGCCGTCGTCGAACGCTTCACCTCCGACGCGCGCACGGCCGCGAAGGACACCTCGGCGTACGTCGTGATCCCCAACCCGCAGGGCCTCCAGGCCGACGAACACCCCTTCACGAACGATCTGGTACGCGCGCTGCGCGCCGCCGGAGTGCCGTTGCGGTCGGTGGTCGCCTGACCGCTCCCCCGCACAGCGAAAGCGCCCGTCCCCGGTTCTCGGGGGCGGGCGCTTGTCGCTTGGGTCGCGCTGGCTACGAACGGCGCGCGAGATCGGCGACGAACGCCCGCCACGACGCTGGCCCGAAGACGAGCGCCGGCCCGTCGGGGTCCTTGGAGTCCCGCACGCCGACGATGCCCGGCAGATTGTCCGCAACCTCGACGCAGTCGCCCCCGCTGGAGCCACTGCGGGTGGACTTGCGCCACTCGGCGTCGATCAGGTCCATGACGTCACCACTTCCTTCATCAGGTCGGTTGACTGCCGTCGAGGTAGGGCCTCGTTCCGTATGGTCTCCCACTTCGACAGAAGCGTAGCCACGTCATCGTCGCCACTGATGACCAGCCCGCCAAGCTGGTTCTCCAACTGGCCGACCCACTTACCGTCCGCAGCCCGCGCCAGAATGAACGGACCAGTCAGCCCTGCGTGCATGCTGACGTCATTCGGCACGATGTGGACGCTGACGTTCGGCCGCTCTGCCATAACCGTCAAGTGGGTGATCTGCCCTGCCATGATTGCCCGAAAATCCTCGCCCGCACGCCGCAGCACCTCCTCCCCGATGACCGCCACGAATTGCGGTGCCTTCGGCTGAGTGAGGATCGATTGCCGGTCCAGGCGAGCGGCAAGCCGCTTATCGACCTCCTCCTCACTTAGCGTGTCGTCGCAACGAATGACCGCTCGGGCGTACTGCTCGGTCTGAAGTAGGCCCGGCACCAGGGACGGCTGCCACGACCGGAGTTGAGTCGCGACGCGTTCGGCGTCCAGCCACGGCAGGAACCAGGACGGCGCGCCGAGCTTCGCGACCATGCGCTCGAACAGGCCGTTGTTCTTGAGGGCGCGGTCGGCGCCCTTGATGAAGTCCATCGTCAGCGCCCGCGTCTCGCTCTCCACGGCGCTGACGTGCGATGCGCTGAACCCGGCACCCCGACCGAACGATTCCTGCGTCATCCCGGCAGCCCCTCGGGCGCGACGGATCTCTCCCACGATGAACGCGGCGAGCGAGTGCGGCAGATCGGCCATTCAGTGCTCTCCAAACCGGAAGATCGACTACTCACGCCACTGCCCGGCGTGGAACGTTTCGCCAGCTCAGCCCGAACCAGCGAAGCACCTTCCGAGCGTAGTGGCCTCCACAGCAGAGTGTCACCAACGGCGCGGCCGGTGGAGGACCCGAGACCCGGCGGACGCGTTCGCATCGGGGCCGCCCTCTGGGCCAGCGCTCACGGGGCGGCCCCTCCCCACGCCTGCCAGGGAGATCATCATGCCCATCGACCAGACACCGCAGGTACGCTCCGGCGACCTGCTGCACCTGACCCGTGCCGCGAGCCCGCAGTTCGCCCGCCCCATCACCGTCCGGGTGATCCGCGCCCTCACCGACCGGCACACGTACCACGGCTGGTTGTGGATCGACGCCTACCAGCTCGGCCCGAACGGCGACGCGGTCGCCCGCCGCGAGCTGTACCTGATGCCCGCCGGTGCGCGCTGGCTCACCTCCCCACCAGCCGCACCTCCCCGCTCCGCCGCGCCACGCCGACTCACCGCACCTTCCAGCTCCGCCACCCCGCGCCGACCCACCGCACCTTCCAGCTCCGCCACCCCGCGCCGACCCACCGCACCTTCCAGCTCCGCCACCCCGCGCCGACCCACCGCACCTTCCAGCTCCGCCAC
>NZ_JBEXUR010000001.1:655561-655693 GCF_040614415.1 Micromonospora sp. NPDC005979 | reverse complement strand
TACCCCCGCGCCGACCCACCGCACCTTCCAGCTCCACCACCCCGCGCCGACCCACCGCACCTTCCAGCTCCACCACCCCGCGCCGACCCACCGCACCTTCCAGCTCCGCCACCCCGCGCCGACCCACCGCAC